>NZ_JAIUGZ010000019.1:0-108676 GCF_020164875.1 Mesorhizobium sp. CO1-1-8 | reverse complement strand
CCCCTCCACCTCCGTATCTCCCCCATGAACCTGATCTACGCCGCCCTTGCCTTCCTGATGGCGCTTGTCTTCGGCTTTGTCGGCGTCACCCGCGTCGGCTTATGGCTGATCGAGCGCCGCAATCCGCCGATCGGCGAATTCGCCGACATCAACGGCGCCCGCATCCACTATGTCCATGTTCCGGCACCCGCCAATGCCGAGCTGCCGCCGATCGTCTTCATCCACGGCGCCAGCGCCAACCTCAGGGACCAGATGCTGCCGCTGCGTCCCTTGCTCGAAGGCCGCGCCGAAATGCTGTTCTTCGACCGGCCAGGCCACGGCTGGTCGGGCCGCGGCGCCAACAACGAGAACCCATCGGCGCAGGCCAACACCATTGCCGCGCTGATGGACCATCTCGGCATCGGGAAGGCTGTCATCGTCGGCCATTCCTTCGGCGGCGTGGTGACATCGGCCTTTGGCCGCGAGCATCCAGACAAGACACTTGGACTGGTCTTCCTCGCACCGGCGACCCACCCATGGCCGGGCGGCGCAACCGCCTGGTACTACGATCTGACCACCATGCCGGTGCTCGGCCGGCTGTTTTCCGAGACGCTGACCTATCCGGCCGGTACACTGCAGATGGCCGACGCCACCACCTGCGTTTTCTCGCCCAACAAGGTGCCGGACAATTATCTCAGCTCGGCCTCTATCCCGCTGGTGCTGCGACCAACAGCCTTTCGTGCCAACGCCACCGATGTCGCCGGGCTCTATCGCTATGCCCTCGGCGCCGCACCGCGCTACAACGAGATCAAGGCGCCAACCGTGGTCATTTCAGGCGATCGCGACAAGGTGGTCTATGCACATATCCATTCCGTCGGCCTGGCGCGCGACATTGCCGGTGCCGAACTCGTCTGGGTGCACAATCTCGGTCACAAGCCAGACTGGATCGCGCCCGACCTGACCGTCGGCGCCATCGAGAAGGTCGCCGGCAAGAGTATAGACCTGCAGGCGATGGCAACCGCAGTGGAGGCGCGCATCGCCGGTGACGCCTACGGCGCCGGCAGATGCGCCGATATCAAGGTACCGCAGGCCGAACTCGCGCCGACCTAGAGCATTTCACTGTTTCACGGAAACGGCGAGCTGCTCTAACTCTTTGTTTTGACGCAATTCTAGAGGGAAAACCGCTTCACACTTTTCCTAGAATTGCTCTAAAGTGGGTCGCCCGAATCCGTTCAGAGGCGACACGCTTTTGGAATCTAGCGGCTGACTTGTGTGTCCGAGCCGATATAGGCGATGCGCAGCATGTTGGTCGAACCCGGTGTCCGCAGCGGTACGCCGGCAGTGATGATGACGCGGTCGCCCGGCTTGCCGAAGCCTTCGTCGAAGGCGATGCGGCAGGCGCGATTGACCATGTCGTCGAGGTCGACGGCGTCGGGTGAGACGACGCAATGCGTGCCCCACAAAAGCGACAGCCGCCTCGCCGTGTTGAGGATCGGCGACAGCGCGATGATCGGCACTTGCGGCCGCTCGCGGGCAGCGCGCAGGCCTGTGGTGCCTGATGCGGTGTAGGTGATTATGGCCGACAGCTTCAGCGTTTCGGCGATCTCGCGCGCGGCCAGCGAAATGGCGTCGGCGCCGGTCGCTTCCGGCTCGGAGCGCTGCGCGTTGATGATGCCGGCATAGGTCGGATCGGTCTCGACCTTGGTGGCGATACGGTTCATCATTGCCACGGCCTCGACGGGATAGGCACCCGCCGCCGATTCCGCCGACAGCATGATGGCATCGGCACCTTCGAAGACGGCGATCGAAACATCGGACACCTCGGCACGGGTCGGCACCGGTGCCGTGATCATCGATTCCAGCATCTGCGTTGCAACCACCACCGGCTTGCCGGCGCGGCGTGCGGCGCGCGTGATCTGCTTCTGGATACCGGGCACCGCCTCGAGCGGCATCTCGACGCCGAGATCGCCGCGGGCGACCATCAGCGCGTCGGACAATTCGATGATTTCGGCCAGCCGGGCGACAGCCTGCGGCTTCTCGATCTTGGCCATGATCAGCGCCCGCCCGCGGGCGATCTTGCGCGCTTCGGCCAGATCCTCCGGACGCTGCACGAAGGACAGCGCCACCCAGTCGACGCCTGTGGCCAGCACGGCATCGAGGTCCTTGCGGTCCTTCTCGGTCAGCGCGCCGACCGGCAGGTCGGTGTCGGGCAGGCTGACGCCTTTCTTGTCGGAAATCGTGGTACCGGCGACGACGGTGCAGACGATCGACTTGCCGTCGCTCTTCACCGCCTTCAGCTCGAGCTTGCCGTCGTCGATCAGCAGGCGATGGCCGGCTTCGACCGAGCTCAGGATTTCCGGGTGCGGAAGATAGACCCTGGTCGAGGTGCCGGGCTCGGGATTGTCGTCGAGGGTGAAGATCTGGCCTTGCGTCAGTACTTCCTTGCCGTTGGCGAACTTGCCGACGCGCAGCTTTGGCCCTTGCAGATCGGCGAGGATGCCGATCGGCCGGCCAACGGCTTCCTCGACAGCGCGGATGCGTCCGACCAGCGTGCGCATCAATTCATGGTCGGTATGGCTCATATTGATGCGGAACACATCGGCGCCCGCTTCGAACAGTTTCTTCAGCATCTCCTCCGAGGAGGAGGCCGGACCGATGGTGGCTAGGATCTTGACCTTGCGGCTACGTCTCATTGACTGTTTGTTCCCGGGGCGGCTGGAGCGCCTCCCGTTGTGGACTCATCGGTCAGCTGGACCATCCAGCTCGCCTGTTCGCCCGTGTCATATTCCTGGAATCCGGCGCGCTGGAAGCCCCGGGCGACGCAGTCGGTTACGCCTGCGATCTTGAACTCTTTTTCAGCCACGCACATGTTGATCGGGCCGTCCCAGCGTCCACCGCGTTCGGCGTCTTCTGCATAAAGATAGTAAAACCTTGATGACAGCGGCCCTTCGATCAGCGTCTTGCAGCTCGATCCCTCGATGTGCCACCAGCCTTCGGTGATCCAGCCGGCCTTGGCGCGATAGCCGATGCCGACGCCGACCAGGTTCTGCGTGGCGTTGCAGACGCGGAAATCGGCACGCGCCGGCGAAGCCACGACCATCGCCGACAGGCCGATCGCAAGAGTGAGGAGCGGCATGGCAAAGGCAGAGCGCATGCGCTGCCCGCCGGCGGAACTCATCCGAAAACCCCTCAAAAACCACATCAGCATCTCTCTGCGCCCCTTTTCGGAAAAGTCCGGGCGCATGTCAACGCACCGTTTTGTCCAATTCCAATCGATTTAGAAAGGCGCCGGCACACAATTCGCCGACTTGTGCCAGATTTCCCGGGAAACCTTGGCCAAACAACGGCATTGCGCAAGCGTCGTCTTCGTGGAATGACGATAGCACCCTCCCCGGAAGCCAGCGAACAGACCATTCCCCGCCAATGACCCGATCCACAGTTTTCGCGCCTTTCGACATCATCGAGGGCGACCGCAGGCGAGGCATCGTGCTGTTGGGCGATCACGCCCGTCGCGACCTTCCCGACGACTACGGCAGCCTCGGCCTGCCCTCAGCCGAGTTCGACCGCCACATCGCCTATGACATCGGCGTCGAGGCGGTGACGCGCGAACTGGCTGCCCTGCTCGGCGTGCCGGCGGTGCTCGCCAATTTTTCGCGGCTGCTGATCGATCCCAATCGCGGCGAAGACGACCCGACGCTCATTCGCCAGCTTTATGACGGCACTGTCGTACCTGGGAACTACCCCATCGCTGCCGAGGAGCGCGAGAGGCGGCTCGACAGGTTCTACCGGCCCTATCACGACGCCGTCGGCGCCATGATCGCCTCGGTCGCACAGGCTTCCGCCCAGGCGCCCTTCATCTTCTCGGTGCATTCCTTCACTCCTGCCATGCAAGGAATCCAGCGTCCTTGGCACGTCGGCATCCTGTGGGACCTCGACGACCGCGTGGCGCGGCCGTTGATAGACATGCTGGCGGAGGACAAGAACCTCGTCGTCGGCGACAACGAACCCTATGACGGCGCTCTGCGCGGCGACACCATGTACAAGCACGCCATCGTCAACGGCTTCGCCCATGCGCTGATCGAGATCCGACAGGACCTGATATCGGACCAGAAGAGCGCGCTCGCCTGGGCCGAACGGCTGGCGCCGATTGTTGACGCCATCGACCGCCGTCCCGATATACATGTGGTGAAGATGTTCGGCTCGCGCACCGGGCCGCTATGACGGAGGTTTCGATGACCGGACTCAGCGACGAGCAGCAACGCGATTTCGAGGCGGCCGCCTTCCGCCGGCTGGTCGAGCATCTGCGCGAGCGCAACGATGTGCAGAACATCGACCTCATGAACCTCGCCGGCTTCTGCCGCAACTGCCTGTCGAACTGGTATCAGGAGGCAGCCAATGCCAAGGGCGTCGATCTCACCAAAGATCAGTCGCGCGAGATCGTCTACGGCATGCCTTATGCGCAATGGCAGGCGCTCAACCAGACCGAGGCCTCCGACGCCAAGAAGGCCGAATTCGAGGCAAGGCGCCCCAAGGACCATTAAGGCCGCCCCAGCGATCGCTCGAGCCCATGGCTCAAAATGCTTCCCAAAAGAGCCTTGACTGAAAATTGAATCGATCTAATTTGCCGCGCGAAGCCATTTTCAGCGGGATTCGCCTCATGAACGCGTCAACTGCCAAGCTGACTGCCATTCGCGGACGATGGGCGCTCGCGGCCATTTTCCTCGCCAACGGCTTCCTGACGGGCAGCTGGGCGCCGCAGATTCCGGTGTTCCTGACCCGGCTGGAGATTTCGAAGTTCACGCTCGGCCTGCTGATTTTCTTATTCGGGGTCGGCGCCGTCGTCGCGATGACCTGGTGCGGCCATTTGATCTCGAGACATGGTTCGCGCACCGTGCTGCGCTGGTTCGCCCTGTGCGGCAGCCTCGGTCTCATGGTCGTGGCGCTGGCGCCCAACGTACCGCTGGCGGCCGCCGCCATGATCATCTTCGGCGGCTCGATCGGTGGCATGGACGTTGCCATGAATGCCAATGCCGTGGTGGTCGAACGGCGGCTCTCCCGCGCCGTCATGTCGTCCTCGCACGGCTTCTGGAGTCTCGGCGGTTTCGCCGGCGGCGGCCTCGGCGGCTTTGCCATCCAGCACTACGGCCACCTCGCCCACGCGGCGGCGGTAACGGCGTTTGCCTTCGCGGTGATCGCGGTGGCCGTTCGCCATCTCCTCACCGAAGACAGCCCGCAGGCGGCCGAGCACCACAAATTCGCACTGCCGGCAAACCCGCTGGTTTATCTGGTCGGACTGATGGCGCTGCTGGCGATGATCTCCGAAGGAGCGGTGCTCGATTGGGCCGCCCTATATCTGCGCCAGGAGCTCGGCGCCGATCTCGCCGTTGCCGGCCTCGCCTACGCCGGATTTTCGGGCGTCATGGCGGTCACGCGGTTCTTCGGCGACGGCATACGCAATCGCTTCGGCGCGGTGACGACGCTGCGCGTGTCGGCCCTCGTAGCCGCGGTCGGCATGCTGGTGGCTGGCTTGGCGCCCTCGCCCTGGCTCGCCATTGCAGCCTTTGCCTTTTGCGGCTTCGGCATCGCCAATATGGTGCCGATCATCTTTTCGGCCGGCGGCAACCAGGAAGGCATGTCTTCTGGCACCGGCATGAGCGTGGTCACCACTATCGGATACTGTGGCATACTGGTGGCGCCGTCGGCGATCGGCTTCGTTGCCGAGCATTCCAGCTTCGGCCCGATCTTCATCACCATGTCGGGACTGCTGATCATCGTGTTGCTGATGGCCGGGCTCGCTCACCGCGCCGAATTCGCGCCGGCACCCGCCGAATAGCGTTTCAGCTCCTCATGGAGGAAATCCACTACACGGCGGATGCGCACGCTGGTACGCACGTCGCGATGCATCGCCAGCCACACCGGCAGAACTGGCAGCGGCAGATCAGGCAGCACCTTCTCCATCAAAGGATCCTTGTCGACCAGCGGCTCCTGGCCTAGGCCAATGCCGTTTCCCGCCCGCACCGCTTCCCACAAAACGATCTGGTTGTCGGCCCTGAAGCGGAAGCTGCTCCGGGTGACGGGGATGCCATGCTGGGTAAAGCCCCTGATGATCTCGTCGCCGCGGTCGAAGCCGACCAGATCGTGGCCGACAAGATCGGCAGGCTTTAGCGGACGGCCGCGCCTGTCGAGATAGGATTTGGCGGCGCAGGCGCAGAGCTCGATATCGCAGACCTTGCGTGCCATCAGCTCGTTCTGCGCCGGCTTGACCATGCGGATGGCGATGTCGGCATCTCGACGCAGCAGGTTCTCGACCTGGTTGGAAGCAACGATCTCGACCTCGATGCCGGGCTCCTCGATCCCCAGCCGCATCGTCATCTCAGGCAGGACATAGGCCGCCACGACCTCGCTGGCGGCGATGCGCACGGTGCCTTCGATGGCCTCAACAGAGCCCAGCGCCAGGAGTGAGAAGGCGCTTGCCTGCTCGCTGACCGCCTTGCCGCGTTCGAACAGCGTGCTGCCGGCCTCCGTCAGTTCGTAGCCGTGCCGTCCTCGACGGAACAGCGTGACACCTAGTGCCTGTTCGAGTTCGCCGATGTGACGGCCAAGCGTCGGCTGGCTAGCCGAAAGCTTTCGCGCGGCGGCCGACAGGCTGCCGGTTTCCGCCACGGTGACAAAGCTCTTGATCAGGTTCCAGTCGATTTCTGTCATTCATTTATGAATATCAGAACGCCATCTGTAGTCAATTTCCATTCGTATTCGGAGCGACCATATTCCGGCTGCAGACACCAACACGGACTGCAACCAACCAGGAGAACTCAGATGACCAAGATCGCTCTCACCACTGCCGCCATCCTCATTTCCATCAGCGCCGCTTTTGCCGGCAGCGACAAGTTTGGTTCGAACGACGCCAGCCAGCCGGCTGTCACCAGCACCGAAAACACGACCACCGCTGCGATCCACAACCCGGATGCGGCCGTCCGGCAGCCGGTCACGCAAGGCAGCAACCGCGACCTCTTCGGCAGCCGCTGATCCCGATCGCGCTTGCCGACCGACCACGCAAATCCCAACCCAGGAGTGCTTCCAATGACCAAGATCGCAATTCTCGGCGCCAGTGGCCGGCTCGGCCGCGTGGTCGCCAAGGCCTTCATCGACGCGGGCTACGAGGTCCGCGCCGTCACCCGCAACGGCAAGCTGCCAACTGAACTTGAAGGCGCTACGGCCGTTGCCGGTGACGCGCTCGACCGGGAAGCGCTGATCCGCGCCTCGGAAGGTGTCGACATCATCTTCAACGGCCTCAACCCGATCTACACCGAATGGGTCAAGTGCCTGCCGATCGCCGAGAATGTCATGGCCGCTTGCCATGCCAACAACGCACTGCATCTCTTTCCAGGCACCGTATACAATTACGGGTCGCCGATGCCGGAGGTGATCACGGAAGACACGCCGTTTCGCCCGACGACCGAGAAGGGGCGCATCCGCGTCGCCATGGAGGACCTGTTTCACCGCGAGGCCGAAGCGCGCCGCGTCCGCACCATCATTTTGCGGGCCGGCGACTTCTTCGGCGGCACCGGCAGCGGCTCGTGGTTCGACCTGGTCGTCGCCGCCAAGATCAACAAGGGTATCTACACGGCGCCCGGCCCGGTCGACCTCGTCCATGAATGGGCCTACCTGCCGGATCTGGCCAGGGCTTTCGTCGGACTGGCGCAGAACCTGGACAAACTCGGCGCCTATGAAGCCTTCAACTTCCCAGGCCATCCCGTCACCGACCTGGAGATCAAGGCAGCTGCGGAGAAGGCGCTTGGGCGCCCGCTCAAGATGACCTCGATGGCCTGGTGGGTGCTGCGCGCCGGCAGCCCGTTCGTGGCGATGTGGCGTGAGATCGTGTCGATGTCCTATTTGCGCTTCGAACCGCACCAACTGGCGTCAGCAAGGCTGGAAGGGTTGATCGGCACGATCCCGCACACGCTGCTGGATCAGGCCGTCACTGAAGCTCTCCGGGATATCGGCATTGCCACCGTGACCGGCGTTGCGAAAGCTGCCTGACGTCCGCGACGGCGGGCGCTGCTCCTCCGCACACTAAAAAAATCTCCGCTGAGAGGGCGCCTCAGAGCCGTCCCATCAACAGCAGCACCATGAGCACCACCAGCACCACGCCGACAATACCCGACGGCCCATAACCCCAGGAGCGCGAATGCGGCCAGGCCGGCACCACGCCGATGAGGATAAGGATCAGGACGATGATGATGATGGTGGTGATCGGCATGAGAACCCCGCAATTCGACGTTTCGCTCAAGAACAATGCTAAAGGCCGCCCGGTTGTTCCGGGCGGCCTTTTGCGGTCAAATCGGCATTGGTCTATTCGGCGGCTTTCGGAAAGGCGATATCCGGCTCGGCTCCGGCATCCTGCCCTGGCGCATCGGTCGAGGAAATCTCGCCCTTGCCGCGCCGAAACAGCCGGCTGAACCAGCCGCGCCGTGCGCCCGGCTTGACCTTGGCGCGGGTGAACACGATCAGCATCGACGGCGTCACCACCAGCGTCAGCACCGTGGCGAAGGACAGGCCGAAGACGATCGCCGAGGACAGCGAAATCCACCATTGCGTCGACGGCGCGTTGATCGTCGTCTCGTGATGGAAGATTTCCAGCCCGAGGCCGAAGGCGATCGGCAGCACGCCGAGAATGGCCGACACCGCCGTCAGCACGACCGGACGGGCGCGCTCGCGGCAAGTCTGCAGCACCGCCTCGACCTTGTCCCAGCCTTCTTCACGCAGCCGGTCATAGGTGTCGATCAGCACGATGTTGTTGTTCACCACCACGCCGGCCAGAGCGATGACGCCGATGCCGGACATGACGATGCCGAACGTCTCGCCTGTTATCAGCAGCCCGAGGAACACGCCGATCGTCGCCATGACTACGCAAGACAGCACCAGCCAGACGCTGGTGAACTTGTTGAACTGCGCCAAAAGCACCAGGAAGATCAGGAAGATCGCCGCCCCAAAGGCCTTGCTGAGGAAGGCGCTGGCTTCGGCGCTGTCCTCGTTCGAGCCGGCCAGCTTCCAGCGGATGCCGCTGCCGAGATCCATGTCGGAGACAGCCTTGGTGACCTGCTCCTGCACAGCCGCGACCTGGGCGCCGGCGGCGACGTTGGCCTGGACCACCACCGTACGCGCGCCGTCGATGCGGTTGAGGATGCCGACCGTCGGCTCGGGCTTGCGCACGACGAAGTTCGAGATCGGCACCGAGCCTTGTGAGGTCTGCACCCTGAGTTCGTCGAGCGTCGACAGCGTGCGACGGTCCTCGGGCAGGCGCAGTCTTATGTCGACGGCGTCGTCGGCTCCGGCAGGCCGGTATTCCGAGAGCTTCAGCCCGTTGGTCACCAGTTGCACCACCGTGCCGACCGAGGTTGGGCTGATGCCGTACTGCGCCGCCTTGGCACGGTCGACCTCGAGCGCCCAGTCGACACCGGGCGGCGGCAGGCCGTCGGAAATATCGATGACGCCGGGCACCTTGCCGATGCGCGCCGCGACCTCACGGGCCTTGTCGTCGAGCCCCTTGGGGTCTACGGCCGAAAGCCTGATCTGGATCGGCTTGCCGGTCGGCGGACCGGCTTCCGGCACGCGAACCTCGACATCGACGCCGGGAATGCCGGCCATGACACCGCGCAGATCGTCCAGGATATGGTTCGCCGATTTGCGCTCGCGCCAGTCGATGAATTCGTACTGGATGACGCCGACGACGTCTTCGGGAACATCCTGGCCGCCGCCTTGCGTCTTGCCGACGCGGGTGTAGACCGACTTCACACCCGGCCAGCCGAGCAGCCTGTCTTCCGCGATCTTGGTCGCGGTATCCATTTCGGCCAGCGAAAGATTGCCGCGCGCATGCACGTAGAGCAGGCCGTAATCCGGCTCGACATTCGGGAAGAACTCGACGCCGGCGCCATATTTCGAATAGGCAAAGCCGACGCCGAACAAGAGCGCGACGGTCAGCACCAGCACGGTGATGGGGAAGCGCACCGCCTGCTTGACGATGGCCATGTACCAGCCGTCGCGATTGTCATCCTCATGATGCCGTGGCGCCTTGGCGAAGATCGCACCCAGCGTCGGCGCGAAGACAAGCGCATACAGCATCGAGGCCGACAGCGTGACGATCAGCGTGATCGGCATGTACTTCATGAAGTCACCGATGATGCCCGGCCAGAACAGCAGCGGCGAGAAGGCGGCGATTCGCGTCATCGTCGCGGCGATGACCGGACCGGCCATGCGCTTGGCGGCGAGCGCGAAGGCTTCCTCCTTCGGCATGCCTTCGCTCATCCGCCGTTCGGCGAACTCGGTGACGATGATGGCGTCGTCGACCAGCATGCCGACGGCCAGGATCAGGCTGAACAGCACGATCATGTTGATCGTGTAGCCCATCATCGCCAGCAGCAGGATGCCGATCAGGAAGGACGACGGAATCGCAAGCCCGATGAGCAGCGAGGCACGGCCGGACAGCGCGTAGAGGATGACGATGAACACCAGGATGACCGCGATCATCACATGGTTCTGCAGATCGCCGAGCAGCTGGTTGACGAAGACCGACTTGTCCTGCGTGTAGGTGACGTTCATGCCCTCGGGCATGGACTTGACGAACTCGTCGGACACCGTCCGCACCTTGGCAATGGTGTCGATCAGGTTGGAGCCGATGCGCTTCTTGACTTCGATGGCAATCGCCGGCTTGCCGTTGAGGCGGGTCACCGTCTCGGCATCCTTGAAGGTCGAACGGATCGTCGCGATGTCCTTCGCCTGCACCACGGCATTGGGGCCGGCGACCACCGGCAGTGCGGCGACATCCTCCGGCGTTTCGATCAGCGACGGCACCTTGACGGCGTATTTGCCCTCCGAGCCTTCGATGTTGCCGGCGGCGACCAGGCTGTTGGAGTTGCCGACCGCACCGATCAATTGATCGAGTTGCAGCCCATAGGAAGACAGCTTCATCGGATCGATGACGACCTCGACGAGATCGTCGCGCGCACCCTGCAGCGAGCCTTCGAGAACGCCGGGAACTTCCTCGATACGGTCGCGCAGTTCGCGCGCGGCGGCGGTCAGCACGCGTTCGGGCAGATTTCCCGAGAGCGTGACGACGAGCACGGGAAATTCGGAAATGTTGACTTCGGTGACGACGGGTTCTTCCGCCGCCTGCGGCAGGTCGGCCTTGGCGTCCTGCACCTTGCTGCGCGTGTCCTGCAGCGCGGTGGCCAGATTGGTCTGCGGCTGGAACTCGACCAGCACGTAGCCGCCGCCCTGGAAGGCGGCCGAACGCATCTCCTTGAGGCCCTTCAGGCTTTTCAGCTTGCTTTCCATCGGCCGCAGCAGAAGCCGCTCCGAATCCTCGGGCGAAATGCCCTGATAGATCAGGCTGACATACATCATCGGAATCGGAACGTCGGGCTCCGCTTCCTTCGGCGTCGACTGGTATGCGACCGCGCCGGCAAGGATGAGGAACACCAGCACCGAGATGGTCAGGCGGGCATTGTTGATTGCGAGTCTGACGATATCCATGGCTAACGCCTGTTTCTTGAATCTTCAGGGGCTGCGTCGCAGCCGATTGTCCCCACCCAGGGAGGGCGCGTCGCGACCTGCGCTACGCTACTGGGTGCCGGCGGTCGCCTCGCCGATCAGCTTCTTAATGGTCGCCTGGTCGGCCTCGACCGGGTTGACCAGATCGCCTTCCTTCACCAGTTCCTGGCCGGCGACGATGATGCGGGCGTCGGCCGGTATGCCGCCGAGGACGAGGCCGGTCGGCGTGTCATCGACGAGGTCGATGGGGAAGAACGCCACCTTGTTGTCCTTGCCCAAGGCGCGGATGCCGAGGTCGCCCTTGTCGCCGAGCGTCACAACCGAGCGCGGCAGCAGCACCGCGTCGGTCGGCTGCGCGTTGAGCGCGATTTCCGCCGTCATGCCGGCCGGCACGGAGCCGTCGGCATTGGGGACTGCAACCTCGACGCGGAAGGTGCGGGTCGCCGACGAGGCGTCGCGGCTGATGTAGCGCACGGTGCCTTCGACGGACTGGCCGCTGACCAGCCGTATGGTGGCCTTGTCGCCGAGCTTGAGGAAGCCGAGATCGCGCTCGCTGACTTCGCCGCGAGCAATCACCGGATCGAGCTTGAGGATGGTCGCCACCTCGCCGCCCTGCATGATGGAACTGCCAAGTTCCACCGGCACCCGGTCGATAACGCCGTCGAAAGGCGCTTTGACCTCGTTGCGGTCGAGTTCGGCCTGTGCCGTTTCCAGCAGCGACTGCGCCGAGGTCAGGTTCGAGCGCGCGGTGTCGAGCTGCAGCTTCGGCAGATTGCCGGTCTTCATCAGCCGCAAGGCTGCGTCCAGTTCGGCCTGGCGCTGCACCACCAACTGCCTGGCGTTGTCGACCATCGAGATCTTCTCTTCCGCCGCAAGCATCAGCACCAGATCGCCGGTCTTGACGTGATCGCCTTGCTTGACAGGGAGCTTGTCGATGACACCGGCGACGCGCGTCGCCAGCACCGCCCGCTTGTCGGCTTCGGTCAGCCCGGAAATGCGGATGGCGCGTGCATAGGTCTTGCGTGGCGGCGTCACCACCGCGACGGTGCGCAGCGGGGCCTTCGGCTCGGCTTCCGCCGTCTTCGGCTTGCTCGCGTCCGGCGCCTTGGCCTGTTCGGCTTCGGCTGCCTTGGCTTTGTTGGCGGCTACGCTGCCGACCGACGAAAACTCGCCTGTCGCCATCCACGCCGCGAAACCAATGAGCACAACAACGGCTGCAAGCTTGTGAAACCTGATTCTCATCGTCGTTTTTCCACTGCGGGTTCGGCCAGCGTCCTCATAACGCGGGCGCGTCGCCGATATGGGTGCGCGCCGGGCCGTGTTCAATTTGCCGTGATCGGCGAAGCGCGCTTCTACATCAAAGCCGCACCGCAATATAGTCCGAAAGTTGCAAGATCATTGCGCCACCGGGCAAGATGCGCCCGCCGCAGCCCAGTTTTCGATCGCTTGATAGGTCGCTTCGGCGGAGCCCGGAGCCGGCTCACGACCCGGCCCCGGCGCCCAGCCCCAGGCGACCAATCTGTCATCGCGAACATGCAGCGCGATATCCTTCAGGCTGCGGTTGCCGTTGCGCAGAGGATCCTTGATCTGGGCGCAGATTTCGGCGGAGGATTTGCCGAACCAGGCCATCTCGGCCGGCGCCAGATGCCAGTTCTCGGCCCCGGGCGACCCGTGCAATTCCTTGGAATTGCTGGCGAAATGGCAAGTCGTGCAGCGCAGGCCCGGATTGCCGAAGCCCGATCCGTCAGCACCACGCTGGACATTGAAGGCGTGAACGCGCGTACCGCCGTAGTGCGCACCCGACCATCGCGGCCGATCGTCCGCGACATGACAGTCGGCGCAGCGCGGATGCGAGAACACCGCATAGATTTTGTCCCATTCGGAGAGGCCTTTCGCCGCGTCGACGGTCGCCAGCGCCGGCATCTGGTTCTCTTGCGCGATCGCAAACGGCGCTGCGAGCACGAGCATGGCAGCAGGCGTCAGCATGATGAGGAGCTTCTTCATGCGAAGGCCACCGTTTCCGACAGCGGCAGCGTGCGGATGCGCTTGCCGGTGAGCGCGAAGATGGCATTGGCAAGCGCCGGAGCTGCCGGCGGTGTGCCGACCTCGCCGACGCCGCCCATCTTATGGAAGTTTTCCAGGATGGCGACTTCGAAGGCCGGGCACTGGAAGATCCGCATGGCATCGAAATCGTGGAAGTTCGACTGTTCGACCATGCCGTCGGCGAACGTGATTTCCTGACCCATCGCCGCCGAAAGGCCGTAGATGGCGGCCGAAATCAGTTGCGCCTCGATTATGCCGGGATCGAGCGCGGTACCGACATCGGCGGCGATCCACACCTTCTCGATACGGATGCCGGCCGGCGTGTCCGCCACCTGGACGATCTCGCCGACCCAACTGCCGAAGGACAGCGTGAAGGCCATGCCCCTGGCCTTGCCGGCGGGCAGCGCCTCACCCCATTTCGCCATAGCGGCGACTTTCTCCACCACCTTCACCGCCGAGGGATAGTTGGCCATCAGTCTCTTGCGCATCTCGACCGGGTCGACTTTCCCGGCGACAGCGATCTCGTCCATGAAGCCCTCGTGGAAGAAACCGTTGACCGAACTGCCGACCGAACGCCAGGAGCCGACAGGGATGGAGACCGGCGCCGCGATACCGCTGACTCGGTAGTTCGGGATGGTGTAGGGCTGGTCATAGGCGCCATCGACGATGGTCTTGTCGGGACCGAGCGGCGATATCGAGGGGAAGAGCCGGCGGAGCATGCCGGCAATCACCGATGGCGAGGCCATCTTCATGTCGACGGCGACCGGCATGCCATCGTCGCCGAGCCGCGCCTGGAACTTGCCGATTGCGGCCGGACGGTAGGCGTCGTGGCGCATGTCTTCTTCACGCGTCCAGGTCATCTTGATCGGACGCCCGCCTGTCTCCTTCGCCATCAGCGCGGCGCACAGCGCGTAATCCACCTCGACGCGCCGGCCGAAACCGCCACCCATGAAGGTGGTGTGCACGGTAACCTTGTCCTGCTCGATGCCGACCGCGTTGGCGCAGAGCTGCCGTACCAGGGTCGGCGCCTGGTTGCCGCACCAGATGGCGAGCGCGCCGTCTTTCAATTGTGCCGTTGCGTTCATCGGCTCCATCGTCGCATGCGCCAGATAAGGCACCGCATAGTCGGCCTCGACGATCCTTTCGCGTGGCGCGTCGGCAAAAGCGGTATCAACATCGCCATTGTCGCGCATCACCGACCCCTTGGCGGCAAGCGCCTGCTTCAGCACATCTGAAATGCCGGCGCTGCTGAGCGGGTATTCGGGATCGGACCACTGGGCGTCGATTGCCTCGGCCGCCTTGAATGCCGCCCATGTGTTGTCAGCGATGATACCGAAGCCGTGGCCGTAATTGGTCTCGATCGGCACGATTTTGACCACGCCCGGCATCTTCTCCGCCTTGGAGAGATCGGCTGATATCGGCTTGGACCAGAAGCGCGGGCTCATCTTCACCGTGCCGTAGAGCATGTCCGGCAGCCTGACATCGATGCCGAAGATCGGTGCGCCGGTGACCTTGGCCATCATGTCGATACGCTGTTGCGGCTTGCCCAGCAGCTTCCAGTCGGCCTTGTCCTTGAGCCTGACTTCGGCCGGAGGCGCCATCGCGGCAGCGGCCGCGGCGACCGCGCCATAGGTCAGCGACTTGCCGGACGCCTTATGCAGGATCGAACCGTCGATCGTTTCCAGATCGGCGGCGGCGACACCCAGTTTTTGCGCCGCAGCCGCGATCAGCATCTGCCGGGCGGCGGCACCCGCTTCGCGCATCTTCACGAAACCGTCGCGTGTCGAAGCTGAACCACCCGTGCCCTGCAGGGCAAGGAACCTGCCGACCACGCCGAGACCCGAGCGCACCGCTTGCGCCGTCATGCTCTCGTCGAAGAAGGCGAACGGACCGCCCTCTTCGAGGATCGCGGCGTTGTAATAGGCATGGGAGGCCGGTCCATGCTCGACCTTGACCCGGTCGAGCCCGACGTCGAGTTCTTCGGCGACCATGGCGGCAAGCGTCGTCGAAATGCCTTGCCCCATCTCAGCGCGCGGCGCGACGATGGTGATGGTGTTGTCGGCGCCGATCTTCACATAGGGATTGAACGTCGCCTCGCCCTTGCCGAGCTCGGCCTCGAGCGGGTTCGCGAAGGGCTTGCGATAGTAGTAGTAGCCGACAGCAACGCCGCCCGCGACGGCGGTAGCGCCTATCAGAAACGTGCGGCGGGCGATCTTTCCGACACTGGCCATGGTCAGAGCCCCGCCGTCTTGAGCGCCGCGGCCTTCTTGATGGCCGAGCGTATCTTCGGATAGGTGCCGCAGCGGCAGAGATTGCCGCCCATGGCGTTGTCGATGTCGGCGTCGCTCGGATCGGCGACCTCGTCGAGCAGCGCCACCGCGCTCATGATCTGGCCCGCCTGGCAATAGCCGCATTGCGCGACCTGTTCCTCCAGCCATGCCTGCTGCACCGGATGCAGTCCGTCTGCTGTGCCGATGCCTTCAATGGTGGTGACAGCGCCGCTGACCTGGCCAACTGGAAGCGAGCAAGAACGCACCGGCTGACCGTCGACATGCACGGTGCAGGCGCCGCACGCGGCGATGCCGCAGCCGAATTTTGGCCCTGTCTTGCCAATGAGATCGCGCAGCGCCCATAGCAGCGGCATGTCCGGATCGGCATCGATATCGAATGACTGCCCGTCGACGGTGAGGCGCATGGGGATACCCTTTGTTGTCGTCCACTGCCAAGGGCGAAGCGGCCTCCCGGCCATTTCGCTAATACAGGTTGACAAATTTCGTCATTTTGTCAATCTAGATTTTGCAGGATAGAATTGCTCCATGAGCCAGATCGAAGACATCGCCGCCACAGACCCCAAGCGCGTCCGTATCCTGGATGGCGCGATGAAGGTGTTTTTGGCCTATGGCTTCTCGCGCACCACCATGGACGATATAGCCCGTGCCGCAGACATGTCGCGCCCGGCGCTCTATCTTCTGTTCAGGAACAAGACCGACATTTTCCGGGCCATCGCCATGATGATCCTGTCGCGCTCGGTCGAGGCCGCAAAATTAGCCCTGTCCGGCGACGGCCCTTTCACCGAGCGGATGATGCGAGCCATCGATGAGGCATTTATCTCGATGATGAGCGCGGTCATTGCCTCGCCGCATGGCGCCGAGCTGCTGGACATGAAATCGAGCCTTGGCGATCTGGTGGGCTGCTGGCGCGGCGGGCTTGGCCAACACATCAGCGGCGCGATAGAGGGCGAGGCAGCCAGGAACGGCGTCGATCTGGCGGCCAGGGGCCTGTCGGCGCAACTGCTTGCCGATATGCTGCTCGACGGGCTGGAAGGCATGAAGGCGCGGATCAGAGATCCGGAAGGGCAGCGGCAGGCGGCCGCTGCCCTGATCAGGGTGATCGACCTGACCTTGAAACCGGGGTGAAGCCAAGCTGTGCCGAGATTCAGGTAAGGCCGAGCCGAAAATGGTGGTTTCCGAGAACCGGAACGGAGCGTACTTTTGGGTACGTGAGTACCGGAAGCGCAAGAAACCGCCATTTGCAGGCCGGCATCACCTGAATATCGACACAGCTCAGGCCCGACGGCGAACCACCTCAGGATTCTTGCGCACAGCGAGGAATTCCTTGACCCGCCGCCCAGGAGCTGGACCGCGCACCGGCTTGAAGCCGTCATCGAGTTCGCCGGAGAGATCGAGCGTCGGTCGGTTGCCGACGGCGTCGTAATTCTCTTCCAGCCAGTCGCTGGCGGCGGTGCGGCCGAGATCGCGGAGATAGGTCAGGAACGCCCATTCGGCATTGACCTTCGATGACGCCGACAGGTCCTTGAACGCCTCATCGGCATCGATGCGGTGCATACGGATGTCGCGGTATTCGCCCTGCGGCAGACGGCCGGCAGCGATCAGTTCCTTGACGAAGGCGATCGAGCGGAATTCGCGCAACAGCCCGGCGTTGAAGGTGATCTCGTCGATGCGGTTCTGGATCTCGTTGGCGCTCCTTGGTGTTCCTTCCCGTACCACCGGATTGATTTGCACCAGGAGCACGTCCTCGGTCGCCGCCGTCTTGAAGAACGGATAAAGCGCCGGATTGCCGCCATAGCCGCCATCCCAGTAGGGCACGCCCTTGATCTCGACGGCGCGGAACAGTTGCGGCAGGCAGGCCGAGGCCATCACCGTGTCGAGGTCGATCTCGCCGTCGGAAAAGACGCGCAACTGTCCGGTCTCGACATTGGTCGCCGAGATGAACAGTTCCATCGACTTGCAGGCGCGGACATTGTCGAAATCGATCTCCTGCTGCACCACGTCGCGCAACGGGTTGAGGCCGAGCGGATTGGCGACATAGGGTGAGAACACCCGCGACATGGTGTCGAAGAAGAGATAGCCGGGCGTGTTCTCGATCGACCAGTTGCCCCAGGCGACATCCCACGGCATGCGCTGCACCGGGCTGAACCGGCCCTTGGCCGCCACCGCACGCCAGAAATCGTCGAGTTTTTGCCGCGCGCCTTCGACACCGCCGCGGACAAAACCGTCGGCCAGCGCCACCGCATTCATGGCGCCGGCGCTGGTGCCGGACACTGCTGATATCTCCAGCCGTCCGTCCTCCAGAAGGCAGTCGAGCACACCCCAGGAAAAGGCCCCGTGCGAGCCGCCGCCCTGAAGCGCTACGTTGATTTTCTTCGTCTCCTCCGCCTTGCCGTTTTTGGTCATGGCGTCGTCCTTGATCTGTCTGTTTGGGTCGATGAGAAAATTCTGCGCCTCACGCGGCGGTCCAGCCGCCGTCGACCGAGAGATGCGTGCCGTTGATCTGCGCTGCCGCATCCGAGCACAGGAACACCGCCGCTGCCGCGATCTGCTCGACCGTGACGAATTCCTTCGTCGGCTGCTTGTCCAGCATGACCTCACGGATGACGGTCTCGCGGTCCATGGTGTGGGCTTTCATCTGGTCGGGGATCTGCGCCTCGACCAGCGGCGTCAGCACATAGCCGGGGCAGATGGCGTTGCAGGTGATTTTTTCACGCGCCAGTTCGAGCGCAACGGTCTTGGTCAATCCCATGATGCCGTGCTTGGCCGAGACATAGGCCGACTTGAACGGCGACGCGACCAGGCCATGCGCCGAGGCGATGTTGACGATCCGGCCGCCGCCGGCCTTTTTCATCAGCGGAATGGCGGCGGCGATGGTGTGGAACGCCGACGACAGGTTGATGGCGATGATCGCATCCCATTTCTCGATCGGGAACTCCTCCACCGGCGCGACATGCTGGATGCCGGCATTGTTGACCAGGATATCGACCGAACCGAATGTCTCAGTCGCCTTGGCGATCAGCGCCCGGCATTCGGCCGGCTTCGACATGTCGGCCTTGATATAGGCAGTCTTCACCTTGTGCTGTCTGGCGATCGCGTCAGTGATGGCGTGGTCGGCGGCCGTATCGGAAAAGGAATTGACGACCACGTTGTGGCCTTCGGCCGCCAGCGCCTGGGCGATAGCCAAGCCAATGCCCGATGTGGAGCCGGTGATAATTGCGGTTTTCCTGGTGGCCAAGGGTGGATTCCTCTGGTTGCGGCAAGAGCGGGCTTATGTTGCAGTGCAGCATATATGCTCAATGCGACGCAATAACAGCGGCCAGAATTTTCGGGGAGATGAAATTTTCGTCATGAGCGACCACACGGCCGCTCATCAGGAGGATATTGATTGGATCGCCCGTCGCTAGCCAGGCGCCGAAAGAACCTCAGGCAACCAGACCCGGCACCGGCCCGACATAACGCGATTGCGGCCGGATCAGCCGTCCGGTCGTCTGCTGCTCGCGCGCATGGGCAATCCAGCCGCCCACGCGCCCGGCGGCGAAGACATTGCTGAAGGCTGATGGCGGGAAACCCGCCGCTTCCAGCACCAGCGCGGTGTAGAACTCGACATTGGTCTGCAGCGAGCGCTGTGGCTTGGCGATCCGAAGCACCTCGAGCGAGGTTTGCTCGACCGTCTCCGCAAAGGCCAGCCGGCGGCCGGTTTCACCCTCGCTGCCGAGTTGCCGCACAACGGCTTTCAACACATCGGCGCGCGGATCACGCACACGGTAGACGCGGTGACCGAAGCCCATGATGCGCCTGCCTTGCGCGATCTCGTCGCGCAGCCAGCCGGCGGCATCGCCATGCGCCTGGATCGCATCCAGCATCTCGATCACCGGACCTGGCGCGCCGCCATGCAGCGGCCCCTTGAGCGCGCCGAGCCCAGCCAGCACGGACGATGTCAGGCCGGCCTGCGTCGAGGCCACCACGCGCGTCGCAAAGGTCGATGCGTTGAGACCGTGGTCGCAGACGGTCACCAGATAGGTGTCGAGCGCCTTCGCCAGCGCGGGCGAGGCGACGCTGCCGTTCAGCATCCTCAGCATGTCGGCGGCATGATCGTCCCGGCTGTCCGGCGCGATCGGCTGCTCGCCGCGCTGCAGGCGCAGCAGGGCCGGCGTCAGCACGGCGGGCGCTGCGATGAGCAGTAAGGCGTTCGTCAATGTGTCTCCGTCCGGCAGCAACGCCGTGCCGGCACGCATGGCGCTGTAGACATCGAGCGACGCCAGCAAGGGCAGCGAGGGCCACAGTCGTTCGAACACGTCCGCACGCGCCTGGCCCAGCGCCCGCGTCAGGTCCGCATCGCCGGGAAGATCGTCGAAAAAGCCATCCAGCAGCAGCCCGACCACCTGCGCATAGTTCCAGCGGCCGGCCAGCTCCGGCAGCGAATGACCTCGGATCGTCAGACGGCCGCCAAGACCATCCACATCGGAAAGCACGGTTTCCGCCGCCACCACGTCATCGAGCCCATTCGCCATAGCCTTGCCTCCTTGAAGCATTTCCGGCTCGGAGATAAGGGTGGGCAACACATCCATCAATCTTGATCAATAGAATCAATATCAGAGCCCGATATGTCCGAGTGGTTGTCACGGGAAGAAGCGCTTGAACGCCTCAAGGTGCGGGCGCAGACGCTCTACGCCTACGTCAGCCGTGGCCGCATCGGCATGCGGCCCGACCGCGCCGATCCGCGCCGCAGCCAGTATCGTGCCGACGATATTGCCGCACTAGCGATCCGCCGGGCACGCGGCCGCAGCCCGTCAGTCATCGCTGAAAGCGCCATTGCCTGGGGCGAGCCCTCGATCGCAACGGCGATTTCGACCGTCTCACACGGTCGGCTCATCTATCGCGGGCAGGACGCCGCGGTGCTCTCCGGGCACGCCTCACTGGAAGAAGCCGCCGCCGTTCTCTGGGCTCTGCCGGAACCGGTGGCTTTCGAAGCACCATCGCCGGACGCACCCGATCAAGCTGGCCGAGCCTCGGCTTTTGCGCAACTTGCCGTGCTTGCCGGCCAGGGACGCCCATCGCTTGGGCGCAGCGCCGCCTCGCTGCATGCCGATGCTGCGCACGCGGTCGGCGTGCTGGCCGGCACGCTGGGCGCACCGGCGGGATCAGATCCGGTCCATCAGCGGCTGGCGCAGGACTGGTCGGTGGATGCCGACGGCGCCGAAGCGATCCGCCGCGCGCTTGTCCTGCTTGCCGATCACGAACTGAACGCGTCGACCTTCGCCGCGCGCGTCGCAGCCTCGACCGGCGCGCCGCTGGCCGCTTGCCTTCTGGCAGGGCTCGCGACGCTGTCAGGCCCTCGCCATGGCGGCGCCGGCGAGGCGGTGATGCAATTGGCCGAGGATGCGGCGCGGCATGGCGCCGATGCGACGATCCGGCGCTGGCTCAGTCATGACCGGCCGCTGCCGGGGTTCGGTCATCAGCTCTATCCTGACGGCGATCCCCGAGGGGCGGCGCTTCTGTCGGTGATCGAGGTTGACGGCACACTATCGTCGCTGCGCGACGCTGCCCTTGCCGCGACCGGCGCGCTTCCCAACATCGACTTTGGGCTGGCGGCGCTGACGCGCAGCCTTGGCTTGCCGCGCGATACGCCGTTCCGCCTGTTTGCGCTCGCACGCAGCGTCGGCTGGGCCGCGCACACGGTCGAACAGATAACAAGCGGAAGTGTCATCAGGCCGCGCGGCCGCTATGAGGGCGCGCTGGTGTAAGGTCGCAAGAGCGCCAAGCGCTCAGGACATCGTGTCGAGCTTGCGCTGCATGGCCGCGATCTGGTCCTTCAGTTCCTGAAGATCGTCGGGCTTGTCAGGCGTTTCCTTCCTGGCCGGCTCGGGCGACGGCGCAGCGGCTGGCGCGGTGCCAGCGGGCGGGAATGGCGTGAACAGCCGCATCGCATTCTGGAACATTTCCATGTTGCGGCGTGTCTGTTCCTCCAGCGCCTTGATCGGCGTGGTGATCTTCATCATGTCGAGCGGCGACTTGCCGATCGCCCCCTTCATCTGCTCGCGAAAGCGCTCCTGCTCCTTGGAGAAGGCGAGCATCGACTGTTCGAGGAAGCTCGGCACGATCATCTGCATCTGGTCGCCGTAGTAAGCGATGAGCTGGCGCAGGAACGGGATCGGCAACATGTTCTGCCCGTCCTTGTTCTCCAGTTCGAAGATGATCTGGGTCAGCACCGGATGCGTGATGTCATCGCCGGTCTTGGCGTCCTGAACGGTGAACTCCTCGCCCTTCTTGACCATCTCGGCGAGGTCCTCGAGCGTCACATAGGTGCTGGTGCCGGTGTTGTAGAGGCGGCGATTGGCGTATTTCTTGATGATGATCGGATCGTCTTTAGCGGCCATCTACATCCTCCCGGGGACACCGGCGCGCCTCTGAGTAAGCCGCCGATAACGATTGTGCCTTTTTTGAGGATATGCGCAAAAGCCTCACAATTCCAAGCAGTTTGTGCAGTGCGGGATCACTAAATGCTGCATAGCAGGCAAAATATGCTGCGCAGCAATGGACGAATGGCCGCCACGGCTAGGCACGACCTGCTTGCGGCGCATGGGCGCCATGCCCATTTCCGGTTTGACTTGGGGTTGGGAAAGGGCAAGAAAAGTCCCCAACGACAGAACAACACCCTTTGAAGTCTGGAGAAGAAAATGTCCGCTTCCATCGTCATAGCCAGTGCGGCGCGCACGCCGGTCGGCTCCTTCAACGGCGCCTTCGCCGCCACACCGGCGCATGAGCTCGGCGCTGTCGTCATCAGGGAATTGCTGTCACGTGCCGGCGTCGAACCAAGCGAGGTCGACGAGGTCATCCTCGGCCAGGTGCTGACCGCCGCGCAAGGCCAGAACCCGGCCCGCCAGGCATCGATCAATGCCGGCCTGCCCAAGGAAACCACCGCCTGGGGCCTCAATCAGGTTTGCGGCTCGGGTCTGCGCGCCATAGCGCTCGGCATGCAGCAGATCGCCACCGGCGACGCCAAGGTGATCATCGCCGGCGGTCAGGAATCGATGTCGCTTTCGACGCATGCCCAACACCTGCGCGCCGGCGTCAAGATGGGCGACTTCAAGCTGATCGACACCATGATCAAGGACGGACTGTGGGATGCCTTCAACGGCTATCACATGGGCAACACCGCCGAAAACGTCGCGCGTCAGTTCCAGATCACCCGCGAAGACCAGGACCAGTTCGCGCTCGCCTCGCAGAACAAGGCCGAGGCCGCGCAGAAGGCCGGCAAGTTCAAGGACGAGATCGTCGCCGTCACCATCAAGGGCAAGAAGGGCGACACCATCGTCGACCAGGACGAATACATTCGCCACGGCGCCACGATCGACGCCATGACCAAGCTGAAGCCGGCTTTCGACAAGGACGGCACGGTGACCGCCGCCAACGCCTCCGGCATCAATGATGGCGCGGCCGGCGCGCTGCTGATGAGCGAAGCGGAAGCGGTGAGGCGCGGCATCACCCCGCTGGCGCGCATCGTGTCCTGGGCAACCGCCGGCGTCGATCCGCAGATCATGGGCACCGGACCTATTCCCGCCTCGCGCAAGGCCTTGGAAAAGGCCGGCTGGTCGGTCGGCGATCTCGACCTGGTCGAGGCCAACGAAGCCTTTGCGGCGCAAGCTTGCGCCGTCAACAAGGACATGGGCTGGGATCCCTCGATCGTCAACGTCAATGGCGGCGCCATCGCCATCGGCCACCCGATCGGCGCTTCGGGCGCCCGCGTCTTCAACACGCTGGTCTTCGAGATGCGCCGGCGCGGCGCCAAGAAGGGGCTGGCCACCCTGTGCATCGGCGGCGGCATGGGCGTCGCCATGTGCATCGAAGCACTCTGAAGAAGTCACTAACCGGGCGGCGCGAGCCGCCCGTTCTGTATCCAGTGCCTGCCAAGCCCGACAACAGGGCGATATCAAAAAAGGGGAAATGCATGACCAAGGTAGCAATCGTCACAGGGGGCTCGCGCGGTATCGGCGCGGCGATCTCGATCGCATTGAAGACCGCCGGCTATTCGGTTGCAGCGAACTACGCAGGCAATGACGACGCGGCTGGCAAATTCAAGGCCGAGACCGGCATTCCCGTCTACAAATGGTCGGTCGCCGATTATGATTCCTGCGCCGCCGGCATCAAGCAGGTCGAGGCCGATCTCGGCCCGGTCTCGGTGCTGGTCAACAATGCCGGCATCACCCGTGACGCCATGTTCCACAAGATCACGCGCGAACAGTGGAAAGAGGTCATCGACACCAATCTGTCCGGTGTCTTCAACATGACGCATCCGCTGTGGAGCGGCATGCGCGACCGCAAGTTCGGCCGCGTCATCACCATCTCCTCGATCAACGGCCAGAAAGGCCAGGCCGGCCAGGTCAACTATTCCGCCGCCAAGGCCGGCGACATCGGTTTCAGCAAAGCTCTCGCTCAGGAGGGAGCTCGCGCCGGCATCACCGTCAACGTCATCTGCCCCGGCTACATCGCCACCGAGATGGTCAAGGCGATCGACGAGAAGGTGCTCAACGAGCGCATCATTCCGCAGATCCCTGTCGGCCGCCTCGGCGAACCCGAAGAAATCGCGCGCTGCGTCGTCTTCCTCGCATCCGAAGATGCCGGCTTCATCACCGGCTCGACCCTCACGGCCAATGGCGGCCAATACTTCGCCTGACGACGCGGCGATGTGGGCGGAGAGATCGAGGGCCGGCACGCCGGCCCGTTTTCCGTTGCCGGCATGGCTCCCATCGATGTGCCCGCGACGGGTGCTGACCCAATCCGGCACGCAAAAGTTAACGCCAATAGCGCCACATGTGCGAAACCTGTTCTCAAGCCTGTGGATTCTCGGTGGATAAGCTGTTCACAACACAAGATGTTGGGGTGAACGAACCAAGAAAATTCCGGCATCGCTGATTCGTCGCCGATTCGTTCCGGCTTTGACCGGAACGTTAACGACGACAGCCGGAATCGCCTGCCAATTTCTTAACGCGGGTTAGGAAAGATCAACAATTTCATAATCTTGGGCGAGGCATACCAAGCCATTATGATCGTTTGTCGGCAAAGATTAACGGCAACGCCCTCCTTGCCCTCTCTAGCATGAAACGGGCCAGTTCCAGGATTCAGCATGTGGTGCGACTCGCGGTCGCAAAATCCACATGTAGCCGTGAACAAAAGCTGAATCTGCAGGAGTCACCGATTCGTCGCCGATTCGTTCCAGACTCGTTCTATCCGTTAATCCGCAGCCGGTTGAGAGCTTGACCAAAACACCTGTAGCCGCTGGCGGAACATTCCGCTTTCGCTTCGCGCCCGAAATCCCTATGTGTCGGCTGTCATACGCGTCACTTGAGGCACGCTCCCGACAACCAGAGGCCAGAAAGCCTTATTTCCAGGTCCCGGAAGCCTTATTCTAGGTCAATGAACATCCAGCCCAAACACACCGAGCCGCTGATCCTGTCGGGCCGCGACGTGACCGCCGTGCTGGGGCCGACCAACACCGGCAAGACCCATCTCGCCATCGAGCGCATGGTGGCGCATGAGAGTGGGTTCATCGGCCTGCCGCTCAGGCTTCTGGCGCGCGAGGTCTACGCCCGCGTCTGCGAAAAGGTCGGCGCCCACAAGGTCGCGCTGATCACCGGCGAGGAAAAGATCCAGCCGTCGGGCGCCAGATATTCGGTCTGCACCGTCGAGGCCATGCCGCGCGAGACCGACGCCGCCTTCGTCGCCATCGACGAGGTGCAGCTCGCCGGGGACCTCGAGCGCGGCCACATCTTCACCGACCGCATCCTGCACCTGCGCGGCCGCCAGGAAACGCTGCTGCTGGGTGCCGCCACCATGCACGGTATCCTGCAGCGCCTGCTGAGGGGTGTCTCTGTGGTGACGCGGCCAAGGCTGTCGCATCTTGCCTATGCCGGCTCCAAGAAGCTGACCCGCCTGCCGCGGCGCACGGCAATCGTCGCCTTCTCCGCCGACGAGGTCTACGCCATCGCCGAGCTGATCCGCCGCCAGCAGGGCGGTGCCGCCGTCGTGCTCGGCGCGCTCTCGCCGCGCACCCGCAACGCCCAGGTGGCATTGTTCCAGTCCGGCGATGTCGACTACCTCATCGCCACCGATGCCATCGGCATGGGTCTCAACCTCGATCTCGACCACGTCGCCTTCGCCCAGAACCGCAAGTTCGATGGCTTCCAGTATCGCAACCTGACGGCGGCCGAGCTTGGCCAGATCGCCGGCCGCGCCGGCCGGCATCTGCGCGACGGCACGTTCGGTGTCACCGGCCAGGTCGACCCGCTGGACGAAGAGCTGATCAAGAAGATCGAGGGCCACGACTTCGATCCGGTGAAGGTGCTGCAGTGGCGCACCGCGCATTTCGACTTTGCCAGCCTCGACGCGCTGAAGCGCTCGATCGAGACCAACGCCCCGGTCGAGGGCCTGACACGGGCATTGCCTGCCGTCGATGCACAGGCGCTCGAGCATCTGTCCCGCGACGAGGACATCCGCGCACTCACCACAAATGCCAAGCGCGTGGCGCTGCTGTGGGAAGCCTGCGCGCTGCCCGACTACCGCAGGATCGCGCCGGCCCAACATGCCGACCTCATTGCCTCGATTTACACGGACCTCGCACGCCACGGCCACGTCGACGAGAATTACATGGCCGAGCAGGTGCGCCGCGCCGACACCACCGAGGGCGACATCGACACGCTGTCGCATCGCATTGCCCAGATCCGCACCTGGACATTCGTGTCGAACCGGCCCGGCTGGCTGGCCGATCAGGCACACTGGCAGGAAAAGACGCGCGAAATCGAAGACAGATTGTCGGATGCGCTGCATGAGCGGTTGACGAAACGCTTCGTAGACCGCAGGACTTCCGTCCTCATGCGGCGCCTTAGAGAAAATACCATGCCTGAAGCCGAAATTAGTCCTACCGGAACCGTCCTTGTCGAAGGCCACCATGTCGGCGAGCTGCAAGGGTTCCGCTTCACCGCCGACCAGACCGCCGGCGGCGAAGACGCCAAGGCGGTGCGCACTGCTGCCCAGAAGGCGCTGGCCGCCGAGTTCGAGGCGCGCGCCGAACGCTTCGGCGCCTCGGCCAATGGCGACATCGCGCTTGGCTCGGACGGCACGCTGCGCTGGATCGGCGCGCCGATCGGCACGCTTGTATCAGGCGAAGACGCGCTGAAGCCGCGGCTGGTGCTGCTGGCCGACGAACAGCTGACCGGCCCGGCGCGCGACAAGGTCGCCGCGCGTGCCGAGCGTTTCGTCAATTTCCAGATCGAGTCGCTGTTGAAGCCGCTGGTCGACTTGAAAAACGCCGACCAGATTTCCGGCATCGGCCGTGGCATCGCCTTCCAGCTGGTCGAGAATTTCGGCCTCATCAACCGCCGCGACATCGCCGAGGAGATGAAGTCGCTCGACCAGGAAGGTCGCGCAGCCCTTCGCCGGCTTGGCGTGCGCTTCGGCGCCTACCATGTCTTCGTGCCGGCGCTGATCAAGCCGGCGCCTGCGGGACTGGTGACATTGCTGTGGGCGCTGAAGAACGACGGTAAGGACAAGCCAGGTTTTGGCGACGTGGTCCATGCGCTCGCCTCGGGTCGCACCTCGGTGGTCATCGACCCGGCCTTTGACAAGACCTTCTACAAGCTTGCCGGCTACCGCAATCTCGGCCGTCGCGCCGTGCGCATCGACATCCTGGAACGGCTGGCGGATCTGATCCGTCCGGCGACCAACTGGAAGCCCGGCCTCGGCCAGCGCCCGGACGGCGCCTATGACGGCCAGTCCTTCATGGTGACGCCGCCGATGATGTCGATCCTCGGCGCCACCGCGGACGACATGGAAGAGATCCTCAAAGGTCTCGGCTACCGTGCCGAGCCCAAGCCGGCCGTCGAGGTCAAGGCGCGGCTTGAAGCACAGGACAATGCCGCGCGAGAAGCAGCGGTGGCGAAGCTGGCAACGGAAGAAGCCGCACGATCCGAGCAGGCCAAAGCGGCCGAAGCCGCGGCAACGGATGCCGCAGCAGAGGCAGCAGTCGAAGGGTCGGAGCCGGCATCGGACGCAGTGGCCGTTTCGGAAACGGCGGCCGAAATCACCTCCGACGCCGCAGCGAAACCTGCCGCGCCTGCCGTGGAAGAACAGGCGGACGCTCCGGTCGAAACCGTGCAGGACGAAGCGCCTGTAGCCGAGGCTGCTGCTGAACCGGCACCGGTTGAACCGCAGGCAGAGGCGGAAGCTGCCGAGACTGAGGCCGCAGCGGCAGAAGAAGCTGCACCGGCCGAGCTGGTGTCAAATGCCGCGCCGGCAACGGACGCCGCGCCGGACGAACCTGTGGCGGTGGCTGAAGCAGCCGTCGGCGAAGCTGCGCCGGAAGCCGAAGCGCCAAAACCCATCCTGTTGTGGCGTCAGGGTCGTTTCGAACAGCGCCCCCGCAACCGCGACGACAACCGCAGGAACAATCGCCCACGCAACGGACAAGCGCGCGGCCGAAGCGATGCGCCTGCGGATGCCGCCGGCGCAACGGCCGCAGCCACGCCAAGTGAACGGCCGGTCCATGAAGGCCGGCGCGATGGTGCCGGCAAGCCGCGCTTCGACCGCTCGAAGTTCAAACCAAAGCCGCAGGCCGAAGGCGAACAGCGGCGTGACGGCCGGCCGCAAGGCGAGCGTCCCGACCGCCGCGAAGGCCGTCCCGACTGGAAGGGTGGCAGGCCGGATGGCAAAGGTGGTCCCGATCGAGGCCCAGGGGGCGGCAAGCCTGCCTTCCAGCCGAAGCCGCGCGAGGAGCGCCCGGTGCGCTTCGACCCGGACTCGCCCTTCGCCAAGCTCGCCGCTCTGCGCGACCAGCTGAAGAAGTAGAACCCGGCTCGCTTCGATGGTTGCCGAAGGCCGCCAGCGTATCGACAAATGGCTGTTCTTCTCACGCGCCGTGAAATCGCGCTCGCTGGCCGCAAAGCTGGTCGTCGCCGGCCGGGTTCGCATCAATCGCGACAAAGCAGCGCAGGCCTCCGATCAGGTCAAGCCAGGCGATGTCCTGACCATCACGCTCGAGCGGCGCATCTTTATCTGGAAGGTGCTCGGCGCCGGTACGCGACGCGGCCCGGCCGAGGAGGCCCGTACGCTCTACGAGGATATGTCGCCACCGCCCGCACCGAAGGGCGAAGCCCCTCCCGATGCAATTCCGGGGCTGCGCGAGGCCGGTAGCGGCCGCCCAACCAAGAAAGAACGTCGCCAGACCGACCGGTTGCTCGGCGAAGATTGATGCCTGGCGTCCCAAAACACGCAGCGGTCCTGGGACAACGACACGCCTGAGGCGAGAACTGAGCCCGGCAAACAGACGCTCTACGGGACATGACCGACTTCCGCCGGGCCTGCAGTCTGGAATTCCATTCCGGAAACACCGGCGCCGTCCGCAATGGCTACCCTTGCAAGCGATCGACAAAGGCGTTACCTGACGGAAAAAGCCCACAAAATGGGACGTCCCGGAGCCGACCGATGACCTATGTCGTGACCGACAATTGCATCAAATGCAAATACATGGACTGCATCGAAGTCTGTCCGGTCGACTGTTTCTACGAAGGCGAGAACATGCTCGTCATCCACCCCGACGAGTGCATCGATTGCGGCGTTTGCGAGCCGGAATGCCCGGCCGACGCGATCAAGCCCGACACCGAACCCGGCCTCGACAAATGGCTGCAGGTCAACACCGAATACGCCGACAAATGGCCCAACATCACCGCCAAGAAGGAACCGCCTGCCGACGCCAAATCCTTCGACGGCGAGGCCGGCAAGTTCGAGAAATACTTCTCGGCAGAGCCCGGCGAAGGCGATTGACAACACGGCCACAAAGGCCGGTATTACGCTGGGTAAAAGGCACGTCACATTAACCGGCTTGACAGCCGGCGCCGCCCTGTGGCCTTCGCGTATGCAGCAAAACCTTGATTCTTCCGACTTTTTGTGTTACATCAGCCAAACATGCCGGTGACACAACGTCGATTTATGGCGCAGACGCCCCAAATCACTGAAAGGTGAAAATCCCATTCGGACCAGAGCGATCTGGGCCAGGCGGTCGCAATGTCGCGGTTTGCCGGTCCGGCTTTTCCGATGGGTTCATCTGTTGTGCGGCTAACGATCGGCTTCCCCGATCGCGCGAGTTCGGACCGGCAGGACGCCGGTGCCACAACAAGGAGTTCAGGGCGTAATGGCAACGATCACCCCGCAGAAGAAGTCCACCGCTGCGCGTCACGGTTTCAAGACCGGCGAGTACATCGTCTATCCGGCGCACGGCGTCGGCCAGATCGTCTCGATCGACGAGCAGGAAGTTGCTGGACACAAGCTGGAACTGTTCGTCATCGACTTCTCGAAGGACAAGATGCGCCTGAAGGTGCCGGTCGCCAAGGCGACCTCCATCGGCATGCGCAAGCTGTCGGAAGAGGATTATGTCGAGCGCGCGCTGAAGGTCGTGCAGGGCCGCGCCCGCGTCAAGCGCACCATGTGGTCGCGCCGTGCTCAGGAATATGATGCGAAGATCAATTCGGGCGACCTGATCTCGATCTCGGAAGTCGTGCGCGACCTCTACCGTGCCGACAACCAGCCGGAGCAGTCCTATTCCGAGCGTCAGCTCTACGAGGCGGCGCTCGACCGCATGGCCCGCGAGATCGCGGCCGTCAACCGCATGTCGGAAACCGAAGCCGTGCGCTTGATCGAGGTCAACCTCAACAAGGGCCCCAAGCGTGGCGCCAAGGCCGACAATGAAGAGGCCGAGCAGGAAGAAGCCGCCTGATCTTTCTCACCCTTTGAATTCATGAGAAACCCGGCCTCGCGCCGGGTTTTTTGCTTTCTGGAAAGTGGCGCTGAGGGCAGCCATTACACCTCGCCGCCGCCTTCCTTCTCAGCCTCCTGCTTCAGCGTCGCAATGAACCGCTTGGTCCGCTGCTGCTCAGGGTTGTTGAACAGCACCGCGGCCGATCCCTTTTCGACGATGACACCGGCATCGAGGAACACCACTTCCTGGGCAATCTTGGAGGCGAGGCGCAGATCATGCGTCGCCATCACCATGGTCGTGCCTTCGCTGGCGAGCTTGCCAAGCACGTCCACCACCTCTTGCGCCAGTTCCGGGTCGAGCGCAGAGGTCGGCTCGTCGCAGAGCAGCACTTTCGGCGACGGCGCCAGGGCGCGGGCGATCGCCACGCGCTGCTGCTGGCCGCCCGACAAGGTCGCCGGCCAGGCGTCGGTCTTGTGCGCCATCCCCACCTTCTCCAGCAAAGCCAGCGCCCGCTCGCGTGCCCTCTCAGGTGGCCATTTCAGCACCGTCACCAAACCTTCCATGACATTCTCGATCGCGGTGCGATGCGGAAACAGCTGGAAGTTCTGGAACACCATGCCGGTCTGCAGCCGCAGGCGCTGGACATCCTTGGCCGGAACCCTGCCGCCGGGATGGAATGCGAGCGTCTCGTCGCCAATGCGCACGGTGCCGGAGGTGGGGATCTCCAGGAGGTTGATGCAGCGCAGCAGGGTGCTTTTTCCCCCGCCCGACGGGCCGACCAGCGCCGTGACGCTGCCTTCGGCAATGGTGACCGTCACGCCCTTCAGCACGAGGTTGTCGCCGAAGCGCTTTTCGATGTTGCTGAGGCCGATCATGAGCGCGCCTCCAGGAAGCCGCCATAGCGGTTGAGCCGGGTTTCCAGCCGCGTCTGCAAGGCCGACAGCACCGAACTCAGCGCCAGATAGAGGATCGCCGCCTCGACATAGAGGATCAGCGGCTCATAGGTGGTGGCGACGATGCGCTGCGCCGCCTGGAACATCTCCGGCACGGTGATGGCGGCGGCCAGCGACGTATCCTTGACCAGCGAGATGAAGGTGTTGGAAAGCGGCGGCACCGCGACCCGCCCGGCTTGCGGCAGGATGGTGCGCCGCATCGCTTGGCCCCAGGTCATGCCGATCGAATAGGCGGCTTCCCACTGGCCTTTCGGCACCGAGCCTATTGCTGCACGGATGATTTCCGACGTGTAGGCGCCGATGTTGAGCGTGAAGCCGATCAACGCCGCCGTGAAGGCGTCGAGCAGGATGCCGACCGACGGCAGGCCGTAGAAGATCAGGAACAGTTGCACCAGGAGCGGCGTGCCGCGGAAGATCCAGACATAGAAGCGCACCAGCGCGACCAGCGGTTTCGGACCAAACAGCCGGGCAAGCGCTGCACCCAACCCAACGGCCAGCCCCAGAGCGAAGGACAACAGCGTCAGCGGCACAGTGAAGATCAGCGCCGCCCACAACAGCGAAGGCAGCGACTCCAGCATCAGTTGCAGCCAGTGCGGCACGTAAGACCCTCCAGATTGGTCGAAGCAGCTTGGTCAAGGCGAGAATGCGTCGGCCATATCACGACAAAAGCGGCGGGCCGTCAAAGACGGCTCGCCGCTCGATGTGTCCTATGGGCCGCGGACCGGCCCGCCTCATGGATTACTTCGAAACGTCCTGGCCGAAATAGGTGTCGGAGATCTTCTTGTAGGTGCCGTCGGCCTTGATATCGGCCAGCGCCTTGTTGATCGCCGCGACCAGCTCCGGATCGCCCTTGCGCACGATGACGCCGGAATAGTCGGCGTTTTCCTCTTGCGCGGCGATCTTCACATTGGCATCGGGCTTGTGCTTCTTGAAGTCGAGGAACGACAGGCTGTCATTGATCGTGGCGTCGGCGCGGCCGGTCAGAAGCAGCTGGATCGACTGGTCGAAGCCATCGGTGCCGACCAGCTCGGCGCCGTTCGTTTCGGCCAGCTTGCCGAAATTCGAGGTCAGCGACTGCGCCGATTTCTTGCCCTTGAGATCGGCGAAGCTCTTGATGTCGGTATTGTCGCCGCGCACGATCAGCACCGCCTTGGAGGCGATGTAAGGATCGGAGAAATCGTACTTTGCCTTGCGGGCGTCGGTGATGCCGACTTCATTTATGACGGCGTCATAGCGATTGGCGTCGAGGCCGGCGATCAGCCCATCCCATTTGCCTTCGAGGAATTCGGCCTTGACGCCGAGCTTGTCGGCGATCGCCTTGGCGATTTCGACGTCGAAGCCGACCAGTGCGCCCGAAGTGTCATGATAGGTGAATGGCGCATAAGTGCCTTCCGTGCCGACCTTGATGACCCCAGCCTGCTTGATCTGGTCGAGATTGGCGCCGGCGTGGCCTGCGGTGACAGCCACGGCCTGCAGCGTTCCGGCGATGATGAGCGACTTGAGCCATTTCATTTTTCTGTGATCCCGTCCTTGGCCGGCTGACCGGCATGTTGTGAGCGCTGGAAACTGACAGATGCAAGTCAAAAAAATAAGGAACAGAATTTCAAAAACACCCGATTTATGAAACCAGATTCTCTAAACGGCACTTTCTACTCGTCATCGCAGCCATCGCGAACCGTGTTGGGCAGCACGATCCCGCAGCCACGGTCGCGGAACCTTTCCCGCCCATGGCAGTTCTGGCTGTTCTAGGGCACGACGCCGCCATTTCAACCCGGGCGCCAGCCAAGTTTGCAAAGTCATCCGCACCACCCAGGGAGCGCCTCATGATGGAAGACACGGCAGGACGGATCATGGTCCGCGCGGCAATGAGGGCTCCCTACCTCGAGCGTGACGAAGAGCATCGGCTTGCATTGCTCTGGAAAGAGGACAACGACCAGAACGCGCTGCACAGCATCACCGTCGCCCATATGCGGCTGGTCATTTCCATGGCTTCCAAATTCCGCCATTACGGGCTGCCGCTCGGCGACCTGGTCCAGGAGGGTCATGTCGGACTGCTCGAAGCCGCCGCCCGCTTCGAGCCGGAGCGCGAGGTGCGGTTCTCGACCTATGCGACGTGGTGGATCCGGGCCTCGATGCAGGACTACATCCTGCGCAACTGGTCGATCGTGCGTGGCGGCACCAGCTCGGCGCAGAAGGCGCTGTTCTTCAACCTGCGACGTCTGCGCGCGCGGCTGGCGAACGGCGCGGAGCCGCTGTCCAACGCCACACTCTATCGCGAGGTGTCGGAGGCGCTTGGTGTCTCCGAAGCCGATGTGGCTATGATGGATTCGCGCCTCTCGGCACCCGACTCCTCGCTCAACATGCCGATTGCCGACGATGCGGGTTCGACGGAGCGCATGGATTTCCTGGTCTCGGACGATCCGTTGCCCGACGAGATCGTCGGCGACAAGATCGATGTCGCGCGCCGCTCGCTCTGGCTGAGGGAAGCGCTTCGCGCGCTCAATGCACGTGAGCTGAGGATCATCGAGGAGCGCCGCCTGAACGACGAAGGCGCGACACTGGAAGCGCTCGGCGAAACCCTCGGCATCTCCAAGGAACGCGTCCGCCAGATCGAGGCCCGCGCCATGGAAAAGCTGAAGGTCGCCTTGGTGAAGCAGAATCCGGAGTTCATGGCGACTGCCGCCTGAACGGCGGCGGGCGTCCAGAGGCGCCTACTTGTCCGTGACGATCTTGACCTTGTCGCCGGCCGAAACCGCGGCACCAGGCGACAGGGCATTGAGGACGCGGAACAGGTCGAGCTTGCGGTCGACGCCGACCATCTGGGCCGAAAGCGAACCCATCGTCTGCCCTGGCTGGACAGTGACGACGCGGATATGCAGCGGCTTCAAAGCCGCCTTTTCGGCTGCGCTCAGGATACGGAACGAGCCGCTGACCGAACGCGCCACCGTGTCCAGCGAGGTGCTGGCTGAAGGAGCAGCGGTCAGCAGCCGGTAGACCTGGCCGCCGGCCCGGATCACCGCAATGTCGAACTGCCAGCCTTCGGCGCCGGCATGCGCGGTCGCCGCCTCATTGCCGTTGATGGTTTCCTGCTTGACGCTGCTGTCGACGAGACCAGCCACCCAGCCGCTGCGGATATAGTCGGTCAGCGCCCGGTTCTTGTCGATGGAAACGCCATCGAAACGGATCGCTATGTCGCCGGGGCCGGTGGCCGTCACCGCTGCCGCCGAATTGTCGATGATGAAGCCGTCCGGCACCGTGAACGACACGCCAAGACCCGGATGCAGGAAGGTTTCGCCGCGCACATAGCCTTCCTCGGGCGTGTCGCCATAGAGCAGGCCGTCTATGCCGGCGAGGAAGGAATCGCGGTCGCGCGTGCCGACGCCCGGCGCGCCGAACTGGCGAGCATGGCGCTGCGCCAGATCGATGCGCTGCGGCGTGTTGGGGTGCGTGGCCAGGAAGTCGAGGCTGGCATCGGTGGCGCCGCTGATCGAGCGGAAATCGGTATAGGCCGACATCGACTGAAGGAAGCGGCCTGCGGCGAAAGGATCGTAGCCGGCCTCGCCGATCGACTTGATCCCGATGGCGTCGGCTTCCAGCTCCTGGTTGCGCGAGAATTGCGCCAGCCTCAGCTTGCCGCGGATCAACGCCGCCTTGGCGGTCGGGCTGTCGCCGAGCACGTCGGAAACGACCTTGGTCGCGAGGCCTTCCTCTGCCTCGAGCTGCTGGCGCTGCAAGCCGTGATTGGCGGTGACGTGGCCCATCTCATGCGCGATGACGGCGGCAAGCTCGGCCGAATCATTGGCCAGCGCCAGCAGGCCGCGCGTAATGTAGAGATAGCCGCCCGGCAGCGCGAAGGCGTTGACGTTGGGCGAATTCAATATGGTGATGCGATAGGTCTGCGTCGGGTTGGCGGACACCACCGTCAAACTACCGACCACCTTGGCGACCATGCGCTCGAGCTTGGGGTCGGAATATTCACCGCCATAGGTCGCCAGGATGCGCGGATGCTGCGCCTTGGCCAATTCGGCGAGCTTGTTGTTGGCGCCGACATTGTCCACCGTGATCGGCTTGTCGGAAGGCTGGAAGCCGGACTCCTGGACTTCCGGCGGCGTGAACATCTGGCAGCTCGCCAGCGCCACGGCAAAACCGGCCAGCGCGAGAAAGCGCGCCAGCGGTTTCATTCCCAATGTGTTAGCGCCGATCGCCAGAACGGCTTCCTTTCCGGTCCCGGCACATGACAATGAAAATCGGGGGCGATCTTCGGAATGTTCACGTGCCATATCTCAAACTGCTGCAAATCACGGCCTGTGCCCGACCGATAGGGCGGACCTAGCCACACTCCCCCGGTCATGGCAAGCAAACGCCACATCGCCTGGGACCGGTTTGACCGTAAATTATGTCCGCTTCCGGGCAACATCGCGTGATGTGGAATATCCGGCAGCCGCGCCGATATAGCGCCGGAACGCCTCCGGACCAGCCCCGGTAAAGAAATCATCCGCCTTGCCGGTCGCGGCGACCAACCCATTGTCGAGAAATACGATATGCTCGCCGATACGGCGGGCGTCTTCCGGCTGATGGGTGACGAACAGAACCGTCATGCCCCGCTCGGCATGAACGGCGGCGACCAGGTCAAGCATGTCGTCGCGCAACGCGGGACCGAGCGAGGCGAAGGGTTCGTCGAGCAGCAACACCGGCCGGTCGCGCACCAGCACGCGGGCCAGGGCGACGCGCTGGCGTTCCCCGCCGGAGAGTTCGCGCGGCAGACGCTTTTCCTTGCCCGCAAGGCCGGTGCGCACAAGCGCCTCGGCGATAGCGGCGTGGTCCCCCTGGATCAGCCGCAGGGATGGAGAGCGGCCGAGCCCGACATTCTGCTCGACGGAAAGGTGCGCGAAGAGATTGTTCTCCTGGAACACCATCGACACCGGCCGCGCCGAGGCCGGCTCGGCGCTGACATCGACATCGCCGATCAGCACGCGGCCCGACTGTGGGGTCTCGAAGCCGGCGACCAGATTGAGCAGCGTCGACTTGCCCGAGCCGCTCGGCCCCATGATGGCGGTGATCTTCGCCGTGGCAAACTCGACGTCGAAGACAAGCGGCGCCTCGCCATAGCTGCCATGACCACCATAACTGAACGACACCTTGTCCAGCCGCACCGGCGCGCCCTTTTCGAGCCTGTTGGCCGCCCTCTCACGCATCGCGGGCCTTCTCCCTTCCCAGCCAGTGCGCCGCCACGATCAAGGCGAGACAGACGAGGCCGAGCAGCAGTGCCAGGCCGGCGGCATCCTCGGTGCGGTAGCTGCCCATCCGCGCCAGAAGAAGGTAGGGCAATGTCTGCACGGAATCACTGCCGAACAAGGCAATGACGCCGAGATCGCCGAGCGACAGCGCCATGGCGAAAGCGAAGGCCGTGGCGAGCGGTCGCCGCAGCGACGGCCAGTCGACCAGCATCAGCCGGTTCCAGCCCGCAATGCCGAGTTGTGCACAGAGCCGTTCGTGACGCTCGCTGGCCGCATCATAGGCGGGACGGACGGCGCGCAAGGCAAACGGCATCGCCATCACCGCGTTGACGGTGACGACCATGACCGGAGCAATGGCGAAGACATCGCCGACATGGCGCAACAACAGGAACCAGCCGGCGCCGACGACGATCGGCGGCACGACCAAGACAAAGCCTGCGCCTGTATCGGCAGCGTGTTCGAGCAGTGTCTTTGCGCCGGCACGGCGGTTCAGCGCCAGTGCCCGCCGCGCCATCGTCAACGCCAGCGACAGCATCACCGAGAGCAGCGCCGACAGGAAGCCGAGCACTACGCTGGTCAGCGTCGCCTGCCGGACAGTGGCCTCACCGGCCAGCCGGCCGAGATCGGCGCCGAGCCCGGCCATCACAGTGGCGGCCATCGGTCCGACAACGAACAGCAGTGCCAGGACGATGAGGAGCGCGTTCAACCAGGTCTCGCTCCGATTGACCGAGAGATAGCGACGTTGCGCGACCGGCAAATTGGTGTCGCCGACCACGTTGGCGCCCAGGCGCGTCAGTGCCAGCACCACGATAAAGGTCAAGGCAATCTGCAGCAGCGTCAGTGTGACCGCGCGCGCGGGATCGAAATCGAAGCGAAGCGCCTGGTAGATGCCGACCTCCAGCGTCGTCGCGGCTGGCCCGCCGCCCAGTATCAGCACGATGGTGAAGGATGTGATGCAGAGCATGAAGACAAGCCCGGCGACCCCCGGCAGGGCAGCGCGCAGCGTTGGCCATTCGATCAGCCGGAACGCCGGCCGCGCCGCCATGCCGAGCTGGCTCGCCAGCCGCCATTGGTCGGTCGGTATGGTCTGCAGCGCCTCGAGGAACAGCCGCGTCGCCAGCGGCAGGTTGAAGAAGACATGGGCGACGAGGATGCCGGACAGGCCATAGATGCCCGGCCAGCTTCCACCGCCGATCACGGCGAGCACGCCGGCGAAATAGCCGGCACGGCCATAAAGCGTCAGGAGGCCGAGGGCCGCGACGATGGCCGGCAGTGCCAACGGTACCGCGAAGAGCTGCAGGATGAAGGCGCGGCCGAAGAAGCGTGGATGCCGCGACAGCGCGCGCGCCACGAACAACGCCGGCCCGACGGAAAGCAGCGTCGACAGCGCCGCCTGCCAGAGCGTGAAGCGAATGACGCGAAGCAGATAGGGGTCGAAGGCTGCCCAGGCGCCCGACAAATCATGGGCGCCCTCGAAAAGCAGGCCAGCAAACGCGCCGCCGATCAGCAGCGCGATTGCAGCGAGCGCGACAATGCCGGCACTGGCGCGGGGGTCAGTGGGCGCGCGCTTTCCACCCTCCCCCTTGTGGGGAGGACCGGAGCGCGGATGCCGCGACGCGCTGTCCGCGATCCGGGACGGGGGTGATTCTGGGCTCAGCGTCGGCACCCCGCTCCGCTACGCGGATCGACCCTCCCCACTAGGGGGAGGGTGAAGAGCGCGCTCACTTGCTCATCACCGCCAGCCATTCATCTACCCAGGCCTTGCGGTTGGCGGCGACCTCTTGCGGGCTGAACAGCAAGGTCTTCGTTGGCTTGACCAGTTTGTCGAAGGCCGGATTGAGCGGCTTGTCGGTCCTGCCTGCCGGGAACATCCAGTTGGTCTCGGGGATGGCATCCTGGAACTTCGGCCCGGTCATGAAGGCCATGAACTTTGCCGCCAGCGGATTTTTTGCCCCCGTCGTGGTGATGCCCGCCACCTCGATCTGCAGATACTCGCCCTCCTCGAAGGAGGCCGCCTGGTAGCGTTCGGTGTTCTCGGCGACCATGTGGTAGGCCGGCGACGTCGTGTAGGACAGCACCATCGGCGCCTCGCCCTTGGTGAACAGCCCATAGGCCTCGCTCCAGCCCGGCGTCACGGTCAGCACCTTCGCCTTGAGCTTGGCCCAGGCCTCCGGCGCCTTGTCGCCATAGACCGACTTGACCCACAGAAGCAGGCCGAGGCCCGGCGTCGAGGTGCGCGGATCCTGGATGACGATCTTGTCGTCGGCACTGCCTTCGACCAGCTCCTTCAGGCTCTTCGGCGGGTTCTTCAGCTTCTGCGTGTCGTAGATGACAGCGAAATAGCCGTAGTCGAAGGGGACAAACGTATCGTCGCTCCAGCCGCCCGGCACATTGACGTCGGCCACCGCGCCATGCGGCGCGAACAGGCCTGACGCCTTGGCATCGGCGGTGAGATTGGTGTCGAGGCCAAGCACGATATCGGCCTTGGTCGATGCGCCTTCCAATCTGACGCGGTTGAGCAGCGCGACGCCATCGGCGACCGAGACGAACTCGACGTCGCAGCCGCATTCAGCCTCGAACTCCTTCTTCACCACGGGACCCGGACCCCAGTCGGCGGTGAAACTCTCATAGGTGTAGACGGTGAGCTTGTCCTTGGCCAAGGCCGGCCCGGACAAGGCCACGACGGTTGCTGAAACAAGAGCGTATAAAAGCGTGCGCATCGGCGCCTCCTTCGTTCGAATTGAAAGGAATTGAGGCGTCGGACTGTCCGAAACGTCTAATCCCTCCGCCGGTACAAACCGGATCAGGTTCAGCGGGTTGGCGAGACTGCCTCTCAGCCGGTCCGCGAAGATCGCGTCCGGCACCCCGTTAGAGCGTTTCGACACATAGGCCGGGCCGATCCCCCATGCAAGTGGGAGTTTGCCGCCTTCCGTTTCCCGTGCCGGGCTGGTAAGGGCCACACGATATGAGCACATTCACCATCCTGCTTGGCGGCGATCTCATCCGCACGCCACGGCTCGACCGTCAGGTCGAAGGCTCCCGCGTCATCGCCGCCGACGCCGGCATCGGTCATGCGCGGTTGCTGGGTCTCGTGCCGGAACTGTGGGTGGGCGATTTCGATTCCGTGCCGGCGAACCTGCCGGACGATCTCGCTTCCGTGCCGCGCCGGACCTTCCCGACGGAAAAGGACCAGACCGATGGCGAACTTGCCATCGCCGCAGCACTGGAACGCGGCGCGACCAGCCTGGTGCTCGCCGGCGCCTTTGGCGGCAGGCGCGCCGACCACGCTTTTCTGCATCTGGCGCTTGCCTTGCGCCTGGCCGAAGCAGGGACCGATGTGCTTTTGACCAGCGGCGCTCAGGAAGGTATCCCTCTGCTGCGCGGAACGGCCGGCTTCGACTATGCCGACGGCACGCTGTTTTCGGTGCTCGGCTTTTCCGAGCTCGACGGCCTGACCGTCGCCGGCGCCAAATGGCCGCTCGCTTACGTCAGGGTGGCCTTCGGTTCGTCGCTGACTATTTCCAACGAGGTCAAGGGCCACCTCGAAATCGCGTTGGACCATGGCAGCGCGATGCTGCTCGCTCATCCCTATCCCTTACCTGAAAGCTGACATGGCCCCGCCCCTTCTCAACCTCGACGGGATAAAACTGACCTTCGGCGGCACGCCGCTGCTCGATGGTGCCGCCTTGACGGCCTCAGTCGGCGACAAGATCGCGCTGGTCGGCCGCAACGGATCCGGCAAGTCGACGCTGCTGAAGATCGCCGCCGGCCTGATCGAGCCGCAGGATGGCGAGGTGTTCCGCCAGCCTTCGGCAACCGTCCGCTATCTGCCGCAGATGCCCGACATGGAGGGTTTTGCCACTGTCCGCGCCTATGTCGAGGCCGGGCTTGGCCCCGCCGACGATCCCTACCGCGCCAGCTATCTGATGGAGCATCTCGGATTGTCGGGTGAGGAACGTCCGAACGACCTGTCGGGCGGCGAGGCGAGGCGCGCCGCCCTTGCCCGCGTCATGGCGCCTGAGCCCGACATCCTGCTGCTTGATGAGCCGACCAACCATCTCGACCTCTCGGTGATCGAATGGCTGGAAGAAGAGCTCATCCGCACCTCCACGGCACTGATCGTCATCTCGCACGACCGCCGCTTTCTCGAGCGTGTGTCGCGCGCCACCGTCTGGCTCGATCGCGGCCAGACCCGCAGGCTGGACAAGGGCTTTGGCCATTTCGAGGAATGGCGCGACCTCGTGCTGGAGGAAGAAGAGCGCGAACAGCACAAGCTCGGCCGCCAGATCGTGCGTGAGGAGCACTGGCTGCGCTACGGTGTGACGGCGCGGCGCAAGCGCAACATGCGCCGTCTCGGCGAATTGCAAACCATGCGCCAGCGTTTCCGTGGCCATCGTGGCGCCGAAGGATCGGCCACCATGGTGGCCAGCGACGCCGCCGAATCCGGCAAGCTGGTGATCGAGGCCAAGAACATCGAGAAGAGTTTTGGCGACCTCACCGTGGTCAAGGGGTTCTCGACCCGCATCCAGCGCGGCGACCGCGTTGGCCTGGTCGGACCGAACGGCGTCGGCAAGACGACGCTGTTGAAGATGCTGACCGGCGAGATGAAGCCCGACGCCGGCTCGATACGGCTCGGCACCAATCTGGAGATCGCCACGCTGGACCAGAAGCGCGAGGCGGTCGACCCGCAGGAGACGCTGGCGCAGTATCTCACCGATGGGCGCGGCGAGAACCTCGTCATCAATGGCGAACAGCGCCATGTCGTCTCCTACATGAAGGATTTCCTGTTCAAGCCGGAGCAGGCGCGCACGCCGGTGCGCGAGCTTTCCGGCGGCGAACGGGCACGCCTGCTGCTGGCGCGCGTGCTGGCGCGGCCGGCAAACCTTCTGGTGCTCGATGAGCCGACCAACGATCTCGACATGGAAACGCTGGAGCTGTTGCAGGAACTGGTCGCCGGCTTCGCCGGCACGGTCATCCTGGTCAGCCACGACCGCGATTTCCTCGATCGCACCGTGACCAGCCTGATCGCGCCGGATGGTGACGGCCGCTGGATCGAATATGCCGGCGGTTACTCCGACATGCTGGCGCAGCGCGGCGGCACCCGGCTGGACGACCGCAAGGCGCGCGCGAAGGCCGAAAACGGCGAAGCGCCCGCACCAGGCAAGAGCGAGGCCGCAGCGACGAAGGGGCCGGCTAAGAAACTGTCGTTCAAGCAGAAGTTCGCACTGGAATCCCTGCCCAAGAAAATCGAAGCTGTGATGGGGTCGATCTCGAGGCTTGAGAACAACATCGCCGATCCCGCCTATTACGAGCGCGACCCCGCCTCCTTCCAGAAAACCATCGCCGCCCTGGATAAGGAGCGCGCCACGCTGGCGGCGCTCGAGGAAGAGTGGCTGGAACTGGAGATGCTGCGCGAAGAGATGGAAGGGTGAGGAGTGTTCGGCGGTAGGCCGATCAATCGACAGCGATTTGTCGATTGAAGCGACGAACGGTTAATCGAAAGGTCCAGTGGACCTTCGAAGGGATAGAACGCCCGAAGGGCTGCGAGCTCATAGCGAAGGGTCGGGCGGGCCAAGCCCGATCACACCGCCGTCTTTATTTGCGTTTGCGTGCGGGGTTTTATGCGCCTACATTATGCGCATAAAAGGAGGCGATCTCTATGCTTCAATCGACGCCAAAACCTCAGCGACAACCTGTGAATACGTCCATCGACTCTCAGTTGATCAGCGACGCGAAAGCGTTGGGCATCAATATCTCACGCGCCGCCGAAGAGGGCATTGCCAAAGCAATCTCGGCAGAAAAAACGCGTCGATGGCAGGAAGAAAACAAAGAAGCCATCGAAAGCTCCAATGAATATGTCAGACGCAACGGACTGCCATTGGCCAAACACCGGCCGTTTTGATGGCACGCTACGATCTCTATCGGAATGCGGAAGGCAGCGGCTATCTTCTGGATGTTCAGTCCGACCTTCTCGAAGGGTTGAGCACCAGGGTCGTCATTCCGTTGATGCCGCCCAATATAGCCCCGATTCCGGGTCGCCGGCTAAACCCGACCTTTACTATCGATGGCAAAGATCATGTGATGGTCACACAGTTCATGTCAGCCTTGACGGCCTCTGAGCTGCCGTATGCCGAGGGAAATCTTTCCAGGCACCACGACGACATCGTCGCCGCGCTCGACATGCTGTTCCAAGGCTTCTGAACGATGGCTACGGCGTTTCTCAGCCAGCCGTCTTCGCCTGCCAGGCCTTGATCGCTTCGTCGAACACCTTTTCGCCAGGAATGCCCTTTTCCATGGTCAGCAGCGCCCGCCGTCCGGTCTTGTAGACGACCGGTACGTCGATCCAGTCCTGGCCGCGCAGCAGGGTCATATTGGCGTCTTCGTCGGCCTTGGTGTCGTTGAGCGCGACGAGGAAGAAGCCGTCGGCGATCTTGGCCGGAATGCCGATCAGCGGGCTGCCGGCGTCCTGTTCCGAACTCTTCATGGCGACGCGCAGGATGTTGTCGACACCGCCGCCCTCGAAACCGTCGGGCGTCAGGAAGATCATCTCGATGATATGGCTGGCCGGCAGTGTCTGGTCGGTGTTGCGGCGGATGGTCATGCGCAACTGGATGTCCTTGCCGGGAATGGTGGCCTCGGCGCGGATCGCCGGCTCCGGCGGCAGGTCGCCGCCGGGCGATTCCTGCACCAGCGACCAGACGATGTTGCCGGGCTCGGCGGAGCCCTGGGCGGTGCTGGTGCGCTCCTCATAGAAGATCGCCTTTTGGCCGACAGGCAGAGCGGCTTCCGCAGGCGCAGTTGCCGGGGCGGGCGGCACGGCACCTGCCGGTGCTGGCGGCGTGCCGGCAGCATCGGCCGGCGCTGCCGGGGCAGCTCCGGTGGCAGGCGGCGTTGCGGGGGCGGCATCTGTCGCCGGGGGCGTGGTCGCGGCAGGCGGTCCGGCGGCCGGTGCGGAAATCGCCGGTGCGTTGGTCGCCGAGGGCGGGGTGGTCAGCGCGGCGACCGATTCGCCTTCGCCGATGCCGCTTTGCCCACCGGCCGGACCCGGGTCGACTTCACTGCCCTGCGGTGTCAGCCGCTGGGTGAATTTCGTGCTTTCGGCTTCCGTGCCGCCAGCCGCGGGCGCCGGAGGCGCTGCCGCGGCATCGGTTGCCGGCTTGGCTGGCGCCGGCTTCACGGGCTCGGTTTTCGCGACCTGGTTGCCGCCAAACCCCAGCATCTTGCCGAAGGCGTCCTTGTTCAGCCAGATGCCGTAGCCGCCGCCGGCTACGACCAGCAACGCGACGACGGCGGCGATCAGCCCGCCATAGCTGCGCTTGCGCTCGGCGGGACGCAGGCGTTGGAAGGTGTCCGGTACCGGCCCTTCATTGTCTTCGTTGCTGGAAAAGACATCGGCCTCGTCGTCCGCCTCCTCGGCGTTCATGCCTGGAAGAGGCGTGTCGGCGCGAGCCGGCTGGGCAGGCGCCGGCGTCGATCTTTGCCAGCTTGGCTCGACCTTGGCGGCAGGCGGCGGCGCGGGTTGATAGGGCTCGGGCTTGGTGACGGGCGGCGCGGGCCAGGCCGATTCCGCCTTCGCCGGCTGCCTTGTATGGCTCGGCTGGTTCTTGTTGCGATCGATCGACGAAAAGATGTGTTCCAGTTCCGCGAGCGGATCGGTTTCCGGTACGCTCTTGGCATAGTCCCGCTCGACACTCGCGATCGCGTCTTCCAGCGAACGCGTCTGAGTGGCTATGGCTTCGGTGGCCAGCGGCGGCGAATAGTCCGCAAGCTTCTTCGCCAGCATGGTACGAACGCTGGCATAGATACGCGTACGCTTTTCCGGCGTCTCGTCGCCATGCTTGTCGAGCGCCTTTTTCAGAACAGCAACGAAATCTGCCATGCTTCAGTCGACCTGTATTTTTTTGTTTCCGCGCCGGCCCCGCAAATCAGCCGCGATGCCCGGAAAGGCTTCAGAAACTAGTCTTGAAACGGATCGGTCACAAGTATCGTGTCGTCGCGTTCGGGGCTGGTGGAAAGGAGCGCGACCGGGGCACCGATGAGCTCCTCGATGTAGCGGACATACTTGACCGCCTGGGCCGGCAGATCATTCCAGCTGCGCGCGCCGGCGGTGGTGCCTTTCCAGCCCTCCAGCGTCTCGTAGACCGGTTCGACACGTGCCTGCGCGCCTTGGCTCGCTGGCAGATAGTCGATGATCTCACCATCGAGACGATAGCCTGTGCAGACCTTGATCTCGTCCAGCCCGTCGAGCACGTCGAGCTTGGTCAGCGCGATGCCCTTGATGCCGTTGACAGCGACGGCCTGGCGCACCAGCACCGCGTCGAACCAGCCGCAGCGGCGCTTGCGGCCGGTGACGACGCCGAATTCATGGCCGCGCGTGCCGAGGAATTCGCCGACCTCGTTCTTCTGCTCGGTCGGGAACGGACCCTCGCCGACGCGTGTCGTATAGGCCTTGGTGATGCCGAGCACATAGCCGATGGCGCCTGGGCCGACGCCGGAGCCGGCAGCGGCCTGTCCGGCAACCGTGTTCGACGAGGTGACGAACGGATAGGTGCCGTGGTCGATATCGAGCAGTGTGCCCTGCGCGCCCTCGAACAGGATGCGCTCGCCAGCCCGGCGCTTGTCGTCGAGGATTTTCCAGACCCGGTCCATATAGGGCAGGATGTCGTCAGCGACCGAGGTCAGTTCCTGCATGATCGCGTCATGCGTGACTTCCGCGTGACCAAGCCCGCGACGCAGCGCATTGTGGTGCGTCAGCAACCTGTCGACTTTCAAGGGCAGTGTTTCCAAATCCGCCAAATCCATCACCCTGACCGCGCGCCGGCCCACCTTGTCCTCGTAGGCGGGGCCGATGCCACGACGGGTCGTGCCAATCTTCGTCCCGGAATTGGATGCGGCGTCCTCACGGAATCCGTCCAGCTCCCGATGCAGGGACAGGATAAGCGCTGTGTTTTCGGCTATTTTCAGGCGATCCGGCGCCACTTCGACACCTTGCGCCTTGAGTTTTGCCACCTCGGCGACGAAAGCGTGCGGGTCGAACACGACGCCATTGCCGATGATGGACAGCTTGCCCTGGCGCACGACGCCTGACGGAAGCAACGACAGCTTGTAGACCTTGCCGTCGACGACCAGCGTATGGCCGGCATTGTGGCCGCCCTGGAAACGCACCACGACATCGGCGCGCTCCGACAGCCAGTCGACGATCTTGCCCTTGCCTTCGTCACCCCACTGCGAGCCGACGACCACCACATTGGCCATGTTTCTTTTCCCTTGAGACGCCGCCAAGCGGCTTGAATATGGTTCGAAACGACAGGCCTCTATAACGTCAAGACCTCGCGAGCGCGACCTTTCTTTGCCGTCGAAAATGTCCTGAGGCACAACAATTTTCGGCTTTGACATCATTTACTTGGGCGAGCGGGGGCAATAGGCCGGCAAACACCGCAGCTCCGGCGACTGGAATCCCGCGATGCATCGAAGCGCCTACATATTCCTGCTGCTTACCACCTTGCTTTGGGGTGGAAATTCGGTGGCCGGCAAGCTGGCGGTCGATCATGTCTCGCCAATGACGCTGGTCTTCCTGCGCTGGGTGCTGGCCGTGGCGATCATGCTGCCCGTCGGCTGGAAGACCATCCAGAAGGACTGGCCGGTAGTCCGCAAGCACTGGTTCGTGCTGGTCGCCCTCGGCGCCAGCGGCTTCACCCTGTTCAACACCATCTTCTACACGGCGCTCAACTACACGACAGCGATCAATGTCTCGATTGAACAGGCGGCGATGCCGATCCTGATCATGACAGCCAATTTCGTCTTCTTCCGCCTGCGCGTGAACTGGGCGCAGATTGTCGGCGTCGTGCTGACCATCGCCGGCGTGATCCTCACCGCCTGCCACGGCGACCCGCGCCGGCTGTTGACGCTGGAACTCAACTTCGGCGACGCCATCATGCTGGTCGCCGTCTTTCTCTACAGCGGCTATTCGGTCGGGCTGCGGCTGAAGCCGGTGATGCACTGGCAGAGCCTGATGCTGGCCCTGTCGGTTGCGGCACTCGTCACCTCGTTGCCGTTCTTCCTGTGGGAGGTCCTCGCCGGCAAGGTCATCACGCCCGACGCGCGCGGCTGGACGGTCATCGTCTATACGGCGATCGGCGCCTCGGTTGTTTCGCAGATCTTCTACATCAGGGGCAACGAACTGATCGGCGCCAACCGCGCCGGCCTGTTCATCAATCTGGTGCCGATCTTCGGCACGCTGCTGTCGGTGCTGATCGTCGGCGAGACGTTCCAGTCCTATCAGGCACTGGCTTTGGTGCTCGTGCTGGGCGGCATCGGGCTTGCCGAATACAGCGGGCGCAAGGCAGCAAAATAGTCAAAAGGCTTTTGGCAGGCCAGCGTCCTTCAAAATGTCGTTGGCGAGATGTCGGGACTTCAAAAACGTAACCAATGTAACGCGTTGTTGGGTCTCGGGATTGTACCAAACCTCATGGTCGCCCTTGCCTTGCCGCAACAATCTCCAACCTGCCTCTGTGAGTAATTTCTTTAGTGGCTTGGCAAAATTCTGCATTCTCACCCACTGGCCTCAAAGAATCTTGAGCGCATTCTAAGCGGATTTCGGAGGTGTAGACTTATTGTGGAGATTATTCCGCTGCGAGTGGGTTAGACGCGGTTGAAATGTCGTGAACCACAAGTTCAACGTCGAGTTCCTCGGCATCCTCTAAGTCGAGCAAATCCGGTAGCACCGCCAATATCCGCTGACGCAAATCATCGAGAGATTCGCTTTCGGTCGCCAGTCCGGTCTTGCCTCGCGAAATCGCGTACCAGACCGACGCCTCGTTGTCCCAACGGACATCAACAACCAGTTTCATCTTCGTGTCTCCGCAGCCAGATAATACATCAAGGCATCAAAAACGAAAGGCGCGGACAGTTCCGCGCCTTTCAAATCCTTGCCAGAGGCAGGGATCACATCGCGTTGACGTCGAACTGCAGCCGCTTGGCCGAGTCGATCGACTTATGCGTCTTGATCTTTTCCAGCACGGCTTCTGGGAACGGCGCGTCGAGATAGAGCAGTGCTATGGCATCGCCGCCCGGCCGGTTGCGGCCGAGCTGGAAGTTGGCGATGTTGACGCCATTCTCGCCGCAGACGGTGCCGAGCAGGCCGATGATGCCCGGCGCGTCCGCATTGGTGGTGTAGAGCATGTGCTGGCCGACCTCGGCATCGAGATTGATGCCCTTGATCTGAATGAAACGCGGCTTGCCATCCGAGAAGCATGTGCCGGCGATCGAGCGGGTCATGTGCTCGGTCTTCACTGTCAGCTTGATGTAGCCGTCGAACACGCCCGACTTGTCGCGCTTGACCTCGGCAACGATGATGCCGCGCTCCTTAACCATGATCGGCGCCGACACCATGTTGACGTCGGAGACCTGAGGCCGGATCAGCCCGGCGAGTGCTGCACTGATCAGAGCGCGCGTGTTCATCGTCGCGGTCGAGCCGTCGAACAGGATCTCCACCTCCTTGATCGGATCCTCGGTGACCTGGCCGACAAAGGCGCCGAGCACCTCGGCGAGCTTGACGAACGGCTTCAGCCGCGGTGCCTCCTCGGCGGTGATCGACGGCATGTTGATGGCGTTGGAGACGGCGCCCTTGATCAGATAGTCGGCCATCTGCTCGGCAACCTGCAGCGCGACATTCTCCTGGGCCTCCGTCGTCGAGGCGCCGAGATGCGGCGTCGCCACCACATTCTCCATGCCGAACAATTCGTTGTTCTCGGCCGGTTCGACCTCGAAGACGTCGACGCCGGCGCCGGCCACCTTGCCGCTCTTCAGCGCCGCGACTAGGTCGGCCTCGACGATCAGACCGCCGCGTGCGCAATTGATGATGCGCACGCCCTTCTTCATCTTGGCGATCGCCGCGGCATCGATGATGTTGCGCGTCTTGTCGGTCAGCGGCGTGTGCAGGGTGATGAAATCGGCACGGGCGAACAGTTCGTCGAGCTCGACCTTGTCGACGCCAAGCTCCTCGGCACGGCTGTCCGACAGGAACGGATCGAAGGCGATGACGTGCATCTTGAGGCCAACGCCGCGTGTCGCGACGATCGAACCGATGTTGCCGCAGCCGATGACGCCCAGCGTCTTGCCAGTGATCTCGACGCCCATGAAGCGGTTCTTTTCCCATTTGCCGGCATGGGTCGAGGCGTTGGCTTCAGGGATCTGGCGCGCCAGCGCAAAGATCATCGCCACCGCATGCTCGGCTGTGGTGATCGAGTTGCCGAAGGGCGTGTTCATCACGATGATGCCCTTGCGGCTTGCCGCCGGGATATCGACATTGTCGACGCCGATGCCGGCGCGGCCGATGACTTTGAGATTGGTGGCGGCGTTGATCAGCTTTTCGGTGACCTTGGTCGCCGAGCGGATGGCGAGGCCATCATATTGGCCAATCACTTCGGCGAGCTTTTCCTTGTCCTTGCCGAGATCGGGCAGATAGTCGACCTCGATGCCACGATCCTTGAAGATTTGCACGGCGGTGGGGGAGAGTTTGTCTGAGACGAGAACGCGGGGCGCCATGGCGGCCTCCTTGAAATGGATTTGATGGGAGTGGGCGGCCCGAAGGCCGCCGCCAATGATCTCAGGCCGCCGCTTTGAGCGAGGCCTTCTGTGCGGCGAATGCCCAGTCGAGCCAGGGCAGCAGCGCTTCGAGATCCGACGTCTCGACCGTCGCGCCGCACCAGATGCGCAGGCCGGGCGGTGCGTCGCGATAGGCAGCGATATCGTAGGCGACGCCTTCCTTGTCGAGCACCGACACCAGCCCCTTGGCGAAGGCCGCCTGCCCGTCGGCATCGAGCGCGGACACGTCCGGATCGGTGAAGGACAGGCAGACGGACGTGTTCGACCGTGTCGCCGGCTGGACGGCGAGATGGCCGAGCCAGGAGGACTTGCCGACAAAGCGATCTAGGACCGCCGCATTGGCATCCGCCCTGGCGATCAGCGCGTCTAGGCCGCCGGTCGACTTCGCCCAGCTGAGCGCATCGAGGTAGTCCTCGACGCACAGCATCGAGGGCGTGTTGATGGTCTCGCCCTTGAAGATACCTTCGATCAGCTTGCCGCCCGAGGTCAGGCGGAAGATTTTCGGCAGCGGCCATGAGGGCTTGTAGGTTTCCAGCCGCTCGACGGCGCGAGGCGACAGGATCAGCATGCCGTGAGCGCCCTCGCCGCCCAGCACCTTCTGCCAGGAGAAAGTGACGACATCGAGTTTTTCGAAGTCGAGCCTCTGCGCGAACGCGGCGGAAGTCGCATCGCAAACGGTCAGGCCCTTGCGGTCCGCGGGAATGAAATCGCCGTTCGGCACGCGCACACCTGACGTGGTGCCGTTCCAGGTGAAGACCACATCGCGGTCGAAATCGATCTTGGTGAGGTCGGGCAGTTCGCCGTAGCCGGCTTCGATCTTGCGCACGTCGGCGAGCTTCAACTGCTTGACCACGTCGGTGACCCAGCCGGAGCCAAAGCTCTCCCAGGCCACCATGTCGACGCCGCGCTCGCCGAGCAGCGACCACAGCGCCATCTCGACCGCACCGGTGTCCGACGCCGGCACGATGCCGATGCGATAACCCGCCGGGACCTGGAGAATCTCCCGCGTCAGCTCGATCGCCTGTTCGAGCTTGGTCTTGCCGATCTTGGCGCGGTGGGAACGGCCGAGCGCGGCATTCTTCAGCGCCTCGACCGACCAGCCGGGGCGTTTTGCGCAGGGACCTGAGGAGAAATTGGGGTTTGCCGGACGGAGTCCGGGCTTCGTATGCGTCGTCATCGTGGTCTATCCTTCCAGATAGTGGCCCCTCGTTGGGGAGGGGTGGCCCACGGACGGCGATATGCGTTCAGACTTCAGGCGTCAAGAGGAAAGTTTTTGTCGCTGCCGGGATACCGGCGATCCCTGATCAGGATGTCGTGACTTCAAACGCAAACGGCGGACCCCGAAGATCCGCCGTCCTGCTCCTCGTGCTCGCGGCGCCTACCAGAGATCGTAGCGGAGCCCAAGCTTGACCTGATGATTGCTGATCCCCTTGCGAACCGGGTAGGTATCCAGGCTCTCGGCGGTTACATATTCGGCGTCGGGCGCGGAAAAATACTGATAACCCAGATCGACGGAAACATTTTTCGATACCTGATAGGCGAGGCCCGCATTCAGCGTGTAGGCCAGCGAGTACTGGGTCTTGCTGTCGCTTACGGCGAAATCGTCCGTGTCGTCGCCATTGTCGGTGAAATAGCTTGCCGACAGGCTGCGCTTGCTGCGGACGACGCCGATACCGGCGCCGAGATAGGGTGTGATGCCGACATAGGTGCCAAGATCGACATAGCCGTTGAGTATGCCCGACAAGGCGTAGTTCTTCAGGGATGCCGATGCCACGGTCGGCTCTGCCGCAGTCGCTGAATCGTCATAGCCGACGCCGATCTCGTTGCCGGGCAGATAGCCGAGATTGAGATCGGCACGCAGATAGTCGTTGAAATGGTAGCCGAAACCGATGCTGGCAAAGATCGGATCTTCCTTGTCGCTGAAGGCTGCGGTTTCGGTGGCGAAATCATGATCGTCGAAGCTCTTCTGCGCCAGATAGGAGACGTCTCCGCGCAGATACCAGCCGGAGCCGACCTCGACAGGGACGTAGTCTGGTGCCTGGTCGACATAGATCGGCGGATCGTAGTCGGCCGCGTGCACCGGCGTCAGCGGCAGGAGGGCTAGTGCACCGAGCGCCAGCGCCATACGCGATGTAAGTTTCATGGTCCCCGACTCCCGAATTTGGCGCCGCCCGCAATCGCAGCGGCAGCCATCGTTTCAAGGAGCATTGTTAACCATAGTGGTTAAGTGCGGGTTAAGGCTAACAGGGCGTTAGCGAATTCATTTCCGCTGTTGGTTCCAGGCGGTCAACCGAAAAACCGCCCGGCTGAGACCGGGCGGTTTTCGAAGAATTCAAGTGATGTAGATGGTGTTACTTGGTGTAGATCGGCTCGGGTTCGGGCTGGTAGGCCACGACCGGCGCGGCGCAACCGTTGCTGCCACCGAACTGATAGCGCAGGCCACCGCGCACTTCGTGCGTGTTGATGCCACGGTCGAAGCCGGGACCGGAGCTGGTGATGTTCCAATCGAACATGCGGCCGCCCTGGATATGGGAGTAGCGGTAGCCGGCATCGAGAATGATCTTGTCGGTCAGGCAGTAGGAAGCGCCTGCCATCAGACCGTAGGCGAAACGCCAGCTGGATCTGCCGGGGTTGGTCTCGGTGGTGTTCGGATCGTAGACAGTGTCCCACTTGACGCGCGCACCGCCGATGCCGGCACCGACATAGGGCGTAATGCCGTGATAGGTGCCGAGATCGACATAGGCATTGGCGAGCAGCAACAGGGCGCTCATCTTCGACACTTCGGTCGATGTTCCATTGATATCCGAGGTGCCGCCGTTGAAGTTCGACTTGAACCAGTAGTCGGCGGTCAGGTCGGTCCGGAAGTGGTCGTTGATCTTGTAACCAACGCCGGCGCCGAGCGAGAACCCGCCCTTGAGCTTGCCGAAATCGAAGCTTCTGGTGCCAGGCGTCACCGTACAATTACAGGGATCGACGGTGTAGGTCATATAGTCGATGCCGCGCACGGTCGACTTGTGATAGTCGATGTCGCCGCGGATATACCAGCCGCCGACTTCGACCGGCTGCTCGTAGACGGCCTGAGGCGGAGCCTCTTCGACCATCGGTTCCGGCAGGTCGGCTGCGAACAACGGCCCTGCCAGGCCTGCGAACAGGAAGGCGAGCAGGGCCTTTCTTGCTGTCTTGAACATGCTTGTCACCCCTGAGAAGCTCGGAACGGCGAACCCGCCCGAAATGCGATTGGCTTTCAGTCGTGGATAATGAATTGCAAAGGTTAAAAGGCGTTTAACCCTGTTGCTTAACCACGAATCTCGAAACTTCTAATGCATGTCGCTCAAAAGTGGCCGCGGTTTTGGGAGAACGACGTGCATAAGAACAAAGACATAAAGCGCGTCGCGTGAATCCGCTCAAACGCGACGCGCTTTAGGAACCGGGCTACGATTTCCAGAGGTCAGTATCGATCGCCGGGTGAACGAAAAGCCCGCCGGGAAGGCGGGCTTTGAGCTGGCGAATGTATGCGTACGGGCGCTGTGGGTGTCAGGCGGCGCTGCGCGTTTCCGAGATGACTTCCACGATGCCATTGACCACGGACTCGACCAGTTGCGGGTCGTCGCCTTCGGCCATCACGCGGATCAGCGGCTCTGTCCCTGATGGCCGGATAACCAGCCGTCCGGTCTTGCCGAGGCGGTTACGGGCGTCTTCGATGGCGGCCTTGACCGGCGCCTCCTCGAGCGGCTTGCCGCCGGAAATGTGGACGTTCTTCAGGAGTTGCGGCACGGGTTCGAATTTCTTCGACAGTTCGCTGACCGGCCGGCCCTGCCGTTTGATGCAGGCCAGCACCTGCAGCGCCGAAACAAGGCCGTCGCCGGTGGTCGAGAAATCCGACAGCACGATATGGCCCGACTGTTCGCCGCCGACATTCAGCCCATGCGCGCGCATATGCTCAACGACGTAACGGTCGCCGACCTTGGTACGGTGCAATTGCAGCTTCATGTCGCCGAGGAAGCGTTCGAGGCCCAGATTGGACATCACGGTTGAGACGACACCGCCACCGGCAAGCCGCCCGCTCTGGTGCCAGGATTCGGCGATCAGCGCCATGATCTGGTCACCATCGACGATCGCGCCGTTTTCATCGACGATGACGACGCGATCGGCGTCGCCGTCGAGCGCGATGCCGATGTCGGCACGCACTTCGTGCACCTTCTTTTGCAGGCCGGCCGGATGGGTCGAGCCGCATTCCTTGTTGATGTTGAAGCCGTTGGGCTCGACATTGATGGCGACGACTTCGGCGCCCAGTTCCCACAGGGCCTCGGGCGCCACCTTGTAGGCCGCGCCATTGGCGCAATCGACGACGATCCTCAAGCCCGCGAGCGACATCGAGCGCGGCAAGGTGCGCTTGGCGAATTCGATGTAGCGGTCATGCACGCCGTCGACGCGCTTGGCGCGGCCAAGCCCGTCGGAATCGGCGAGCGCCAGTTCGATATCCTTGTCGAGCATGCTCTCGATGCGCTCCTCGATTTCGTCGGAGAGCTTGTAGCCGTCGGGTCCGAACAGCTTGATGCCGTTGTCGTAATAGGGATTGTGCGAGGCCGAGATCATGACGCCGATATCGGCGCGCAGCGAACGCACCAGCATGGCGACAGCCGGCGTCGGGATCGGGCCGAGCAGGAATACGTCCATGCCGGCGGCACAAAGACCGGCGACCATGGCATTTTCGATCATATAGCCGGAAAGCCTGGTGTCCTTGCCGAGCACGACACGATGTCGGTGGCTGCCGCGCTGGAAGGAGAGGCCGGCGGCCATGCCGACCCGCATCGCGATTTCCGCGGTCATCGGAAACTTGTTGGCGCGCCCGCGAATGCCGTCCGTGCCGAAATAATTCCCTGCCATGCTAGCCAGTTTCCTCGACGTTTCTTCCCCGGCACGTCATGCCACAATTGGCCAGGGCATTATGATCACATTGTGTGATTATACGTTACCAATCCTTAGAAAACCATTGTTGTGCATTGCACACACCGTGGCCGCAACCTGAATGCCCAGACTGCCATGCTGCAATATACAAGTCATTCGAGCCTTCCAGCGCGGATGCACCAGGAAAATCTTGCTCAGAACCAGGCAACGGACAACGATTTCATCACCTTATCGGGAGAAGCCGGTTTTCGGCGATATATACGCCACTTAGCATCTGGCGCAACCGACCGTTGAGCGTTATTGATTTGCAGGGACGTATCATGGGCTGCTGCAACGGAGAAACGCTATGCTCATCCACCGACTTGCCACTTTGACCGGCCTCGCCGTCGCGACCTTGTTCCTGGCCGCGCCAGCCAACGCACTGACGATGGCCGAGTGCAGCACGAAGTATAACGCCGCCAAGGATGCGGGGACACTTGCCGGCGCGACCTGGAACCAATTCCGCAAGGCTCAGTGCGGCACCGACGCCGCGGCGACGACCGACGCCAAGCCGGCCGATACCAAGAAAGCAACCGACACCACGAAGGCTGCCGAGACGAAGCCGGCCAAGGCTGCCAAGGCTGCCGCCGCGGCGGACGACAGCACGGCCAAGGGCCTGACGGCGAAGGAATGCAGCACTAAGTACCAGGCGGCGAAGGCTGCCGGCACGCTGAACGGCATGAAGTGGAACGACTTCCGCAAGTCCGAATGCGCCGCCGGTGCATCCGCCGCTGCCGCCGCCAAGCCGGCAACCACCAAGGCTGCCGCGGCTCCCGCCGACGATGGCGGCAAGGGTCTGACCATGGCCGAATGCAGCACCAAGTATCAGGCTGCCAAGGCGGCCAACACGCTGAAAGGCATGAAGTGGAACGACTTCCGCAAGAGCGAATGCGGCGCTGGGGCCTCGGATGACGACACCGTGCCGGCCGCCGACGAGGCGAACTACACCAAGGAGCCGGCGAAGCCGACCACTGCTGCGCCCAAGGGCGTCACCTTCCCGTCCGCGATCTCGCCGAAATATGCCAGCGAGACCCCCGGGAAAGGCCGCATGCACACTTGCCTCGATCAGTACTATGCCCTGAAGGACGCCAATGCGCTTGGCGGCCTGAAGTGGATCCAGAAGGGCGGCGGCTTCTACAGCCTGTGCAACGCCAAGCTGAAGAGCTGAGCGCTTAGCCATAGTCTCCAAAAAAGGCCCGCGCATCCCAAGATGCGCGGGCCTTTTTTGTTGCGCGAAGACGCACACCGCCTTGCTCGCATCTGCATGTCGCCGGGCTGCCGGCATCATCAATTCGCCTACACTGCCCACCGCCAGCTCATCGGTAGTCCGCAAAGATTCTGGTTGAACATATAAAGAACAAACCATATACAAAAGGGCGTCAAACTTATTATCAACCAGGAGGGTCTTATGCACAGTTTGAAATTGGCGGTATTGGCTGCGACCGCATTTGTCGCTTGGAGTGTCGCCCCCGCAAGCGCACTGACGATGAAGGAATGCGGCGAGACCTATCGAACAGCCAAGGAAGGCGGCACTCTGAACGGCATGGACTGGACGGCTTTTCGCAAGGAGAAGTGCGCGACATCAGCAGCGGACAGTGTCAGCGCGGATACGGTCAAAACCGAGGCGCAGACGAAAAAGGAAACCAGCGCGGCGGTCGCCCCCACTGTAGCGCCGGCGGGCGTGACATTCCCGACCAACCTGGCCGCCGAGTTCAAGACCGAAAAGCCCGCGAAGGCGCGCATGAAGACCTGCCTGCAGGGCTACCATGGCAACAAGGACGCTGGCACGTTGAACGGCCTTCTCTGGATCCAGAAGGGCGGCGGTTATTACAGCCTGTGCAATGCCAAGCTGAAGAGCTGAGCGACAAGAACATCTGAAGAAAAGAAGGCCCTCAAACCGCAGGGTTCGCGGGCCTTTTTGTTGCCTTCGAGGGCACGCCAGCGGCGACGTGCCAATCTCCCCCGCAAGGGGGGAGATTGGCTATCACCTGGGCTTTCGCCAATCGTCACCGTCGCAGATGCGAGGTCGCGGACAACTCCTCCCCAACCCCAAAAACAAAAAACGCCGCGGAGCAAGCCGCGGCGCTCGATGAAATCAGTGTCCTGCTTCAGCTCGACGGCTGCGGTTCCATACCGCCTTCGGGCTCAGGACCCTTCTTGCGGCGGCCACCCGACTTCGGCACGGCCGAGCCACGGCTTGGCGGCGTGTCGTCGCCGAGGTCGCGCGCGGGTTTGTGACCGGCGATCAACTGCTTGATCTCCTCGCCGGACAGCGTCTCGTATTCCAGCAGGCCCTGTGCCAGCGCGATCCATTCCTTCTTCTTCTTGGTCAGGATGGACTTCGCCGTCGAATAGGCCTCGTCGATCAGGCGGCGCACTTCGGCGTCGATAATCTGCGCGGTCTCTTCCGACACGTTCTGCGTGCGCGCCACCGAATGGCCGAGGAATACCTCCTCCTGGTTGTCACCATAGGCGACGTGGCCGAGCTTGTCGGAAAAGCCCCAGCGCGTCACCATGGCACGCGCCAGCTTGGTCGCCTGCTCGATGTCGGAAGAGGCGCCCGAGGTGATGTTTTCCTTGCCGAACTTGAACTCCTCGGCGACACGGCCACCCATCATGATGGCGAGACGCGAGATCATGTATTTGTAGCTCATCGAATAGCGGTCGCCTTCCGGCAACTGCATGACCATGCCGAGTGCCCGGCCACGCGGGATGATGGTGGCCTTGTGCAACGGGTCGGCCGACGGCACGTTGAGCGCGAGGATGGCATGGCCGGCCTCGTGGTAGGCAGTCAGCTCCTTCTCGGCCTGCGTCATGGCCGACGAGCGGCGCTCGGCGCCCATCATGATCTTGTCCTTGGCGTCCTCGAATTCGGCCATGGTGACGAGGCGCTTGTTGCGGCGTGCCGCCATCAGCGCGGATTCGTTGACGAGGTTCATCAGATCGGCGCCGGAGAAGCCCGGCGTACCGCGCGCGATTACCTTGAGGTCGACATTGGGTGCCAGCGGCACGTTGCGCACATGCACCTTGAGTATCTTCTCGCGGCCGACGATGTCGGGGTTCGGCACCACAACCTGGCGGTCGAAGCGGCCTGGCCTGAGCAGTGCCGGATCGAGCACGTCGGGCCGGTTGGTGGCAGCGATCAGGATGATGCTCTCGTTGGACTCGAAGCCGTCCATCTCGACCAGCAACTGGTTCAGCGTCTGCTCGCGTTCGTCATTGCCGCCGCCGAGGCCGGCGCCACGATGACGGCCCACAGCGTCGATTTCGTCGATGAAGATGATGCAGGGTGCGTTCTTCTTGGCCTGGTCGAACATGTCGCGGACGCGGCTTGCACCGACGCCGACGAACATCTCGACGAAGTCCGAACCGGAAATGGTGAAGAACGGCACATTGGCTTCGCCGGCAACCGAGCGCGCAAGCAGCGTCTTGCCGGTTCCCGGGGGGCCGACGAGCAGCACGCCGCGCGGAATCTTGCCCCCGAGCCGCTGGAATTTCTGCGGATCGCGCAGGAACTCGACGATCTCTTCCAGATCTTCCTTGGCTTCGTCGACGCCGGCAACGTCCTGGAAAGTGACACGGCCATGCGCTTCGGTGAGCAGCTTGGCCTTCGACTTGCCGAAGCCCATGGCGCGGCCGGAGCCGGACTGCATCTGGCGCATGAAGAATATCCAGACGCCGAGGATGAGGATCATCGGCAGCCAAGAGATCAAATAGCCGAACAGCGAATTGGAACCGTCTGTTTCAGGCCGCGCATTGATGGTGACGTTCTTGTCCTGCAGCCGCGAGACCAGCGAAGGATCGCCGGGCGAATAGGTCTGGAAGCCGCTGGCATTATCGGTGTAGGTGCCGCTGATGCGGGCGCCCGCGATGGTCACCGTCTTGACCCGGCCCGCCGCGACATCCTGCAGGAACTGCGAATAAGGCACATCGCTGGAAGCCCCTCGCGTCTGCGGCGTCTGGAACAGATTGAACAGGGCTATGAGCAGGACCGCTATGATCGCCCAGAGCGCGAGGTTGCGATAGTTCGGATTCATCAATTGTCCCGTTGGCATCCGCGGGGCGGACACGCGTCATGAGAGGAAACTTGGGCCTAACATAGGGAGAGCGTCCCCCCTTGCCAAGCAGAACAGCACGTCTGGGTTAAGCTTTCGCGCAACCATCAGCCGGCACTGTGGCCGCTGAAAGGCAAGGGCGGAACCGGTGCCGCGCCAATCAGCCCGGCGACGGCCCGCGCCGGCTCCAGGTCGAAGGATGGCAGGAAGCGGCCGAAGGGGGTAACGACCGGCCGCACTTCCACCATCGCGGACTTCAGTCCATATCCAGGCAAACCAAGGCATTCACCGGCCTGCCACAACGCCGGTTCGGCCGCGAGCGCCGCGCGCATCAGGCTCGGCGGGGCTTTTCCTTCACCCGTCGCCAGCCGCTTCGCCGCTGCCGTGCCTAACGAGGCAATCAACAATGCGCTGCTGCTGTCGTTCAATGTGATGCGCCGGCGGCCATCCCACAGGATGCTGCCGGCAGCGGCGGCGGGCAGGCCGCGCGCCTCGCGGCGCAGGAAGATGCCGGAGCGCCGGGAATCCACGACCGTCCGCGACAATGTGGCGCAAAGAAATCCAGCCCTCAGCCGACCGAACAGCGCCTCGCTGCGGGCCTGATCCGGCAGGAAGGCAATCCCGCCGGTCGTGGCCAGCAGGATGCGCAACGCATAGACAGCCGCTCGCTCGTCCCCGGGGGAGAGCAAGCACGGATCGAGGCGGATGAGGCCGATGGCTGGCTGGCTGGCGAAGCGATCGATCAAATCGGCTGCGCTGGCGCCAAGCTGCCTGCGCTCGAGGGCGGCCTGGCCCGCGAGCATCAACATGCCCTCCACATGCTCGACACTCTCGCAGGCAAGTGCGGCCCGCACACGCGGCCGCTCGAAGGCCGCGTCGATATTGGTCGGATCATCGGCCCAGCCGACATTTTGTCGGCGCAGGACGTCGCGCAGCGCCGCGCGCCGCAACCCGAGAAGCGGCCGCACGATCCACTCGCGCCAGTCATAGAGGGTGGCCGGCGCCATGCCGGCAAGTCCTCGGCCTGCCATTTCGGCATGGCCCTGGCCCTCGTCCCGCGCGTGCCGCATCAGCACCGTCTCCGCCTGGTCGTCGGCGGTATGGCCGGTGAGGATCATGCCGATGCCTTCGGCTTGTGCCGCCTCGGCCAGCAGCCGGTAGCGCGCCTCGCGAGCGGCGGCGGGCAGGCCGGTCGATGGCTTGGGGCCCGACCATGTCAGGATCCGGTGTGAGATTCCGAGTGTGGCGCACAGCTTCGCCACTGTTTGCGCTTCCGCAGCCGAACCGGACCGCAAACCGTGGTCGATCGTCACCGCCAGCAGCCTGGTTGCCGGCGCCGTACGATCGAGATGATGTTTGAGAAGAAGGAGCAGGGCGGTCGAGTCGCTGCCGCCAGACACGGCCGCAACAGCGCCACCGGCAAAATCAATATGCGAAAAAAGGTTAGTCGAAAGGTCCAGCTCGGTGTCGAGCATAATGCATGTCGCCCAAAAATGATCCCGGTTTCAGGACAACGACATGTATGACAAGGATCAGCAGGCAGCCAGAGCCTTCTCCTGCTTGACGCGTTCCTTGAGCGCGCTGGAAATATCAGGGTAGCGCTTGCCGACCTCGCTGAAGGTGGCGCAGGCAACGTCATGCTGCTTGAGACCGACCAGCGACACGCCGAGCTTCAGCAACATGTCGGGAGCTTTCTTGGCCTTCGGGTAGTCCTTGCTGGCGGCAAGGAACGTCTCGGCCGCATCGCGGTATTTCTGCTGGCCGAGCAATGACTCGCCCAGCCAGTAATGCGCGTCCGCTGCCTTCGCATCCTTGGGGAAGCGGGCGATGTGGTCGCGAAAACCCTGCTCGGCGGTGCCGTAGTCGCCCGAGAGGATGAACTGGTAGGAGTTTCGGTAGAGTTCCTCCGGGTTGTTGGTGGCGGGCAACGCAGCGACCACCGTATCGGATTTGCCGGCCTTGGGCGCCGCCCCGGCGACTGGCGCGGTGTCCTGCGCCGGCGCGGTCGATTGTGTGTTGCCGCCGGCATCGATGACATTGCCATTCTTGTCGACGGTAATGGTGCCGAAATTCTTTTCCGGCGCACCCGTACCGGGAATAACCTTGCCGGGGTCGCCATCGGGAGATTCGACTATGACGTCCTCGACCGTCTTGCCGCCTGCCGATTGATTATTGGCGGGCGCGGCGCCGGCGTCGGCCGGCGCCCGTATTGCCGGGGCCGCCGCCACGTCATTGTCGGTGCCGGTGGCGGCATCCGACTTCTTCTGCGCCGGCGGCTGTCCGCCTTGCGTCCCGCCGCCTTCAAGCTGCTGGAAACGGAATTCATTGTCTTCCTGCTGCTTGCGGATCTGCTCCTGCATCTGCAGGACCTGGAAATTGAGTTCCTCGATCTTGCCGTTCATCTGCCGCAGCTGCTCTTCCAGGCTGGTGACAGCGGCAGGATCGGACTGCACCAACTGCACTTGGTCCGGTTTCCTCTTTTGACCAAAGAAGCCGGGCAATTCGATACTGGGCAGATGGAAGTTAAAGCCGCTGTCGGTTGATTGCCCTGTGCCGCTCGCCCCGGTGCCGCTAGCCAGGGCGGTGACGCCTGATAGGAGCAGCAGCGCAAGCGTGCCGCTCAGAACCGATCTCAAATGCATGTGCCTCTCGCAGTGATTTCGTTAGCTTGTTCGCGCCTTCCAATCAGCATGGGACCAGCCAAGCGCCCTCGGCTCATAGCAGGAGCCGAGACTTCGGCCAAATTTTGTTTCGAGCATCCGGATATGAAAAAGGCGGCCCCAGGGCCGCCTTTCGCACAGGTATGTTGCATTTTTATCGCTAGACGGCCGCGCGTTCTTTGACGCGCCGGTCGGCTGCATGATGCCTCAGGAGCCAGCGCCGCTAAGCGTGGTGACCGCACGGCGGTTCTGCGACCAACAGGAGATGTCGTCGCAAACCGCGACCGGACGTTCCTTGCCATAGGAAATGGTCTTGAGACGGCTGGCCGAGACGCCCTTGGCGACAAGGAAGTCACGGGTGGCGGCGGCGCGGCGGGCGCCGAGCGCCAGGTTGTATTCGCGCGTTCCGCGTTCGTCGGCATGGCCTTCGACGACGATGGCATACTGCTTGTACTGGTTCAGCCACTGTGCCTGGCGCGAGAGCGTCGTCTGCGCGTCGGCACGGATCGATGTCGAGTCCGTATCGAAGAAGATGCGGTCGCCGATGTTGACGGTGAAGTCCTGCGCCGAGCCGGGTGTTGCAGCACCCGCGCCGTTGAGGCCAAGGTCAGCCGCGTTGTTCGGCGTCTTCTTCGAGGCGCAACCGGCAATGGCGAGCATCGCCACCAGCGCGATCATGACCGGGTTTCTGGTAAGTGCTGCGATACGGCCCATGCCGCCTCTCCTTCGTATTTCGAGTGATCTAATTTGAGTGATTTCGTTGATCACCCAGTAACCACGTTTGGGTTAACCGGCATTCAAGAAACACGGTTAAAAATTGGTTTAGGCTGCCCGTCCGCAGCCGTTGGCGTGAGGCCACATTTCACGTGGACCCTAGGCGGAAATACGGCCAAAACGCGACCAATGCGTGGAAAAAGAGGATTGAAGAATGGAGGAATTGAGGAACTGAAGAGAGAAATCACTTTAACTTCTCTCTGAGATTCACCAGCATTCCGTAGATGTGGGCATAGGATTGTAGCCACTCGTCGAGTTGCGCTTGTGAGATGTATCCAAGGTCGAACGCGTACGAAATCCACGTGTCCACTTCACTGCATGACCCCATCGCCATCGAAATGAACCGTGCGAATTCCGGCTTGGAGTGGGTCTGTTTGGCAAATCCCTCGGCCAGATTGGCGCAAATTCCTTTGCTGGAACGACGCAATTGATCGGCCAGCGCGTATTGCTCGATTTTCGGGAAAGCAAGCGTGGTCCTATGAACGTCAAGAGAAACCGCATAAGCTCGCTTATAGACCTCTAGATCCCTCGCGCGCTTAATGTAGCTGCCAGTCTTCTCCATTCTTCAGTTCTTCAATTCGTCAGTTCTTCAATTCCCCTATTCGAGCAGCGGCGACCAGGCGGGGTCCGAAGCGAAGTTCGCCGTCGGGATCGATTGCTCGTTGCGTCCGGTCAGATCGACCGAAACCAGTTTGGGACCACCAGCGGAATCGCGGAAGAACATCAGCACGCGGCCATTCGGCGCCCAGGTCGGCCCCTCCTGCTGGAAGCCGGAGGACAGGATGCGCTCGCCCGAACCATCGGTCTTCATGACGCCGATCTGGAATTCGCCGCCGGTCTGCTTGGTGAAGGCGATGAGGTCGCCGCGCGGCGACCAGACCGGTGTCGAATAGACGCCGTCGCCGAAGGAGATGCGGGTCTGGCCCGAGCCGTCGGCACCCATCACGTAGATCTGTGCGCGGCCGCCACGGTCGGAGGTGAACACCACCTTGCTGCCGTCGGGCGAATAGGACGGCGAGGTGTCGATGGCGGTCGAATTGGTCAGCCGCGTCGTCGAACGGCTGCGCAGGTCCATAGCGAAGATGTTGGAATTGCCGTCATCGCGCAGCAGGCTCATGATCACCTTCTGGCCGTCGGGCGAAAAGCGCGGCGCAAAGGTCATGCCGGGGAAATTGCCGACCAGTTCGCGCTGGCCGGTCTCGATCTGCAGCAGATAGACCCGCGGCTGGCCGCTTTCATACGACATATAGGTGATTTCCTGCCGGTTCGGCGAGAATCGCGGCGTCAGCACGATCGACCTGCCGTCCGAGAGATAGCGCACATTGGCGCCGTCCTGGTCCATGATCGCGAGGCGCTTCTTGCGCGCATTCTTGGCGCCGGATTCGTCGATGAAGACGACACGGGTGTCGAAATAGCCCTTCTCGCCGGTCAGCCGCTCATAGATGGCGTCGGCGATGATATGGGCGACACGCCGCTGATTGGCGTCGTTGGCGAAGAACTGCTCGCCAGCCATCTGCTGGCCGGCAAAGGTATCCCATAACCGGTACTGGGCGCGGATGCGGCCGTCGGCTTCCTTGCTGACGCTGCCGGTAACCAGCGCCTGCGCGTTGATCACCTTCCAGTCATCGAAGCGCGGCGCTGCATCGGGGTTGGTGATCTTCTCGATAAAGGCGCTCTTGTCGATTGGCGCGAACAGACCCGAACGCTTCAAATCGGCGGTGACGATCTGCGAAATCTGCGCCCCAAGCGCGTCGCCGCCCTGGAAATCCGTGATGGCGATCGGCAGCGGCTCGACATTGCCCTTGTTGACATTGAGCTCGACGAGTGCCAGCGCCGGCAGCGTGCCGGCCGCGGTCATGCCCATCGCCATTGCTGCGATCATCAGGAGCGGCTTGAGGATTGATTTCATGTCTTCTCGCTTCTCGTACTGATTTTTGGATGCGCGGGCCTAGAGGCCGAGCATTTCCCTTGGATCGAAGGTGACGCGGACGTCGGCCCAGATGTCCTGCTTGCCGGCAGGAACCTGCAGGCCGGTGACATCGCATTTTTGCACTGCACGAACCGCACTTTCGTCGAACTGACGGTTTCCGCTTGACGTTTCGACCGCCGGGCGCCCGTCCAGCTTGCCGGAGGCATCCAGGTTGAACCGCACGACGACGACGAAATTCTCCGAACCTTCAAGGCCGACAGGAAGGGTCCAGCAGCCGCCAAGCTGGCTTTCCAGAGCTCCCATCTCCGACCTGGAGAGCTTCTGGCCCTGGTCCTTGTCGCCGCCGAGCGATGCCTGCTGGGTCGAGCGCTTGGCGCCGCCACCGGACGGCTTCTGCTTGTCGAGCAGCGCGGAAATCTCGTCGGCGTTGAATTGCTTGTCGTCGGACTTCGGCTTCGACGACGCTTCCTTGACCGGCTTGTCGGCGTTCTTGCGCTCAGGCGCCTTGGCGCTTTCGGCCTGCGCCGGCTGCGGCTTCGGCCGCGCTTCCGGCGCGGGTGCCGAGTCGGGCAGCTGCGTTGCTTCGGCGGGGGGCTCCTGCGCTATAGCTTCAGCGACGGCGTCGGGCTTGACCTCGGGCGTCGGATCGATGGCGGCGGTCTTGTCCTGCGGCGGCGGGGTCGGCGCCGGCTTGGCCGGTGTCGGCTTGGGGTCGGGCTGCTTGACCGGCTCGGGCTTGACCTCTTCCTTGGGCGTCGGAGCCGGCGCCACTTCCGTTGCCGGGGTGGGCTTGGGCTTCTCCTGCGGCTTCGGCACGTCCTCGGGCTTCGGCTTTTCGATCGGGGTCGGCGCGGGCGGCGGAGCCGAGGTCATGTCGACGGGCTTCGGCTTAGCCTCCGGCGTTATCGGCTTGTCGGTGTCGACGCTGTTCTCGCCGACCTTCTGCGCATCCGGAACGATGTCCGGGCGCTGCGTCGGCACGGGTGCCGGCTTTTCATGCATCACGGCCTTCTTGTCGCCCTGCAACGTCTGCGCAATGGCTTCCATCGGCACGATGTCGACCGCGACCGACTCGACGTCGGACGACGGAAGTGCTGCCGGCGCCGTCAGCGTGAACAGGCCGAAGGTCAGCGCCGCCGTATGCAAGATCACCGATGTGGTGAGGCCGGTCTTCATCGCGCGTCTATTGGTCCTGTTCCTGCAGTGAAACCAGGCCGATGTTCTTGTAGCCAGCGGCCGAAATGCGGGCCATCACCTTCATCGCCGTGCCGTAGTCGGTCGACTTGTCGCCGCGGATGAAGATGCGCTCCTCATAGCCGGTCTTCGAGATCGCCTGCAGCTTGGCTACCAGCTCCTCGATCGGGATCTCGGTTTCCTGCAGATAAATCTGGCCGGCGGCGTTGATCGAGACGGTGATCGGCTGCGTGTCGGCATTCATCGCCTTCGCCTGCGTATCCGGCAGGTCGATCGGCACGCCGACCGTCAGCATTGGTGCGGCGACCATGAAGATGATCAGCAGCACCAGCATCACGTCGACCATCGGCGTGACGTTGATCTCGGACATCAGTGCATGGTGACGGCCGCGCCGCCTGTGGCCGCGCCCGCCGCGTCCTCCCATGCCCATGGACATACCCATCTGCTACTCCTCAGGCCTTGGGGGCCACTTTTTCATCGATTTGGCGCGAGAGTATGGCGGAGAACTCATCGGAGAACCCTTCCATGCGCACTGCTATCTTGCTCGCGTCGGACGACAGCTTGTTGTAGGCGATGACGGCGGGAATGGCGGCGAGCAGGCCGATGGCCGTTGCCAGCAGCGCTTCGGCGATGCCGGGCGCAACCACCGCGAGACTGGTATTCTTGGAGCCGGCGATCGCCTGGAACGACGTCATGATGCCGATGACGGTGCCGAACAGGCCGATGAAGGGTGCCGCCGAGCCGGTGGTGGCGAGGAAACCCAGGCGGCCTTCCAGCTTTTCCATCTCGCGCGTCAGCGCCAGGTCCATTGCCTTGTCGATGCGGGTCTGCAGGCCGAGCGGCGTTTTGGCGCCCTTCTCGAAACTCTTCTTCCACTCGCGCATGGCAGCGACGAAAATGGCGCCCATGCCGGTGGTCTTGCGGTCGGCGAGCGTGCGGTAGAGCTCCTCCAGCGACTGTCCCGACCAGAACACCTGTTCGAACCGGTTGAGAGCCGCGCGCATGCGGGTATAGGAAACCAGCTTGTCGACGATGATCGCCCAGGTCCAGACCGAGGCGCAGAGCAGGCCGATCATCACCAGCTTGACCACCCAACTGGCCGAAACGAACAGCGACCAAACCGACAATTGCGCGCCCGGATCGGCGAGTGCGATATTTTCCATCGTTACGTCCTTAAGATTTTCCGGGCGAAGCTGGCGGCTGGCCCCTGGCATCCCTTGTGGTCGGTTCGCACGAAGCTACCGGAACAACCCCAAACTGTGCCGTTCTCGGCCTTTTCAGGGCAAATATTGGTGAAAGGAAGGCGCTCGGATAACGCCAATCTTCACCAATCTCTTCATGAACCGTTATGGTTAAGGATGGGTTAGTATATAAGGCGCGGCGCATTGCCACGCCCAGTGGCAAGGCGCAAATCATCCTGTTGATAGCAATGGCCTAATCTGCAGCGGGCAGGGCCTTGGGCATGAATGCCGCCATCCATTCCTTGGGAAAGCGCCTTGGGCGGCCATTCTCGCCGATGATCGCCGCTTCGACCTTGGCCTCGACCAGCACCTCATCGCCGCGCTTGAGCTGCTGCGCCATGAAGATGCGCGCACCGGAAATCTCCTCGGTGCGGGTGTCGACCGTCAGGATGTCGTCGATACGGGCGGGGCCGCGAAAGTCGATCTCCATGCGGCGCACCACCCAGACTATTCTCTCGCCATGCTTGCCGTCGGCAAGTTCGGTGTGATGCACGCCGGTAAGCCGGAGATAGTCGGAGCGGCCGCGTTCGAAGAATTCGAGATAGCGTGCGTGGTAGACGACGCCGGAGAAATCGGTGTCGGCATAATAGACCCGCGCCATCAGCCGGTGGCCGAACGGCGTCAGCGCACCGGAAATGCCGGCCAGCAGCGTCGCCGATTCACCATGATCGCCCATTGCGCTTCCTTTTTCAGTCCCGACGAGGCACCTGTTCCCGCGCGACCTAGCATCGGATGGCACTGTTGACGGCGATGATCAAGACCTTGATGGCGGCGTTGCTAATGCTCGTGGGTCTGGCGCTGCCAAGCCAGGCAGCGAGCTTCTCGATGAGGCGGGGCCTCAACCTCGACCAGTGGGTCACGTGGCCAGGCGAAGACCAGTGGGGCGACGCCAAGGCCGTCCTGCCCTATCCGGAATGGCGGAAATTCCTTCGAGAGGACGATCTCAAGGCACTGAAGCATGCGGGCTTCGATTTCCTGCGCATGCCGGTCGACCCGTCGCCTTTGCTGTCCGCCCAGACCGTGGCGTTGCGCGACGATCTCTATGCCAGCGTGCTGGACTCGGTGCGCATGATCAACCGCGCCGGGCTGAGGGTGGTCGTCGACATGCACCTGATCCCGGCCGGCGGCAGCCGCAAGATCGGCATGGCGCAAGTGATGGACGACCCACGGACCTTCGACGCCTATGTCGAGATGGTGCGCAGGATGGCCCGCACGCTGGCGAGTGAAGATCCCGCTCAAGTGGCTTTCGAGCCGATGAACGAACCGATCGTCGATTGCGACAGCGACGGCACCAGCCTGTGGCCGGACCGCCAGCGCAAACTGTTCGCCGCGGCACGATCCTCGGCGACGAAACTGACGCTGGTGCTGACCGGCGCCTGCTACTCCGCCGCAAGCTCGCTGGACAAGATCGACCCGAAGACGATCCCGGACGACAACGTCATCTGGACCTTCCACTCCTACGATCCGTTCCTGCTCACTCACCAAGGCGCGACCTGGGCCGGCGACTTCATCCCCTATGTGACCGGCCTGCCCTATCCGTTGACCTCGGTGTCAAAGGCACAGTTGGATGTGGCGCTCGACACCATTCGCGCCAGGATCAAGGCCGAGGCGCCCTGGACAAGGCAGAGCGGCCTGCTTGCCTATCTCGACGAACAGGTCGCCAGCATGGACAGTCCCGACAAACTGCTCGGCCTGATGGATGCGCCATTCGAAAAGGTCGAGGCCTGGGCGAAGGCCAACGGCGTCAAGCATGAAAACATCACGCTGGGCGAATTCGGCATGATCCGCCAGGAATACGGCAGCGCCTATGCGATGCCGGCCGAGTACCGCGCCGCCTATGTCAAAGACATGATCGCGCGCGCCGAAGCGCATGGCTTCTCATGGTCGGTGTGGAGCTATGGCGGCGCCTTCGGCATCGTGGATGCCTTCAACGGCGACAAGGCCGAGCCCGACGTCATGGACGCGATCAAATCGCTTCACTGAGGCGATCTGGATCTTGTTGGAGCATAATCTTTTCCGAAAACCGGTTCCCACTTTTCGGGATCATGCTCTAGCCAAGATCGACTGACAGGATTTCGGGGCGCATTCCGAAACGCACAGGCAGAATGCTGAAGCCGAGCCCGCCAGAGACGATCAAATTGCGGTCGTTCTCGACAACATGGCCATAGGCATAGCGGTTGCCGAAACGAGACGGCACGACAGGCGAATAGCCGAACAGCCGCACTTGTCCGCCATGGGTGTGGCCGGACAGGGTCAGCGAGACCCGCCACGGCACTTTCGGAAAAATATCGGGCTCGTGCGCAAGCAGGATGACTGGCGAAGTGTCGCTGACCTTGGCCAACGTGCCGTCGAGATCGTCCAGTCCGGTGAAGCCTGCGCGATCCCTGGTCGGCAGCAGCGCCAACTGGTCGGCGAGCCCGGTGATCCAGAAACCTTGCCCGTCCTTCTCCAGGCGCACGAGATCGTTCTCCAGCACCGGGATGCCGACTTTCTCCAGGGCCTTGCGCGCTACGGTCGGGCCGGCCCCGGCGCGCTGCGCGAAGCCATCGGCCCACCAGTCATGGTTGCCGAGGATCGACAGCACGCCGAGCGGCGCCTTGAGGCTCGACAGGGCGGACGCCCATTGTGACGGCGTCACCGGGCCGGTCACCAAGGGCATGCCGGCGATATAGTCGCCGAGCAGAACGATCACGTCCGGCTGCAGGGCATTCGCGTCTTCGACAAACGAGGCGATCCGGTCCGGCGTCATCCATGGCCGGCAGGCATGGATATCGGCAAGCGCAACGACGCGCAGTTTCAAGCCGTCAGGCCAATGCGGCGGTGTCAGCGCGTAGCGTTTCACATGCGTCAGCAGCATCGGCTCGATGCCGACCGCATAGGCGCTGAACGCGGCAACCGACAGAACCGACCCGCCGATGAAGCGCAGGAACCCCCGTCTGGTGATCATTGCATGACTCCGGCAAACCATCGGAACGAGATTGCCCCGGGATGGCATCGTCACCAAAGCCGACGAATGCGCCGGCAAACCGACGAAGCTGAGGATATTTTGCGCAGGCCGTTCGCCGATCCTCTATCGCCTGGAACCTGCGCCTGGTCGCCCGAAGCGCTATTCTTCCTGGAACAGGTTGATCTGCTGCTGCGCCAGATCCTTCGGCGCGTCGAGGCCGAGATGGCGCCAGGCATTGGCCGTCAGCATGCGGCCGCGCGGCGTGCGCTGGATGAAGCCCTGCTGGATCAGATAAGGCTCGATGATGTCTTCGATGGCATCGCGCGGTTCGGACAGGCCTGCGGCGATCGTCTCGATGCCGACCGGCCCGCCGCCGAAATTACGGGCGATCATGCTGAGGTACCGGCGGTCGAGCGCGTCGAGGCCGAGCGCGTCGACCTCCAGCCGGGTCAACGCCTCGTCGGCGATCTTGCGGTCGACATGGCCGTCGCCGGCGACCGAGGCGAAATCGCGCACGCGGCGCAGGAGCCGGCCGGCGATGCGCGGCGTGCCGCGCGCGCGCCGCGCGATCTCCAGCGCACCATCGTCGCCGAGCGGCATTTGCAGGATGCGCGCGCCGCGCCGCACGATCTGCTCCAGCTCCTCGACTGTGTAGAAATTGAGCCGCACCGGAATGCCGAAACGATCGCGCAGCGGGTTGGTGAGCAGGCCAAGCCGCGTTGTGGCGGCGACCAGGGTGAAGCGGGCGAGGTCGATCTTGACCGAGCGCGCCGCCGGGCCTTCGCCGATGATCAGGTCGAGCTGGAAATCCTCCATCGCCGGATAGAGGATCTCCTCCACCGCCGGGCTCAGCCGGTGGATCTCGTCGATGAACAGCACGTCGCCTTCCTCGAGATTGGTCAGCAGTGCGGCAAGATCGCCGGCCTTGGCGATGACCGGGCCGGAGGTCGAGCGGAAATTGACGCCGAGTTCGCGCGCCATGATCTGAGCCAGCGTCGTCTTGCCGAGACCGGGCGGTCCGACGAACAGCACATGGTCGAGCGCCTCGTTGCGGCCCTTGGCGGCCTCGATGAACACTTTGAGATTGGCCCGCACCGCCGCCTGGCCGACGAAATCGTCGAGCGTCTGCGGCCGCAAGGTCTGCTCGGCATCCTCGCCGCGTTTTTCCGGGGTGATAAGGCGGGGCGACAGGCTCATGCCGCCTTCCTTGCACACGGCAAGGAGCTGAACAAGCGGCCGTTCACCGCGCCAGTTCCTTCAGCCCGAAGCGGATCAACTTCGGCGCATCGGCATCCTCGCCCGCCGTCTTCAGCGCCGCCGAAACCGCATTGGCGGCGGTGTCGCGCGAATAGCCAAGATTGACCAGCGCCGAGACCGCGTCGGTGATCGGCGCGGAGGCCACGCCATCGCCGAGCTCCTGCTTCAGGCCGATGGTGCCCGAGGCGGTGCCGGCATAGGCCGGCGCCTTGTTCTTCAATTCGGTGACGATGCGCTCGGCCACTTTCTTGCCGACGCCGGGCGCGCGCGAAACCATGGCGATGTCGCGCAGCGCAATGGCGTTGGCGAGGTCGGCGGGCGCCAGTGTCGACAGGATGGCCAGCGCCACCTTGGCGCCGACACCTGGCACGTTGTTCATCAGCAGCCGGAACCACTCGCGCTCGAGCTGCGACTGGAAGCCGTAGAGGCGTATCATGTCCTCGCGCACGTAGGTCTCGATGAACAGCACCACCGCTTCGCCGGGCGAAGGCAGCGCGGCCAGCGTGCGCGCCGAGCAATAGGCGACGTAGCCGACGCCATGGATGTCCACGAGGCAATGATCCTCATCGACCTCGTCGAGCGTGCCCTTGAGCTTGCCGATCATTGGACGCAGCCCCCGTTAGGGATGAGTATCGGGCGTGATGAGCTCGACATCTGGAAAGTACTTTCTGAAACCTGCGGGATCGCGAGTAAGAATGGGATAGCCTCGGATGGCAGCGTGAGCCCCAATCAGGAAGTCGGGCATCACCTTCTCTCGGGGTCCGCCCAACCGCCGATAGACCGAGAACGCTCTCGACGCCGCAAAGGCCGCTTCGAACGGGAGACTTTCGCGCCGGAACTCATCTTCAGGCAAGGCATCATCGACATCGTCTATCGCGTCATAGCGCATCGAAAACTCGGCGTAGATGATCTGATTGATGACCAGGCTGCCTTGCTCAAGGGCAGACACCATTTTGGACCACGACCACTTTGACCAGACGGGATCGCGAACGGCGACATCGATAAGCACATTGGTGTCGACAAGCGTCGCCAAGATCAGCGATCCCGGGTCAAAGCCATGACATCGTCAGCATTCATTGTCTGATCGCCGCTGCCTTCAAGCCGGTCAAGCGCAGCGAGAAAACGATCGAGTCTTTCGCGATCAGCCAGCCGTCCCCTGTCGTGCTTCGGCGTGATCGTGATCTTGCCCCCCTCAATACCAAAGATGACTTCGCTGTTGGCGCCAATCCCGAATGTTTCCCGCAGATCCCGCGGAATGGTCACTTGGCCTTTGCTCGTCACGCGCATGCGAAACACCCTTTCTTACAAGTAAGGAATATTCCAACTGCGTGAACAAGTCAAGAACATAGCTACCCGGCAAGCGCCATCCGGTAAGCCACGCTTTGCCGGTGATGCGCGTGGCAAATGGCGATGGCCAGCGCGTCGGCGGCATGTTCGGTATCGAAAATGGCTTTCGGCAACAGCACCTTCACCATCATGTGGATCTGCTTCTTGTCGCCATGGCCAACGCCGATCACCGCCTTCTTGACGGCGTTTGGCGCATATTCGGCAACGACGAGGCCCGCACGCGCCGGCACCAGCATAGCGATGCCACGTGCCTGGCCGAGCTTCAACGTCGCCACCGCGTCCTTGTTGACGAAGGTCTGTTCGACGGCCGCCTCGTGCGGCATGGCGCTGTGCAGTATCTCGGCGAGCCCGTCATGCAATTGGCACAGCCGCGTTGCCAGCGCCGCCTTGTCGTCGGACTTCACCGTTCCGGAGGCAATGAAGCGCAGCGAGTTGCCAAAGCTTTCGACGATGCCCCAGCCGGTGCGCCGAAGCCCCGGATCGATACCGATGATGCGAATCGCTTCCGCCATGTGCCGACTTTACCTCCGGCCGATAGCGATGCCAGCGAAATGTGAACAAACCGGAAACAGAAAGGCGGAGCGAGGTTTAACCCCGGGCGAAAGCCGTGTTGAGCAGGCTGATCTGGTCGGAAACCGGATTGAGGCGGCGAGCCATCGGTTGCATGTCGACCACGGCGCCGGAGCCATAGATCTCCTCGTCCATGCGGCGCACCAGCGCCTGCAGGCGCAACGAGCGGGTGACGAGGTCGAGAAAGTCCTCGGGCAGTTCGGCCCACCCGGCGGCTTCGTCATGGGCGGAAGCGGTGTCGAGACGCACCTTGGACTTTTCCGACGCCACCTGGTCGCGTGTCATCTCGCCGGAGTTGGCGGCGCGCTGCAAAAGCAGCCAGGAGGCAACCTGCATCAGCCTGGTGGTCAGCCGCATCGATTCGGCCGCGTAGAGCGTGGCTGCCAGCCTGGACAGTTTCTTCGCCTCGGCCCGGCCCTTGCCGTCGAGATATTCCGCCGCCTGTTCGACCAGGCCCATACCTTCCTGGTAAAGCGGCTTGAAGGATTGCGAGAAAACCCGGCGTTCCGCCAGCTTGACGGTTTTCGCACTGCCCTTCGAAGGCTCGTTCATTGATACGCCCCTGCACTTGCAACCGGCTGATTCGGCTCCCTGCCGATACACCCGGAACCCTATCTGACTGAAGCTTGAAAATGCGCTTCGTCACCGGTGAAGGCAAGCACATGTTTAACAGAAGGTTAACGGCAAGCCTCTGTCGGGCGGCCCCGCTGAGACGCGGACAAAAAGGGAAATGAAGACAAAAAAAGAGCCGCGGATAAGGCGGCTCTCAGGAGTTTAACAGGGAGGCGTCAAACAAAGTGGCTCCAACCACTCGGTAAGAATCCAGATCACTGGATGAACATAGTAAACACCTGTAAAGCTTAATGAAGCCTTAACGACGCGAATGTTTTTTGACCGAACGCCGCCATATTGTGCCGTAACAGCACAGCATCTCCAGCGTCAGGCTAGCTAACAGGAAATCAGATAGCGCGTTCACAATCTCAATCTCAGCCGCTTTTTCATTGCGCTGAAACAGAGCCGGTTTTTACGCGACATCGTTCCGAAACAGGCGCCGCGCTAAACGCCTGCTCCTCTGACGGCGGCGCCATCCGGGCCGCCGCAAACCTGACCGGAACACTGCAGGAGCAACCCATGGACTGGTACTCGATCGTTAAATTCCTCCACGTCACTACCGCCATTCTGTGGGTCGGCGGTGGCTTCGTACTGTTCCTGCTGGGCATGCTTGCCGAGCGGGCGGGCAACATCGAGGACAAGCTGCAGGCGATGCGCGCCAGCGGCCAGCTGGGCGGCAGGTTTTTTGCGCCGATGTCGATGCTGACGCTGATCTTCGGCCTCATCATGTGCTGGTTCTGGGTCGGCTTCTCCGATCTGTGGATCCTGATCGGCCTGGCCGGCTACGCCACGACCTTTTCGATCGGCATGTTGATCTTCAAGCCGACCGGCGAGCGCATGGGCGAGATGATCGCCAAGGAGGGCGTCACGCCAGCCGTTCTTGCCATCGGCCAGCGGATGATGAGCGCGGCACGCTTCGACTACGCGGTGATGCTGGTGATCATCGCCGACATGGTGCTCAAGCCGACCGTGCATGACATCGGAATCCTCGCCGGCATGGTGCTGGTCGTTGCGGCAGGCGCCACACTTGCCTTTGGTGGCAACCGTCGCCTCGTGCCGAGCGCTGCCTGACCCTGATGGTGACGGAAGGCTGCGCGGCTGCCTTTCTACATAAGCCCAGCTATGCCATCCCACAGCAACTTCAGCGCCACGACCGCCACGGTCGCGTAGGTGAAGGGATAGAAGGTTTCCGGCCGCATCCTCCGCACCAGCCACGCCCCGGCGATGGTCGACAGCGGCGCCAGCGGCATCAGCACCGCCGACGCCGTCAGATTGGCGGTGTCGAACTGGCCGAGCGCGAAATAGGGAACCAGCTTCAGCGCATTGGTGGCGGCAAAGAAGATCGCGGCGGTGCCCGACAGAACTTTCGGATCGAGCCGGATCGGCAAGGCATAGACCTGGAAGGGCGGGCCGCCGACATGGGCGACGAAGCTGGTGAACCCGGCGACCGTGCCCCAGACGGCGGCGGCCACGCGGTTGGGCGCGGCTGCGTGGTCGGCGCCGTGGCGGAACTGCAGATAGAGCCAGCGCAGGACGAAGATGATGGCGACGGCGCCGACGATCAGCCGCACCGCCTCTTCGGTCACCAAGGCCGCCGTCAGCCAGCCAAGGCCGATGCCGATGACGGCGCCCGGCATCATGTCGACCAGCATCTTTCTGTTATAGACGCCCCACCACGTCCACACCGAGACGATGTCCATCAGGCACAGGATCGGCAGCAGGATGGCTGCCGCCTGCACCGGCGGCATGGTCAGTGCCATCAGCGGCACGCCGACGAAGCCGACGGCGCCGCCGAAGCCGCCCTTGGACAGGCCGACCAGAATGACCGCCGGAAGGGCGGCCGCATAGAACCACGGATCGAGAAGCAGGCCTGACATGGGAGGGGGCTGGTCCGGAGGGAAAGCGTGTCGACGCTTGAATAGCCCAGAATGCCGGGCGGAGCGACAGCAAATGTGAGCGTGGCGGCCACACATCCGGCCGTCGCCGGCCTGTGTCTATCGGCGGGCCGAGACCAGCAGGAACATCGGCCGCTCGAGTTCCTCCGCCAGTTCGGGTTTGGCCGCGATCTGCGCATCGGTCGGCCGGAATTCCTCGACATGGTCGATGGTGAAGCCGGATCGGATCAGAGCGTTGAGCGTGGTGCCGATCGTGCGGTGATGTTTCACGACACCCTTGGCCAGCCAGTCCGTGCTGCGCGGTCCTTCCACCAGATATTGGTCGACAGGCCACGTCTTGCGGCCTTCGGCATCGATCACCCAGCCGGGTTTGGTCGGCGCCATGAAGATCGGATGCTCGGTCGAGAAGACGAAATGTCCGCCGGGCGACAGGGCCTGATGCACGGTCCCGAACAGACGCAGCACATCCTCGAGATAGTGCAAGGCGAGCGAGCTGTAGACGAGATCGAAGCTGGCTTGCGGCAGGCTGAGCCGATCGAGATCGGCCGTCTCATAACGTATGCCCGCATCCGGGCCGGCGGCGGCCCTTGCCCGGGCAAGCATCTTCTCCGACAGATCCAGGCCAAGCACCTGCGCCGCCCCATGCTCGCTTGCCCAGCGGCAGAACCAGCCGAAGCCGCAGCCGAGATCGAGGACCCTCAAGCCGCTGACATCGGGCAGCATCGTGCACAGCGCCGGCCACTCGGCGGCACCCTCCAGCCCTTCGATCGAACGGCCGAGTTGGCTGTAGCCTGCGAAGAAATCCTCACGGTCGTATATGTTCTGCGCCATTATCGTCTCAGCCTCGTTTGGACGGCACCCTAACCAACCGGCCGCCGGCTTTCCACCCGCTGCAATCAGCCCTCTGGCACCCAGGGCGTGGCCCAGGATGCTTGCACGACCTTTGCCCTGTCGCGCGGCGAGGCCGCATCGAGCGGCGGCGGGCGCCGCCGGATCGGCTGCGCCTTGATGATGGCGGTGCTGGTTTCGGCCTTGTCGGCGATGCGGTCGAGAATCCCGTCGAGATCACCGATCGATCGCACGAACAGGCGAGCGACGAAGCAGTCATCGCCCGTCACCTTGTCGCATTCCCCGAATTCGGGGATGTCCTCGATCAGCTTCTGCACGATGTGCAGCTTGCCGGGCAGAGGCCGGATGCGCACGATGGCCTGCAAGGTATAACCGAGCGCCAGCGCATCGATCTCGACAGTGAACGCCCGGATGACGCCGCGCTCCTCCAGCCGTCGCAGCCGCTCCGAGACGCTTGGCGACGACAGCCCGACCTGGGCGGCCAGTTCCTTCAGCGAAGCCCGCGCATCCTTGACCAGGATTTCAAGGAGATTTCGGTCGAGGTCATCCAGCATTTTACATTTCCTGCCGATTTGGAACCCATAACCTAATATAATTAGGCCGTTTACCCATACCCCTTTTCTAATCCGATGGAAAGCCGCGTAGCCGCATGAGATCATAGCGGTTGCAGGGATACGGAGGTTTGTTGTGAACGAGACAGTACGCGGCACGGTCGAAATGTCAGCCGCAATGGCGATCCTGGGAACGATCGGATGGTTCGTCGTCCTGTCCGGCCAGCCGATCATGGATGTGGTGTTCTGGCGTTGCGCTTTCGGCGCGCTGACGCTGCTCATCATCTGCGCCGGGTTGGGGATGCTGCGCAACCGACTGTCGCTACGCGTCATCGGCATCGCCGCGCTCGGCGGCGTCGCCATCGTCGTCAACTGGCTTTTGCTGTTCAGCGCTTTTTCACGCGCATCGATCTCGATCGCCACCGCCGTCTACAACACGCAGCCCTTCATGCTGGTCGGCTTCGGCGCGCTGTTCTTCGCCGAGCGGCTGACCCTGACCAAGCTGACCTGGCTGGCCATCGCCTTCGCCGGCATGGTGCTGATCGTGCAGTCGGCCCCCGACGCTGGCCCCAATGCCGGCATGGCCGGCACGGATTATTTTACCGGCATCGTCATGGCATTGGGCGCGGCTTTCTTCTGGGCCGTTGCCGCCATCGTCACCAAGAAGCTCAAGGGCACGCCGCCGCACCTCATCGCGCTGATCCAGGTCTGCGTCGGCGTCGTCATGCTGGCGCCCTTCGCCAATCTTTCACAGCTTCCGGCCGATGCCTGGATCTGGACCATGCTGGCGACGCTCGGCATCGTCCACACCGGCCTGATGTACATACTCATGTACGGCGCCATCCAGAAGCTGCCGACGCATCTGCAGGGATCGCTGTCGTTCATCTATCCCGTCGTCGCCATTCTGGTCGACGTCATCGCCTTCGGCCATCGGCTGCATCTGAGCCAGGTCGTCGGCGCCACCGCCATCCTGATCGCCGCCGCCGGCATGAACCTCGGCTGGACGCTGTGGAAGGGCAAACCGCCCATCGCGAGCCCGCACCCGATCAAGTGAAGCGCCCCCGCCGGCTGCCCGGCGGATCAAACATCGCGATCCCGGCTGCCCGCCTGTTCAAGGCGGGCACTTTGCTCTATGCCGCAATCCAACCATCTTCGCCCGGCATAGGCGAAACGCGGGACCCGAAGAACCATGAATGAAGCAACGCCCCCCAATCGCTGTCGCATCGTGCTGATCGCGCCACCCGGCGTGCCGGCGCCCCGTATTGTCGCGGCATTCGATGGCGGCGATGTCGCTTCGCTGATCCTGCCCGAGAACGGCATGGATGAAGCCTCCTTCCAGGCTTTTGCCGAACAGATTGTGCCGGCAGCGCAAGCCGCCGGCGTTGCTGTCATCATCGCCGGCGACACCCGCATAGCCGGCCGCGTCCAGGCCGATGGCATCCATGTCGAGGTCTCCAAGGCCGAACTTGCCGAGACGATCGAGCATTTCCAGGCAAAGATGATGGTCGGCACCGGAGGCGCCAAGACGCGTGACGACGCGCTCGAGCTTGGCGAGACGCGGCCAGACTACATCTTCTTCGGCCGCTTCGGCTACGACAACAAGCCGGAACCGCACCCGCGCAACCTGTCGCTCGGCGCATGGTGGGCGGACATGATCCAAATCCCTTGCATCGTCATGGCCGGATCCGACATCGCCTCGGTCGAAGCCGTGGGCGCCACCGGCGCTGAATTCGTGGCGCTGTCGAGCGCCGTGTTCGCCGACGGCACCGATCCCAAGACAGCGGTCGCCACCGCCAACGCGCTGCTCGACGAGACCGCGCCGCGCTTCGAGGACTGAAATGTCCTCGGCGACGCTTCCCCTCCAGGCTCTGCTTGCGGTGCTGATGGTCCAGGCTGCCGCTGCGGAGACCATCCCTCTGCCGCAGCCCAAGCCGGAAATCCACACCGATAAGCCGATCGAAAAGCCATTGCCGCAGCCCGCCACCACGGCAGAACCGGCGCCGCTGCCATCGGCCGACGCCATCAATCCCGACCGCTTCGGCGCAAAACCCGCCGACGCGGCCTATGGCGCCTTCCAGCGCGGTCTCTACAAGACAGCTTACAATCTGGCATTGGTCCGGGCGCAAAACGGCGATCCGGCGGCGCAGACCTTGGTGGCCGAGATCCTGTCGCGAGGTCTCGGTGTGCCGGTCAATTCGGCGCAGGCGGCGAAATGGTACGCCTTGGCCGCCGAACAGGGTGTGCCGGAATCGCAGTTCCAGTATGCGCTGATGCTGCTCGACGGCCGCTATGTCAAAAAGGATGGAAAAGAGGCCTACGCCCTGATGCAGGCCGCCGCCGAAGCCGGCAACCGGCTGGCGCAATTCAATTTTGCGCAGATGCTGGTCCAGCAGGACCCCGGCGACGCCGGCATGGCCAAGGCGGTCTCCTACTATGAGCGCGCCGCCGCGACCGGCCTCGCGGACGCGCAATATGCAATGTCGCAGATCTACGCCAACGGTGTCGGCGGCAAGCCACGCGACGACGCCCAGGCAAGGCGCCTGCTGGCGCAGGCCGCAAGGCAGAACTACGACACCGCGCAGATCGATCTCGCCGCCTGGATGATCGAAGGCCGCGGCGGTGCGCGCGACCTGAAATCCGCCTTCGGCTGGATGAAGCAGGCGGCGGAGGGCGGCAATGTCGCCGCCCAGAACCGCCTGGCCAAGCTCTATATGCAAGGCATCGGCACCGATCCGGACCTGGTGCTTGCCGGCGCCTGGTACGTCGTCGCCCGCCGTGCCGGCCTCATCGACCCGCAGATGGACGACTTCCTGCAGGGGCTGGACGACGACCAGACCAAGCAGGCGCTGCAGAAGGCGAACCGGCTGCCTTGACGGCGGTTCTCGCTGTCATTGCAAGTGTAACCCCGGCTTCCTCGCCTGGTCCCAACCTGCCCGCTCCCTTGCCTCTTCTGGCGATTTGTGGTCTTGGGAGCCCGAAATCGCTTTCCCAGCGAACATCCCATACCAACGGCGTGGCTGTTGGCATCATTCCGGATCACCTCATCATGGCCAAGATCAATGGCAACGAAATCCGTCCCGGCTATGTCATCGAGCATGATGGCGGCCTTTGGGTGGCGGTCAGGACCAACACCGTCAAGCCTGGCAAGGGCGGCGCCTACAATCAGGTCGAACTGAAGAACCTCATCAACGGCACCAAGCTCAACGAGCGCTTCCGCTCGGCCGAGACGGTCGAACAGATCCGGCTCGACCTGAAGGATTTTTCCTTCCTCTACGCGCAGGAAGACGCACTGGTGTTCATGGATACCCAGAGCTACGAGCAGCTCGAATTGAACAAGGACTTCGTCGGCGATCGCGCCGCCTTCCTGCAGGACGGCATGATGGTGACGGTCCAGCTCTACGAAGAGCGGCCGATCGGCATTTCGCTGCCCGACTATGTGACGCTGACCATCACCGAGGCCGACCCGGTGGTGAAGGGCCAGACGGCGGCATCGTCCTACAAGCCGGCGATCCTGGAGAACGGCATCCGCGTCTTGGTGCCGCCCTTTATCGGTGCCGGCGAGCGGATCATCGTCGACACCAACGAAATCACTTACGTGCGCCGCGCCGACTGACGCATGTCGCCCAAAAGTGGCCCCGGTTTTGGGTCACCGACATGCATCGAGGCAGAGTTTAAAGCGCAGCACCGGGAAAAAGCACTATGGCACGCTCAGCCCTTCTCAACGTCATGGTCCAGGCCGCAATGAAGGCTGGCCGCTCGCTGTCGCGCGACTTCGGCGAGGTGCAGAACCTGCAGGTCTCGATGAAAGGCCCCGGCGACTATGTCAGCCAGGCCGACCGCAAGGCCGAGGACATCGTCTTCGCCGAGCTGTCCAAGGCACGGCCGGGCTATGCCTTCCTGATGGAAGAGCGCGGCGTGGTCGAAGGCGACGACGGCCAGCATCGCTGGATAATCGACCCGCTCGACGGCACCACCAATTTCCTGCACGGCATTCCGCTCTTTGCCGTTTCGATCGCGCTGGAGCGCCAGGGCCAGATCGTTGCCGGCGTCATCTACAATCCGGCGATGGACGAACTCTACACCTGCGAACGCGGCGGCGGCGCCTTCATGAACGACCGCCGCCTGCGCGTCGCCGGCCGTACCAAGCTGGTCGACACGGTCATCGGCTGCGGCATGCCGCATCTCGGACGCGGCCACCACGGCAATTTCCTCGTCGAGCTGCGCAATGTCATGGCCGAGGTTTCCGGTGTCCGCCGCCTCGGCTCCGCATCGCTCGACCTCGCCTATGTCGCCGCCGGCCGCATGGATGGCTTCTGGGAAACCGGCCTGTCCGCCTGGGACATCGCCGCCGGGCTGCTTTTGATCCGCGAGGCGGGCGGCTTCGTCTCCGACATGGATGGCGGCCAGGACATGCTCGACAACGGCTCGGTTGTCGCCGGCAACGAGGTCATCCAGCGCGCCCTGCTGAAGGCCGTGAAGAAGCCGCTCCCCCCTCGTTGACAGGCACGCCGCGCTGATGCGCCGCAGTCGCAAGACCGCAACGAAAGCTTGAAATACTGCCCTGCGAGCGCCCAAATTGGGGTGCGCGGCGCAGGAAACCCGGCAGTGAACGACAACCAACCCTACCCCGACATCCCGTTCATCGGACGCTGGCACTATTCGCGCGCCGAGATGATCGCCGACGGTATCGTCCATGCGGTCGGCATCGTGCTGGCGATATCGGCCGGTTCCGCACTGCTGGCGCTGGCGGCGTTTCGTGTCGGACCGGGCGAATACATCGCCGCCGCCTTCTACGTGGTTTCGCTGCTCACCGTGCTCTCAGTGTCGATGACCTACAATCTGTGGCCGGTGTCGTCGCCGGCAAAATGGGTGTTGCGGCGTTTCGACCACGCCGCGATCTATCTGCTGATCGCCGCGACCTATACGCCTTTCCTGGCGCAGCTCGAAGGCTCGCCGCTGGCGCGATGGATGATCGTGCTGGTCTGGACGGCGGCAGTGCTGGGCATTGCCATCAAGGTGTTCTTGCCCGGCCGTTTCGACCGGCTGGCGATCGGCTTCTATCTCGCCATCGGCTGGAGCGGCATCATCCTGTTCAAGCCGCTTGTCCAGACGCTGCCGACGACATCGATCGCGCTCATCGTTGCCGGCGGCATCGTCTACTCCTGCGGCGTCATCTTCTTCGCTTGGAAGGGGCTGCGCTTCCACAACGCGCTGTGGCACGGTTTCGTCGTCGCCGGCGCCGGCCTGCATCTGGCCGCCATGGTCGACTGTCTGGTCATCAATCGCCTCTGACATTATCGACGCGGCAATATTGCCAAGCGCCATTCAATTTGGTCACAATTCCGTTTAGAGTCGCGGTTTACGTGATCGGCGGCGGCATCGGAAACGGGGCACGGATGGCTTTTCTCAGATCCTTCGGCATGGGCAGACGTTCTGATGTCCTGATCTACGACCCGCATAAATTATCAAGCCCGCAGGTCTTCCTGCTGACTATGGTGATCTTCCTGGTCATCGTCGCCTTCATCGCCGCCATCCTCACCCGACAGATCTCAACCGCTTTTGGCAGCAATCCCGGCCTCAATGGCCTGATCGTCGGGGTGCTGGTGGTCGGCATCCTTTTGGCCTTCGCCCAGGTCGGGCGACTGTTTCGCGAAGTGCGCTGGGTCAACTCCTTCCGTGCCGGCTCGGAGACGACAGAACCGGTGCTGCTGGCGCCTATGAAGGCGATGATCGGCCGCTCCTCGGCGACGGCCTTCTCGACCAGTTCGATGCGCACCATGCTCGATTCCATCGCCACCCGCCTCGACGAAAGCCGCGACACCTCGCGCTATCTCGTCGGCCTGCTGGTGTTCCTCGGCCTGCTCGGCACCTTCTGGGGACTGTTGAACACCATCGGTTCGATCCGCGAGACCATCGAATCGCTCGATCCCGGCACCGGTGACGCCGCCGCGGTTCTCGATTCCTTGAAGCAGGGGCTTTCGGCGCCGCTGGCCGGCATGGGCACAGCCTTCTCGTCCTCGCTGTTCGGCCTCTCCGGCTCGCTGGTGCTCGGCTTCCTCGACCTGCAGGCCGGCCGCGCCCAGACGCGCTTCTACACCGAACTCGAAAACTGGCTTTCCTCGGTCACCGACCTGTCGTCGGACATCATCGTCGCCGATCCGGCCAAGACTGAATCCTCCGACGAGATCCGGGTGCTGTCGGAACGGCTGCGCAGCATGCAGGAGAATGGCGGCGGCTCCAACCCGCGCGTCGCCACCGCCATGGCCAATCTCGCCGACGGCATTTCCGGCCTGGTCAAGAACATGCGCTCGGAACAGCAGATCATGCGCGACTGGGTCGAGGCCCAGTCCGACGAGCAGAAGGCGATGCGCAACACGCTGGAAAAGATCGCCGATGCCCTGAAGAAGCCCGGGGTGCACTGAAGTGGCACTCGCCAGGGGCCGGCGTACCGATCGCCGCATCGACTACTGGCCGGGCTTCGTCGACGCGCTGTCGACGCTACTTTTGGCCATCATGTTCCTGCTCACGGTCTTCGTGCTGGCGCAGTTCCTGCTGGGACGCGAAATCTCCGGCAAGGATACGGCACTCTCGCGCCTCAACTCGCAGATCAACGAGCTGACCCAGTTGCTGGCGCTGGAGCGCTCGACGGCGCAGGACAAGGATGATTCACTGGCCAATCTGCAGGCGTCGCTGTCAGCGGCGCAAGCGGAAAAGAGCCGGCTCGAACAGCTGCTGGCGCAAGGTGCCGGTGCCGGCGACGCCGCCAACCAGCGCGCCGCGGCGCTCGGCGGCGAACTCGACAGCCAGCGCCAGATCAGCCAGCAGGCACTGAGCCAGGTCGAGATCCTCAACCAGCAGATTGCGGCACTGCGCAAGCAGATCGGCGCGCTCGAGGATGCGCTCAACGTCTCCGAAATCCGCGACCGCGATTCCAACACCAAGATCGCCGATCTCGGCCGTCGCCTCAACGTCGCGCTGGCGCAACGCGTGCAGGAATTGAACCGCTACCGCTCCGACTTCTTCGGCCGTTTGCGCGAAATCCTCGCCGACCGCGAGAACATCCGTATCGTCGGCGATCGCTTCGTCTTCCAGTCGGAAGTGCTGTTCCCGACCGGCTCCGAGGTGATCAACGATGCCGGCAAGGTCGAGATGAAAAAGCTCGCCGACGCCATCATCGAGTTGCAGAAGGAAATCCCGCCCGAGATCAACTGGGTGCTGCGCGTCGACGGCCATACCGACAACAAGCCGCTCTCCGGCACCGGCCGCTACCGCGACAATTGGGAGCTGTCGACGGCGCGTTCGACCTCGGTGGTAAAATTCCTGATCGAGAACGGCGTGCCGGCCAACCGGCTCGTAGCAGCCGGCTTCGGTGAGTTCCAGCCGCTCGACCCCGCCGACACCGAAGAGGCGCGCAACAAGAACCGCCGTATTGAACTGAAGCTCACCGAACGTTGATCCATTGTCACGCGAACTTGTTCGCCGGCTCAACTCTAGGGCGTAAGTCGAGGCCGGCAAGGCCTGAAAAGATTATCTTTTTTTAATTACACATTGTCGCAGGGCGGGCCTAGCTTCCCGCCCGGGCCGAGAACCGCCGGCGATGAATCTCCTCATCGCGACGCGACGGAACCGGACGGCCCAAGGCCGGAAGGCAGGCGGACAACCGCCGCCTTCCTCTACAAGAGGAGACGCGTGATGCGCTCTTTTACTCCCAAGACCTCGCTTAGAACTGCGACACTCACGGCATTCCTCATCGCCGTCCCGCTTGCCGGCGCCTATGCCGCGGGCCATCACAACAAGGGCGCTCTCGACGCGACCGATCCAACCGATATGACCGGCCCGCGTGTCGAGGCGCTTACCGCACAGGTGCAGGGCGTCCGGCAGGGCATCGTGGACGCAAGACAGGCCAACAACATCACCCCGGCCGTGGCGGAACGCCTGGAAATGCGCACGGCCCACATCGGTCAAGCGGCCGAGAAAGTCGCCGCGTCCTATCATGGCAGGATACCGGCCGCGCAATACCACGACCTGTTGCGTCGTCTCGACAATGTCGACCAGCGGTTGATGATCGATACCGGCAGCGGTTTCCTGATAGGCGACGGCTCCGACGGCGGCAACTACCCGAACGGTTGAAGGGTCCAAGAGGAAGGGACCTCTGACGCCTTCGGGAGCCATTCCGCGGGCGTCCTTTTTACCAGCCGAGCCACACCGCGATCAGGGCAGCCGCCGCCGGCACGGTCTGGATGAACAGGATCTTGCGGCCAACCGTTGCCGCGCCATAGAGGCCGGCAATGGCCACGCACGACAGGAAGAACAATTTGACCTGAAAACCGGCCGCACCGAGACAAAGCCCCCAGATCAGGCCGGCGGCAAGGAAACCGTTGTAGAGCCCCTGATTGGCGGCGAGCACTTTCGAGGCACTGGCGAATTCCGGAGTCAGGTTGAAAGCCTTGTGTCCGCGCGGCGTGTCCCACAGCACCATCTCCAGATAGACGACGTAGGCATGGATCAAGGCCACCAGCCCGACAAGGATGTTGCCGATCATTTGCTCCCCTTCTTTGGTTGCCGGCAGCAATTCCAGGAAAAGTGCGAAGCGGTTTTCCGTCCGGAATTGCGCCAAGAACAAGAGATAGAGCGGTTCTGCGTTTCCGTGAAACGATGAACCGCTCTGTCAGCATTCCATGCGCGGCATCGCCTGCGCAAGGTGCATTTGCCCGACGGCATCTGAGGGTTGCCAACGCATTTGCGTTGGTGTCTTTTCGCGCCGTCCCCAATCACGGAAGCCGCCATGTCCTTTCAGAAACTCGATGATCTCGGCCACAAGCTCGAAGCGCTCGAGCACGCGCTGGCCATCCTCGGCGCCGACGAGGCCACCCACATGGCCGTGGGCGGTGGCGAGAAGCGCGCCGAGGCGATGTCTGCACTGGCCGGTATGTACCACACCAGGGCGACGGCGCCGGAGATAGCAGACTGGATCGTCGTGGCCGAACAGGAAGCGTTGGGTGAAGAGCAGCGCGCCGCGGTCTTGGAACTGCGGCGCCAATATACCAACCTGACCTGCCTGCCGGTCGAATTCGTCGAACGCCAGACGACCGCGCGCATGCGTTGCGAGCAGCTGTGGCGCGGCCTGCGCGCCAAGAACGACTGGGCAGGCTTCCAGCCGGCGCTGGAGGGCGTCGTGGCGCTGGTGCGCGAGGAGGCGGCGCTGCGTGCCGACGTGCTCGGCCTAGCCCCCTATGACGCGCTGATGGAGCAGTACGATCCCGGCAACCGCACCGCCGACATCACGCCAGTCTTCACCGACCTGAAGGCTTTCCTGAAAAGCTTCGTGCCGGAGGCGCTGGCGATCCAGGACGCGCGGCTGCGCAAGCGCCCGCTGAAGCCGCTGTCGGGCACCTATGCGATTGATCGGCAGCGCGAGCTCGGCCTTGCCATGATGGCGTCGGTCGGCTTCGACCTGACGCACGGGTCGCTGTCGGTGTCGCACCACCCTTTCTGCGGCGGCGTGCCGAGCGACGTGCGCATCACCACCCGCTACAAGACCTCCGATTTCCTGTCGGCGCTGATGGGTGTGCTGCACGAGACCGGCCATGCGCTCTACGAACAGAACCTGCCCAAGGCGTGGTCGCACTGGCCGCTCGGCAAGGCGCGCGGCATGGCGGTGCATGAAAGCCAGAGCCTTTTTGTCGAAAAGCAGCTCGGCCGCAACCCGGCCTTCTGGCGCTGGGCGCTGCGGGTGGTCGAAAAGCATCTCGGCGAAGCCTGGTCACTCGACGATATCCTGCCGCATGTGCATCGCGTCGAGCGCGGACTGATCCGGGTCGATGCCGACGAGGTGACCTATCCCCTGCATGTTATCCTGCGCTACGAACTGGAGCAGGATCTCGTCGCCGGCAAGCTTGAAGTGGCCGACCTGCCCGAAGCCTGGGACGCCAAGATGCGCGACTATCTCGGCCTTTCCACCATCGACAACCCCGCCGACGGGCCGATGCAGGACGTGCATTGGCCGGGGGCCGCCTTCGGCTACTTCCCGTCCTACACGCTGGGCGCGATGATGGCGGCGCAGCAATGGGCAGCGCTGACGCGGGAACATCCGGCCGCCGATGACGATCTCGCCAAAGGCAATTTCGATGTGATCAACGACTGGCGCCGCCAAAAGATCTGGTCGCAGGGGTCACGCTGGTCGACGCCGGACCTGCTCGAACGCGCCACCGGCGAAAAGCTCAACGCCACCTATTTCGTGAACCATCTGAAACAGCGCTACGGAGCCGCGTAAGGACGGTCGGCACATCAGGAACGCAAGATGGTTCTGACTACTCAGCCGCGCCCCTGAAAGCACTCGCGCCGGTTTCGAACTGCAGCTTGGCCAGCCGCGCATAAATGCCGCCCTTGGCGACAAGGCTCTGATGCGTGCCTTCCTCGACGATCGAGCCGCCATCCATGACCAGGATCCTGTCGGCCTTCAGCACCGTCGCCAGGCGGTGGGCGATGACGATCGTGGTGCGGCCCTGCATCAGGCGTTCCAGCGCCGTCTGCACCAGCGTCTCGCTCTCGGCGTCGAGGGCGGAGGTGGCCTCGTCGAGCAGCAGGATCGGGGCGTCGCGCAGGATGGCGCGGGCGATCGCAACCCGCTGGCGCTGGCCGCCTGACAGCGTCACGCCGCGCTCACCGACCTGGCTGTCATAGCCTTTTTCCAGCTTGAGGATGAATTCATCGGCAAGCGCATCCTTCGCCGCCGTCTCGATTTCGGCCTTGTTGGCTCCCGGCCGGCCGAAACCGATATTGTCACGAGCGCTTGCCGCGAAAATGGTGACGTCCTGCGGCACGATCGCGATGCGCTGGCGGACCGAAACGGGATCGGCCTCGCGCACGTCGACGCCGTCGATCAGGATCTTGCCAGTTTCGGGATCGTAGAAGCGCAGGATAAGCGAAAACACCGTGCTCTTGCCGGCCCCTGACGGCCCGACGATCGCCACCGTCTCGCCCGGCATGACCTGAAAGCTCAAGCCGTGCACGGCAGCGCGGTCGGGCCTTGCCGGGTAGGAGAAGGAGACATTGTCGAAGACGATCGCGCCCTTGGCGACGGTCGGCAGCGGCTTTGGATCGGCGGGAGCCTGGATCGCCGGCTTCTCGGCCAGGATCTCGGTCAGCCGTTCGGCGGCACCCGCCGCTTGCGCAAGCTCGCCCCAGACTTCCGACAACGCCCCCAACGCGCCGGCGGCGAACACCGAATAGAGCAGGAACTGGCCGAGCGTGCCCGGCGATATCGAGCCTTCGAGCACATCGCGCGAGCCGAACCACAGCACCGCCACGACTGACGAGAAGATGGTGAAAATGGCGAAGAAGGTAAGGAAGGAGCGCGCGAAGATCGAGGAGCGTGCCGCCTCGAAAGCAGCTTCCACCGCGGCCGAGAAATGCCCGGTGACCAGTTTCTCATTGGTGAAGGCCTGCAGCGTGCGCACCGCGCCGATCTGCTCGCTGGCATAGGCGGTGGCATCGGCCAGCGTATCCTGCGCCTGGCGTGATTTGCGCCGCACCGAGCGGCCGAAAGCGACCAGCGGCAGCACGATGACGGGTATCGCTGCGATGACCAGGCCCGACAGTTTCGGACTGGTGACGACCATCATCCCCACCGCGCCAAGACCAAGGATGACGTTGCGCAGCGCCACCGAGGCGGTCGCCCCGACCGCCGACTTGACCTGCGTCGTGTCGGCGGCAAGCCGCGACACGATTTCGCCCGACTGGGCGGTGTCGAAGAAGGCAGGCGACAGCGTCGTCACATGGGCAAACACATCGCGCCGGATATCGGCGACGACGCGCTCGCCGAGCGTGATGACGAAATAGTAGCGGCCGGCCGATGCTGCCGCCAGTACGGCGGCCATCGCCACCAAGGCGGCGAAATATTCGGCGATGAAGGTGGTGCTGGCCGACGAGAAGCCATGATCGATCATGCGCCGCACCGCCAGCGGCAGCGCCAGCGTGGTTGCCGCCGCGATGACCAGCGAGATGATGGCGCCGACGACCAGCGTGCGGTAGTGCGTGATATACGGAAACAGGCGCCGGAGCGGCTTGAGCGAACGCCGGCGCTCGTCTGCGCTGGTGATTTGCGCCATCCCGATGTTTCCTCCAGCCGCCCTTGGGGTCTGCGCCTCAATATGCGCTTGCCGCGGCCTTGTGATTCAATTCCGGCTGATGTATAGGCTCGCCGACCGTTTTAGAAGCCGTGGCTCCTCAATAGCTGCGGCTTCGAGTTTTAAAAAGAGGCGCATCGACGCAGGCTTATGCCCGTCAGCCGCGCCGGCAAGCCAGGAACCGAGCCATGAAGAGCGCTATTCATCCCGACTACCACACCATCAAGGTCGTCATGACCGACGGCACCGAATACACGACCCGTTCGACCTGGGGCAAGGAAGGCGATACGATGAACCTCGATATCGACCCGACCACTCACCCGGCCTGGACCGGCGGCCAGCAGACCCTGCTCGATCGCGGCGGTCGCCTGTCGAAGTTCAAGAAGCGTTTCGAAGGTTTCGGCATCTAATTGCATGTCGCCCAAAAGTGCGAAGCGGTTTTGGGATAACGACTTGCATCAAGTAAGAACTTAAGCCAAACGACCTTTCGCAGATCAAAACCCGCCTCCGTGGCGGGTTTTTTGTTGCGGCGCGGCGCTACTGGGCCAGCAATTCCCTTAGCGCCATGCGCTTGTAGGCGGCGACCAGCCTGTCGCCCTCCTGCCGCTCGACGGAGATCGCCAGCCGCATGGCGGCTTCGCCCATCTGCCAGACCAGGAACGCTGTGGTGTCGAGAGCCGCCGGATCGGCGTCGGGTCGCAAGCGTTTGAGCACCGTGGTCAGAAACCCGGCGTTGGCGCGGCTGTCGGCGAGTTCGAGTTGGCGCAGCGCCTTGTCGGCCTGCGTGCCCGACCAGATGTCGCGTATCACCGGCTCCGCCAGGAACAGCCCGTAATAGATATCGACCAGTTCCGTAAACGCCCGGCCCAGCCCTTCGGCATCGCTGACACCGGCGAGCGCGGCTGAGATGCAGGCCTGGCTTTCGGCGGTGTAGCGCTCGGCCAGCGCCCAGATGATCGCCCGCTTGTCCGGAAAAAACTGGTAGAGCGAGCCGATCGACACCCCTGCCCGTTCCGCCACCTCACCCATGCGCATGGCATCGCTGCCTTGCTCGGCGATCAGCGCCGAGGCAGCCGCCAGCATGCGCTCGACCCGCTCGCGGCTGCGCTGCTGGCTCGGCGCCCGGCGCGGTGAAGCAACCTGCTCCTGTGCGGAAACGGGGGCTGCCGCGTCTTCCATGACTGACTCCAAATGCATCAAAATCGCTTGACTCATAAAATACGAGGGTTTATCACGTTTTGCAAACATGAGGATTATTCATGTTTGCCGGAAAACACAACGGGCTTGGAGCAACTGACATGATCGCGAAACTTCTTCCCACTCTCATCTTCATCGCCGCACTCGGCTCTGGCCTCGTCGGCGGCGTCTTCTTTGCTTTCTCCAGCTTCGTCATGCCGGGCCTCGCCCGCATGCCAGCCGCAAGCGGGATTGCCGCGATGAATTCGATCAATGTCACAGCTGTGACCCCGCTGTTCATGACAGCGCTGTTCGGCACGGCCCTCGTCTGCATTGTTGTCGCTATCGGTGCGGTGATCGGCTGGAGCCAGCCGGGCTCGCTCTGGCTGATTGCCGGCAGCCTGCTCTATCTCATCGGCATCGTGGTGGTGACGATGATCTTCAACGTCCCGCTGAACGATGCGCTCGCCGCCGTCGATCCGGCCAGCAGCAATGGCGCAAGCCTGTGGTCGCGCTACCTCAATGAATGGGTGATGTGGAACCATGTCCGCACCATCAGCGGCATAGCCGCGCTGGCATCCTTCTGGTTCGCCACGCGTTGACGACGATGGATGGAGCGACCGATGAAGGATCAATACGCAAATATGGCCTTCGGCATGGCCATCGGAGTTGGTGTCGGTGCCGCGATCGGCACTGCTCTGGATGACCTTCCGATGGGCGTCGCCGTGGGTATTGCGATTGGCGCCGGCTCGGAGCGTGGCGACGCAACTGACGGAAGCGCCGGCGAGCTCTACGCCTTTGTCTTCCGATCGGAATGACCGAGATCGCGGTCCGGATCAATGACATCGCGGACCAGTTGCTTCAGTTTGGCCGCGTCTGGAAAGCCGCCGTCGCGCTTGCGGTCCCAGACCAGCGTGTCATTGCAGGAAATGGTGAAGATGCCGCCGGTGCCGGGCACCAGCGTCACTTCGCCCAGATCGGTGCCGAAGGTCGACAGCAGCTCCTGCGCCATCCAGCCAGCGCGCAGCAGCCACTGGCACTGCGTGCAGTAGGTGATACGGATGGCAGGGAGGAGCTGCTCGCTCATGCCGGGCTGAGCTCCTCCGCTCATGCCGCGCTGAGCTTGGCCATGGTCTCGTCGTCGACTTCGAAGTTGGCGTAGACGCTTTGCACGTCGTCGTCGTCCTCGAGCGTGGCGACCAGCTTCATCAGCGACTGTGCCCGCTCCTCGTCGACCGGAATGTTGTTCTGCGGCTGCCAGATCAGCTTCACCGATTCTGCCTCGCCGAGCGCGGTTTCCAGAGCTTTCGACACTTCGCCGAGATTCTCGAAGGCGCAATAGATGGTGTGGCCTTCCTCGTCGGTTTCCACGTCGTCGGCGCCGGCTTCGATCGCCGCTTCCATGACCTTGTCGGCGCTGCCGGCCGATGCCGGATAATAGATCTCGCCGATGCGGTCCCACATGAACGACACCGAGCCGGTTTCGCCCATCGCCCCACCGGCCTTGGTGAAGGCGGCGCGCACATTCGAGGCCGAACGGTTGCGATTGTCGGTCAACACTTCGACGATGACGGCGACGCCGCCCGGACCATAGCCCTCATAGCGCACGGCTTCGTAGTTCTCTGCATCGCCCATCGAGGCCTTGTTGACGGCGCGCTGGATGTTGTCCTTCGGCATCGACACCGCCTTTGCGTTCTGGATCGCCAGCCGCAAGCGCGGGTTCATCGATGGATCGGGCGTGCCGCTCTTGGCGGCGACGGTGATTTCGCGCGCCAGCTTGGAAAACATTTTAGACCGCACCGCATCCTGGCGGCCCTTGCGGTGCATGATGTTCTTGAACTGTGAATGGCCAGCCATGGCACCCCTGTCGTCTTCTCGGCTAGAGCATCCCGAAGCGAAGTGATCTGACCTCGTCTTCCGCAATGCCCGAATTCAAAATTTCAGAGCGTCCCAGGTGCACCTCGTGGAAGCACGGCGTTCTCTGTCGGAATGGCCGGCTTATAGTTAAATCGGCTCAATTCGTCCAGCCGCACCGCGCACGGGACGTGCGACATGGGCTGCTGCGAACGTTCACGCCTCCAGATCGGATTTCAGCCGGTCGATGATACTGAGGGCATGCCCGGCATACTGGCTGATCCAGCGGTCGTGGATCTGCTTGATCGGCAGCGCGTTGAGATGGTTCCAGCGCTCGCGGCCATCGCGCCGCGCAACGATCAGGTCGGCCTCCTCCAGCACTTTGAGATGCAGCATCACGGTGCAGCGATCGATATCGGGAAAGGCCTCGCACAGCATGCCGGTCGTCTTCGGTGTATCCTTCAGCTGATCCAGTATTTCACGCCGGCGCGGATGCGCCAGCGCCTTGAAAACATTGTCATCTTGCGATCGGCTTGACATGTTATGTTTATATAACATATTGTTGAGCCGATCAAGGGAAGGAGTTGTGGATATGTCACTTGGATTCAGTGTTTCCGGACGCATCGGCAAGCCGGTCGCCGACGTCTTCGACGCAGTCGTCAACCCGAGGAAACTGAGCGGCTATTTCACCACGATCGGCGGCGCCAGCGCCCCGCTGGAAGCCGGCGCCGGCGTCGTCTGGTGGGGCAAGGTGCCGGTCGAGGTCGACGAAGTGATCAAGGACCGCCGCATCGTGCTGCGCTGGGATGCCACCGATGCCGATGGCAAGCCGGCCTACAAGACCCGCATCGAGATGAATTTCGAACCGCTGGACGATGGCGGCACCTTCGTCACCATCGCCGAGAGCGGTTGGCAGGAAGGTGCGGTCGGCCTGAAGAAGTCCTACCTCAATTGCGAGGGCTGGTCGCAGATGCTGGCCTGCATGAAAGCCTATGTCGAATACGGCATCAATTTGCGCGACGGCTACTACCGCAGCGAGATGAGGGGCGAACCCGCCAATGAGACCAACGTTTGAACCCGACAACGGAGCCAGCTATGACCGCGACAATCACCGGCGGCATCAACATCGCCATGAAGGTACCGCCGCACCAATATGAGGCGACGATCGCCTTCTACCGCGACGTTGTCGGCCTGAAGCCGTTCACGGACAAGGCACCGGCCGTCGGCTTCGAGCTGGGGCCCAACCGCCTGTGGATCGATGAAGCGCCGATGATGAGCCAGGCCGAGGTGTGGCTGGAGCTGTTTACCGACGATTTTTCGACGGCTGCGGATCATCTCGCCAAGGCTGGCGTCGTGCGTTGCGACGTTATCGAGCCCTTGGGCGAGGGCTTTCGAGGCGGTTGGATCGCCAACCCGGCCAACATCGTGCACATGCTGCGCGAGCCCGATGCCTGGTGAGCGCCAAGCCACGAAAGGAGCATCCGATGGACATCCACGAAAAACCGACCGCCGAAGCCGGCATGCTGATCCGGCGGCCTGTCGCCGACGTGTTCGAGGCGATCGTCGATCCTGCCATCACCACGAAATTCTGGTTCACCCATGGCAGCGGCCGCTTGGACAGCGGCAAGCAGATCCGCTGGGAATGGCGCATGTATGACGTGTCGACGACGGTCGCTGTCAGCGAGATTGTTCCCAATGAAAAGATCGTCATGCAATGGAGCGATCCACCGACCACCGTGGTCTGGACTTTCACCGAAATGCCTGGCGAGACGACCTTTCTCGAGGTTCGCAATTTCGGCTTCGCCGGCGATGGCGACGAGCAGGTGAAAGAGGCCGTCGGCTCAACCGGCGGCTTCACGCTGGTGCTGGCCGGTGCCAAGGCGTGGCTGGAACAGGGCCTGACGCTCGGCCTGATCGGCGACCGTCACCCCAAGGGCGTGCCAGGGCACTAGGTGCTCAGGGCCTGCCTTAATGCCCTCCGCCCCGCTTCTTGCGCCGCCGCGCCAGCATGTTGAGCCCCTCGACCAGCGCCGAAAAGCCCATCGCCGCATAGATGTAGCCCTTGGGCACATGGTAACCCATGCCGTCTGCGATCAGCGTCATGCCGATCATCAGAAGGAAGCCCAGCGCCAGCATGACGATGCTCGGGTTCTTGGCGATGAAATTGGCCAGCGGCCCGGCCGCCAGCATCATCACGCTGACCGCCACGATCACGGCGATGTACATGATGGCGATCTCGTCGGTCATGCCGACGGCGGTGATGATCGAATCGATCGAGAAGACGAGATCCAGCAGCAGGATCTGGAAGATCGCGCCGGCAAGGCTGATCTGCAGCGTCTCGCCCATCATCGTATCCTTGTGGTCGTCGGGATCGACCGTGTGATGGATCTCCTTGGTCGCCTTCCAGACCAGGAACAGGCCGCCGGCGATCAGGATCAGGTCGCGCCAGGAAAAACCGTGGCCGAAGGCCGTGAACACCGGCGTGGTCAGCTGGACGATGATCGAAATGGTGGCCAGCAGCACCAGCCGCATGATCAGCGCCGCCGAGATGCCGAGCCGGCGGGCACGGGCCCGTTGTGCTTCCGGCAGCTTGTTGGTCAGGATCGAGATGAAGATCAGATTGTCGATGCCGAGCACGACCTCGAGCACGATCAGCGTCAGCAGCGCGACCCAGGCCGTCGGGTCGGAAACAAATTGAAAATGCGGCGCCAGGAATTCGATGAGCTGCATGGAGGTCGTCCCCTCTTTTAACGATCTAGAGCAGTGTCGCCGGCAGTTAGGTACTAAGGGTGCCTATATCAATGTCACGACCAGAAGGAGGGTGCGGTTTCCTCCAGCCGCGGCCCGCGACGAAACGGCGCGATCCGCTCGGTCAGCCCGGTGCGGTCGGAAATATCGACGCCGACGCCGCACAAGGTCGCCGGTCCGGTCGCCGCCTCGAAGCGGCCTTTCGGCACTTTCGACAGAAACCGGTTGAGCGGTTCCTCCTTGTCCATGCCGAGCGAGGAATCATAGTCACCGCACATGCCGGCGTCGGAAATATAACCGGTGCCGCCGTTGAGTATCTGGTGATCGCCGGTCGGCTGGTGGGTGTGGGTGCCGACGACGAGGCTGGCACGACCGTCGACGAAATGCGCGAAGCACATTTTTTCCGAGGTCGCCTCGGCATGGAAGTCGATAATCACGGCATCCGCCTGCTCGCCGAGCGGACAGGCGGCAAGCTCGCGTTCGCCGGCCTGGAAGGGATCGTCGAGCTCGGGATGCATGAACACCCGGCCCATGATGTTGGCGACCAGCACGCGCGCGCCGCTCCTGGCAATGTAGACACCGGAGCCGCGCCCGGGCGTGCCCTTGGGAAAGTTCGAGGGGCGCAGGAAGCGCTCTTCGCGCGGCGCGAAGGCGAGCGCGTCGCGCTGGTCCCAGACATGGTTGCCGGTGGTGACGACATCGGCACCGGCGGCGATCGTCTCGCGAAAGATATCTTCGGTGATGCCGAAGCCGCCGGCGGCGTTCTCACCATTGACGATGACGAAATCGAGTTTGAAGTCGGAGATCAGGCCGGGCAGTTGTTCCCACACCGCCGTCCGTCCTGTCTTTCCAACCATGTCACCGAGGAAGAGAAGTCTCATATGATCCCGCACCGAAGGTCAGCGAAAGCTGCATGACGCCAGTGAAGATCATGCGTCTCCTATCTACAATTTTGGCGCGAAGCGGCGCAACCCGCTCTCGGTCAGTATTTCCGGAATGACGACGTCATGTTCCTCATCCGGCACCATTGCCACCTCCTGGCAGTCGAAGGCGATGCCGACCAGCCGCGGCGGCTGTCCCTTGTCGATCAGCTTGGCGATGGCGCGGTCGTAATAGCCGGCACCATAGCCGATGCGATGGCCGCGCGCATCGAAGGCGGCGAGCGGCACCAGCATCACCGAGGGGTCGAGCACCTCGGCTTCCTCGTGCGGGCCGACCGTGCCGAAACCCATCTCGACCATCGGCGCGTCGCGCACCAGTTCGCGAAAGACGATGGTGGTCTTGTCGAGAATGGCCGGCAGGCAAAGCCGTGCGCCCTTTTCACGCAAGGCAAACATCAACGGCCGAACGTCGACTTCGGAACGCATCGGCCAGAAGCCGGAAACTATCTGGCCCGGCTCGACATGGAGGTGATCGCGTGCCGTCTCGGCCATTTCAAGCGCGACCTCCACCCGCCAGAATTCATCGAGCGCATCGCGGCGTCCGAGGGCCTCACGGCGAAGCTGCTTTTTCAGGTCTTTGAGAGAGGTCATGCAGCCAGGGTAGAAAAGGTCAGATTTGGATGGAGTGTTGGGAGCGACGTTTTCCTCCGCAATCATCCACCGAAATGCGGGACGAGTGGCGATAAGTGACGATCCACGCAACCGGTGGAGAGAGCGATCCCGGGAACCTACAAAGTAGGTGGGCGCCGTGTGAGAAAACCCACGGGTCTTCCCAGGGACAGCTCCCTAAGGATCGTTAAGGCCCCGGGGAAAATGTTCTCCTGCCGGGAAGCACAGACCGTCCCGCCCAATATAGGCTGCCGGCCGGCTAAGCGCCAGTGAGACAGGCGTTCTTTCCGTGTTGGGTTCAGGCCCTCGCGCCGCCAACACCTCACCCTTGCACAGGCACGGCCGCGTCCTTACGGTCGCGATGACCAACCGAGGAGCAAGAATGCGTTTTGAAGGCACGGCGGCCTATGTCGCCGACAAGGATCTGATGGTGGCCGTCAACGCGGCGATCGCGCTGGAGCGGCCTTTGCTGGTCAAGGGCGAGCCCGGCACCGGCAAGACGGAACTCGCCCGCCAGGTGGCTGCTGCACTCGGGCTCGACCTCATCGAATGGCACGTCAAGTCGACGACGCGGGCGCAGCAAGGTCTTTACGAGTATGATGCCGTCTCGCGCCTGCGCGACAGCCAGTTGGGCGACGAGCGCTTTAACGACATCAGGAACTACATCAAACGCGGCAAACTCTGGGAGGCGTTCGCCGCCGGCAGGAAGGTCGTGCTCTTGATCGACGAGATCGACAAGGCCGACATCGAATTCCCCAACGATCTCCTGCAGGAACTCGATCGGATGGAGTTCTTCGTCTACGAGACCGGCGAAACCATCCGCGCCGCCGTCAGGCCGATCGTCATCATCACCTCCAACAACGAGAAGGAGTTGCCGGACGCGTTCCTGCGCCGCTGCTTCTTCCACTACATCCGCTTTCCCGACGTCGAGACGCTGCACAGAATCGTCGATGTCCACTATCCCGGCATCAAGCAGAACCTGGTTCGGGCAGCCCTTACCCAATTCTATGAGATCCGCGATGTGCCGGGGCTGAAGAAGAAGCCGTCGACATCCGAGGCGCTCGACTGGATAAGGCTGCTGGTCGCCGACGACATCGCGCCCGAGGATCTGCGCGCCGATCCGAAGAACGCACTGCCCAAGCTGCATGGCGCATTGCTGAAGAACGAGCAGGACGTGCATTTGTTCGAGCGGCTGGCTTTCATGACACGAAGGCAGCAATAGGTCAGCAGCGTTTAGCGCTTTCCTGTCTGTGGACCGTTGCCGGCAACCGAACAGGCAAGCAGCTTCGGCAAGAACCTTCGAAGGAGATGAAATGTCTGAGATTATCGTCCGCCCGCTCGCGCAGTCCGACCATGCCGACTGGCGGCGGCTGTGGACAGACTATTTGACCTTCTACGAGACCAAGCTTCCCGAAGAGGTCTACGCCGTCACCTGGAAGCGGCTGTTCACGGCGGGTGAGTTCGAGCCGAAAGGCTTCATCGCCACGCTGGACGGCAAGGCGGTCGGCCTCACCCACTATCTCTACCACCGCTCCGGCTGGTCGGAAAAAAACAACTGCTATCTGCAGGACCTGTTCGCCGACCCTGACGTGCGCGGCAAGGGCATCGGCGCGGCGCTGATCGAGGCAGTAAAACAGGAAGCCGCGAAAATCGGCGTCAAGAACGTCTACTGGATGACGCACGAGACCAATACCACGGCGCGCAATCTCTACGATCATGTCGCGCGCCGCACGGGCTTCATCGAGTATGATTTGCTGTAGATAGACAATGTTCATCCCCTTCTTCCTCGAATTGAAGGCCGCTCGTGTTCCCGTTTCGCTGCGGGAATATCTGTCGCTGCTGGAGGGGCTGGAAGCCGGGCTGGTCGACTACGACGTCGAAGGTTTTTACTACCTCGCCCGCGCGGCGCTGGTGAAGGACGAGCGCCATATCGACCGCTTCGATCAGGTGTTCGCCCATGTCTTCAAGGGCATTGAAGCATTGGGCGGGCCGGATGCCGTCGATGTCGCCAACATCCCCGAGGAATGGTTGCGCCGCCTCGCCGAAAAGCACCTGACCGACGAGGAGAAAAAGCTGGTCGAGGCGCTCGGCGGTTTCGAGAAACTGATGGAGACATTGAAACAGCGGCTGCAGGAGCAAAAAGGCCGCCACCAGGGCGGCTCGAAATGGATCGGCACCGGCGGCACCTCGCCCTTCGGCGCCTATGGCTACAATCCCGAAGGCGTGCGCATCGGTCAGCATGAAGGCCGCAACCGCCGCGCGGTGAAGGTGTGGGACAGACGCGAGTTCAGGAATTTCGACGATGCGGTCGAGCTCGGCACCCGCAACATCAAGATCGCGCTGAAGCGCCTGCGCCGCTGGGTGCGCGAGGGCGCCGAGGAGGAATTCGACCTGCCCGGCACCATCCACGCGACGGCCGAACATGGCTACCTCGACGTGCAGACGCGGCCAGAGCGGCGCAACGCGGTGAAGCTTTTGATGTTCTTCGATGTCGGCGGCTCGATGGACGACCACATCAAGAGCGTCGAGGAGCTGTTCTCGGCCGCCCGCGCCGAATTCCGCCAGCTCGAATATTTTTATTTCCACAACTGCCTCTATGAGGGCGTGTGGAAGGACAATCGCCGCAGGCATGCCGAGGTGATTCCAACCTTCGACCTGCTCCACAAATACGGGCCGGACTACAAGGTGATCGTCGTCGGCGACGCCTCGATGAGCCCTTACGAGATCGCTCACCCCGGCGGTTCGGTCGAGCACTGGAATCCGGAGGCAGGCAGCGTCTGGCTCGGCCGTCTGCTGCAGCAATGGTCGAACGCGGTATGGCTGAACCCCGAAGACCCCAAGAACTGGAGCTACACCCATTCGATTGCGATGATCCGCGACATCTTCGGCGGCCGCATGTTCCCGCTGACGCTGGCCGGACTTGAGGGCGCGACCAAGCAGCTTTCAAGAAAGCACTGAAGACCGACAAGGAGATCCGATGATCTGCTTCCTCTGCCTGCAATGCGGCGTCCAGTTCGCGGCGACAGAGACGCCGCCAAAACATTGCCCGATCTGCGAGGACGAGCGCCAATATGTGCGCTGGGAGGGCCAAGCGTGGATCACGCCGGAGGAACTTGCTGAAAGGCACCGGCTTGTGATGAAGGATGATACCGGCGTTCTCGCCTTCGGCATCGAGCCGCGCTTCGCCATTGGCCAGCGGGCGCTGCTGGCACAGACGCCGCACGGCAACGTGCTGTGGGACTGCGTCTCGATGGTCAGCGACGAGACGGTGGCCGAGATCAACCGCCGCGGTGGCCTGACGGCGATCGCCATCTCGCACTGCCATTATTATTCGGCGATGGCCTGTTGGAGCGAGGCGTTTGGCGGCGTGCCGATCTATCTCCATGCCGATGACCGCCAATGGATCATGCAACCGCACAAGGCGATCGTCAGCTGGGAAGGCGAGACGCTGGCCATAAACCCTTCGCTGACGCTCATCCGCTGCGGTGGCCACTTTGCCGGCGGTCAGGTGCTGCACTGGAAACGCGATGACGGCGACGTCTTGCTGGCCGGCGATATCCTGCAGGTGACGCCGACGCGCCGCCACGTCAGCTTCATGTACAGCTATCCGAACTACATTCCGCTCAACGCAGCGGCCGTGCGCCGCATCGCGGCGGCGCTGCAGCCATTCGCGTTCGACCATATCTATGGTGCATGGTGGAACCAGAATGTCATCGGGGGCGCAAAAGCGGCGTTGGCTGCTTCGGTCGATCGCTATCTGGCGGCGATCGCATAAAGATCACGATCGAAATGCGGGCAAATCGCGTAACAAATGCCTATCTTGGTGCGAATACGAGGTTGCAATCCGCGCATGATCCCGAACCTCCGGTTCGGAAAGGATCATGCGCAAAACCAAAATACTACAGCGCCCTTTGCGCGTCCGATGGACGCGCGGCGCTGCAGGAGCGAGCCGGCAAGGCTGAGGAGATCACATGGACACCCACACCTACCCTGTAACCCGCACCGACGCCGAATGGCGCGCCCGGCTGACGCCGGAGCAGTATGCCGTCATGCGCGGCCACGGCACCGAGCGGCCGGGAAGCTGCGCTTTGCTCTACGAGAAGCGCGCCGGCACCTTTTCCTGCGTCGGCTGCGACCAGCCCTTGTTTGAATCCAAGCTGAAGTTCGAGAGCGGCACCGGCTGGCCGAGCTTCAACGACCCGGTGCCGGGTTCGGTCGAAAACACCGTCGACCGCAGCTACGGCATGGTTCGCACCGAATGCCATTGCGCCCGTTGCGGCAGCCATCTCGGCCATGTCTTCGAGGACGGCCCGCCGCCGACCGGCCTGCGCTATTGCATCAACGGCGTGGCGCTGAAATTCGAGCCGGCGGCCTGAACCCGAAATTTGATCGTGAAACAGTGGGAAGGGCGGCTGCGGCCGCCCTTTTTTGTTTGCGTCTGTGAAGTTGGCTGGTGCGCCGACGCCCGCTCAGGCCACGACCGTCAGGATTAGCCACAATGTGGCGCCGAGCGTCATCAGCGAGGCCTTGGCGCCACTGGCCTTTTCCGTTGTTCGCCATACGGCAAAGGTCAGAAAGATGTTGTAGGGCACCGGCGCGAAATGCACCGCCAGAACCAGCGCGAGCGGCAGCTTCAGTCCGAGCAGGATGATCGCGGCCACCAAAGATGCGACGTTGAGCGCCGTGCCGACAAGAACAAGGTCGCGCCAGAACAGCCGGTCGAGCGGCACCAGCCCTTGCCAGCGTGAGCGCAAGAAGGATCCGACGCCTCCTGGCAACACCTGATCTCTACCCCTGTCCCAGGACTTCGGTTACCGCACGCTCGAAGCGCGAGCATTCGGTCACCAGCCAGTCGGCCATGGCTGGCCAGTTATCCTCGGCATAGCAGTTCACCCGCCACATCGAATTGATGCCGAGATCCTCGCAGCTCTGTTCCGGTCTGAGCTTCAGCCTGGCTTCGATATCAGGCTGGAACGGTTTCAACCGCGACCACGCCTGCGTGGCGCCGAACTTCTCGTTGCGGCCGAAGAAGACGCCGACCTGGCTCTGCGCCGGCGCGACATACATGGAAAGGACCAAAGCGAAATCGGGCAGCCCGCGCTGCCAGAACCAGGGTCCGCGCCTCGCCATCAGAGCCCTTTCTTCCGGGTGCCGCTCGGCGAACAGCGTCCAGAAGCCGCGCTGGCGGAATTCAGAGGCGCGGCGGGCGCCGAAGTCGAATTCGCTCATGGCTCAAACCGTATCTCCGGCAACCGTGTCGGTGCCGGGGCCGGCTAGTCTTACACCATGCCGAGCGCGGCCTTGTATAGATCGAGAATGGTTTCCTCTTCCTGCCGCTCGGCCTGGTCCTTCTTGCGCAGCCGGATGATCGTGCGCATCGCCTTGGTGTCGAAGCCGGTGCCCTTGGCCTCGGCGAACACTTCCTTGATGTCGTCGGAAATGGTCTTCTTCTCTTCCTCGAGCCGCTCTATGCGCTCGATGAAGGCACGCAGCTGGCCGGCGGCAACAGTCTGGCTGGTATCGGTGATATCGTCGGCCATATTTTTCTCCAAAAGAATCGGCTCCGCGACTCGCGGACGACTGCGGCAAAATTTGAGCCGGTTCGATGCCCGACCGGCGGCGGCGGGTCAAGCCGTTATCGACCAAGCCACGCGGGCTGCCGCCAGAAGCCGACAGCCAGTCCGTTTTGCGAACTCTTAATTGAAAGCGATCAGCAGATCCTTGGCATCGATCTGGTCGCCCGCCTTGACCAGCACCTCGGCGACCGTGCCGTCGCGCTCGGCATGCAGCGCCGTCTCCATCTTCATCGCTTCGATGGAAAGCAGCACGTCACCGGCCTTCACAGCCTGGCCGGCGGCCACCGAAAGCGCCGAGACGACCCCCGGCATGGGTGCACCGACATGTGCCTCGTTGCCGGGCTCAGCCTTGCGGCGGGCCTTGGCGGCGGACGCGCCATGCGCCCTGTCGGGCACCTTGACACGACGCGGCTGGCCGTTGAGCTCGAAGAACACGGTGACCATGCCCTTCTCGTCAACATCGCCGATGGCCAGGCAGCGCACCACCAGCGTCTTGCCCTTCTCGATGTCGACGAAGATCTCGTCTTCCGGCTTCATGCCGTAGAAATACGTCGGCGTCGGCAGGACGCTGACCGGCCCATAGGTTTCCTGCGCGCCGGCGAAATCCGTGAACACTTTCGGATACATCAGCCACGAGGCGAATTCGAACTCAGACAGCTTGCGCTCGAGCTTTTCCTCGATTTCCTTGCGGTTGGCCTTGAGGTCGGCCGGCTTGAGCAGCGAGCCGGGCCGCACCGTGATCGGCTTGTCGCCCTTCAGCGCCTTCCTCTGCAGCGCCGCCGGCCACCCGCCTGGAGACTGGCCGAGATCGCCGCGCAGCATCGAGACGACCGAATCCGGGAAGGCGATATCCTTGTCCGGGTTTTCGACATCGGCAACGGTGAGATCCTGGCTGACCATCATCAATGCCATGTCGCCGACGACCTTGGACGACGGCGTCACCTTGACAATGTCGCCGAACATCAGATTGACGTCGTGATAGGTCTGCGCCACCTCGTGCCAGCGCGTTTCCAGCCCGAGCGAGCGCGCTTGTTCCTTCAGATTGGTGAACTGCCCGCCCGGCATCTCGTGCAGATAGACCTCCGAGGCCGGCCCTTTCAGATCGCTTTCGAAGGCGGCGTACTGGTTGCGCACCGCTTCCCAGTAGAACGAGATCTTCCTGATCCATTGCGGGTCGAGACCGGGGTCGCGTTCGGTGCCCTTCAGCGCCTCGACGAGCGAGCCAAGGCATGGCTGCGAGGTGTTGCCGGAGAAAGCATCCATCGCCGCGTCTATGGCGTCGACGCCGCTTTCCACCGCCGCAAGCACCGTCGCCGCCGACAGGCCCGACGTGTCGTGGGTGTGGAAATGGATCGGCAGGTCGGTCGCCTCGCGCAGCGCCTTGAACAGCACGCGAGCCGCCGCCGGCTTCAGCAGGCCGGCCATGTCCTTGACGGCGATGATGTGGGCGCCCGCCGCCTGCAATTCCCTGGCCAGGCCGACATAGTATTTGAGGTCGTATTTTGCCCGCGCCGGATCGAGGATGTCGCCGGTATAGCAGATCGCCGCTTCGATCAGCTTGCCCTCGGCGCCGACCGCATCCATGGCGACGCGCATATTGTCGACCCAGTTCAGGCAATCGAAGACCCGGAACAGGTCGATGCCGCCGCTTGCTGCCTGTTTGACGAAATGCTGCACGACATTGTCGGGATAGTTGGTGTAGCCGACGCCATTGGCGCCGCGCAGCAGCATCTGCAACAGCAGATTGGGCGCCGCCTCGCGCACCAGCGACAGCCGCTCCCACGGATCCTCGGTGAGGAAGCGCATGGCGACGTCGAAGGTGGCGCCACCCCAGCATTCCAGTGATAGAAGCTGCGGCAAGGCACGCGCATAGGTACCGGCGATGCCGGCAATGTCATGCGTGCGCATGCGCGTCGCCAGCAACGATTGATGGCCATCACGCATCGTCGTGTCGGTGACCAGAACTTGCCTCTGATCGCGCATCCAGGCGGCGAACTTCTCCGGCCCGAGCACATCCAGCTTCTGCTTGCTGCCGCCGGGCACATTGCCGTTGAGGTAAGGCACCACGGGTGCCGCGGCATCGGCCTTCGGCTGCGGCCGGCCGCGCGTCTCGGGATGGCCGTTGACGCTGACGTCGGCGAGATAGTTGATGAGCTTGGTGGCGCGATCCTGACGCTTGACCTGCTGGAACAGTTCCGGCGTCGTGTCGATGAACTTGGTCGTGTAGGAATTGTCGGCGAAGCTCGGGTGGTTGATGATCGCTTCGAGGAAGGTCAGGTTGGTGGCGACGCCGCGGATGCGGAATTCGCGCAGCGCCCGGTTCATGCGCGCGATCGTCTCGGCCGGCGTCGGCGCCCAGGCCGTGACCTTCTCCAGCAGCGGGTCGTAGAAGCGGGTGATGACGGCGCCGGAATAGGCGGTGCCGCCATCGAGGCGGATGCCGAAACCGGTGGCGCCGCGATAGGCGGTGATGCGGCCGTAGTCCGGGATGAAATTGTGCTCGGGATCTTCGGTGGTGATGCGGCACTGCAAGGCATGGCCGTTCAGCCTGATGTCCTTTTGCGCCGGCACGCCTGATTCTGGCGTGCCGATGGCAAAGCCGTCGAGGATATGGATCTGCGCCTTGACGATATCGATGCCGGTCACCTGCTCGGTGACGGTATGCTCGACCTGGATGCGCGGGTTGACCTCGATGAAATAGAATCTGCCGGTGTCGGCGTCCTGCAGGAACTCGACCGTGCCGGCGCCGATATAGCTGGTCTCGCGGGCGATCTTCAGCGCATGGCCGCAAAGCTCCTCGCGCTGCGACAATTCGAGATATGGCGCCGGCGCCCGCTCGACGACCTTCTGGTTGCGGCGCTGGATCGAACAGTCGCGCTCGAACAGGTGCACCGCATTGCCATGAGTGTCGCCCAGCACCTGCACCTCGACATGGCGAGCGCGTTCGATCAGCTTTTCGAGATAGACCTCGTCCTTGCCGAAGGCGGCTTTCGCCTCGCGCTTGCCTTCCGTGACTTCACGGGCAAGGTCGGCTTCGGAACGGATGGAGCGCATGCCGCGGCCGCCGCCACCCCATGATGCCTTCAGCATCACGGGATAGCCTATTTCCTTGGCCAGTTTCTTGACCGCCTCCATGTCATCCGGCAACGGATCGGTGGCGGGGATCACCGGCACGCCGACCTCGATGGCGAGATTGCGCGCCGCGACCTTGTTGCCGAGCCGCCGCATTGTGTCCGGCTTCGGCCCGATGAAGGTAATGCCGGCCTCGGCACAGGCGTCGGCGAATTCGGGACTTTCCGACAACAATCCGTAGCCGGGATGAATAGCATCGGCACCCGACAGCCTGGCGACGCGGATCACCTCCTCGATCGACAGATAGCTTTCGATCGGCCCCATGTCCCTGGTCAGATGAGGCCCGCGTCCGACCTGGTAGCTCTCGTCGGCCTTGAAGCGATGCAGGGAGTACTTGTCTTCCTCGGCCCAGATCGCCACGGTTTTGAGGCCGAGTTCGTTGGTCGCGCGGAAGACGCGAATGGCGATTTCGGACCGGTTGGCGACGAGGATCTTCGTAATGGCCAAGGACTGGGCTCCAGCGACGGAAAGAAGAGAAATCGGCGCAATGATTAGCGTGAAAATGCTGCAGTGCAAACGAAATTGACGCCCATTTAAACCGATTGAAATGGAATCGTTGCGCCAGAGGCCTCTCGCATTCATCCAAACAGCCCGAAAAGCGCCGGCTTTGCGGCTAACGCACGATCATTCCCTGGCTAAGCACCCGGCTCCATCGGCCCCCCTGAATATGACGATGGCAAAAGAAAATGCCCGGCGCGAGGCGCCGGGCATCCGTAAATGGTTGGAGACTGACGAGCTTACATCTTCTGGATGTAGGTGTACTTGCCGTCGTCCCCCTTCTTCCATTCGTACATGACGTAGCCGGGCAGCGTCGGGTCGCCCTTGGCGTCATAGGACAGGTCGCCGAGCACGGTCTTGAACGGGCCGTTTTCATGCAGCGCCTTGGCAACCGCCTGCGGATCGTTCGACTTGGCAGCGGTGGCTGCCGCGGCGATCGCCTGCATGGCTGCGTAGGAGTAGAGCGTGTAGGCTTCCGGTTCGAAACCCTGCGCGCGGAACTTCTCGACGAGTTCCTTGTTGGCGGGGATCAGACGCGGATCCGGGCCGAACGTGTTGAGCGTGCCTGCAACCGCGTCGCCCGCGATCGAAGCCAACTCGTTCGACACGATGCCGTCGCCGGAAACCAGCGTCGCCTTGAGGCCCTGGTCGGCGGCCTGACGGATGATCAGGCCGGCTTCGGTGTGCAGGCCGCCCCAATAGATGATCGAAACGCCGGCTTCCTTCATCTTGGCGATCAGCGCCGAGAAGTCCTTGTCGCCGACGTTGATGCCTTCATACATGACTTCCGTCAGGCCCTTGGCATTCATCGCCTTCTTGGTTTCGTCGGCAAGGCCCTGACCGTAGGTGGTCTTGTCGTGCACGACGGCGATCTTGGCATCCTTGAAGTTGGCGGCCAGATAAGCACCGGCGATGCTGCCCTGCTGGTCATCGCGTCCGCAGGTGCGGAACACGTTCCACAGGCCGCGTTCGGTGAACTGCGGGTTGGTCGCGGCAGGCGTCACTTCGACGATGCCGTTTTCCGCATAGACTTCCGAGGCCGGGATCGAGACGCCGGAGTTGAAGTGACCGATCACGAACTTGACGCCGTCGCCGACGAACTTGTTGGCGACCGAGATGCCCTGCTTCGGATCGGAAACGTCGTCGCCGACTTCGAGCTTGATCTGCTCGCCATTGATGCCGCCAGCCGCATTGATGTCGGCGACAGCAGCTTCCGCACCCTTCTGCAACTGCGCGCCGAAGGCGGCATTCGGACCGGTAACCGGGCCAGCGACGCCCACCATTACATCAGCCCACGCGGCACCGCCGAACGCGACAAGCGCGGTCAGGGCGACGGCGGACAAAAGTGACTTTTTCATTTAAACGCTCCCATTAACGGAGTGGGCGTGGATGAAGCTTTCATGCGATGCCCACCCTTATCGCAGAAAGCATAGTTTGCCGATTTTCAGGCACTTGTCACGCCGATTCAATTTCGAGGCGGCGTTAATGATGAACGTCAACCTTTCGGTTTCCAGCTCAAGAGTGAAGCTCTTTCGTAGAGCCAATTATACTGTGTCACCATCTGGTTGGTGCGCGTGTATTGATAGCCGACGAAGCCGAGGATCATCAGCACGATGGTGTCGACGACATAATAGTGCAGCGAGAACATAGTGCCGCCGAACAGCGCGTGATGGATGAAGCGGATCGCGATGCCGAGGCCGAGCATATAGGCGAACAGCTGGATGAAGCTGCGCCACGTCTGAGCACTGGCCTTGCCCGTCATCCACGCCGCCCAGCCGCCGAGCAGACAGGTGACGAAGAAGAACTGCCAGATCGAGGGTTCCTCGTAAAGAATGCCCTGCATGGTGAAGTCTCCTTAGCATGATCCCGAAAAGTTGCGGACTTTCCGGACAAGATCATGCGACAAACAAACAATCTGGAGCGGAATGGCGAATGCACGCATTCCGCTCCGAACTCAGTGGTGTCCGCCTTCGAGATAGGCGGCGCGCACTTCCGGATTGGCGAGCAGTTCCTTGCCGGTGCCGCTCATCGTCACATTGCCGTTGACCATGACATAGCCGCGCGTGGCGAGCTTGAGCGCGCCGAAGGCGTTCTGCTCGACCAGGAACACGGTCAGCCCCTGGGTGCGGTTCAGTTCGCGGATGGCGTCGAAGATCTGCTTGACGATCAGCGGCGCAAGGCCCAGCGACGGCTCGTCGAGCAAAAGCAGCTTCGGCCGTGCCATCAGCGCGCGTCCGATCGACAGCATCTGCTGCTCACCGCCCGACAGCGTGCCGCCGCGCTGCGCGATGCGCTCCTTCAAGCGCGGGAACAGCGTGAACACCTTCTCGACGTCCTCGTCATAGTGCTTGAGGTTGTCGAGGCTGGCGCCCATCTGCAGGTTTTCCATCACCGTCATGCGCGGAAAGATCCGCCGACCCTCGGGCGACTGGGCAATGCGCATGCGTGCGATCTCGTGCGTCGGCATCTGGGTGATGTCGGTGCCGGCAAAGGTGATGGTGCCGGCGCGAGCCCGCGGCGCGCCGAAGATGGTCATCATCAGCGTCGACTTGCCGGCGCCATTGGCACCGATCAGCGCCACGATCTCACCCTGGTTGACGGTGACATCGACGCCGTTCAGCGCCCGGATGTTGCCGTAATAGGTCTGCACGCCCTTGATATCGAGCAGCGTTGTCGCGGCCATCACTTGCCCCCTCCACGCTTGCCCGCCACGGGCTTGGCAGCGGTCTTGCTCGCGGTCTTTCCGGAGGCTGCCTTTGCAGTCTTTGCGGAAGCATGGCTTGTCGACACCTTGCCCGCATCGACGCGGCGCGAGAATTCCGTGTCCTTGCCCTGGCCGAGCAACCTGGCCTGTTTGACCCATTCCTCGCGGGCGATACGTCCGTCAAAGGCGAGATAGGCTTCGGCGGCCTCGACGTCGGCCTTTTTCCAGGCGCCGATCTGGTCGAAGTGGAAGATGCCGTGATCGTTGAGCTTCTTCTCGTTGACCGTACCGATGCCCTTGATGCGGGTCAAATTGTCGGCCTTGCCGCCGCGAGGCGCAGCCAGCCGGTTGGAGATCTCTCCAGCCTTCGCCGCAGGCTTGGCGGATGCAGTCGACTTCGCCGCCGTGCCGGTTGCCGCCTTTGTCGCTTTCGGAGCGGGCTTTGCCTTCGTCGCCGGCACGGTTGCCAGCGAGGCTGCCTTGTTTGCCGCGGCGAGCGACCTGGCGTCGACCTGACCGGCCTTTGACGCTCCCTTGGCCACCGTAACCCGCTCGCCCGAACTATGGCCGACCGTGTCGGTCACCGGCCCGGCGAGATAGGATGACGATGTTCCCGGACCATGCGCGGCATCCGGCCCTGTATCGAGCTGTTCGATGACATCTTCGTCGCCGACTTCGGTGAGGACCGCCTCGACTTCCTCGTCGTCGACGCCGAGATAGGCGGCGATGACGCGCGGATCTGTGCGCACCGACTGCGGACTGCCGTCCGAGATCTTGCGGCCATACTCCAGCACCACGACATGGTCGGAGATTTGCATGACCACCGACATGTCGTGCTCGATCAACAGGATCGAGGCGCCGGAAGTGTTCTTGATGTCGATCAACAGCTCGTTGAGCGCCGCCGATTCCTTCGGATTGAGGCCGGCGGCCGGCTCGTCGAGGCACAGAAGCTCGGGTCCCGTGCACATGGCGCGAGCGATCTCGAGACGGCGCTGCGCGCCATAGGGCAGGTCGCCGGCCGGGTCGTCGGCACGGTCGACAAGATCGGCCTTTTCCAGCCAGTGCTTGGCAAGCTC
>NZ_JAIUGZ010000018.1:0-118534 GCF_020164875.1 Mesorhizobium sp. CO1-1-8 | reverse complement strand
GCCTGCGGGTGGTGAAGGCCCGCAGGCGGCAACCCACTTTGGCCCCGAAACGATGAAAAGTCATAAGACAAGCAATTCCAGGAAAAGTGTGAAACGGTTTTCCGTCCGGAATTTCGTAAAACAAGGAGTTAGAGCGGGTCGCCGTTTCCGTGAAACGGTAACTGCTCTAGGCGGCATCTAGAAATCGCTGGTAAGGCCCTTTACTTCCCAGTCGCCGTAGCGCCCTGGCTCCTTGCCGCCGCGGCCGCCGATCTCCTTCGGCAGCACGGCCTCCTTTTCCAGATACTTCACACGCCTTGCTTCGGCTTCCGCGAGCGCGCGTGTGGCTTCCGGTGTCAACGCCTTTGGCTCGACGCCGTCGGCCTCTATTTTACTGGTCTCGTCGTTCATGCGATATTTCCAGCGGATTGAAACAGGAACCGGTGTTTCCCATCATATAGCCATGAGCCCACGACGATCGACCCCTTTTCGCTATCCCCCGGACAGGAGCAGACGATGAACACCATCCGCACCGCCATGCTTCTTGCCGCGATGACCGCGCTGTTCATGGGCGTCGGCTTTTTGATCGGCGGAACCGGCGGCATGATGATCGCCTTTCTGTTCGCCGCCGGCACCAATCTGTTCAGCTACTGGAACGCCGACAAGATGGTGCTGTCGATGAACCGTGCCGTCGAGGTCGACGAAAGGAACGCACCCGAATATTACGCCATCGTCCAGGCAATGGCCAAACAGGCCGGTCTGCCGATGCCGAAGACCTATCTGATCGACAACCCGCAGCCGAACGCCTTTGCCACCGGCCGCAATCCGCAGAACGCGGCGGTGGCTGCCTCCACCGGCCTGTTGCAGGCGCTGACGCCCGAAGAGGTCGCAGCGGTCATGGCGCACGAGCTCGCCCATGTGCAGCACCGCGACACGCTCACCATGACGATCGTCGCCACCTTTGCCGGGGCCATCTCGATGCTCGGCAATTTCGCCTTCTTTTTCAGTGGCAATCGCGACAACAATCCCTTCGGCTTTGTCGGCGTGCTGGCGGCGATGATCGTGGCGCCCTTTGCAGCGATGGTCGTGCAGATGGCAGTCAGCCGCACCCGCGAATACGAGGCCGACCGGCGTGGCGCCGAAATCTGTGGACACCCGCTCTGGCTGGCATCGGCGCTTGACAAGATCGCCCGCGGCGCCGAACGCATCCGCAACCCCGATGCCGAGCGCAATCCCGCGACCGCGCATCTCTTCATCATCAATCCTCTTCACGGCGAGCGCATGGACAGCCTGTTCTCCACCCACCCCGCCACTGAGAACCGCATCGCAGCCTTGCAGGCGATGGCGCGCGACATGGCCGGCAGCGAAACACCGCGCCAGGCCCCAACGCCACGCCAGGCGGACGAACAGCGGCCATCCGGCCCGTGGGGCCAGGCAGCGCGGCCGGAGCAGCCGACCGAGCCCGCCAAGCCCAAATCCAACCCATGGGGTCGCAATCCGACCGGGCCCAAGGGCCGGTGGTCGTGAGCGTGGCGGACAGAGCACCTCGACGCACGGTTTCAGGCGATCAGGAACACAGGGACGGCGGCGACTTCGTTGCCGGCCTCGCCGCCCGCAAGGCGGCGGCGCGTCTGCTTGCCGCCGTCATCGACGCCAGGACGCCGCTTGACGGCCTGACCGATCACGAAAACGGCCATCCGCAATACAAGGCGCTCGATTTGCGCGATCGCGGCCTCGTCCGCGCCATTCTGGTCACCGCGCTGCGCTATCGCATGACCATATCAGGGCTGCTGGCGCGGCGCCTGGAAAAGCCGCTGCCGCCCAACGCCACCGCTTTGTCGCACATATTGCATGTGGCGGCGGCCCAGATCCTCTTCCTCGACATTCCAGACAGCGCCGCCGTCGACATCGCGGTGACCCATGCCAAGTCCGATCCGCGCACGGTGCGTTTCTCGGGCCTGGTCAATGGCGTGCTGCGCACCTTGGCACGGGCCAAGGAAACAGAGCTGCCCGCTGCCCTTGCCGCCACCGACGAAGCGCCCAAATGGTTTTCCGATCGGCTGAAGACCACCTACGGCAACGAGAAGGCCAGACAGATCCTCGAAGCGCATCGCGTTGAGGCGCCGGTCGACTTCTCGGTCAAGGCCGATCGCGGACTCTGGGCCGAAAAACTCGGCGGCATCGTCCTGCCGACAGGCACGGTGCGAGTCGAGAATCTTGTCGGTCCTGTTACTGAATTGCCTGGCTTTGCCGAGGGCGCCTGGTGGGTCCAGGACGCCGCAGCCAGCCTGCCTGCCCGACTGTTCGGCGAAGTCGCGGGATTGCGGGTTGCCGATCTCTGCGCCGCGCCCGGCGGCAAGACCGCGCAGCTGATCGTTGCCGGCGCGAAGGTCACCGCCGTCGACACGTCAAAAAACCGGCTCGTGCGGCTGACGCAGAATCTCGACCGCCTCGGCCTGTCCGCCGAGATCGTCCAGGCCGACCTGCTCAAATATGAGCCGGACGAACTGTTCGATGCGATTCTCCTCGACGCGCCCTGCTCGTCGACCGGAACGGTGCGGCGTCATCCCGACGTGCCATGGACCAAGACTTCGGCCGATGTGGAGAAACTGGCCGACCTGCAACGCAAGCTGCTCGCCCGCACTGTGACGCTGGTGAAGCCCGGCGGCAGGATCGTCTTTTCCAACTGTTCGCTCGATCCGCTCGAAGGCGAGGATCTCTATCGCGCCTTTCTGGCCGGCACGCCTGAAATCACCAACGATCCGTTGCGGCAAGGCGAGATCGCCGGCATCGATCCGTTCCTGACGCCGCAAGGCACGCTGCGCACCACGCCCGCCGACCTGGGCCTTGGCTCCCCGGAGCGCTCGGGCCTCGACGGCTTCTTCGCCGCTCGCATGCGACGAGCCGGCTAGGGATTGAACTGCCGGTGATTTACTGACTTTTTAGGCAGGTTCCGAGGCAAAACCAGGTGAGCCGGCTCGGGCTCGTGGAATTCGCCTTCGCACGAATCGTGCAATCATGTAGACTCGACGCCGGGGTAGAGGACGACCAGGAGGGGTTTTGGCACTTGCTGCCAGCAGCACGACGCGTCTGTGGACGCTTGTCGCGAAGGAGTTCTGGCGCAAAACGCGTCGGCGCCTGCGCGCCGGGCCTGTCTATCGCTGGCGCTATTCCGGCCGCACGCCGGAACGTGTGCTGATCGCACCGCCGGACCTGCGTCTCGCCGACCCGCAGATCGCACTCGAGATCTATTACGGCCGCTATCCCCTGTCGGGGCATCTGGTCGAGACCGGCGGCAAGTCGCCTTTCCAGATCCACGTGCCCAATCACGGCTGGCAGAAGACGCTGCACGGCTTTCGCTGGCTGCGCCACATGCGCGCCGCCGGCACCGAGCTTGCCGCCGCCAATGCCCGCGCCCTGGTCTCCGACTGGATCACCATGCATGGCAGTCATATTTCCGGCATCGCCTGGGAGCCCGGCACGACGGCCAAGCGCATCATCGCCTGGTTGCAGCACTCCTCGGTCGTATTGCAGGGCGCCGAGTTCCCTTTCTACCGCGCCTTCCTGAAGTCGGTTGCCATCCAGATCCGCTACCTCAGGTCGATGGCGCGCGAAATGCCCGACGGCAAGGACAGGCTGCGGGCCCGCATCGCCCTCGCCTTCGCTGCCTTGTCCCTGCCGGCGCCGGCATCGGCGCTGCGTGGCGCGACCCGCAACCTTGCCGAGGAACTCGACCGCCAGATCCTCGCCGATGGCGGGCACATTTCGCGCAATCCGATGGTCGTCCTGGAAATTCTCGCCGACCTTCTGCCGCTGCGCCAGACCTATGCCAACCAGGCGGAAACGCCGCCGCAGGCGCTGATCGGCGCCATCGACCGCATGCTGCCGGCGCTGCGCTTCTTCCGCCATCAGGATGGCAGCCTCGCCCGCTTCAACGGCATGGGCGCCACCATCCACGACCGCATCGCCACCATCCTGCGCCACGACGACACCGCTGGCGCGCCGCTGCTGCATGCGCCGCATTCCGGCTATGAGCGCCTGTCGATGGGCGGCACCACGGTGATCGCCGACACCGGCCCGCCGCCGCCGGTCGACGTGTCCAATGCCGCACATGCCAGCTGTCTCGCCTTCGAACTGTCGTCCGGCCGCCAGCACTACATCGTCAATGCCGGCATCGACACCTATGGCGCGGCTGAATTCCGGCCGCTGGCGCGCGCCACCGCCGCGCACTCGACCGCCACCATCAACGACACCTCGTCGGCACGCTTCAGCCATTCGTTGCGCGTCAACGACCTGCTCGGTTCGCCGCTGATCGGCGGCCCGCAGCATGTGCAGTGCAAGCGCATCGACCAGAAGGGCATTCAGGGCTTCATCGCCCGCCATGACGGCTATGTTCCCCGCTTCGGCTTCCTGCATGAACGCGAGCTGAAACTGTCGTCGAACGGCAATGTGCTGGCCGGCCGGGACCGCTTCCAGCGGCCCGGCAATGCGGCGATCCGCAACAATGGCCGCGACTTCGTCACCGTCCGCTTCCACGTTCATCCCGACGTCAACCTTTTGCAGGACGAGCATGACCGCCTGGTGCTGGCCGCCGATCAGGCCGACACCTGGGTGTTCACATCAGCCGAAGTGGTGCCGGAAGTCGAGGAATCGATCTATTTCGCCGGCCTTGGCGGCCCGCGCCGCAGCCGCCAGATCGTGCTTGCCTTCAAGGCCTCGGAAGTCGCCGAAGTCCACTGGCAGCTGACCCGCACCAGCATCGCCGGTTATCCGGAAAACAACTGATCGTATCGAGCATGATGCCGAAAGCTGCAGACTTTTCGGATAAACACCATGCCGCAAACAAACAGCCAAGCGGCGCTTCCGGTTTGATTTCCTGATGTCATGTGCTACGGGCGCGGGCATCCATCACACCAGAGCGGAATGCGTTCGAGCTGAAGCGCGAATTCCTCTCTGGCCTTTTGTTTTGTCGCATGATGTTTATCCGAAAAGTCCGCAACTTTTCGGCATCATGCTTAGCCGTGAAAGGCCGCCAGCCCATGGCCGTCGCCGCCAAGAACATTCCCGCACCAGACCTTGTTCCCGTGCGACGCGCCCTGCTCTCCGTTTTCGACAAAACCGGCCTGATCGATTTCGCCAAAGCGCTGGCAGCCGCGGGCGTAGAGCTGGTCTCGACCGGCGGCACGGCAAAGGCGATCACTGAAGCCGGCCTGGCGGTGCGCGACGTCTCCGAGCTCACCGGCTTTCCCGAGATCATGGATGGCCGCGTCAAGACCTTGCATCCCGGCGTGCATGGCGCGCTGCTTGGCGTGCGCGACGATCCGGAGCATTCCGCGGCAATGCGCAAATACGGCATCGAGCCGATCGATCTCGTCGTCTCCAATCTCTATCCGTTCGAGGAGGTCCGCCGCTCCGGCGCCGACTATGCGTCGATCGTCGAGAACATCGACATTGGCGGGCCTGCGATGATCCGCGCCTCGGCCAAGAACCACGCCTATGTCGCCATCGTCACCGATCCCGGCGACTATGCCTCGGTGCTGAACGCGCTGGAGATGAACATCGGCTCGCTGTCGCTGGATTTCCGCAAGAAGCTGGCGGCCAAGGCCTTCGCCCGGACCGCCACTTATGACGCGGCGATCTCCGGCTGGTTCGCCGAAGCGCTCGAGATCGAACACCCGACGTGGCGCGCCTTTGGCGGCAGGCTGGTCGAGGTGATGCGTTATGGCGAGAACCCGCATCAGAGCGCCGGCTTCTACGTCAATGGCGACAAGCGGCCGGGCGTCGCCACGGCGCGCCAGCTGCAGGGCAAGCAGCTGTCCTACAACAACATCAACGACACCGACGCCGCCTTCGAACTGGTCGGCGAGTTCGACCCCGACCGTTCCGCCGCCGTCGCCATCATCAAGCACGCCAACCCGTGCGGCGTTGCCGAAGGCACCTCACTGAAGGCGGCCTACGCGAAGGCACTGGCCTGCGACCCGGTCTCGGCCTTCGGCGGCATCATCGCCGTGAACCGCATCCTCGACGCCGAGGCCGCCGAAGAGATCGTCAAGACCTTCACCGAGGTGATCATCGCGCCCGGCGCCACCGACGAGGCAGCGGCCATCGTCGCGGCGAAGAAGAATTTGCGCCTGCTGGTCACTGGTGGGCTGCCGGACCCGCGCACGCCGGGCACGACGGTCAAATCCGTCGCCGGCGGCCTGCTCATCCAGGGCCGGGACAGCGCCGTCGTCGACGACCTCGAACTGAAAGTGGTGACCAAAAGGGCGCCGACGCCGGCCGAAATGGCCGACCTGAAATTCGCCTTCCGCATTGCCAAGCACGTCAAGTCCAACGCCATCGTCTATGTCAGGGACGGCGCCACCGTCGGTATCGGCGCCGGCCAGATGAGCCGGGTCGATTCCTCACGCATCGCCGCCCGCAAGGCACTCGACGCCGCCGAGGCAGCGGGCCTCGCCGAACCGCTGACCAAGGCCTCGGTCGTCGCCTCCGACGCCTTCTTCCCCTTCGCCGACGGATTGCTGTCGGCGATCGCCGCCGGCGCCACTGCCGTCATCCAGCCGGGTGGCTCTATGAACGACAAGGACGTCATCGCCGCCGCCGACGAGCACGGCATCGCCATGGTGTTTACGGGGATCAGGCATTTTAGGCACTGAGGCCCATTACCCTCCTCCTTGTGGGGGTGAGAGGCGGTTCGCGCAGCGAACGAAAACCAATTGCTTGGCTTTTCGAGCTTCGAACGCCCTGAGCCTGCGAAGGGCCGGGCGTGGTTAGTCGATCCACCCTGCCGGGTCCGCGCTGCTTCGCAGCGTCCCGGCGTTCGCGGCCTTTCATCGTGCCACTGGCACGATGAACTCGCTTACGCGAACCGGCTGTTCACCCCACAGGGGGAGGGTAACATCACCCCGCCGGCCGGTCCGCCGGATAGGGCGTCTTGATCAGGATCGCCATGCCGATCCCGAGGAACAGCACGATCACCGCCATGCCGAGCCGCGCCGAGCCGCTGGCCAGGGTGACGGACGCGACCATGAACGGCGCCAGAAAACTGGTCGCCCGCCCGGCCAGCGCGTAAATGCCGAAATAACGGCCGGATTCTGCCGCCGTGACGCTGCGCGCCATGTAGGATCGCGACGACGCCTGCACCGGCCCGAAAGCCACGCCGATCAACAGGCCGAAGAAGATGTAGGCCTTTTCCGCCGCCGTGCCGAACAGGCCGCCGCTGTCCGGTCCAGGCATCATCCAGAGGCCGAATAAAGTATAGCCCGGTCCGGTCGAGACGATGCCGATCGTGGCAATGCTGAGCAGGACAAGCGAGATCATGACGATGGTTTTGGAGCCAAGCGCCGTGTCGAGGCGGGCTGCAACCAGGCAGCCGAAGATGGCGACGACGTTGAGAATGATGCCGAAAATACCGATTTCGGTGATCGACCAGTGGAACATCGCTGCTGCGAAAGTGCCACCCAACGCCAGCAGCGCGTTGACGCCGTCCTGATAGATCATGCGGGCGACGAGGAAGCGGAAGATGCCGCTGCGCTTGCGCACCTCGCCCAGTGTCACTTTCAGCTCCGCCAACCCCTCCCGCACCGCAGGGCCGATCGGCAGGCCCTTGATGGCATCGGGGGTGAAAAAGAACATCGGCAGGATGAACAGGAAGTACCAGCCGGCTGACAAAGGCCCGGTTGCGCGCGCATCCTCGCCGAGCTTCGGGTCGAGTCCGAAGAGCGGGTCGATGCCGATGATCGTCTTGCCGGTCTGCGGCGAACCGGCCAGGCAGGCGACGACGAAGATCAGCGCGATCATGCCGCCGAGATAGCCAAGGCCCCAGGCCATGTTGGAAATCCGGCCGATCTCGCTCTTCGGCACCAGGCGCGGCATCATCGAATCGTTGAACACGGTCGAAAACTCCGCCGCCACCGACGCCAGCGAGAAAAACAGCACGACCAGGAAAAGGTTCGAACCGGGGGCCGCGAACCAAAGCAGGCAAAGGCAAGTGACCTTGACCGCGGCAAAGAATGCGATCCAAGGCTTGCGCGGTCCGGTCTGGTCGGCGATCGAGCCGAGGATGGGCGACAGCACCGCAATGACAAGGCCGGCCGCGGCGATGCCATAGCCCCAGGCCGCCTGGCCGGTCTCCGGATCGCTCGCCATCCGCGACACGAAGTAAGGCCCGAAGATGAAGGTGGTGACGACGGTGAAGAACGGCTGCGCCGCCCAGTCGAACAGCATCCATCCCCAGATGCCGCGCCCGGACGCACGCTGCACTGTCTCTACCGTCATCATGATCCCCCGGGCACCGGTTCTGTATCGGGCGCCATGTCTGCATGTTTCATGCGCTCATGCAATGAACGAAGCTGGGTGCCGTCCCTTGCCCCTGCGGGCGTTCACTGTTCGAAAGTCAGCAATTGGCTTTCGTCCGCTACGCGGACCAAGCCGTTGTTTTTCTCGTGGGGGGAAAGTCGGACCGAAGGTCTGACGCCGTCCTCCACCCCGGCTTCGCAGCGATTTGCGCCGGCGCGCTATTACGGGACCGAATTTTACGGCGACCGGCTGAAAATCGTCGGCACGCTCAAACATTCCTGGTGAGCTTGTTGACGCTAGTTTCGAAGCGGATGGCATTCGAAAAGACCCACACGCATCCGATGATGCGTGTGCTGATCGTCGGCGGTTCACATCCCCGTCAGATCTGTCATCAGCCCCGACGCCACCGACAGCCGCGACACGGTGATGTCGCCGCCCTCGGTCAACGCCTGCAGCCGCTCGCGGATGCGCGCCACCCGATCGCCGCCGGCTTCCAGCCAGGCCGCCACCGGATCGGCCGTGTTGGCATGGCCGGTGAGTGCCGCCACTGCGATACCGCGCCGTGCCGCGCCGATCGTGTCGGTGGCACGCGACAGAGCGAGCTGGTCGTAATAGTCGGAAGGCGTGATCGAGCGTGCGGCGTCCTCTACACGCGGGATGCGAAAGGCATCGCTGACGGCGAAGAACGCCTTGGCCGCGGTGACGATGTCGGCGCCCGCGGTGCGCGCCGTCAGCGCGATGTCGGGGATGAGTTCCGCCACCTCGCTCAGCGCCAGTTGTTCGGCCAGCCTTTCCGGCGCGCCGGCCTTGAACAGCCCGTGCCGCTTCTCCTCGATCCGCTCGCGTGAAAAGGCCGGCAGCAGCGAAACGAGCTTGGGCTCCAGCGCCTTGCGGGCTTCCTGCAACTCGGCAATGCGCTGGCTAAGGGGTGCGGTGCCGGCATCGTTCTTGAGATACCAGCCGCTGGTCACATAGATCAGCCGGCTGACCATCTGATAGAGATCGAGTTGCACCTGGCCGTCGATCTGGTTGTCGAGCGCGTCGATCTCGCGATAGAGCGCCGGCAAGGCAAAACCGTCGCGCACCATCGCGAAGGTCCGCACCACGTCGGCGGCGGTGCGCCCCGTGGCTTCCTGCAGCCGGTTGACGAAGGACGGGCCGCCGCGATTGACCAGATCATTGGCGACGACCCGCGTGATGATCTCGCGGCGCAGCCTGTGGCCATGGATCTCGGCGGCGTATTTCTTCGCCATCCGCTCGGGGAAATAGCCCATCAGGTCGCGATCGAAATGCGCGTCATCAGGCACGTCGCTGGCGACGATGTCGGAAAACAGCACGATCTTGGCATAGGCGAGCAGCACGCCGAGTTCGGCCCTGGTCAGCGGTTCGCCAAGCGCTTCGCGCTCGGCAAGCGCTGCCGGCGACGGCAGCGTCTCGACGGCGCGGTCGAGCAGGCCGCGCGCCTCCAGCGCCGTCATGAAACGGCTCTGATGCGCGATGTCGGCCAGGCCGCGCTTGCGGGCGATCGAAAGCGCCAGCGTCTGCTGGTAGTTGTTGGACAGCACCAGCGAGCCGACCTCGTCGGTCATCTCGGCCAGCAGCTTGTTGCGTGCCGGGCGCGCCAACGACCCCTTGCGCATGGCGGACGCCAGCGCGATCTTGATGTTGACTTCGACGTCGGAGCAGTTGACGCCGCCCGAATTGTCGATGGCGTCGGAGTTGCAGCGGCCGCCATTCAGGCCAAACTCGATGCGCGCCCGCTGCGTGACGCCGAGATTGGCGCCCTCGCCGATCACTTTCGCCCGGACGTCGAGCGCGGTGATGCGAATGGCATCGTTGGCGCGGTCGCCGACCTCGGCATTGGTCTCGGTCGATGCCCGCAAATACGTGCCGATACCGCCGAACCACAGAAGATCGACCGGCGCCTTGAGGATGGCGGTCATGATCTCGACCGGCGTGGCGGTGGTCTTGGCCAGGCCGATCGCCGCCGCCGCCGCCGCCGGCAGGGTGATCGATTTCTGGTTGCGCGAGACGATGATGCCGCCTTCCGACAGTTTCGTCTTGTCGTAGTCCTGCCAGCTCGAACGCGGCAGCGCGAACATGCGCTCGCGCTCGGCCATCGAGGCTGCCATGTCGGGATCGGGATCGATGAAGATATCGCGATGGTCGAAGGCGGCGATCAGCCGGGTTTTCGGCGACAAAAGCATGCCGTTGCCGAACACGTCGCCGGACATGTCGCCGACACCGACGACGGTGAAGGACGAGGTCTGGATGTCACGGTTGATCTCGCGGAAATGCCGCTTGACCGCTTCCCAGGCGCCCTTGGCGGTGATGCCCATCTTCTTATGGTCGTAGCCGGCCGAGCCGCCGCTGGCGAAGGCGTCGTCGAGCCAGAAGCCGTGCTTCTCCGAGATCGCGTTGGCGGTGTCGGAGAAGGTCGCAGTGCCCTTGTCGGCGGCAACGACGAAATACGGATCGTCCTGGTCGCGTCTGATGACGCCGGCCGGCGGGATGACACCATCGAGACCGATATTGTCGGTGATCGACAGGAGGCTGGACACGAAATTCTTGTAAGCCGAGGTGCCGGCCTCGAAGATCGCGTCGCGACCGGCGCTCATTGGCAGCTTCTTCGGATAGAAGCCGCCCTTGGCGCCGACCGGCACGATGACGGCATTCTTGACCTGCTGTGCCTTGACCAGGCCGAGCACCTCGGTGCGGTAGTCCTGGGTGCGGTCGGACCAGCGCAGGCCACCGCGCGCCACCGGGCCGAACCGCAGATGCAGGCCTTCGACCTCGGAACCGTAGACGAAGATCTCCCGCCACGGCCGCGGCGCCGGCAAGCCCTCGACCGCATGCGAGTCCAGCTTGATCGCCAGAGACTGGCCCTTTTCTTTCGTATCGGCAACGAAATGATTGGTGCGCAGCGAGGCTTCGATCAGATTGAGATAGCGCCGGATGATGGTGTCGTCGTCGATGTTGGGAACGTCTTCCAGCGCGTCCTTGATCTTGGCCTTGAGGTGCTTTGCGGCCACCACGCCTTCGGTCTCGGCTGTTGGACCAAGCCGGGCGATGAACAGCGCATGCAGGCCACGCGCGATGTCGGGATAGCGGTTGAGCGCGGCGGCGATGAAATCCTGGCTTTGCGGAATGCCCACTTGCTGCAAATAGCGGCCATAGGCGCGCAGGATGGTGATCTCGCCAGACCACAGGCCGGCGGTCTGGGCGAGGCCATTATAGCCGTCATTGTCGACGTCGCCGCGCCAGACGGAGAGGAATGCGTCCTCGAACAACGCGCCGCCATCGGTCAGGTCGATCGGCTTGCCGTAGCTGTTCTCCAGTTCCATGTCGTGAATGAAGACTAAGCTGGACTGGTCGTCGCCGACCTCGAAGGTGCGTTCGCTGATGACGCGAAAGCCGATGTTTTCCAGCACCGGCACCCGCCGCGACAGCGCCACGGGGCTGCCATGGTGATAGATTTTCAGCGCCGCCTGATGCGGCTTCTGCTCGACATGGCGATAATAGTCGATGGCGATCGGATTGCCGGCGCTGATCTTGGCAATGCGCCCGGCGTCAGTCAGCGCCACCGCCGCGCTGAACGAATCGCGATAGCTTTCCGGCAGCCGCGCGGCGATCGCCTTCAAAGCCTGGTCGCCGCCACTGGCCTCGGCCGCATCGGACAGGGCGTCCTCCCAGGTGCGCACGATGTCGCGGATCGCCGCCTCTATCGTCGCTTGCTCGACCTTCGGCGTCTTGCCGCCGGAGCGGCCGATGATGAAGTGCACGCGCGCCAGCCCGCCCTCGGGGAAGGCCGGGTAATAGGCCGACAGTCGGCCTTCGAACACGGTCTTCAGATAGGAACCGATCTTCTCGCGCACCACGCTGTCGTAACGGTCGCGCGGCACGAAGACGAGGATCGAGACGAAACGGTCGAACTGGTCGGCGCGCACCAGCGCCCGCACACGCGGCCGCTCGATCAGGCCCAGAATGGCGGCGGCGTGCTTCCTCAGGATCGGCACCGGCACCTGGAACAGCTCGTCGCGCGGATAGCTTTCCAGCACGTTGATCAGCGCCTTGCCGGAATGATCGTGCCGGTCGAAGCCGGACTTGGCGATGATGGTTTCGGCCTTGGACCTGAGATACGGGATCTTCATCACCGAACGCGTGTAGGCGGTCGAGGTGAACAGGCCGACGATGCGCAATTCGCCCGCGAGCGTGCCCTTGGCGGTGTAGGTCTTGACGCCGATATAGTCGAGATAGATGCGACGGTGCACGGAAGACTTGGCATTGGCCTTGGTGACAATCAGCGGCTCCGGCCCATGCAGGAAGGCGCGGATCTCCGGCGTCGTCGTCACCGCTTCGGTGCCGCGCCTCAGCACCAGCACGTCGGGATCGGACAGGATGCCGAGGCCAGGCTTTTCGGCGCGCTCCAGCGTGCCGCTTTCCTCGCCGCCGGTGTATTTGAACTCGCGCATGCCAAGGAAGGTGAAATTGTCGTCGCGCAACCACTCCAGGAAGGCGATGGCCTCGGCAACGCTCTTCTTGTCGAGCGGCACGGCCGAATAGCGGAATTCGGAGATCGCCTGATCGAGGCGGGCCAGCATCGGCCTCCAGTCGTGGACGGCGGCATGAACCTGACCGAGGATCTTGCGCAGTCGCTCGCTCAATCCGCTCGCCTGCTCGGATGTCAGCCGCGGGATGTGGACATGGATGACGCTCAGCCGGTCGTGGCTGCCATCGTCCTTGGCGAAATTGCCGTCGCCGAGGATTTCGTCCACGCCGCCCTTCCCGTGGCGAACGACGATGACCGGATGGGTGACCAGGGTCGGTTCGCCTGATGTCTCGGTGATCTCGCCGAGGATGGAATCGAACAGGAACGGCATGTTGTCGTTGACGACCGTGACAACTGTCATCGGGCGGCCGTCTCGCACAACGCCCGAATCGGCATCGACGGCGACGACGCACTCGCCTTTCCTGTGAATGGCGACTGCCTGGCCGGCGAGATCGGCGGCACGTTCCAGGTCGGCCACATCGTAGGGAGCAATGTCTTCAGCTGGCGCGCGGGCGAGCAGATAGTCCGCAAGCCTGGCTGGCCTTTCCTCCGCTTTAATCGCTGCCGTGGCTTTTTTCTTCGGCTTGCTCGCGGATTTCACGCTGGCCATGACGCACTTCCCTCCCGTCAATGCTTTTACGACTATGGTAGCAGATGACCGCTGTTTGGCGACAAAGGTTTGACGGCTTGCAAAGAAATATCAGAATTCGGCAACAAGCATCGCCCAACGAGGAGAAATGATCCATGACCGGCAAAATCAGCGCGCTTGACCTTGGCCAGGGAGAGCTGAGCGAGGCGACGAAAACCTATTTCGCCAAATGCGAGGAGAAGCTCGGCCTCGTCCCCAACGTGCTCAAGGCCTATGCCTTCGACGACAAGAAGCTGCGCGCCTTCACCGACATGTATAACGATTTGATGCTGGGTGAGTCCGGCCTGTCGAAGCTGGAGCGCGAGATGATCGCGGTCGCCGTCTCCTCGATCAACCATTGCTACTATTGCCTGACCGCGCACGGCGCTGCGGTGCGGCAGCTCTCAGGCGACCCGGCGCTCGGCGAAATGATGGTGATGAATTTCCGTGCTGCCGATCTTTCGCCCAAGCAGACCGCGATGCTGGAATTCGCCGTCAAGCTGACCAAGGAGCCGTCCAAAATCGTCGAGGCCGACCGGGCCGCGCTGCGCAAGGCCGGCTTCACCGACCGTGACATCTGGGACATCGCCTCGACCGCTGCCTTCTTCAACATGTCGAACCGGGTGGCCGCCGCAATCGATATGCGGCCGAACGACGAATACCACGCAATGGCGCGGTGAGGCTCGACGGCTTGAACCCAGCCATGCCTTATATTAGCAATTTTGCATTCTCGTTGCTTGTTTGCCGGTTTGGTCCGATGATCGGCAGGCGGCATGACCGCATGTCGGTTCGATGCCGCTGATCAGGGAGGAGAACATGGCGAAATTTCTCTACATCTATCACGGCTCGGGCAAGATGCCGACGACCGAGGTGGAGCGTAAGGCGATGACAGACGCCTGGACAGGCTGGTTCGGAAAGATGGGCTCGGCCGTTGTCGATCAAGGCAATCCTGTCGGCATGTCGAAAACGGTGCTGCCCGGTGGCAAGATCGAGAACAATGGCGGCAGCAACCCGACCGGCGGCTACTCGATCATCGAAGCGAAAGACATCGACGACGCTGCCAGCAAGGCCAGGGACTGTCCGATCCTGATGGAGCCGAACTGCAACGTCGAGATCGCGCCGATCATCAACATGATGGGCTGACGCTTCGGCTCACGATCGCGCCGCGATGGCCGCGGCTGCGCCGGCCATCGTCGTGGCGCTGATGCGGTTGGCGATCTTCATGGCGCGCTTGCTCTTCAAGAGCTTGCGCGCCTGCGATGCGGCGAGCACCCAGGCGAGGTCGATGGCGACCAGCACCACGGCCATGGTCGCCGTCAGTTCGACCCAGCCGACGATGCTGACCGAAGCGAGGTCGATGATGGTCGGCAGCAGCGCCAGGTAGAACATCATGATCTTGGGATTGCCGAGCGTCACCGCCATACCGGTGAAGAACAGTTTTATCGCCGAATCCTCGCGTGGCATCTCGCCCTCTTTTGCATCGACAGGCGCGGTCCACATCTTCCAGGCGAGGTAAGCGAGATAGGCGACGCCGACCCATTTCACGACGACGAAGGCGAGATGGAAGGTCTGCGCCACGACAGCCAGGCCGAACACCGCCAGTGACAGCCAGATGGCCTCGCCGATCCACATAGCGAGCAGGAACGGGAACACGTCGCGAAACCCTTTCGAGATAACGCGCGCGACGAGCGCCGCGATCGACGGACCGGGCGAACCGGCGGCAACGAACAAAGCGGCGGCGAAGATGAGCAGCGAGGTGAGGTGCATGGGCCAGGATCTCGGTTCAAAACCATAGATATCAGACATTAGCGCAAGTGGCTCAGCTGCGGTAGCACCGACAAAGACGCTTGTCGGTCCGGCATCTCGCAGCTAGAAAGGCTGCCGCGAAACAATTTTGAGCGTCACTTTGCCTACGTAACCGCCGGTCTCGTCAACTCCCCCGACACACTGCATGACGCCGCATTCGCGGTGTCTGTTTTCATTTTCATGTGTTCTTCTGGGCGGCGGTTCGAGACCGGTTTGGCACTGCTGAACCGCGTCGCGCGGCTTTTGCCCCGTGACACCCGATTTCCAAAAACCGCAGCCTCTCGCCACGCCGTGCCCGCATGGGCATCTCGACATCGCCGGCCTGATGAACTTCCCGACGGGAAGGGCTTATCGGCATGTCTGGATTTCTGCGTATCCACTGGGGGATCGCGCCCAAAACCGCACCTCGACCGCTCATCAACTGCAATCGCTGCGGCACTGTGAAGGCTTATTGCAGCAGCGGGAAATTCCGTGTCAACGCCAATGGCAAACGCATCGATGTGTGGCTGATCTATCGCTGCATCGACTGCGACAATTCCTGGAATTTCGGCATTTTCGAGCGCTGCAACCGCCGCGACATCGACCCGGCGCTGCTGGCGGCGCTCGAATGCAATGATCCTGCACTCGCCCACCGTCATGCCTTCGATGTAATCGCGTTGCGCAACCGGATCGGGCGCGTCGAGGAATTCGCCGATGTCAGCGTTCACAAGCGCAGGCTCGGCGACACCAGGGAAGCCGCGGCCGTGTTGGAACTCCAGCTTGGGCTCGAAATGCCGATATCGCTGCGACTCGACCGGCTGCTCGCCGGCGAACTCGGCATCTCGCGATCACGGCTTCAGGCGCTGGAGGAGAAGCGGCTGCTCATCGTTGACCCGGATGGAGCAAAGGCCCTGCGCAAGCCGGCTCGCGCGGGGATCACGATCCGCATCGATCTGGCCGGCGAGGCCGATCGGCAGGCCATCATCGCGGCTGCCGGTGGATGAACGAAAAAGGGGCGGAGCACTGGTTTGCTCCGCCCCTTCTTTGGAAATAAAGAAGCTTACGCCGCGCCGACCACCTTGGCCGACTTCTCGAAGCGCTTGCGCTCGTTCGGATCGAGATAGAGTTTGCGCAGACGGATGGTCTTCGGCGTCACCTCGACCAGCTCGTCGTCCTGGATCCAGGCCAAAGCCTTCTCCAGCGTCATGCGGATCGGCGGCGTCAGCTTGACCGCCTCGTCCTTGCCGGCGGCGCGGATGTTGGTCAGCTTCTTGCCCTTGAGCACGTTCACTTCGAGATCGTTGTCTCTGGAATGGATGCCGATGATCATGCCCTGATAGACCTTGACGCCGGGATCGATGACCATCGGGCCGCGGTCTTCCAGGTTCCACATGGCGTAGGCCACCGCCTCGCCCTGCTCGTTGGAGATCAGCACGCCATTGGTGCGGCCGGGCAATTCGCCCTTGTAAGGCTCATATGCATGGAACAGCCGGTTCATCACGGCGGTGCCGCGCGTGTCGGTCAACAGTTCCGACTGGTAGCCGATCAGGCCGCGCGTCGGCGCGTGGAAGACGATGCGCTGGCGGTCGCCGCCCGATGGGCGCAGCTCGACCATCTCGGCCTTGCGCTCGGACATCTTCTGCACGACGACGCCGGCATGCTCCTCGTCGACGTCGATGACGACTTCTTCGATTGGCTCGAGCAGGTCGCCATTTTCGGCCTTCTGCATGACGACGCGCGGACGCGACACGGCAATCTCGAAACCCTCGCGGCGCATCGTCTCGATCAGCACGGCCAGCTGCAATTCGCCACGGCCGGAGACGAAGAACGAATCCTTGTCAGGTGATTCCTCGATCTTCAGCGCGACATTGCCTTCGGCTTCGCGCAGCAGGCGGTCGCGGATAACGCGGCTGGTCACCTTGTCGCCTTCGGTGCCGGCCAGCGGACTGTCGTTGACCAGGAACGACATGGTCACGGTCGGCGGATCGATCGGCTGCGCATGCAGCGGTTCGCTCACGCTCAGGTCGCAGAACGTGTCGGCGACGGTGCCCTTCGACAGGCCGGCAATGGCGACGATGTCGCCCGCCTGGGCTTCTTCGATCGGCTGGCGCTCGAGGCCGCGGAAGGCCAATATCTTCGAAATACGGCCGGTTTCGATCTGGGTACCGTCATGGTGCAGCACCTTGACCGGCTGGTTGGCCTTCAGCGTGCCACTCTCGATGCGGCCGGTGATGATGCGGCCGAGGAACGGATTGGCTTCCAGGATGGTGCCGATCATGCGGAACGGGCCGGGATGAACGGTCGGCTCCGGCACATGCTTGATGACGAGGTCGAACAGCGGCGCCAGTTGCTGGTCCTTCGGTCCTTCCGGATTTTCCGAAACCCAGCCATCGCGGCCTGAACCGTACAGAATCGGGAAGTCGAGCTGCTCGTCGGTGGCGTCGAGCGCGGCGAAAAGGTCGAACACCTCGTTGACCACCTCGACATGACGGGCGTCCGGACGGTCGATCTTGTTGATGACGACGATCGGCTTCAGGCCGACCTTGAGCGCCTTGCCGACGACGAACTTGGTCTGCGGCATCGGCCCTTCGGCGGCATCGACCAGCACGATGGCCGAGTCCACCATCGACAGGATGCGCTCGACCTCGCCACCGAAATCGGCGTGGCCGGGGGTGTCGACGATGTTGATGCGGGTATCCTTCCAGTCGACCGAGGTCGCCTTGGCCAGGATGGTGATGCCGCGTTCCTTTTCGAGGTCGTTGGAATCCATGGCGCGCTCGGCGACGCGCTGATTGTCTCGGAAGGAGCCGGACTGCTTCAAAAGCTGGTCGACCAGCGTGGTCTTTCCATGGTCGACGTGCGCGATGATCGCGATATTACGAATTTTCATGTTCTCGTCTCGGAAGCGTTGCAGGCAGCAGGCCAAAAGGCGCTGCCTCTTTCGGTTGCGCGGCTCATACAGGGTTTTTCGCAGTTGCGAAAGAGGAGGCGCGTCACCAAATACTCATCAAATCTTAAGCATCTGCGTGTGAGATGATTTCGTTAACCAAGGCGGGAACCTTTCAGGGCCCGGGCAGTTCGAACGTCATGACCGATAAACTCAACCGATTCTGGCCGCTCATCGCGTCCGTCGCCTTCGCCGTCCTGCTGGCGGCCAACGCCGCGCAGTCGGCCGCGACGATGAAGGAATCACGGCCTGCCTTGCCCTCGGAGGCACAGTCGGCCGAACAGATTTTCGCCGACGCGCCCGACGGCGTCGACCCGGTGGTGACCGGCCCGGTCAGCGCCGCCTTCAAGCAGCGGCAGGACACCGCCAACTGCGACAGCGCCGTCTGGCCGAATATCCCCATGGTCTGCTACCCGGACTAGGAGACTTTACCCCTTCCCTTTGGAAGGGCGAAAAGGCGCGCTTATGCCGACCGCACTGGGTCGAGCGTCACCTTGTAGAGTTCGTTGTCGTCGCGATCCATCAGCCGCACCGTCATCTGCTCGCTAGCGCCTGAAATATCGACCAGCCCGAAGAATTGCAGACCAGCCGAGGGCGGCAGGTTCTGTCCCTGTTCGGCGGTCGGCGCCTTGATGAACTTCAGCTCCGGACCGAACGTCATGTCGAAATCGTTCGGCCCGAACGTTCCGGCATGGATCGGACCCGAGACGAATTCCCAGAACGGATTGAAATCCTGGAACTGCGCCTTGTCCGGGTTGTAGTAATGCGCGGCCGTGTAATGCACATCTGCGGTGAGCCAGACGGTGTTGCTGATGCCGGCATTCTTGATGAAGCGCAGCAGGTCGGCGATCTCGAGCTCGCGCCCTTTTGGCAGGCCATTGTCGCCATTGCTGACCGCTTCGGCGCCGACCTTCTTGGTGCCATCGTCCCAGACGACGAGGCCGAGCGGCATGTCGGCGGCGATGATCTTCCAGGTTGCCTTGGAATTCGCCAGTTCGCGCTTCAGCCATTTCGTCTGCTGTTCGCCGAGCATGCGCGATTGCGGCGTCATCTCGTCCTGCATGTCGGGACCGTTGGGGCCGCGATAGGAACGCATGTCGAGGAAGAACACGTCAAGCAGCGGTCCATAAGCGATCTTGCGATAGACGCGGCCGGGCTCGGACGGTTCGTAGCGGATCGTCGTCATCTCGTGGAAAGCGCGCGCCGCACGGGCCGCCAGCACGTGGATGGATTTTTCCGTATAGCGGCTGTCGGCGCTGAGATCCTTCGAATCCGACCAGTTGTTCAGCACTTCATGGTCGTCCCACTGGTAGAAGGTCGGGCAGATGGCGCTGAGGCCGAGCACGTTCCTGTCCATCATGTTGTATTTCCACTGGTCCCGGTACTCGTCCAGCGTCTCGGCGACCTTGCGCTTGCCGTCGATCAGCACGACGTTCTTCCACTTGCCGCCGCCGGGCAGGTCGACCTCGTCCTTCATGGCGCCGTCGGCATAGATGGTGTCGCCCGAATGCAGGAAGAAGTCGGGCGTGTGCTTGCCGATCGTGGCATAGGTCTTCATGCCGGTCTCGTCGATGCCCCAGCCCTGGCCGGCGGTGTCGCCCGACCAGGCAAAGCGGATGTCGCGCTTCGAGGCCGGCGCCGTCCTGAAGCGGCCGGTGATCGGCTCGGAAACGGCGTTGATGTCGGCGAGATCGGCTGCCGTCATCCGATAGAAGATGTCCTGGTCCGAAGCGAGGTCGGTGAGCAGGCGCTTGACCGTGTAATCGCTGGCCGGCGAGGTATCGAGTGGCGCCAGGCGCGTTGCATTGGTGAAATTCTCCGTCGACGATACTTCGAACATGACGCGTGACGGGCGGTCGGTGCGCGTCCACACCATGCCGCTGGTTGCGTCGACATCGCCTGACTGGACGCCATGGGTGAAGGCCGGCCGCTGGCTGGCGCGCGAATAGTAGGGCAGCGCCAGGCTCGAAACGCCGGCCAGGCCAACGGCGCCGGCGGAGGTGACGAAAGCGCGGCGGGTCATCGAGAGCTTGTTCATGGCTGTCTCCTGGGTGGCTTGAACGTTGCCACCAAGGTCCAGCGTCAATGTTTCAGGGACATCTCGGGATGATGAAGTTTTTCTGACGATCAACAGGCGGGTGATCTCCCCTCGAGGGGAGATTAGCGCCCGCCGCCGCGCCTACGCCGCCTGCGGCTCCGGCTCGAATGCCGGCTTGCTGGTGTTGATCAGCAGCGAGATACAGGCGGCGGCAATGGCCGTCATGCCGGCAATCAGGAAGGCCAGTTCGTAATTGCCCTGCAACTCGCGCATGGTGCCACCAAAGGCGGCGGCTGTGGCCGCACCGATCTGGTGGCCGGCGACGATCCAGCCGAACACGATCGGCCCGCTGCGGTCGCCGAACGCCTCATTGGCGAGCCTCAGCGTCGGCGGCACGGTGGCGATCCAGTCGAGGCCGTAGAGCACGGCGAAGATGATCAGGCTGGTCGCCGAGAAGCCGGAATAGGGCAGGTAGATCAGCGACAGGCCACGGATGCCGTAATAGACGCCGAGCAGCTTGCGCGGGTCGTAGCGGTCGGTGAGCCAGCCTGACAATGTCGTGCCGATCAGGTCGAAAATTCCCATCATCGACAGCAGGCCGGCGGCCTGCACTTCGCCGATGCCCATGTCGCCGCAGAACGCGATCAGATGCGTGCCGACCAGCCCGTTGGTGGTGAAGCCGCAGACGAAGAAGGTGGCGAACAAGTACCAGAACACCCTTGTGCCGGCAGCGCGGCGCAGCGTGTTGAGCGTGTGCGCGAGGAAATTGCCTTGCGACGCGGGCGATGTCGGCGGCACATCGTCAGCCGCGGCGCCATAGCGCACCATGCCGATCGATGCCGGCCGCTCCGGCACCAGCAGCCAGACCAGCGGTATCAGGGCAGCGGTCGCGATCGCGACCGCTATGACAACCGGCTGCCAGCCGCCCGACTGCGCCAGAGCGGCGATCAGCGGCAGGAACACCAGCATGCCCGAGGCGCTGGAGGCCGACATCAATCCCATGACAAGGCCGCGATTGGTCTTGAACCAGCGGTTGACGATAGTGGCGCCGAGCACGCTGGCGACAGCACCGGAACCAATGCCCGAGAACACGCCCCAGGTGATGAACAGATGCCACGGCTTGGTCATCAGCAGGCTGAGCGCGGTCGAGCCCGACATCACCACCAGCGAGGCCAGCAGCGTGCGGCGCAACCCGATGCGCTCCATCAAGGCTGCGGCAAATGGCCCCGTCAAACCGTAAAGCAGAATGCCGACACCGGCGGCCAGCGAGATGATGTCGCGGCGCCAGCCGAAACTGTTTTCCAGCGGCAGCATCATGACGGCGGGAGCGGATCGCAGACCGGCCGCGACCAGCAGGCAGAGGAAGATGACGCCAACCACGACGAAAGCGTAGCGCTGGCCAAATGGGCGGGATTGAGCTATCATGTTACTGACCGGTACGTTGCAGGACGGGAACATGTATACGTACCGATCGGTAACATTGTCAATCGAGTGACACGATGCCAACCGACAAGAATATTGAACTGACCATCAGCGATGGTCATGCATCCGCTCCGCCGAAGGCCGCCAAGAAGATCCTCGATGTGGCCTATGACCTGTTCTACCGGCGCGGCATCAGGGCGATCGGCGTCGACGAGATCGTCAAGCGTGCCGGCGTCACCAAGCCCAGCCTTTACCGTAGCTTTCCGTCCAAGGACGAACTGGCCGCCTCCTATCTCAGGCAGTACGATCTTGAATATTGGGAGCGTTTCGACGACGCGGTCGCCGCTCATCCCGGCGACCCGCGCGCGCAGATCAAGGCTTTCCTGACCCGCATCGGCAAGCGCACGCAGGTGGCGGACTATCGCGGCTGCGGCATGACCAATGCGGCGGTCGAATATCCCGACCACAGCCATCCGGCCCGCGTGGTCAGCGAGGCCAACAAGCAGGAATTGCGCCGTCGCCTGCGCGCCATGGCGGTTGAGATGGGCGCGCAAGACCCTGACACGCTCGGTGACGGCCTGCTGCTGCTGATCGAGGGCGCCTATATCAGCGGCCAGTTGTTCGGGCTCGGCGGCCCGGCGCAAGCGGTTGCCCGCAACGCCGACCTGCTGATCGAAGCCAGCTTGAAGAAATAGCGTTTGGCGCTACGCTGCGGCGGCTTGCAACGGAGATTGACCGCCATGCGTGCCATTCTGATCCCGCTTGTTCTGGTCGGTCTCGGTCAAGCGGCGCAAGCCGATGGCATTTCCAGCGCTTACACCGATCTGGATTCGAAAAAGGACTGCGTGACCTACGCGCAGGCAGAAGAAGGCGACGGCGACTGGGCCGAACTCGCCTGTTCGGGCTATCGGGGCTATCCCGTGCTGATCGCCTATGACGACGCCCGTGAATCGCTGTTCTACGGCTTTCCGCCCGGCGGCGACATGACGACGGTCTGGGAAAGCTTTTCCGGCTTCAATTCGTCCGGAGCCAAGATCGAATGGCGCATCGAGACCAAGGGCGACAAGGCAGTGCCCTATGCCGCGATCCATCGCCGCTCGATCAGCAATCCCGAGGACGAGAAAAAGCCGACCGAGGTGCTCCTCGTCGCCAAGGTCGGCCAGATGGACGCCCGCGACGGCTGCACGGTCGGCCTGGTGCTGGCCACCGGCAATCCCGCCGCCAACGACCAGGCGCGCAAGCTTGCCGACGACAAGGCACGGACCTTTGCCTGCGGCAAGGACAGACACGCCGTCATCGGCAAAGTGCCGGCTTTCGGCCGGGTCGACAACTGACCGATCGGGCTACTTGCTCGCCTTGGCCCGCTCGATCGCGTCGACGATCATCTTCTTGGCATATTTGGAATCGTGCCAGCCTTCGATCTTGACCCATTTGCCGGGCTCGAGATCCTTGTAGTGCTCGAAGAAGTGCTGCACCTGCTGGCGCGTGATGTCGGGCAGCTGAGTGTATTCGGTGACGTTCTCGTAGCGCAGCGTCAGTTTTGGCGACGGCACGGCGATGATCTTCTCATCCTGGCCGGCATTGTCTTCCATGATCAGCACGCCGATCGGCCGCACGTTGATGACGCAGCCCGGCACCAGCGCGCGCGTGTTGCAGACCAGCACGTCGATTGGATCACCGTCGCCTGACAGCGTGTGCGGCACGAAGCCGTAATTGCCGGGGTAGCGCATCGAGGTGTGCAGGAAGCGGTCGACGAACAGCGTGCCGGCCTCCTTGTCCATCTCGTACTTGATCGGCTCGCCGCCGATCGGCACCTCGATGATGACGTTGACGTCCTCAGGCGGATTCTTTCCGCTGGCTATGGCTTCGATCCGCATGGCTTAATCCCTCTCTCGATGGACGATCGATAGCGGGCGGCGCGTCATGGTGCAATGCGGCGAATGGTGCTGGGTGCGAATGGAACGCCCAATTGCCGAAAGGTCGGGCTGTCATTCCCAGACGAAAGCGACCTTCTTCAGCGCCTTCTGCTCGAAGATCTCGACGCCTTCCGCAACGTCGCGGCCACCGGCACCGGCATAGAAGGCAAGCGCGTTCTGGTTGTCCTCCAGCGCCCAAACCACCATGCCTTTCAGCCCGTGATCGGCCAGCCGCGCTTTGGCCGCCGAAAACAGGCGGCTGCCGAGCCCGATGCCCTGATATTCCGGACGCAAGTACAATTCATAGATTTCGCCTTGCTGCCTGAGTTCACGAGCGCGGTTCTTGCCGATCGTCGCATAGCCGGCGATCTTGCCGCCGATTTCGACGACGAGAACGGTGGCGGCGCGGCGAATCGCATTCGCCCACCAGTCGGCGCCTCGACGGTTGATCATCGATGTCAGGGTCCGGTGCGGAATGATGCCGGAATAGGCGCCGCGCCAGGCCTCCAGATGCACCTCGGCGATGGCACTGGCATCGCGCGGGTCGGCTTTCCGGATGTCGATCGTCAGCGTATTCATGATTTGTTAACCATAAACCCGCATCGCCCGATTGCAAGAGTCCGGGCGGCCCGCCGGCTGCTTTCTCACAGGCGATCATGACACTGATGACATCAGGCAAAGTCTGCTTGAAAACGCGCTCAGCCGAGGCGGATGGCATGGCTTTCGAGAAGCGGCGCGAAGCGTACTTTTGTGCGTGAGCACCGGAAGCGCACAAAACCGCGTCAAGCGGCCGGCTGATAGCGTTTGCAGGCGGGCTTTCAGATTTCGACGAGATGGTCGTCAAGTTCGTTGCTGTCACCCGCTGTGACCGGGAAATGCTCGGCCAGCACCGCACCAACCTGCTCGATCGCCTTGACGAAGCCGTCGGCAAGCCGGTCGTCGCCGGCATGCGCGGTAAGGTCGCGCACGACGCCATCCCAGACATGCTGGCCGACCTTGGCATCGATGCCCGAATCGGCGACCACTTCGGCATAGCGCTCAGCGATCGAGACGAAGACCAGCACGCCGGTTCGCGCCGTGGTGCGGTGGACGTTGCGGGCGAGGAACTGCTTGATCGCGTTGGCGTGCGCCGCCTGGTAGCGCAGCCGCCTCGGCACCAGGTGGATGCGCAGGCCGGGCAGCGCCCACAACAAGGCCAGCACGCAGGCAAGCGCCAGAAGCTGGGCGAGTACGAGATGCGGCAGCCGGATCGATAGCCACCAGGCCTCCAGGCCGTAGCCGACCGCCAGGCTGACGATCAGCATGCACACGGTCGCCATGAAGGCGGCCGGGAAGAAATAGCCGTCGCTGGCATGCGCCACGACGCAGTAGATTTCGCCGTCGGTTTTCTCCTCGGCGGCGCGGATCGTGGTTGCGATGCGCTCATGATCCTGCGGGCTGATTGGTCGTATTGCCATGATCTCTCACCAGCTTCCTGAAGAACCGCCACCACCCGACGAGCCGCCGCCACCGGAAAACCCGCCACCGCCGCTTGACCCCGAGGACCAGCCGCTGCCCGAACCCGAAGACCAGCCGCTGCCCGACGACGAACCGGTTGTCCAGCCACTGCCCGAGTACCCGCTCGGCCCGCGGCCATAACGAAACGTCATGCCCAGCCATTTGTACACGCCGGGCGACAGCTTCGTGCCGAACATCGGCGGCAGGAACGCCATCGCCATCCCGCCGAAAAACATCGTCGCCCACAGGGTCAGGAACACGGCAACGATCGGATCGATGGACGTGCTGTCATCGGCGGGATTGCGCTTGCCTCGCGCTTCCAGCTCCTCCGGATTGCCTTCCAGCACCATGACCATGTCATCGACGGCTTTGCTGATGCCGCCGGAGAAGTCCCCGGCGCGGAAGGCTGGCACCATGTCATTTTCGATGATGAGCTTGGTATGCAGGTCGGTGAGCGTACCTTCCAGCCCATAACCGACCTCGATGCGCATCTTGCGGTCGTTCGGGGCAACCAGCAGGAGCACGCCATTGTTCTCGCCCGCCTGGCCAAGTTTCCAAAAGCGGAACAGCCGGTTGGCGTAGGGCTCGATCTCCTCGCCATCGAGGTTGGGGATCGTCGCTACGACGATCTGGTCGGAACCTTTTGTCTCGAAATCGGCGAGCTTCCGCGTCAGCGCCGCCTTGGTCGCGGCATCGATGATGCCGGCATTGTCGACAACACGGCCGGTCAGCGCCGGCAGGTCGGCGGCGTAGGCCATGACGCATGAGAACAGCACGACCGCAGCAATCAGGACAGCCGAGGCGAGGCGGTCGCGTTTCGACAGGCTGATGCTGGGTATCGTCATGCCGTCACCAGCTTCCCGACGAGCCGCCGCCGCCGGACGAACCGCCGCCGCCGGAAAAGCCGCCACCGCCGCTTGACCCCGAAGACCAGCCGCCGCCGGAACTTCCCGACGACCAGCCGCCTCCGGAGGACCGCCGGCTTGGCTCGAAGGTCATGCCGAGCCAGCGATAGCGGCCGGGACCGAGCTTCTGGCCGAAGATCGGCGGCAGGACGGAGACCGCGATGCTGCCGAAGAAGATGATCGCCCAGATGCTGATGAAGACGGCGAAAAATAGGTCGTCGGAATCAAAGGGGGCCTGCTGGTTACGCTCGCCGCGCGCCTCCAGCTCCTCCGGATTGCCTTCCAGCACCATGATCATGTCGTCGACGGCCTTGCTGATGCCGCCGGAGAAATCACCGGCGCGGAACGCCGGCACCATGTCGTTTTCGATGATGAGCTTGGTGTGCAGGTCGGTCAGCGTTCCTTCCAGCCCATAACCGACCTCGATGCGCATCTTGCGGTCGTTCGGGGCCACCAGCAGCAGCACGCCATTGTTTTCCTTCGCCTGGCCGAGCTTCCAGAAGCGGAACAGCCCGTTGGCGTAAGGCTCGATCTCCTCGCCATCGAGGCTCGGGATCGTCGCCACGACGATCTGGTCGGAGCCTTTTGTCTCGAAATCGGCGAGCTTCCGCGTCAGCGCCGCCTTGGTCGCGGCGTCGATGATGCCGGCATTGTCGACGACACGGCCGGTTAGTGCCGGGAGATCGGCGGCGAGGGCCGAGAACGGCAGCACAAGGACGAGGAGGACGACTGCGACAAGACGAATGACGCGCCGCCTCTCACCGGCCAGCAAGATCACGACGTTCAGCCCCGACGATCACCCGCCCTGCTTCGTGCCGAAGTCGACCTTCGGCGGTTGCATCTTGTCTTCGTCGACGGTGAAATTGGCGAAAGGCTCGTTGCCGCGGAACCAGAAGGTCGCCCACAGCACCGAGGGGAACGTCCTCAGCGTCAGATTGTAGTCCCTGACCGCCTGGATGTAGTCCCGCCGCGACACCGCGATGCGGTTCTCGGTGCCTTCGAGCTGGGCTTGCAGCGCCAGGAAATTCTGGTTGGCCTTGAGGTCGGGATAGGCTTCCGAGACTGCGATCAGCCGCGACAGCGCGCTGGTCAGCCCCGCCTGGGCATCTTGGAACTTCTTCAGGGCTTCGGGATCCTTCAGCGTTTCCGGTGTCACCGTGATCTGCGTTGCCTTGGCGCGCGCCTCGACCACCGCGTCGAGCGTATCCTTTTCATGCGACGCATAGCCCTTGACCGTCTCGACCAGGTTGGGGATGAGGTCGGCGCGGCGCTGATACTGGTTCAGCACCTCGCTCCATGCCGCCCTGGCGTTTTCTTCCGCCGTCGGGATGGTGTTGTAACCGCAGCCTGCAAGCAGCGGCAGCACGATCGCCATCATCAGGAAGGCGGGCAGCGTGCGGAACGTGGACGGCGAGGCAAGGCGCTGGGCAAACATGATGGGGTCCCTCGGTAGAAGTTGCACGCGAAGCATTACCACAATCAGCGCGCAAGAAAACCGCCCGCGCCGGCAGCCCCGCGCCTGGCACGCCCGATGCCGCTGCAAGGCTCTGTGATTGGCCGTGCGAACGCGATAAGGTCCGGCAAAACGGGACATCATCATGGCGGAACGCCAGGACAGCGAGAAGGAATCGCGCCGTATCCTCGAGCGCATTGCGCGCGAGACGGATCCGGCCGGCAACTCGTTTGTATCGCGGGCCGCGAAAGGCATGCACGATCACGTCACCGCGGCCGATGCCGATCGTGCCGATCCGATCGAAGTCTGGGGCACCCGCTTTGGCCGCACGCTCGGCCTGCTGCTGGCGCTGGGCCTGATGGTCTGGCTCGTGCTTTACGTCATCCGGGGCAGTTAGGAATCAAACGACAATGAGCGCCGAACAAACCGACGCGCCGCGTGCGGTCATCGTCATTTCCAGCCATGTCGCGCGCGGCTCGGTCGGCAACCGTGCCGCCGTCTTTGCGCTGGAGACCCTGGGCTTCCCTGTCTGGGCGGTGCCGACCGTCATCCTGCCCTGGCATCCCGGCCATGGACGGGCAACACGGATCGTGCCGCCGCTCGACCAGTTCAAGGCGCTGATGGCCGATCTCGAGCGGGCACCATGGCTGGGTGAGGTCGGCGCCGTGTTGTCCGGTTATCTCGGCGAGGCCGGCCAGGCCGAGGCCGTCGCCTCGCTGGTCGCCGCGGTGAAGGCAAGGACGCCCGGCGCCGTCTATATCTGCGATCCGGTCATGGGTGATTCGGGCGGCCTCTATGTGCCCGAGCCAACCGCCATCGCCATGCGCGACCGGCTGATGCCGATCGCCGACATAGCCACCCCTAACCGCTACGAACTGGAATGGATGGCCGGCGCGCCCCTGCCCGACCTGAAATCGGTGATCGCGGCCGCACTCCATGCCGGGCCATCGACCATGCTGGTCACCTCGGCGCCGTCGATGATGACGGGCGGCACCGGTAACCTGCTGCTCGATAGCAGCCAGGCGCTGCTTGCCGAGCATCGCCTGATCGACAAGCCACCGAATGGCCTGGGCGATCTGACGGCGGCCGTCTACCTGGCACGCATCCTGTCCGGCCAGCCGGCGATCAAAGCGCTTCAATCGACCACGGCGGCGGTCTACGAGATCCTGGCGCGCACCGCCAAGCGCGGCGGCGACGAACTGCAGCTCGAAACCGATGCGCAGAGCCTGTCGCATCCGATGGCGATGGTCCAGCTTCGCCACCTCACGCATCCGGGGCGGGGCCGCCGGGCGTGACATCGACTGAGGCCGTGCTTGTCGGCGTCGACGGCTGCAAGGCCGGCTGGATCGCCGTCCGGCGCATTTTTGGCATGGCACCGTCGGTCGGTGTCTTTGCAACTTTCACCGCCCTGCTAGCATCCCTTCCCGAAAACGCTGTCATCGCTGTCGACATGCCGATCGGCCTGCCCGAATTTTCGGGCAAAGGGGGGCGCGGCCCCGAAGCGCTGGTGCGACCGCTGCTCGGGGCACGCCAATCCAGCGTCTTCTCGATCCCCTCCCGTGCAGCGCTCTATGCGGACACCAACGACTTCACCACCATCGAAGCCTGGTATGCCGCGCACATCAGGGCAAGCGAGGTGGCCCTGACCACATCCGATCCGCCGCGCGGCGTCTCGATCCAGGCGTTCGGCATTTTTGCCAAGATCCGCGAGATCGACGCCCTGCTGATCGCGCGACCCGATTTGCGCGGCCGCGTGTTCGAATCCCATCCGGAAGTCGCTTTCTGCCGGTTGAACGGCGATCAGGCCATGCAACTGCCGAAGAAGATCAAGGGCAGCATCAATCCGGCCGGCATGGCGGAACGCAAGGCGCTGCTCTGCCGGCACGGCTATGAGAAGGACTTTCTCGACCAGCCGCCGCCCCATGGTGCCGCCACTGATGACTTCCTTGACGCAGCCGCGATGACGCTGATCGCCGGTCGCATCGCCGGCGGCGAGGCGCAGCCGTTTCCCGACCCGCCGGGCCGCGACAGCTTTGGCATTCCCGTCGCCATCTGGGCGTAACGCTGTTGGCCAAGGTTGCGCTCGATGCATGGCATTTCTAGCCAGACCTCATAATTCTGCATTGCTCGCGACCGGCTTTTGCCGCTAGAGCCTCTCTAGACCGCAACGAGCTGCCGCATCCAACCCGGAAAGGCTCCAGACGCCGCCCATGTCCCATCTCCCTGAACATCTTCTCACCGGCTACCGCAATTTCATGAATGGCCGCTATCTCACCGAGAGCGGACGCTATCGAGATCTCGCTCGCGAAGGCCAGGCGCCGGAGACGATGATCGTCGCCTGTTGCGATTCACGTTCGGCGCCCGAGGCGATCTTCGACGCCGGGCCCGGCGAACTCTTCGTGCTGCGCAATGTCGGCAATCTGGTGCCGCCCTATGCTCCCGACGGCGAGTTCCATTCGACCTCGGCGGCGCTTGAATTCGCCGTGCAGAGCCTCAAGGTCAAGAACATCGTCGTCATGGGCCATGGCCGCTGTGGCGGCATCCGTGCCGCGCTCGACACCAATTCCGCGCCGCTGTCGCCGGGCGACTTCATCGGCAAGTGGATGAGCCTGATCGCGCCGGCGGCCGAAACCGTCTCCTCCAGCACCTTCATGACTGCGTCGGAGCGCCAGACCGCGCTGGAGCGCATCTCGATCCGCTATTCCATCGCCAACCTCAGAACCTTTCCCTGCGTCTCGATTCTCGAGGGCAAGGGGCGACTGTCGCTGCATGGGGCCTGGTTCGATATCTCGACCGGCGAACTCTGGACGATGAACAAGGAGACCGGCGATTTCGAACGGCCGGATCTGGGATGAAGACAACGGCGCGCAAGGTGGTGAACATCCGCTCGACCGCTTTGACGGCGGCCGCGCTGCTGACAGCGATTATTGCCGCCCGCGCCGATGATCGTGCCCTCATCAGCCGCTGGTATTCGGCGCTGCTGGTCGCCGACCGCACCGAACTGTCCGACCTGCTCGCCGACGATGTCCGCATCAAGCTGGACGACCTCGGCATCGTGCAAAGCAAGCAGGAATTCATCGCTTCGATCGACGAATGGAAAGGTGCCGTTGCCGGTGCGGCGATCCGGCACAGGATCGAGAAGAGCGATGATGGCGTCACCACTGTGGTCGCCTGCTACGATTTCCCCAACAACGACATGCTGATGCAGGAAACCTTCGCGGTCACCGACAATCGCATCACCGCCAGTTCGCAAGCGGCGATCGCCGAAAACTGCGACGGCTTCTGAGGGCGATATCGGCCAAATCCGCATATTGCGGGTCCGCCGGCCGCGCCCTACATCGGGTACGACCCACCTGCCTGCCCCCACCAACGAAAGACTGTCCATGCCTTCCACGAAAGCCGTCGACCTCGCCGCCCATCCGCTGACCGCGTGGCAGGGGCCGCTCGGCCTGCCCGATTTCACGCGCATTGGCGACGGCGATTTCTCCCCGGTCTTCGACGCGGCGCTGAAGGCGCACGAGGCCGAGATCGAGGCGATCGCCGGCAACAAGGATGCGCCGACCATCGAGAACACGCTTGCCGCGCTGGAACTCGGCGGCGAAGCACTCGACCGCGTCTCATCGATCTTCTGGTGCCGCGCCGGCGCCTACACCAATGACACGATACAGGCGCTCGAGCGCGACATCTCGCCGAAAATGTCCCGGCATTTCTCGGCGATTTCGATGAATGAGAGGCTGTTTGCCCGCATCGACGATCTCTACCAGCGCCGTGAGAGCCTGAAGCTCGACGCCGAGAGCCTTCGGGTGCTGGAAAAGACCTGGAAGGGTTTTGTCCGATCCGGCGCCAGGCTCGACGCCGACGGCAAGAAGCGGCTGGCCAGGATCAGCGAGGAATTGTCCTCGCTCGGCACAAGTTTTGGCCAGAATGTGCTCGCCGACGAGAGCGACTGGGCGCTGTTCCTCGACGAGGCCGACCTTGCCGGCCTGCCGGATTTCGTGAAAAGCTCCATGGCCGAGGCCGCCGAAATGCGTGGCCAAAAGGGCCGCTATGCCGTCACTCTGTCGCGCTCGATCTATGAGCCGTTCTCGACCTTCTCCGAACGCCGCGACCTGCGCGAGATCGCCTTCCGCGCCTTCACCATGCGCGGCCAGAATGGCGGCGCCACCGACAACACGAACGTGGTGCGCGACATGCTGCGCCTGCGGGCCGAAAAGGCAAAGCTGCTCGGCTATGCCTCTTTCGCCGCGCTGAAGCTCGATGACACCATGGCCAAGACGCCGAAGGCGGTGCACGCGCTGCTCGATCCGGTGTGGGAGAAGGCGCTGGAGAAGGCCGCAAGCGACCAGACCGAATTGCAACGGTTGGCGACGGAGGCCGGCAGCAACGAAAAATTCGCTGCCTGGGACTGGCGCTTCTACCAGGAAAAGCTGCGCGCGGAAAAATTCGCCTTCGACGAGGCGGAACTGAAACCCTATCTGCAGCTCGACCGGATCATCGATGCCTGCTTCGACGTGGCGACACGGCTGTTCGGCATCACCTTCGAGGAGAAGAAAGGCATCGCAGCCTGGCACCCCGACGCCCGCGTCTTCGTGGTGAAAAATGCCGACGGCAGCGAGCGCGGCCTGTTCCTCGCCGACTATTTCGCGCGGCCGTCAAAGCGTTCCGGCGCCTGGATGAGCGCGCTGCAGTCCGGCTACAGGCTCGGCCACGGCTCGAAGCCGGTGATCTACAACATCATGAACTTCGCCAAGCCGCCGGTGGGCGAGCCCGCCCTGCTGTCGGTCGACGAGGCGAAGACGCTGTTCCACGAGTTCGGCCATGCGCTGCACGGCATGCTGACCGACGTCACTTGGCCGTCGGTCGCCGGCACCTCGGTCAGCCGCGATTTCGTCGAACTGCCCTCGCAGCTCTACGAGCACTGGCTGACCGTGCCGGCGGTGCTGGAAAAGCACGCTTTGCACGTCAAGACCGGCAAGCCGATGCCCAAGGCACTGCTCGACAAGATGCTGGCCGCGCGCACGTTCGGCGCCGGCTTCGCCACGGTCGAATTCACTGCCTCGGCGCTGATCGACATGGCCTATCACGCCCGGCCGGATGCGCCGGAAGCGCCGCTTCGTTTCGAAGCCGAAACGCTTGAGAAGCTGCACATGCCGAACACCATCGCCATGCGCCACCGCACCCCGCATTTCGGCCATGTCTTTTCCGGCGACGGCTATTCGGCTGGCTACTATTCCTACATGTGGTCGGAAGTGCTCGACGCCGATGCTTTCGCCGCCTTCGAGGAAACCGGCGACCCCTTCAACCCGGCGCTCGCCGAGCGGCTGCGCAAGAACATTTACGCCGCCGGCGGTTCGAAGGACCCGGAAGAACTCTACACCGCCTTCCGCGGCAAGATGCCGTCACCGGAAGCGATGATGGCCAAGCGCGGGTTGGTGTAGCAGGGGGTAATCTCCCCCCGAGGGGGAGATGGCCGCGAGCGGCCAGAGGGGGTCAGCCAGAGGGGGTCAGCCCGACCGGGCTCGGCCTCCTGCGGTAGAAGAAGGTTAGCGCTTCACGCGAGGCGACCCCCGCTGTCGCCTTTGGCGACATTTCCCCCTCAAGGGGGGAGATTGCCAGCATCCTTCCAAGGATCCGCAACCCTTGGCCACACCGGCCGCGTCAGCTTGGTGTAGTTGGTCACGGCCGGATTGCTGGGATACGAACTCGGCGCCGAGACATAGATGATCTCAGCGGCGATCGGCTCGAAGCCGGCGTAGAAATGATTGGTCGACTTGATCAGCAGCATGTCCTTGGCCAGCGGATCGACGCCGATGTTGGAGAAGATATCCGGCTCGAAGGTCTGCGTGCGATTGGTGTTGAGGATGATGTCGACCTCGGTGCCTTCGAGGCGGACCAGCGCCGTCGGCCCAAGCGTCACCCGGCTTGGCCCGAAACTTTGCCAACCCTCGGGGACCGCCTTCAGCACGCGCACGCGCGCGTCGATCGGCTCGCCGGCCTGCGGCCCGGCCTTGCCGCCGAAGCGCAGGTCGATGACCGCGCCCTCGCCGGCCGCCAGGCAGAAGGTGACGGCGATCGGATCCCAGATCGTCGCCACGCCGAATTTGTCCAGGCCACGCGCCAGCATCTGGCGCAGCACGAAGGTGCCGTCGCCTGGCACACCGCCGCCGGGATTGTCCCAGATATCGGCGATGACCACCGGCTTGCCCGGATTCTTGGCGCGTACGGCCAAGGCGCGGTCGATGCCGTCGGCGGCGCTCAGCATCGTCATCGCCGTCTTTTCGCGCAGCGCGTAGAGTTCCCGCCCCAGCCGTTCCGCCAGCGCATCGCCCTTGGCCTTGTCATTGTCGGTGACGACCAGGATGCGCGTGCCCATTTCGGCCACATCGGCCGCCATGAAGCCATGGATGACCGAGACTGACAGCACACCATCCTTGCCGTGCAGCGCCTTGATGCGGTCGACGAAGGAACGCATCGGTTCGCGGCTGGTCGGCAGCACCTGGATCATGCGGCAGTCGAAGGTCGAGATGACCGGCTTGATCTCACCGCGCACTGCTGCCAGGCCAAGCTCGACGACATGTTCGCCACGCTCGTAGAAATCGGTGTGCGGAAATTCGAGGAAGTAGGCGAGGATGTCGGAGGCAGCCACGCGCTTCGGTGTCAGATGGCTGTGCGGATCGAGTTCCACCGCGATCACCACCTCCGGCCCGACCATTGCGCGAACCCGTTCGAGCAGGTCGCCTTCGCAATCGTCATAGCCTTGCGCCACCATGGCGCCATGCAGGCCGAGGATGACAGCATCGACCGGGAGCGCCGCCTCGAGCTGGCCAAGGACCTCGTCGCGCAGCGCCTCATAGGTCTGCCGCTGCACCAGCCCGCCCGGCTCCGCCCAGGTGGCGGTACCCTCGATGACATCGAGGCCCTCGGCCACGGCCCGCCGGCGCAATGCGACCATCGGCGAGGAGCACAGCGTCGGTGTTTCCGGATGTTTGCCGGGCCCGGCATAGAACGCCATCTCGAACGAAGCCCTATCGGTCGGCACCGGCGAGAAGGTGTTGGTTTCCGTCGCCAGCGAGGCGGTGAAAATGCGCATGAAAGCTCCGTCCGTGAATAGGTGCTATTTGACCGCCCCGAGTGCCAGCCCGCGAACGAGGTAGCGCTGCAGCCAGATGAACAGGATGGCCACCGGCAAGGTCGCCAGCAGCGTCGCGGCCATAACGTGGTGCCATTCGATGGTGTAGCGGCCGGCGACCAGCGAGAACACCTGGATCGGCAGCGTGTAGCTTTCCTGGCTGCGCAGCATGGTGAGCGCCACGACGAACTCGTTCCAGGCGTTGATGAAGGTGAAGATCGCCGTCACCGCGATCGCCGGCAGGCAGAGCGGCAGGAACACCTTGCGCAAGGTCAGCCAGCGGCCGGCACCCTCCATCCAGGCGGCTTCCTCGAGATCGCGCGGAATGGTGTCGAAATAGCTCTGCAGCATCCACACCGTGAAGGCGACGTTGAAGGCCATGTAGATGAAGCCGAGCGCCGTCGTGCTCTCGACCAGGCCCCAGGCAGCCATCAGCCGGAACAGGCCGAGCACCAGCACGATCGGCGAGATCATCTGCGAAATCAGCAGGAACTGCCGCAAGGCGCCGTAGCCGGCAAAGCGGAAGCGCGACATCGCATAGGCCGCCGGAACCGAGATCAGAATGGCGCCGACGGTGGCGATCACAGACACGTAGAGCGAATTGAGCAGCGCCTGGCCGAAGCCGGTCGCCACCCACATATCGGAGAAGTTGGACCAGCGGAATTCGCTCGGCCACCAGGTCGGCGACAGCACTTCCTGTCTCGGCTTGACCGCGGTCAGGAACATCACGGCGAAGGGAAAGAGCGTCACCACGATGAGCGGCGCCAGCAAAAGCCAGGCGATGATGGAGCGCTTCAGCTTGCTCGTCATGTGCGTTGCTCCCGCATCGCCAGCCGCACATAGATCATGGTGAAGACCAGCAATATGACGAACATCACCAGCGACACCGCCGATGCTTCGCCGAGCTTGCCGATGCGGAAGGCCAGCTTGTAGAGATGGGTGACCAGGATATCCGTCGAGTTGGCCGGGCCGCCCTGCGTCATCACCCAGATGATCGGGAAGGAATTGAAGACGTAGATGGTGTTGAGCACGATGGCGATGTTGATGAACGGTTTCAGGAGCGGAAAGGTGATTTCGCGGAACTGCTGCAGCGGCGTCGCCCCTTCAAGCGCGGCCGCCTCGTAGAGGTCGTCGGGGATCGACGACAGCCCGCCGAGGAAGATAGTCGTCGTGAACGGCACCGTCACCAGGATGCCGATCAGCACTTGCATCGGAAAGGCGGTTTCGGCACTCGCCAGCCACTGGATGTTATGGTCGATGAGGCCGAGGCCGATCAGCGCCGAGTTCAGCATGCCGCTTTCGCCACTCAGCGCCCAGCGCCAGACCACCGCGGTCATGGTCAGCGACACCGCCCAGGGCAGCATGATGATGACGCGGGCGATGCCGCGGCCATAGAAATCGGTGTTGAGGATCATCGCCACCGGGATCGACAAGAGAAGCGCGCCGCCGACCACCATCACCGTCCATTGGCCGGTGCGCCAAAGCGCGGCCGTGAAATCGGGATCGGCAGCGAGTGCCGCGAAATTGGCGAAGTCGTTGAAGTCGCGAAGCTGGCCGAAGCGGCTGACGTCATGCGTCGAGATCTGGATCAGGTCCCAGACCGGCCAGAAGATGACCACCGCCGCCAGAAGCAGGCTGGGCAAGGTCAGGAGATAGGGCAAGAAACGGTTTTGCATCGGCTGGCCTGCAACCTCGGTGCGCTGGATCAGAAGGTCTGCTTATGCGAATTTCGGATCCGCTGCACCGGGCCGGGAACCAAGCGTGGCGCGCCCCGCTTGAGCGGAGCGCGCCACAGGCGCAGGGAGATACGCCCTATTTCTTCAGCACGGCGTTGGCCTTGGCGGCTGCGTCTTTCAGACCGGCCTCGGGGTCGCCGCCGAGATAGATCTTCTGCATGGCGTCCGACGTGATCTGGGCGACCTCTTCCCAACCCGGGATGACCGGCGCGAAGCGGGCGTCTGGCAGCAGCGCAGTGAATGCGGCCAGATCGGCATTGTTGACGTAGTAGTCCATTTTCGCCTCTTCCTTGTTCACCGGCAGGAAGCCTTCGCCCTGTGTGAACTTGGCGCGCTGCTCCGTGGTGAACAGGAAATCGAGCAGCTTCCAGGCCTCGTCCTTGTTCTTGGAGTTCTTGAACATGATGATGGAGTCAGTCACACCATAGGTGCCGCGCGCGCCGGTCGGTCCGGCAGGAATGGCTGCCACGCCGTATTTCAGGTTCGGCGCCTCGTCCTTGATCTGATTGGACAGGAAGGGTGCGGTGATCATCATGCCGACCTTGCCCTGCTTGAACAGGTTCTGCACGTCCTCGCGGTTGTTGGAGGTGACGCCGGGCTCCGTCAGGCCTTCGTCGATCATCGACCTGTAGAGCTTGGCGGCCTCAAGCGCACCTGGCGTGCTCAGGCCCGAAGTGCCGTCCTTGTTGAGGATCTCGGTGCCCTGGGACCACATCGCATAGTAGTAATAGACGTCGGTCTCGATCTCCTTGCCCTGCAGGCCGAAGCCGAACGTGCCGGACCCCAACGCCTTGATCTTGCGCGCATCGTCCTGCAGCTCGGTCCAGGTTGCCGGCGGCTTGGCGATGCCGGCTTTCTCGAACAGCTCCTTGTTGTAGTACATGGCGCGCGCCGAGGCGGCGATCGGCAGGCCGTAGGTCTTGCCGTCCATGATCGAGGGCGACAGGAAGGTGTCGATGAAACGGTCCTTGAAGTCGGGCTTGATGTAGCCGTCGAGCGGCTCGGCGACGTCCTGCTGGACGAAGTCGATCAGCCAGCGCGTGCCGATGATCGACAGATCGGCATTGGTGCCGGCGGTGATGTCGGTGGTCAGCTTCTGCAGCAACACATCCCACGGCACCACTTCGAACTTGACCGTGATACCCGGGTTCGCCGCCTCGAATTCCTTCTTGACGTCGGCGAAATAGGGAGCAGTCTTGGCGCTGTACTCGGCGACGGTGACGCGCACCTCGCCCGCATCCGCCTGCGCCGCAATTGCCAGCATGCTCATTCCGGCCATCAGGCCGGCAGTCCATTTTGCAAGGCTCATTTGATCTCTCCCATTTTGATTTTGCGCCTGCGCCTCTTCGTGCCGGAGCAGAAGATTTATGTTACTTTCCTACATTATCGATGATTTGAAGGCTTGCAAGCGGATTATTCTGTTGCTTAATTACATTTACAGGCCTAGGCCTTATGCGATCTGTCAGAACTCCCGGAGGATGAAGCACGGTGGTTTCGCGAGCCGAGTTCGAGGGCAAGACTGTCATGGTGACGGGTGCTGCAGGCGGCCTCGGCACCGCCATCGTGGCGCTGATGGCGCAAAGAGGCGCCAGGGTCGTGGGCTGCGATCAGTCAAGCGAGGCGCTGAACAATCCCAACCTTGCCTCTCGCCACGTCTTCGATCTTCTCGACAGGCCATCGATAGCGACGGCGATCGCCGCGATCCTCGACCGGGATGGGGTGCCCGACATTCTCGTCAACAATGCCGGCTGGACGCGCGCCGAGACGATTTCGGCGCTCGATCCCGACAGAATAGAGCAGGAACTCGACCTCAACCTGACCGGCGTGATGAATTTCGCCGATCCGCTGGTCAAGGCGATGGCTGGCCGCGGCTCGGGCAGCGTCGTCTTCATCTCCTCTGTCAACGCCATCGCGCATTTCGGCAATCCCGCCTATGCCGCGGCCAAGGCCGGCATCAACGCCTACGCCAAGGCGATCGCCGTCGAACTCGGCCGCAGCGGCCTGCGCGCCAATGTCGTCTGCCCCGGATCGATCCGCACCGCCGCCTGGGACCACCGCCTTGCCAAGGATCCCGAAATCCTCGGCAAATTGCAGCGGCTCTATCCGCTCGGCCGCATCGTCAACGCTGCGGAAGTGGCGGAGGCCGTCGCTTTCCTTGCGTCCGATCGCGCATCGGGAATAACAGGCGTGGTGATGCCGGTGGACGCGGGACTGACCGCCGGTTGCCTGCCCTTCATCGACGACATATTGGGAGCGTGAGCATGACCGACGTCGAGTTCCGCGACCTGTCGAAATCCTTCGGGCAGCACAAGATCCTCGAGAACATCAGCCTCGATATCAAGAGCGGCGAGTTCGTCGTCCTGGTCGGCCCGTCCGGCTGCGGCAAGTCGACCTTGCTGCGCATGCTGGCAGGGCTGGAGACGATCACCTCGGGCGACCTGTTGATCGGCGGTGTGCGCGCCAATGCGCTGCCGCCGCAGCAGCGCAACATCGCCATGGTGTTCCAGTCCTATGCACTGTTTCCGCATCTGAAGGCGTCAGACAATATCGGCTTTGGCCCGAAGATACGCGGCGAGACGCGAACAGTGGTCGATGAGAAGGTTAAGAAGGCGTCAGGGGTCCTCAATCTCTTCTCCTATCTCGACCGCTATCCCCGCCAGCTGTCGGGCGGCCAGCGCCAGCGCGTCGCCATGGGCCGCGCCATCGTGCGCGAACCGTCGGTGTTCCTGTTCGACGAGCCACTGTCCAACCTCGACGCGCAATTGCGCGTGCAGATGCGCGTCGAGATCAAGGCGCTGCACCAGCGACTGAAATCGACGATCGTCTATGTCACCCATGATCAGATCGAGGCCATGACGATGGCCGACCGCATCGTCGTGATGGACCGCGGCAGGATCCAGCAGGTCGGGGCGCCGCTGGAACTCTATGACAGGCCGGCCAACAAGTTCGTCGCCTCTTTCCTCGGCTCGCCGTCGATGAGTTTCGTCTCGGGTTCGCTCAAGACGGCAGCTCAGAAAACCTGGTTCGAATCGGCCGGTGGCGGGCGGCTTGCGCTTGCCGGTAAACAGGTGCCGGCCGACAGCGCGGTAGAGGCTGGCATCCGGCCCGAGCATTTTGTCATCGGCGAGGCTGTCGACGCGATGGCGATCAGGGTGGATGTCGTCGAGCCCACCGGCTCCGAAACACATGTCTACGGCGCTATCGGTGCTGACACGGTACGCGCCGTGTTCCGCGACAGGGTGCCGGTCAGGCCGGGCGACCTGCTGCCGGTGAGCGTCGCTCCCGGCAACATCCATCTGTTCGACAAGACGACGGGCCTCCCTCTATGAAAATGTCAGCATGAAGACGCCGGCCGACATCATCACGCGTCTGCAGTTGATGTCGCAGGACGGAACGAAGTCGGATCGCAAGCTGGCCGGCTTCGTCCTGGCCGACCTCGACTTTGTCTCCAAGGCGGCCATTTCGGAAATTGCCGCGCGCGTCGGTGTCAGCGAGCCGACGGTGACGCGGTTTTGCCGCAACCTCGGTTGCGAGGGCCTGCGTGACTTCAAATTCTATCTGGCGCAGGCCATCGCCATCGGCGGCCAGTATCTGTCGCCGGAGCCGTTGAGCCGCGATGCCCGCGAACAGCGCATCGCTTCCGCCATCACCGAAGCGGCGATATCGGCCATCCAGCGCGCCAGCGAAAACCTCGACATGACGACGCTGGTCGCCGTTGCCGCGCGGATCGCCGTTTCGGGCAATGTGCTGTGCATCGGTTCCGGCGGTATTTCCTCGATGATGGCGACCGAAATGCAGAACCGGCTGTTCAGGCTGGGCGTGTCGGTGCTGGCACAGATCGACGGACAGCTGCAGCGCATGTACGCCGCCGTCGCCACGCCCGAGACCACGGTGATCGCCTTCTCCGTCTCCGGTTATGCGCAATCGGTCATCGATGCGGTCCAGGTCGCCCAGCAATATGGCGCCACGACAATCGCCATCACCCCGCCGGACTCGGCACTCGCCAAGGCCGCCGACACGGTCATCCATTTCCAGTCGCTCGAGGACGGCAATATCTACAAGCCGACATCGTCGCGCTATGCACTGCTGTCGATCGTCGACATGATCGTCACTTCGGTCGCCGAGACGCGCGGACCAAGGGTTTTGGAGAATCTGCGCCGCATCAAGCAGAGCGTGAACACGTTGAAGGTCGACGATCCGCGTCTGCCGCTGGGAGATTGAACCCTCCGGCAAGGACATCAGGACTGATGGCCGAGCGCCTCGATGCTTTTCGCCAACGTCGCCGGATCGCCTTCAATGCGCACGGTCTTCAGCCGCGCGGTGCCGCCGGCGACAACCGAGACAGCGGACCTGGGCACGCCCAGAGCCTTGGCCAGCAGCTTTTCGAGCGCATGATTGGCGCCGCCGTTTTCCGGCACGGCGCGGACGCGCGCCTTCAGATGGCTTCGCGCGTCCGCCGCGGTCTCGAAGCCTTCGAGCCTGTCCAGCGCAGCCTTTGGCGTCAGCCGGACAAACAGCTCGGCGCCGCTTTCGCGCAGGCGAAACGGCGTGCTCATGCGGTCATCCTGCTCACAGGACCAGAGGCGCTACCGTGGTGAGTATGAACTGCCGCAGGAAGAACAGGATCAGAAGCAGGATGATCGGCGAGATGTCGATGCCGCCGAGGTCCGGCATGAAGCGGCGGATCGGCCGCAACGCCGGCTCGGTCAGCCGGTAGAGCATGTTGCCGATACTGCCGACGAACTGGTTTTTCGAATTGACGACGTTGAAGGCGTAGAGCCAGGAGAAGATCGCCGAGGCGATGATGATCCACCAGTAGAGGTCAAGCGCCATGACGATTGTCTGAATGAGGGCGAGCATGCCGGTCTCCAATTGTTGCCGACATGTAGCCATTGCGGGCGAAACCGGCAAGGGCCGCCTTCCGCCGCGCGCCGGCTCGATGTCGGCGGACACGGATTTCGGCAAAGCGCCGCCTTGACAGGAAACCGCGGCGCCCGATAAATGCCCCCATCCGCTGGACGGGGCTGTAGCTCAGCTGGGAGAGCGCGTCGTTCGCAATGACGAGGTCAGGAGTTCGATCCTCCTCAGCTCCACCAGCGGAATAATTCTTCACTCTCCGCGCCAGATACAGTCCGCGACGCTCGTCCCGGCTTGCCCCGCGGTTGGCATTTGCTGTGCCGGCGCGCCCAAAAAGGCCGCGGACCGCACCGCCTGTTTTCGCAATATCCGGCAAGGCTTTTGTCAATTGGACTTATGGCGGAAGCGCTCATCGATTGTTTCCGTTTTTTTTGCAAACCGCCCCACTAAATTGAGATTATCAAATCAGTTTTTCTGTGCGTTGTGATCAGGCGTTTCGGCGGGGGCGACCGGAGACGCTATATGGATTTCGAGCCGAAATGAAAAATCCGCCTGCGGAAGCAAAGACGTGTCAATTCGCGAGAATCTCGCCGCAAACCTTAGACGGCTGTGCAAGGACCATGCCTCCGTAAGTGCGGTATGCCGTGAGCTGCACATCAATCGCACGCAGTTCGAACGCTACCTGCAAGGGCAGACCGTTCCCAACAAGGCCACCGCCAAGCTGATATGCGATTACTTTCGGATCGACGAGGCCGAACTGTACCAGGATCCCGGCGCACCCGAGCCAGTGATGCGTGGCCTGCCGCCAGTTTCCGAGAGCCTGTTCAACCAGATGATCCGCCCTCCCAGTCCTTCGATCGCGGGCGGCACCTATTTGACCTATTTCTCGATCCCGGGCCGCCTCGATCTCCTGATGCGCTCGGTGACCTTCGTGCGGCGCGAAGCCGAACTGGTCACCTTCCGCAGGGTCACAGGATGGTCGGAGCGCCGTGGCTCGACCTGGGCACGAGCGCGCGGCAATCACTACGGCGTGGCGATCTCGCGGCTGAACTGGATCTATTTCAGCGGCATCAATCGCCGCCAGACCGGAGAGCCGTCGCTGATCTCCGTGCAATGGGCTCCCATCTCCGAACCGGTGCTGATGGGCAAGGCCATGCTCCTGACGGAGGCCGGCCCGGCATTCGTGTCCGTCATCATGCGGCGCGACATTGCCAACATCCACGCAAGGGATGCCATCAGCATGGCGCATGTCATCAGTCTCGACGATCCGGGCGTCGACCAACTGGTTGTCAGCCTCACCCGGGACGGGTTGGGCTAATCCCTTGGATCGCTGTCTCTTACGCCAAATAAGAATAAGCATACGCCAACAAAGCGTATGACAACGATTGTCTACTCTGTATTTGAATAAAATCGATATTTTACACTTTAATGCCAGGAAAGATAATGCACGCGCCCGTCTTGGACTCGTGGTTTTACTATAATTTTAACAAACCATTAACTCTTCCGACCTTACCTTTCTTCACGCGGATCCCGTTCTGGGGGTCTTTCAACGGATCCCAAATGGGGTCAGGAAAGGGATAAAAATGGCCAAGAAAGTGACCAATGCTCCGAAGCTGACGATTGCCGCCGGCACGCAGACCGTCTTCTTTTCGCAGGGTATGCACTACAACAAGCGCTGAAGCCGTTCTGCGCCGACGAGCGGTTCGCTTGTCGGCGCCTCGGCTCCGCAGATGGCATCCAGCTTCATGAAAATGCGCTCTTCGAAAACGCTTGTTTTCTACCCCGGACAAAACAAGGTCACGGCATGCAACTTCCTGACCAGAAGCGTATTTGAATGCAGCCCTGAGATGGTCGGCCTTCTCGCATCGTGGGACAAATGGGCATCGACGGCGGACATTGCCCGCGCCCATGGGTGGTCGAAGTCCGAGTTGAAGGCTGTCGTTCCCCAGTTGCTCGATTTCTCCGCCCTGGTCACCGCCGGATCGCCTCTCGCCGAGCAGGAGGAACAGTTTTCAGGACAATGGAATTGGGGGCTTCCGACGGCGCTGATGCATTTCTGCGTCCAGGACAGCGAATACATGACCATTGAGCAAGCGGAAGAGCGGCAGATAGAACGCGCCGGCCATACGCCGCAGCCGGACCTCCTGCTCAAGAATTCGGCTGGCGCCATCCAGCTGCCGAATGCACTGGAAGACAGCGAACTTCTTAGCTTGATGGCGCGGCGGCGCACCAACCGCACGGCGGCTCGGCCCACCATCACGGCCAAACAGCTTTCCGATTGCCTGTTCGCAGGGCTCGGCATCATCGGCGAGACCGCCAATTGCGTTGGCGCCCTGCCGCTTGGCATGACCCCTTCCGGCGGCGCGCGAAATCCCTATGAGGCCTATGTGGTCGCGCTCGGCGTCGATGGCCTCGAACCCGGTGTCTATCACTATTCCGCCGCGGATCACGACCTTGGCAGGATTTCCGCGAACCATCTGCCGAAGATTTCCGAACTGGTCGGCGGACAGGAGTGGGCTGATACCATGCCGTGCCTGATCCTGCTTTGCGCCAGGCTCGATCGCACGATGTGGAAATATGAGGACGCCAACGCCTATCGTGTCGTGCTGATCGAGGCCGGCCATATCGGCCAGAACATCATGCTGGCGGCGACCAATCATGGCCTGTCGGCATGTCCGACAGCCGCGCTCAGTCATTCCGCGATCAAGCGGCTGCTTGGTCTCGACAGTCTCACCGACGCACCGATCTATGCCTTGACCCTCTCGACCCCGGAAAGAGACGCGTCCATCGCGGGCCAATTCATCAATTAGTCGACCAACAATGTGCAGTCCGGCCAGTAACGCGTCCCCCGGGTATAACCAGAGACAGGAGCAGCACGTGCCAAATCAATCCTTACGCCAGTCGGAAATCGATAGTCTTCAATATATTTCGTCCATGACCAATGAGCTCGTGCAAATGGCCGAAGCAAGCCGTTTTCCGATGATCTCCTATCTGCTGGGCATGGCCTATGCGGAGGCCTTCGACGTTCTTCGCGGCGCACGGCCGGCCAGGCATGCGCAGCTCAGCGGCAATCCGCTGCATCCCAAGGCGCAGGCAAAGGACAATCGTGCCGCCCAGCCACGGAGAGCGTAGCGACATGCAAGCGTCAGCCGCATGCGCGGTGGCCGGCTCGACCTCCCGGCCAAACCGCTGGGAGACGCTGTGCGCGTTGCAAAGCCTGCTGCCGCTGCTGAAGAAAGCCGCGACAGATCTGCACCGCGCCGACATGGTCTACTGGTTCGAGCAGGCCGATGCCGAGGTCGCCAACATCATCAGGGGCAATCCCTCCGATGCGGCCGCAATCCCGGCCTTGATGGCATCCTGTCCGCAGAACCGGCACCCAGTCGCTCTAACCCAAGGCGATTGCGAACACTGAGTCGGCTCTAGCCATTTTTTCAAGCAATTCCAGACAGGAAACCGTTGCGGCTGGAATTGCCAAGGGGGACTTGCACATGAACATGATTGCCAACATCGGAAGCGTCGACGCCAGGGAAAGCATTTTCAGCCGGCTCGAGGCCTTGATCGCAAGGCACCCGCCATCGCCTGACGCTGCGCGGGTCGAGGCCCGCCAACTCGTCTCGATGGCGATTGCCGACAGCTGCCAGGCCGACAGTCTCTGGGGTACAGTGGACGCCTTCCACGCCCATTTCGACTTCATGATGCAGACCATCGAGATCAACGGAACCGATGACCCGAGCCTCGGGCTCTTGCGCACGAAATGCCGTTTCTATCTCGAACAGGTCGAGGCCCTGAGCCTCTCACTGACCTATTGACAGGCCGGCCGATCAAGTTCGGCTCTAGTCTTAGTTGCGCAGGTTGAACACGAACGGCGCTGTACGACTCAGACGCGAGCCAAGGTCCGGTGGCGGTGCCGGCACCGTGGCGCCTTGCAGCACGGCGAGTGCCGCACGGTCCAGATCCGCATCTCCGGAGGAACGAGAGAGCCTGGCAGACAAGACTCGGCCGGACGAGTCGACCGTGAAGGCGACGTACGGCCTGCCTTCCACGCCTCGGGCCTTGGCAGAGCTGGGATAGCGCGTGTGCCGCTTGATCCAGGCGCCCAGACGGGAGTCCCATTTGCTGGAGTCGCCGGAGCGCGACGTCGATTCCGCCGCCTTCGGCGCGGCGGTCCTGGCCGCGGGCCGTGCGTCGGCGCTGGCGACGGTTGCCGTCTTCGGCGGAGCCGCCTTCTCCTTCTTAAGCCGCGGCTTGGGCTTCTCGACAGGCTTTTTCGCCTTGGCCGCGACCGGTTTCTTGTCTTTGACAATTTCGACCGGTTTCGGCTGCGGCAAGGGAATGACGACGTCTGGCGTGACAGCCTCGACAACATCCGGGACGACCTCATCCGGCGGCTGCTGATCGACCTGTTCAGTCGTTTCGGTCCGGGTGGGTTCGGCCTCGTCGGGCGCGACCGCTTCCGACGGCTCGACAACCGGCTCCGCCTTTTCGACCGGTTCTTCAGGTGTCGGCTCGGTCGTCGGCGTCGGTTCGGTCTGATCTGGCGTCACCGCGTCCAGCGCGGCGACCTGTTCTTCCACGGCCGGCATCACCACCATTGGCGCCATCTCGATTATCTGGGCCGGAGGTGGGCCGCCATCCGCTTCGGTGACCATGGTGAGATTCTGCACTGCATAGGCGACCGCGACATGAGTTCCAAGGACCAGCGCGGCAGCACCGGTCCACAAGCCAAGGTCGCGCCAACCGAAGCGCGACAACTGGACCGAGGGCACGGCGACCGCTTGCGTCATGGCACCGCAGCACCAGCGGCTGAGGGTGCCAGAGCATTGGACGCGGAAGGCGTCTCCAGGCCGACCAGCGCGATCTTCAGATAGCCGGCGCCGCGCAGCAGGTTCATCGCCTCCATCAGGTCACCATAGGCGACCGCCTTGTCGGCGCGCAGGAAGATGCGCGTCTGCTTGTCGCCCTTGGTCTTGGCGTCCAGCGTCGCGGCGAACGCCGGGCGCGGCACGCTATCGTTGCCGATCGCCAGCGTCAGATCGCCCTTCAGCGTCAGGAACAGCGGTGTCTCGGGCCTCGGTGCGGGCGTTGCGGTCGAACCCGGCAGGTCGACATTGACATCCACCGTGGCCAACGGTGCCGCGACCATGAAGATGATCAACAGCACCAGGATGACATCGATGAACGGGGTGACGTTGATCTCGTGGCTTTCCTCGAGATCGTCATCCATGGTCTGTCGCATTCTGGTTCCCATGGCGCTACTCCGCCGCCAGCGCCGCTGCCGGCGCGACGGTGCGGAAGTCTAGGTCGCGGCTGACCAGTCGTTCGACCCCGGCCGAGGCATCGGCGAGGATCTGCCGGTAGCCGGCTATCGAGCGGGCAAAGACGTTGTAGATGACGACGGCCGGTATCGCCGCGACAAGGCCCATCGCGGTGGCCAACAGCGCTTCGGCGATGCCCGGCGCGACCACGGCGAGATTGGTGGTCTGCGCCTGAGAGATGCCGATGAAGGCGTTCATGATGCCCCAGACAGTGCCGAACAGGCCGACAAAGGGCGCGGTCGAGCCGATCGTCGCCAGCACGCCGGTGCCGCGCGACATGCGCCGCGCCGCCGCCGCCTCGATGCGCGACAGGCGCGACGTGACCCGTTCCTTGAGGCCATCGCCCGGGACATGATCGAGCGCGCCGGCTGAGAGTGCGGTCTCTTCTTCCGCCGCCCGCACCAGCAGCGTGCCGGGGCCGCCGCTGCGGTCGAGGGTACGGCTGGCCTGCTTCAGCGTGGCGGCTTCGCCGATCGCCCGCACGGCGCGCTGGATGCGCAGCTTGCCGCCAAAAATCTCCAGCGATTTGGCCAGCCATATCGTCCAGGTGACGAGCGAGGCAAAGGCCAGCCCGATCATCACCGCCTTGACGACGACATCGGCCGCCATGAACATGCCCCATGGCGACAGATCATGCGGCAAGGTCAGCTCCATCGTCGCCGGCTGGGTGCCTGGCTGCGAAGGCGCCATCATGGCCGGCGGAGCGACTGCCGGTGCGGCGGGTGCCGGCGCACTCGGCGCTGGGGCTGCGGGAGCAGCCGGGGTGGGGGCTTCAATCGCCGGCGCGGCACCGGCCGGTTGCTCCTGGGCCATCGCGCTGCCGGCCGACAGGATGACGGATGCGACCAACGCCGCCAACAAACCAGTTCTCGACAACAGCTTCTTCCTTGTTCTCACAGCGGCTTGCCGCCTTCTATTTCCCGCCGCCGCATCAGATCTCGTCACTGCACATAGCCGACAGGCTGGCCGGTGACCGGGTGCGCGAACACGCCCATCTCCACGCCGAAAATGCCTTTCAGCACATCGCTGCGCATGATTTCGCCGGGCGTGCCGCGCGTCAGCAGCTTGCCGTCCTTGAGCGCGATCAGCTCGTCGCAGTAGCGCGCCGCCATGTTGGGATCGTGCAGCACGACGACAACGCATAGGTCGCGTTTGCGGCTGAGATCCTTGACCAGCCCGAGCACCTCGACCTGATGGGCGATGTCGAGTGCCGAGATCGGCTCGTCGAGCAGCATGACACCGGCGTTCTGCGCCACCAGCATGGTGAGCCAGGCGCGCTGGCGTTCGCCGCCGGACAATTCGTCCACCAACCGATCCGCGAACACGTCCATGTCGGTCAGGGCCAGCGCCTCGTCGACATGCTGCCTGTCTTCCGCGCGGAAACGGCCAAGCGCGCCGTGCCAGGGATAGCGCCCCAACGTCGCCAGTTCGCGCACGGTGAGGCCGGTCGCCGCCGGTGTCGTCTGCGGCAGATAGGCAAGCGCGCGGGCAAATTCGCCGGCGCCCCATTGCGGCAGCAGACGCCTGGCGAAAGTGATGACGCCTGAGCTCGCCGGCTGCTGGCGCGCCATGAGCTTGATCAGCGTCGACTTGCCCGAACCATTGTGGCCGATCAGCCCATAGACCCGCGAGCGCTGCAGTTCGAGCGAGACCGGACCGAGCAGCGTCCGCTCGCCGACGGCAAAGCGCACCGCGTGGATATGGAAGGCAGTCTGGGCATCAATTCCAGCCATGCTCATGGCTTTTCTCCAGTGCGGCCGCCCGCATTTCCAGATTCCGACTTTCGGCAGAGGATGCCCGGTTGACTATGAAACATGACATTACTAGTCAACATTGAAGATGACTGCAATGGTCAACAAATCGTCGCGACGTAACCGTGACATTTCGGACAACGGTGGCGACCTTATCGTCGTCGTGTCGAGTAGGGTTTGCACGGCGAACCGTCGTCGTCGGCACGACGCCGCTCGTCCTGCCTCTTGGTGTTAGGATTGCTGCCCGGATGGACGGCTGCAACTTCGCCCGTCAGGATGGACCCTCACAATCGGTGAGGAGAGAGCCCCGGATGATCAAGGCGACGCCCTTCGACTTCCCCTATGACGGCAGGCTAGTGGCCGAAAACACCGCGCTGATCGTCATCGACCTGCAGCAGGATTTCCTGTCGACGACGGGCTATTTCGCCAGGCAGGGATATGACCCCTCGCCGCTAAGGGCGATCCTGCCGACGGTGAGCCGGCTGATCGCGGCCGCGCGCAAGGCCGGCGTCAGGGTCATCCACACCAGGCAAGGCTATCGGGCCGATATGGCCGATATGACGCCTTACGAAAAATGGCGCCGCAAGCGCGCCGGTCTCGACGGCACCGATATTCTGCTGCGCTCGGGCACGGGGTTCCAGATCGTTCCGGAGATCGACGTGGCACCGCACGACATCATTGTCGACAAGACCTGCAACAGCGCCTTCATTTATACGGATTTCGAGCTTGTGCTCCGCGCGCAAGGCATCACGCATCTCATGTTTTCCGGATGCACGACGGATGTCTGCGTCCACACCACGCTGCGCGAAGCCTGCGACCGCAACTTTCAATGCCTGACGATTTCCGATGCTTGCGCCAGCGGAGACAGACAAGCCCACGAGGCCGCGCTTCATATGGTGACGGTCGAAGACGGCGTCTTCGGCGTGCTGGCGGATTCGAGCGCTGTCATTGAAGGCCTGTCACGGCTTGGCGACAGGCCTGCCTGAGACAACAAAAGGCTGAAGGACTTCAACCCTTTGCGCGCGTCTCCAATCCTGCACGAGACGCATATGCCCCAGGCTGGAATGCCTCGTGTTCGCGACGCGCCAGCGAATTGCGCAGCAGGGCGATCGTTTCCCGGCCGAGCGTTGCGATCTCGCGTGGCGTGTCGACGCCGACAATCATGAATTCATCGATCCCGAGGGCTGCATAGGCAAGCAGCGACAGGGCGGCCTGGGCTGGCGGCCCGGCAACATCGACCGCCTTGTGGCCGGAGGCGGAAGCACCTTGGTGAATCCCGACGGGAAGCGCGAAGCGCAGCTTGCCGGCCCGACCATGTTCGGCGGCGGAGCGGCGCACCCGCTCCATCAATTGCCGGATCTCATCGATCGAGCCCGGCGCCAATTCAAAGACATCGGCATGCCGGCCGGCCACCTTGAGCGCCGTTCCGGACTGCCCGCCCATGCGGATGACCAGGTCGGCGCCGTGCGGTCCCTTGCGCTCGATATAGCCGCCCTTGATGCTGTAGAATGTTCCTTCGTGGTCGAAGGGCCGGTCGTTCGACCACAGCCGCTTCAGCAGCACCAGATATTCGTCTATGCGCTGCCAGATGACGGTGTGCCCGACCGGCCGAGTTTCGGCGTCGGCATCGCTCAGCGGCTCGCTGATCATTCTCAGCGCCAGGCGCCCGCCGCTTTTCCTGTCGATCGACGCCAGTTGGCGGGCCGCCACGGTCGGTTCGACCACGCCCGCCCAATGGGTGAGCACGACTTCCAGCGATGAAGTGCGATCGAGCACTTGGGCCGCAAGATCCATGTTGGTCAGCAGTCCGGCCGAATCGTCGACGACGATCTTGCGGAAGCCGCCATCCTCGATCAGCCCGAGCTTGGTCGCGGTCTCGGCAAAGTCGTAGAAAAAGGGAACAGCGGCATCGGCGGTCTTGCCGGGAATATGCGTGAACTCGATCGGCATTGCCATGTCCTCCGTGGTGTCGGGCGCGCGAAAGCACGCCGAGGATTCGGTTCATTCAACTCCGATTGTCTGAAAGCGGTGGGCAGTTAACCCCGGTCGATCTGACGACTCAGGGAATAAGGCCCAGAACAACGGCCCCGGTGAACACGAACGCAAGGGCAAAGACGAGATAGGCGAAAGCCCCGGCATAGGCCGGGCGAAAGGCCTGGGCATTGGCCGCCCGCTGGCCGCTACGATCCGTCTGGGCGTTCTGAATATAGGACATATCGACCTCCGTCTCGGCGGTTAATCTATAAAACTTGTAGACTTTGTCGATTGCTATTTTTTGGCCAAAGATAGAATTATTTTCTCCTACGAGGATGGGAATTGGTGGGCACTCGCTTAGAGAGCCCGCGCGGACGGCCGATCCATAGGGCAGGTCCGGTTCGCTCTGCGTCTGGAATGGACCCATGGCCTTGTCCCCGCTGCACCCAATTCGTGGATTGGCCGCCCGGCGCGGGCGCGGTAGCATCGCCCAACCAGCAAGGCGAAATCGTCACATAGGGGGCAGAAGAATGGGCACGAGACTGGCCGGCAAAATTGCCATCATTTCGGGTGGCGCGACGGGAATGGGCGGCGCGGCTTCGGAACTTTTCGCGGCGGAAGGTGCCAAGGTGGCGATCATCGACCGCAACGGCGAGGCGGCCGCCGCAACCGCAGCGACAATCAGGGCACGCGGCCACGTCGCCGAGCATTTTGTCGCCGACGTCTCCGACGAGGCCCAGGTGGAGGCGGCCGTGAAGGGTGCTATCGAAAAACTCGGACCGGTCACTGTGCTGTTCAACCACGCCGGCACCATCGTCATCAAACCCTTCCTGGAGACGACGGTCCAGGAATGGGACTGGCTGCATGCCGTCAATGTGCGCTCGATGTTCCTGATGACGCGCGCCGTGCTGCCCGGCATGATTGCGGCGGGCGGCGGCTCGATCGTCTGCACCTCGTCGATCTCGGCGGTGGCGGCAACTCCCAACGAAGTCCTCTACGACACCACCAAGGGCGCCTGCCACATGTTCGCCCGCGCCATCGCCGTCGAGTTCCGGGACCGCAACATCCGCTGCAACGCGGTCTGCCCCGGCTTCATCCGCACGCCGCACGGCGTGCGCGAGGTCGCCGACCTCGGCAGGCTCGGTGTCGACGTCTCGGACGCGGCGCTGGCCGCACAGCAGGGCCGCATCGGCGAGCCGGAAGAGGTGGCCAAGGCCGCACTCTACCTGGCCAGCGACGAGTCGAGCTTTGTCAACGGCACGCATCTGTTCGTGGATAACGGTTTTACGGCTATGTGAGGCTTTCCGGAACCCAAGCCTTGCTACCGCTCCTCGCGCCGAAACGGCTTGAGCAGCGCCGAAGGCGCCACCGCGTTGCGCGACATCACCGCCATGGCGACGATGGTGAAGATGAACGGCAGCATCAGGAACGCCTCGTAGGGGATGTGCCCGAGGCCGCTGGCCTGCATGCGCAGTTGCAAGGCATCGACGAAGGCGAACAGAAGTGCTGCACCCGCCGAGCGCCATGGATCCCAGCGGCCGAAGACGACCAGCGCGATCGCCACCCAGCCGCGCCCGGAGACGACGCCGAAGGTGAAGGCGTTGAACTGCGCCATCGACAGGAAGGCGCCGGCCAGCCCCATCAGCGCGCCGCCGAGGACGACTGCCTGGAAGCGCGTGGCAATGACGCTGACACCGGCCGAATCGGCGGCGCGCGGGTTTTCACCGACCATGCGCACCGACAGGCCCCATGGCGTGCGGTAGAGCACGAAGGCAGCCAGCGGAATGGCCAGGATTGCCATGTAGACGAGCGCGAACTGGTTGAACACCGCCGGGCCGAGCACCGGAATGTCGGAGAGGACCGGGATCGGCAGTGTCTGAAAACCCTTGATGTTGGGCGGCACCGATTGCTGGCCGAAGATCAGCCGGTAGAGGAAATAGGCGAGGCCCGACGAGAACAGCGTCACGCCGATGCCGCAGACATGCTGGCTGAGGCCGAGTACCACCGTGAACAGCGCATGCAGCGCGCTCATCAGCATGCCGGTCAGCACCGCCGCCAGCACGCCGAGCCACAGGCTGCCGCTGAGGCTGGCGGCGGTGAAGCCGGTCATCGCCGACAAAAGCATGATGCCTTCGATGCCGAGATTGAGCACGCCGGCCCGTTCCGAGAACATCTCGCCCAGCGTTGCAAAAGCCAGCGGCGTGGCGATGCGGATGATCGCGGCCAGGAAGCCGACCTGAAAGATCTGTTCGAACATCGCGCTCATCGGGCAACCCCGACGCGGCGGATGCGATAGGCGGTGAACAGCAGCGCCACCAGCATGGCAAGCAATGCGGTGCCCTGGATGACGTCACTGAGGAAGGCCGGCACGCCGGTGGCGCGCGACATCGCCTCGGCGCCGGTCATCACGGCGGCAAGGAAGATCGCCGCCGGCACGACGCCAAGCGGGTTGAGCCGCGCCAGCATGGCAACGACGATGCCCGAATAGCCGTAGCCCGGCGAGATGTCGCTCATCACCTGGAAATGCACGCCTCCGACCTCGCCGACGCCGGCCAACCCGGCCAACGCGCCGGACAGCAGCGCCGTCGAGATCAGCACCCGCTCGACATGGATGCCGCCATAGCGGGCGGCTTCGGGATTCTCGCCGGTAACCCTGATCCTGAAGCCGAGCGTCGTGCGCACGATCAGGAACCAGATCAGCGGCGCCGCCAGCAGTGCCACGATAACGCCGAGATGCAGCCGCGTGCCTTCGAGCAGCACCGGGAAATTGGCCGAATCCTCGATCGGCGGCGAGATCGGATAGCCGCTGAAACTATCCTTCCACGGGCCTTCGATCAGCGCCATCAGAGCGTAGTAGATGACCGAGTTGAGCAGCAGCGAACTGACGACATCGTCGACCTTGAATTTTACTCTGAGGCTCGCCGGCACCAGCGCGACCGCGGCCCCGGCCGCAGCGCCTGCGACCGCCATCAACACCATGGCGAGCGGCCCCGGCATCGGAATGGCGCCGACAGAGCAGCTGGCCACCGCACCGGCCAGCAATTGACCCTCGGCGCCGATGTTCCAGAATTTGGCCCGGAAGGCGACCGCGACCGCCAGTCCGGTAAAAATCATCGGCGTTGCGCGCACCATCGTTTCGGTGATGGTGTAGCTGTCTCCCAGCGACGCCGTGAACATCACCCCATAGGCTTCGAGCACACCGGCGCCAGCCAGCGCGATGAGGCCGCTGCACAGGATGAGCGTTGCGCCGATCGCCAGCAGCGGCAAAGCCAGATTGAACCAGGCCGGCGTTGACGTGCGAACTTCCAGGCGAAACATCAGCTATGGCCCTCCGCCCCGGTCATCATCAGGCCGAGCCGTGCGATCGTCGCATCGGCGCTGTCCAGCGTGCCGACAATGCGGCCCTCGTACATCACCGCGATGCGGTCGCAGAGCACCAGCAGCTCTTCCAGATCCTCGCCGATGACGACGATGCCGCAGCCCTTGGCCCGCATGTCGAGGAACTTTTCGTGGATGAAGCGCGCAGCACCGATATCGAGGCCACGCGTCGGTTGCGAGACGATCAGAACCTTCGGGTCGAAGGCGAGCTCGCGCGCCAGAAGCGCCTTCTGCAGATTGCCGCCGGACAACGCCCCGGCACGGGTCATCGGGCCGGGGCACCTGATATCATAGGCCTTGATCTGCTCTTCCGCAAAGGCGCGGATCGCATCCGGCTTGAGCAAGCCCTTGCTGCTGAACGCGGCGGTACCGATGCGCGGCAGCACCATCGAATCGGCCAGCGGCAAATTGGTGACCAGTCCGGTCGTCATGCGGTCTTCCGGAATGCGGCCGAGGCCGAGCGCCTGCACCTCGCGCGGCGAAAACCGCGAGACTTTCTGACCGGCAATCGTCATCTGGCCGGCATCCGGCAGGCGTGTCCCGGAGATCACCTCCGCCAGCGCTCGCTGGCCATTGCCCGACACCCCGGCAATGCCGAGGATTTCGCCAGCACGTACGGCAAGCGAAACATCGCGCAGCGCCGTGCCGGAATGTCGTGAGGTGGAAATGCCATCGAGCGTCAGCACTGCCGCGCCCGGCGTCGACAGTCCTCGCGCCGGCGGCACGATCTCGTGGCCGCACATGAGTGTTGCCATCTCCGAGGGCGTCGTGTTGGCGGGGTCATCGACGCGCCCGGCAACGCGGCCATGCCGCAGCACCGTGCAGCGATGCGTCAGCGCCCTCACCTCGTTGAGCTTGTGCGAGATGAAGATGATGCCGAGGCCTTGCGCCGCCATCGAGCGCAACGCCGAAAACAGCCCGTCGACCTCGTTCGGCGCCAGCACCGCCGTCGGCTCGTCGAGGATCAAGAGCTTGGCGCCGCGAAACAGCGCCTTGACGATCTCGAGCCGCTGCTGCTCGCCCACCGACAGCGCCGAGACCGGCACGTCCGGATCAAGCGTCAGCCCGTGCTGGCGGCCGATCCCGGCCAGCCGCGCCAGCCCGCCGGCGCGGTCGATCCGGCCCGATTTGCCGGGAATGCCGATCAAAAGGTTTTCCAGCACCGTGAGCCGTGGCGCCAGGTGAAAATGCTGGTGCACCATGCCGATGCCGGCGGCCAGCGCATCGGCGGAACTTGTGATCCGCACCGGCTTGCCTTGGATGAGAATCTCGCCGGCGTTGGGCGCATAGGCGCCGAACAGCACGTTCATCAGCGTCGTCTTGCCGGCGCCGTTCTCACCCAGCAGCCCGAGGATTTCACCGGGCGCCACGCTGAGGTCGACAGCCTCGTTCGCTTTGACGGCGCCGAAGTGTTTGGTGATGCCGCGCATTTCGATGAGGGGGGCGGGCAAGGGTGCTCCTGATCAGGATGGCTTTGCGATTCAGCTTTGATTGAGAGGGATGCGCTGCACCCCCTCTGGCCTGCCGGCCATCTCCCCCTCAAGGGGGAGATCGGATATCACTTCGGCTTTCGTCAACTTTTTGCATCGAAATCGAACAAGTGTGCCGCCGGTGAAACAGCCAATCTCCCCCTCGAGGGGGAGATGTCCGGCAGGACAGAGGGGGCGCTTAGCACCGCCCAAAAGGCTGGCCATCAATCCGAAACCGGCGTGTTCTCATCCACATCAACGCGGAAATTGCCTTCGAGAATCTCGGCCTTCTTCTTCTCGACCAGCTCCTTCACATCAGCCGGCAGCGTCTTGTCGAACTTGTGGTAGGGCGCCAGATGTGAGCCGCCCTTGGCCATGCGCGAGAAGTCGCCATAATCCTGCGCGGTGAAGACGCCGGCCTTGACCAGCTTGATGGCCTGTTCGACCGTCGGATACATGTCCCAGACCGGGCCGGTGATCACCGTATCCGGGCCGAGGCTCGACTGATCGGACATGTTGGAGATGGCGAGGATCTTCTTGTCCACCGCCGCTTCGATGACGCCGAAGCGCTCGGCATAGATGACGTCGACGCCGGCGTCGATCTGCGCGACCGCCGCTTCCTTGGCCTTGGGCGGATCGAAGAAGGAGCCGATGAAGGCGACCTTCTTCTTGATGTTCGGGTTGACCTCCTTGGCGCCGGCGAAGAAGGCGTTGACCAGCCGGTTCACCTCCGGAATGCCCATCGCCGCGACGGCGCCGATCGTGCCCGACTTCGACATCTTGCTGGCGATCATGCCGGAGAGATAGGCGGGCTCGTGGATCCAGTTGTCGAAGACACCGAAATTCGGTTCCGCCGGGCCGGCGCCCGAGCCGAATAGCCAGGCGGTCTTCGGGAACTGCTTGGCGGTGCGGCGCGATTCACGCTCGGCGGCGAAGGCGTCGCCCAGCACCAGCTGGTAGCCGCCTTGCGCATATTCGCGCATGACGCGGCTGAAATCGGCGGTCTGCACCTTCTCCGACCATTTGTATTCGATGCCGAGTTCCTTCTCGGCCTTCTGCAAGGCGACGTGGATCTGGTTGTCCCACGGCTCCTCGATCGGTGTGGCGAAGATCGCCGCCACCTTCAGCTTCTTGTCCTTGCCGAAGGCAGCGCCTGGCAGCATGGCTGCGGCCAGGCCAAGGGCGCCCAGCTCCAGCACATTGCGTCGCGAAAGCCCTTCGCGTGCGGATTGAAATCTGTTCTTCCGGTTTTCCATTGCATTCCCCTCTGTTCGACAGCCGTGTCGAGCCGGCTGTTCGTGAAAATATCAGACGAAGAACTATGGAACGGCGCCGCACTTTTGTCCACGTGGTCAAATTTGGCCACGCACCGGATTCTCGATGTCAGCTGGAGCGGCTTGCCGGTCAAACCCGTTCGAGCGCGATGGCTATGCCTTGGCCGACGCCGATACACATGGTTGCCAGCGCATACCGGCCGCCGCGCTCGCGCAGTTCGAGCGCCGCCGTGCCGGATATGCGTGCGCCCGACATGCCCAAGGGATGGCCAAGCGCGATGGCGCCGCCATTCGGGTTGACGTGCTCGGCATCCTCGGCAATGCCGAGCTGGCGCAGCACGGCGATGCCTTGCGAGGCAAAGGCTTCGTTGAGTTCGATGACATCGAACTGTCTTGGCGTCAGCCCGAGCCGCGCGCAGAGTTTTTGCGTCGCCGGCACCGGGCCGATGCCCATGATGCGCGGCGCCACGCCTGCGGCAGCACCGCCGAGGATGCGGGCGATCGGCGTCAGGCCGTATTTCTTCACCGCCGCCTCAGAAGCAACGATCAGCGCAGCAGCCCCGTCATTGACGCCGGAGGCATTGCCGGCCGTGACTGTGCCGCCCTGGCGGAACGGCGTCGGCAGCTTGGCCAGCGCCTCGACCGTTGAGCCAGCGCGCGGATGCTCATCCTTCGCGACGACGATCGGATCACCCTTGCGCTGCGGGATCGTCACCTCCGTGATTTCCTTCGCCAGCCTTCCATTGGCTTGCGCCGCGACCGCCTTGTCCTGGCTGCGCACGGCAAAGGCATCCTGGTCCGCGCGGGAGATGGCAAACTCTTCCGCGACGTTCTCACCGGTCTCCGGCATCGAATCGACGCCATACTGCTGCTTCATCAGCGGGTTGACGAAGCGCCAGCCGATGGTGGTGTCGTAAATCTCGGCATTGCGCGAGAACGCCGTGTCGGCCTTGGGCATGACGAAGGGCGCCCGGCTCATCGATTCGACGCCGCCCGTGATCATCAGCGCCACCTCGCCGGCCTTGATGGCTCGAGCTGCGATGGTCAGGGCATCCATCCCGGAGCCGCACAAGCGATTGACCGTCGAGCCCGGAATTGCCTTCGGCAAGCCGGCCAGCAGCAGCGCCATGCGCGCCACGTTGCGGTTGTCCTCGCCGGCCTGGTTGGCGCAGCCATAGACGACATCGTCGACCGCCTGCCAGTCGATGCCGGGATTGCGCTCGACCAGCGCTCTCAGGGGTATCGCGCCGAGATCGTCTGATCGCACCGACGCCAGCGAACCGCCGAAGCGGCCGATCGGCGTGCGGATGTAGTTGCAGATATAGGCCTCGGCCATGTCATGCAGCCTTTGCTTTTCCGGTTCCCTCATGCGCCGCCTTGGTGCGGGCCTGCAGGTCGCGCAATGTCTTCAATTCGAGTTCGCTTGGCGCCGGCGTTTCGTCAAGCGCCTCGGCGAACTTAACCACCCAGCCACAGCTCTCCTGCACCTGCTCGCGGGTGACACCCGGATGCAGCGAGACGACGGTGAATTCCTTGCTCACCGGATCCGGCTTCCAGATGGCGAGATCGGTGATCAGCAAGGTCGGGCCTGATGTCTCGATACCAAGCCGTTTTCGATGGTCACCACCCTCGCCATGGCCGAAGGAGGTGAAGAAGTCGATCTTCTCCACCATGCCGCGCTTGGTCTGCGCCATGGTGATGTAGATCTCCTTCGACGACGTCGCGATCTCCGGCGCGCCGCCGCCGCCGGGCAGCCTGGTCTTGGGATGGAAATAGTCGCCGATGACGGTGGTGTTGATGTTGCCGAACTTGTCGAGCTGCGCCGCACCGAGGAAGCCGATCGAGATGCGGCCGCCCTGCAGCCAGTAGCGGAACATCTCCGGCACCGCGACCGTGGTGACCGCCGTTTCGCACAATTCGCCGTCGCCGATCGACAGCGGCAGAACGTCAGGCGCGGTGCCGATCGTGCCGCTCTCGTAGATCAAGGTAATGTCAGGCGCATGCGTCAGCCGCGCCACGTTGCAGGCGGCCGACGGCGCGCCGATGCCGACGAAGCAGACATCGTCATTCCGCAGCGCGCGGCTGGCGGCGATCGTCATCATCTCGTTGGGGGTAAAGTCCTGATTGTCGCTCATGCCGCTTTCCTCAGATGCTCGACTCGGGCCGCGAAATCGTCGGCGCTCTTGTCGATGACGTTGGCCTGCATCCACGCCTGGAATTTTTCGCGGTCGGCGGCGATTTCGTCCCATTCGAGATAGGCGGCATTGTCGCGCGCGTAATAGCCATGCGCGTAGGACGGATGCGAGCCGCCGGGCACGACGGATATCGCCGCGATCGTCCAGCGCGGCAGCACGGTCAGATTGGGGTGCAGGTCGTCGAAATTATCGACGACTTCCTCCACCGTCACTACAGCACGTTTGGCCGCCAGCAAGGCTTCCTTCTGGATGCCGATAATGCCTTCGACCAGCACATTGCCTTTCTTGTCGGCTTTCTGCGCATGGATAAAGGTGACGTCAGGCCGGATCGAGGGGACGGCCGCCAGCACTTCGCCGGTGAACGGGCAGGTCACCGATTTGATGTTCGGGTTGACCGGCGCGAGGCCAGCGCCGCGATAGCCGCGAAACACCGCGCAAGGCAGCCCGGCAGCACCCGCCTCATAGGCGTTGGCCATGCCGGCATGGCTGTGCTCCTCGATTTCGAGTGAGCGCGGAAAGCCGTTCTCGATGGCATCGCGGGCGCGCCGCAGCAGGCCGACGCCGGGGTTGCCGACATAGGAGAAGACGATTTTCTTCGCCATGCCCATGCCGATCATCTGGTCGTAGACCAGGTCCGGCGTCATGCGGATCAAGGTCAGGTCGCGAAACCCCTGGCGGATCGCCTCATGCGCCGCCGCCGTCGGGATCAGATGGGTGAAGCCCTCGAAGGCAACCGTGTCACCATCGTTCAAATTCTCCGCAACGGCCTGTTTGAGCGGCAGGAACTTGACCATCGCATTGGCTCCGGGTCCAAAGAGTTCGTATTGCGAACATATGTTTTGTATGCGATACCTCTACGCTGAGCGAGGGCGAGGAGTCAATCCTGACGCCGGTGCCGTTCCGCGGAGTTGAGATGGGCGAAGAAGCCGCTTCCCGTGATCATGTCGGCTCGCTCGAGCGCGGCCTAGCTGTCATGGAAATTCTGGCCCGCCACCCCTCGGGCATGACGCTGACCGAAATGGCGGAGGAAGCGGGCCTGACCCGCGCCGGCGCCCGCCGCTTCCTGCTGACGCTCACCGCCACCGGCTATGCCACCCAGGCCGGCCGCGTGTTTTCACTGTCGCCGCGCCTGCTGACGGTCGCTCGCACCTGGCTCGGCGGCGCCTCGCTCTGGGCCTTCGCCGCTCCCATCATGCAGGCTGTGGCAGCACAGCTGAACGAAGCCTGCTCTGCCGCCATCCTGTCGGGTGAGGATGTTGTCTATGTAGCCCGCATTCCCGGCCGCCGCATCCTCAGCGTCTCGCTTGATGTCGGCACCAGGCTGCCGGCCTATTGCACCTCGATGGGGCGCATCCTGCTTGCCGGCCTGACATCAGGGGAATTGGACGTATTCCTCAGCCACACGACAATCGAGGGACGCACGCCGAAGACGATCACCGATGTCAGGCTGCTGGCCGGCGCCATCGGCAAGGCGAAAGCGGACGGCTTTGCCATCGTCGACGAGGAACTGGAGCTCGGCCTGCGCTCGATCGCCGTGCCGATCCGCGACCGGGCAGGAAGCACGGTCGCGGCCATCAACGTCTCGACCCAGTCCGCCCGCTTCTCCGTCGCTGAGATGGAGCGGGAAATCCTGCCCGCGCTGCTTGGCGCCAGGCAGCGCATCGAGGATTTCTTCGTCGTCTAGGTCGCGTCTGGCGGCCTCAATGCTTGATGCGGTCCCGCATCGCGTACCAAAGCATGCCGAGCACATAGAGCGGGCCGCGCAGCGCAGTCCCGCCGGGGAACGGCATCGGGGTCAGCGTCGAGAACAAATCGAGCCGCGAGGCGTCACCGGTGATCGCTTCGGCCAGCAGCTTGCCGGATAGCGTCGACAGGATGACGCCCTTGCCGGAATAGCCATGCGCGAAATAGACCTCGCCATAGTGCCCGACATGCGGCAGTCGCGACGTCGTCACCGACACAAGCCCGCCCCAGGCATGATCGATGCGGCAGCCCTTGAGCTGTGGAAAGGTGGCTTCCATGTGCGGCCGCACGAAGCCGGCAATGTCGGCCGGCGGTGACGGCGTGTAGCGCTCACCGCCGCCGAACAGCAGCCGCCCATCGGCTGACATGCGATAATAGTTGACGACGAAGCGTGTGTCGGAGACTGCGACATTGGCCGGAATGACGTTGCGCTTGCCCTCCAGCGGCTCGGTGGCGACGATGTAGTTGCCGACCGGCATGATGCGGCTGTTGACGCGCGGCTCCAGCCCATTGAGCAATGCATCGCCGGCCAACACGACATGTTTTGCCCGGACAGAGCCGTTTGATGTCGAGACCCGGATCGAAGGCTCACGCTCCAGCCGCACGGCCACCGAATTCTCATGGATGATGACGCCGGCAGCAACCGCTGCGCGGGCGAGACCGAGCGTGTAATTGAGCGGGTGCATATGGCCGCCAAGCGGCTCGTACATCGCGCCATGATAGGATGTGTCAACCTTGGCGCGGGCTTCAGCCGCCGACAGGATCTCGACGTCACCAAACTTCATCACGCTTTCAAGGCACTTGGCCTCTTCTTCCAGATCCCTGAGGTCGGAGCTATTGACCGCGCCGACGAGATGGCCGGTCAGCCTGAGATCGCAATCGATGGCGTGGCGCTCGATGATGCCGAGCACCAGCCCGCGTGCTTCGAAGGCCAAATCGAACAGCGCCTTCGCCCGCTCAGGCCCGTAGAGCTTGACCAGTCCGTTGGCGCCCTTGCGCAGGCCGGGGATCATCTGGCCGCCATTGCGCCCCGAAGCACCCCAGCCGATTTTGCCGCCTTCGAGCAGCACCACCTTCAACCCGCGCTCGGCGGCGTGAAGGGCGGCGGACAGACCGGTGCAGCCACCACCAACGACCACCACATCGGCTTCGACATCGCCGACCAGCGCCGGATGGTCCGGCGCCGGATTGGCGGTAGCGACATAATAGGATTTACCGATGTCGAGGCCCGAATTGAAACCCGTTGAACCCGAAGCCATGATCACACCTTCAGCAGAAGGTGGTCGCGTTCCCAGCTCGTCACCACGCCCTGGAACAGATCGAGCTCCACGCTCTTGACGCGCAGATAGGTCTGGAAGAAATCCTCGCCGAGCAGTTCCCGCACCGGCTCACATGCCTCGAAACGGTCGAGCGCCTCCTCCATGGTTTTCGGCAGCGTGCTCTTGGTCTTGTAGGCATTGCCCGACGCCTCGGCCGAGCGCGCCAGTTTCTGTTCGACGCCGAGATAGCCGGCGAGAAGCGAGCCGGCGATCGCCAGGTAAGGATTGGAATCCGCGCCTGGAAGCCGGTTCTCCACCCGCCGAGCGGCACGGCCGCCGGCCGGTACGCGCAGGCCGCAGGAACGGTTGTCGTGCGACCACTCGATGTTGGCCGGCGCGCTGTGGTTCGGCCTTATGCGGCGGAACGAGTTCACGTTGGGCGCAAACAGCGGCATGATTTCGGGCACATACTTTTGCAGGCCGCCGATGAAGTGGCCGAACATTGCGGTGTCGGCATCGTCGCTGCCGGCAAACAACGTCCTGCCGGCCTCGTCGATGATCGACATATGCAGATGCATCGAGCTTCCGGCCTGTGCGGCGATCGGCTTGGCCATGAAGGTCGCATGCATGCCGCTTTGCTGCGCGGCCTGGCGCGTCAGCCGCTTGAACAGCAGCACCTTGTCGGCCAGCGGCAGCGCATCGCCATGCAGGAAGTTGATCTCCAGCTGCGCCGTCCCCGATTCGTGGATCAGCGTGTCGAGCGGCAGTCCGGCCGCCGCCGCATAGTCGTAAATGCGCCGGATCACCGGCTCGAACGCCTCGAGCGCGGCCATATCGTAGGGATGCTGCACGGTCTCGGCGCGGCCATTGGCGCCGACCGGCGCGGTCAGCGGCTGGTCCGGATCGGGATTGGGCGCGGTGAGATAGAACTCCAACTCGGGCGCCACCACCGCCCGCCAGCCGCGCTTGGCGTAGAGGTCGAGGACGGCGCGCAGCACATGGCGCGGCGAGGCCATCCAGGGCCGGCCGTCCATATGGAAGGCATCGGCAAAGACATAGGCCTTGCCAGCGCTGGCACCCGGCGCCAGGCAGAGCGTCGATACATCAGGCACCATGCGCATGTCCGGATCCGAATAGGCAAAACCCTCGTCGATCGAGCCGGAGTAGCGGCCGTCGATGCTGACCAGGAAAGCGCTGCTCGGCAGATAGAGCGCGCGGTCTTCAAGCGCCTGGAGGAATTTCGCCGTAGGCAAGGCCTTGCCGCGCAGGACGCCGTTCATGTCGGGCACCAGGCACTCGACCTCGTTGATGCCGTGCCGGGCCAGCCAGGTCTTGGGGTCGTTACCGCCGGAGAGCGAGATGTTCGTGTTATTGTCAGGCATTTCGTTCATGTCCGTATCAGAGAGAGTATGGCTTGCGCGGCCACATCCGTTCCGGGTTTCAGCGCCATCTGGGCTGCATTGTCCCTGAGGCGGGCGCGCATGGCGTCGTCGGCCAGCAGGCCGAGAATGGCTTTCTCCAATACTCCTTCGGTCCAGGCGTCACGGCCGATATGGTCACCGACGCCGGTTTCTCCGGCGCGGCGCGCATTGTCGTGTCCGTCCCAGCAATAGGGCATGATCAGCGACGGCACGCCAAAGCTCAGCGCCTCGCAAAAGCTGTTGTTGCCGCCGTGATGGATGAACAGATCCGATTTCGCCACCACCGAGGGCTGCGGAAACCAGGCGTCGAGATAGACATTGTCGGGCACCGCGCGATAGGCGTCGCGCAGGCCGCCGGCGTTGACGATGAAGCGGGCGGGCAGCCTGTCGAATACCGCCAGCATCCGTTCGATCAGGCCGACATCCATGGCGCCCAGGCTGCCGAAGCTGACATAGACCAGCGGCCCGCCATTGCGCGGAAACACCGGCACCTCGAACGGCCCTTCCGAACGCACACAGCCCTCGAGATAGACGAAGCGCGCGGGGTCGAGCGGCTCGGCGCGCTCGCGGCGCACGATCGAAGGCGTCAGCAGCAAATTGAGGTCGGGTGAGGTCTCCAGGAACAGACCCTTCGGCAGCGGCGCCAGGCCGGCATCCGCCCGGAAGCGGTTGAAGCGATCATGCGCCGGTGCTGAGGCGCTGAGATAGCGGGCTTCGAACGTCGCGCGTTGCGGGTCGTCGGCGCCAAGTCCCGACAGATAGGGCGGCACATTGGCATCCGGAAGCTCGGTCTCGGCGCAGGAGACGACGCGCACCCAGGGACAGCCGGCGGCGGCGATCGCCGGGAACATGATGACATTGTCGAGCACCACCGCATCCGGCTTCAGCCGCGCCAGCAATTGGCGCAGCGGCGCCTCGGCGTTGACCGCGGTGTCGACGATCGCTTGCCAGGTCGGCGCGACGTAGGTTTCCAGCTGGTCGATCGGGCTCAGCCTGAAATGCGGCAGGTGCCTGCGCACGAAGGCCTGCCAGTAGCTCTGGCGTTCGCTGTCGCTCAGCGGCTCGTCGGTCGGCAGCTGGTATTCCTGGAAACCATAATCGGCAAAGACGCCGGAGAAGCCGGCATGACAGATGAAGACCGGCCGGGCTCCCTTGGCACGCAATGCCTGCGCAATGCCGACGCAATTCAACGCCGCGCCGAAGCTTGCTTCGGGAAACAGCGCGATGGTCGGGCTGGCTTTACGCGTCAATTAATCCTCGTCAATCCGGCCGGCTGATCATGCCGAACAGGGCGGGCGCCCCGCGACTGGCCGCCTGCGGTCGCTGGTTGCGGGAGAGCCGCAGGTGGATGCGAAGCAGATCGGCAGCCACCTCATACTGCAGGCTTTCAAGATGGTCGAGTATAGCAAGGTGTTCGCGCAGCGATTGCCGCAAGCGGAAGACGTTGACGCCGCCATAGATGCCCGGCAGCCGGCGCAGCCTGAGGTGATCGGCCAGCGCGTCGGCAACGAAGCGGTTGGCGCAGCCTTCGGCGAGCATGCCGTGAAAATCGATGTCCAGCCGCTGGAACTCGCGGGTGTCGAAGGCGGCGTCCGGCAGCGCCACCAGCGCTTCCATGCCCTGGCGCAAAGCCGCCGCCCGCGCGCCATCCAGCCGGAAGCCCGGCGTCAGGATGGCCGCAGGCTCCAGCAGCAAGCGGAACTCATAGCTGTCACCTTGCGCCTCCGGATCGTCGGGGGTGCGCCGAAACAGCCAGGACTGGCCAGGCGCACGGTCCAGGAGATTTTCATCCGTCAGTTTGTTCAACGCTTTTAGTACCGTCTTGCGCTCGGCACTGTAGCGCCGCATCAGCCCCGCGACGGTCACCGTCTGGTCCAGCCGCCGCGCCGACCGGTCGCGCAGGATCGCCTCGGCCAATTCGTCCTCCTCGGCAGCTGGCAATTCCGTGGCGACCGAAGCCTGCGCGGTGAGGTCGATCGCCAGGTGATAGCCGGAATCCGCCTCCCAGCGTACGACGCCCCGCTCCGCGAGCAGGCCGAGTGCCGCCCGCACCGGCGTGCGTGAGACGTTGCACAGCGAGGCGATCTGCTGCTCCGGCAAGCGTGCGCCAGGCACGAAGCCGCGCTGCCGCGCAACATCCAGGATGCGCTGCGCCAGATCGAGATGGTTGGTGCGAGGTCGTCGGGCTGCGGCTTGCATGACTGGTCCAGCGGAAAACGAGATGACCGCCTTGATTTGACCGATCGCCCGCACGGACGCAATCGGCCAGATTCGACGGTCGCTTGACAAATTATGGATTGACGTACTTTTTTCTGCAATAGTACTGTCAGCACAATCGGCGAGCAAAAGACCGAGGGAACAGGATCGAGGCAGCGGCAAGGTCGCAGGCGTTGGTCCGGCGAATGCAATTCGACGATCAACCGGAATGGGAGTCTGTCATGACCGCTACCAGCCTGCGGCGCCGTGCGCTGAAAACATCTTCGATCGCACTTGGCCTGGCCTTGGCGCTGTCCGCGCCGGCGCTGGCTGCCGACCTCGTCATTTCCAACTGGGACGGCTACATGGCACCCGACGCCATGGCCGCCTTCAAGACCGCGACTGGCGTTTCTGGCGAAGTGGTGGTGCATGCCACCAATGAGGAGATCATGGGCAAGCTGATTGCCGCCGGCGGCAAGGGCTATGACGTGGTCTTCGTTTCCTCGCCCTTCGCCGAGGTGTTGAACAAGCTCGGCCTGACCGAGCCGATCGACCACGCCAAGATCCCGAACCTCGCCAACCTCTATCCGGAAGCAGCCAAGCTGCCGCACGATGTCGGCAATGCATTCTCGGTGCCCTACACCTGGGGCACCACCGGCCTCTGCTATCGCTCGGACCTGATGAAGGTCGCACCGACCAGCTGGAGCGACCTGCTCGCGCCCTCCGACGAATTGAAGGGCAAGACCACCATGCTGGCAACCGACCGCTGGCTGCTGGCTGCCGGGCAGCTCGACAAGGGCTATTCGGTCAACGAAACCGATCCGGCCAAGATGGCCAAGGTCAAGGATCTTCTGATTTCGGCCAAGAAGACCCTGCTCGCCTATGACGACACCACCTTCTATTCCAAGCTGGTGTCAGGCGAGGCGCTGATGGTGCAGGCATGGGACGGCTGGTGCAATTACGGCATCGCCGAAAAGCCCGAGATCAAATACGTCATTCCCAAGGAAGGTTCGGACCTCTGGGTCGACACGATGGTGGTGATGAAGGCCTCCGCCAACAAGGATGCCGCCTTCCAATTCATCAACTTCATGCTCGACGCCAAGAACCACGCCTGGGCGGCGCAGAACATCGACTACAAGGTGCCGAACAAGCCGGCCATGGAAAGCCTGCCGGGCGATTTCCTGGCCAAATTCCCCAACATGGCGATGCCGGTGGCCGACCTCGTCAAGTTCGAGCAGTTGCGTGACGTCGGCGACGCCCAGCGCGACTATTCGAAGATCGTCAGCGAGATCAAGGCCGCGCAGTAGGGACTGTTCCAACAGCATCTTGGAATTAAGCTTGCGTTCCGTATCGCCCCCTTCTGGCCTGCCGGCCATCTCCCCCTCAAGGGGGGAGATTGGCTGTGGCATCGCCTTCGCCAATCTTCAACGCATCGGGGTGAGCGCGACGTTGGGACTGCCGATCTCCCCCCTTGAGGGGGAGATGGCCGGCAGGCCAGATGGGGGTGCGGTGTGACGCTTCCCACGCCCTCTCGTTCGTCCCTCCTGATGGCCCCGGCGCTGGTCTGGCTGACTGCGCTGATGGTGGTTCCATGCGCGCTGGTGCTGGCGCTCGCCTTCTTCCGGCGCGGCATCTATGGCGGCATCGAATACACCTTCACGCTGGAGAATTTCGGTCTGGTCTTCGACCCGCTCTATGCCGGCATTTTCCTCAATTCGGCGCGCATCGCCGGCACCGCGACACTGATCGCGGTGGTGATCGGCTATGCCGCCGCCTACGCCATCGCCGCCGCCCCGCGCCGGTGGCAGCCGGTGTTCCTGTTCTTCGCCGTGCTGCCCTTCTGGTCCAACTATCTGATCCGCACCTATGCCTGGATCGTGCTGCTCAACCGGGAAGGCCTGATCACCCAGCTGCTGCGCTGGTTCGGCTATACCGGCGAGCCGCCGTCGATGCTCTACACCGAAGGCGCGGTTATCGCCGGTCTCGTCTACAACTACCTCCCCTTCGTCATCCTCGCCTGCTACGCGCCGCTGTCGCGCCTCAACCCGGAACTCGCCGAAGCATCGCGTGACCTCGGCGCTTCGGCAGCCACCACATTCCGGCGTGTCATCCTGCCGCTGACAGTGCCGGGCATCGCCGCAGGTGCTGTCTTCGTCTTCGTGCTGTCGATCGGCAATTTCGTCACCCCGGCACTGCTCGGCGGCGGCCGCTTCCAGATGATCGGCAACCTCGTCTACGACCAGTTCCTGACGGCCAATGACTGGCCTTTCGGGGCGGCACTCGCCATGGCGCTGATCGCCATCATGCTTCTGGTATTGATGGCGCAGGCGCTGGCCGCCAGTCGCGCCTCGGGTCACACCGGGCAAGCCGGCGGAGACACCGATGGCTGAGCGATCCCCAGCGACGCGGCGTATGCTCTGGCTCGTGCTGAGCCTCGTCTTCGCCTTCCTCTACATCCCGATCGCCGTGCTGGTGGCGCTGTCCTTCAACGAAGGCGGTCTGCCGACGGCATGGTCGGGCTTTTCACTGAAATGGTATGCCTCGCTGGCCGGCAATTCGGCGATCCTGTCCGCTGCGCTCAACACGCTGATCGTGGCGCTAATCTCGACCGCGATCGCCACCCTGCTCGGCACGCTGCTGGCGATCGGCATCGAGATGCGCCGGCAATACGGCAAGGGCCTCGAAGCGCTGATCTTCGCGCCGATGATCATACCCGACATCGTGCTGGCGATCGCGCTGCTCTCGTTCTTTTCCATGCTCAACCTGACCCTGGGCCTGCACACCATCATCCTCGCCCATGTCGTCTTCAACCTCGCCTTCGTCTGCTCGGTGGTGCGTGCGCGGCTGAAGAGTTTCGACTGGTCGATCGTCGAGGCCTCCGCCGACCTCGGCGCCTCTGCCATTACCACCTTCCGGCGGGTGACGCTGCCGGTCATCGCGCCGGCGGTTATCGCCGGGGCGCTGCTCGCCTTCACGCTCTCGGTCGACGAATTCATCATCGCCTTCTTCACCGCCGGCGCCGGGCGCGCCTCGACCACGCTGCCGATGCAGATCTACGCCATGATCCGCTTCGGCATCACGCCGGAGATCAACGCGTTGGCGACCATCGTCATGGCGGTCTCGATCACCGCGCTGACCCTGTCGCAGCGGCTCAACCGTGGGATCATAGGCCAATGAGCGAACCGCGCACGCTGCTGGCCATCGATCATGTGTCGAAGAATTTCGGCAGGATCACCGCCGTCGACGGTATCTCGCTCGACATCCGCGAGAACGAGTTCTTCGCTCTGCTCGGACCATCGGGCTGCGGCAAGACCACGCTGCTGCGCATGCTGGCCGGCTTCGAGACGCCGAATGACGGGCGCATCCTGCTCGACGGTCGCGACATTGCTAAAACCCCGCCCAACAAGCGGCCGGTCAATCTGATGTTCCAGTCCTACGCGCTGTTTCCGCATATGAACGTCAGGGCCAACGTCTCCTATGGCTTGGAGATGGAGCGTTTGCCGGCGGCCGAAATCCGCTCCCGCGTCGATGCCATCCTGGCAACGACCGAACTCGTCCCCTTCGCTGACCGCAAGCCGGAGCAATTGTCGGGCGGCCAGAAGCAGCGCGTGGCGCTGGCCCGCGCCCTGGTCAAGCGGCCCCGGCTGCTGCTGCTCGACGAGCCGCTCGGCGCGCTGGACAAGAAGTTGCGCGGCGCCATGCAGCTGGAATTGAAGCGCCTGCAGCACGAGGTCGGCATCACCTTCGTCATCGTCACCCATGACCAGGAAGAATCGCTCGTCATGGCCGACCGCATGGCGGTGCTGAAGGATGGCAAGCTGCTGCAATGCGACACGCCGCACGCGATCTACGAGCATCCGGCGGACCGTTTCGTCGCCGACTTCATCGGCGTGATGAATTTTGTGCCGGGCAAAGCCGCTGCCGATGGCGTGGTGGCCGCCAATGGCGCACGGATATCAGGCAAGGTGCCCGCAACGCTTTCGCCCGGTGTGTCTTCAGTCGCGTCGGTGCGGCCTGAGCGCATCCGGCTGTTTCCAGGGGCTCCGACCGCCAACCGCACCACCGGCACGGTCGAGGCGCTGGCCTATCAGGGGCTCGACCTGCAGCTACATGTGCGCACGCCGCTGTCGCCAAAGCCTTTCCTGGTGCGTGTCACCGCGGATGCCGCCGACCGCCGGCTGGTCTCGTCGGGCGACCAGGTCGAACTCGGCTGGGACGCCGCCGATGTCAGAATTTTCGCAGAATGACAGGAGAAGCCTGATGGCGCAGAAGACGATCGCGTTTTTTCCAGAAGCCGCCTACGGCCCGGCGCTCAATTCCGTCGGCATCGCCCAGGCAGTCGAGGCGCGCGGCCATAAGGCTGTGTTCCTGTCCGATCCGGGCTTCGTCGATCTCTACAAGGGCTACGGCTTCGAAGCCCATCCGGTGAACCTGTCCGAGCCGATGCCGCCCGAGCAGATGGCGAAATTCTGGGAAGACTTCATCAACGGCCACATCCCGAACTTCCGCAAATCGCCCTACGACCAGGTCGACAATTACGTCAAGGATTGCTGGACGGCGATCGTCGACAGCGCCAAATGGGCCCAAAAGGACCTGCCGGGCGTTCTCTCGGCCATCAAGCCTGACGTGATCTGCGTCGACAATGTCATCCTGTTCCCGGCCATCAAGCAGTACGGCAAGCCGTGGGTGCGCGTCATCTCCTGCTCGGAAAACGAGATCGAGGACGAGGACATACCGCCGCATCTCTCCGGCTGCGGCGAGAACGACCATGCCGGCCACCAGCGCTACCGCGACCATTTCAACGCCGTCATCAAGCCGATCCATGACGACTTCAACGCCTTCCTCACCGCCAACGGCGAGGCGCCCTATCCGATCGGCCAGTTCTTCGAGGCCTCGCCCTATCTGAACCTGCTGCTCTACCCCGAGGCGGCGAAGTTCAAGCGCCGCCACCCGCTCGACCCGGCAAAATTCCAGTATCTCGAAGGCTGCGTTCGACAGGAGAAACCCTACACGGTGCCGACCTTCGCGAAGAACAATGACGGGCCGCTGCTCTACGTCTCCTTCGGCAGCCTCGGCGCCGGCGATGTCGACCTGCTGAAGCGCATCATCGCGACATTGGGCAAGACGCGCTACCGGGCGCTGGTCAATGTCGGCGGCTACAAGGACCAGTACACGGACGTGCCCGGCAACGTCATCGTCGAGAGCTGGTTCCCGCAGCCTTCGGTCATCCCTCAGGTCGATGCGGTGATCCACCATGGCGGCAACAACTCGTTCACCGAGTGCCTCTATTTCGGCAAGCCGGCGATCATCATGCCCTATGTCTGGGACGGCCACGACAACGCCACCCGCGTCGAAGAAACGGGCCACGGCTTCGGCATGCCGCGCTACGGCTGGAGCGATGCCGAGCTAATCGCCAAGATCGAAGCTTGCCTGACCGACCCGAAGATGAAGGCCAAGCTGGCGAAGACATCTGGGCAGATGCAGGTGCAGAACGGGCCGGAAAAGGCTGCCGGGTTGCTGGAGGCGTTGCTGTGAGCGCGACGTTTGAAATGCCGAGCCCAGCCACCCCCCTCTGCCCTGCCGGGCATCTCCCCCGCAAGGGTGGAGATCGGATGTTATCTCGGCTTTCGCCAATTCCCAAGATCTCCAGGGGAGAGCCGGCCACGAAGCTGCCAATCTCCCCCCTTGCGGGGGAGATGTCCGGCAGGACAGAGGGGGGTGGCTGGGCTCGGTATATCAACGCTGATTTTCGCGCGGGAGCACGCCCATGACCTCCTCCGCCCCGCACCTCCATCAAGCGTCCACCCGCACCGACCTCGTCGACTGGGGTGCCCAGCCCGATGCGCTGGACGGCGCTTCGCACTCCACAGGCAAACTCGTGCACAAAGGTCCGAACAACCAGCCGGAATCCGCCATTTGGGTCTGCACGCCAGGCCGCTGGCGCCTTAGCATCCCGCGCGATGAATTTTGCCATTTCGTCGCCGGCCGCGCGACCTACCGGTCGGATGTCGGTGAGGTGATAGAAATCTTCGCCGGGACCGTGGTCATGTTCCCCGCCGGCTGGACAGGCGAATGCACCGTGCATGAGACCATGCGCAACGTCTACATGCTGGCGTGACCACGGAGCTTGACGACATGCCGACACCGCACTGGCCGAAGGCCTCGAGCGTGGAACTGGAGGACTGGGGCGCGGGCAGCAACACGCTCGCCGGTTCGCCGCGCGCCTCGGGCAAGATCCTGTCGCAGAACCCGGACGGATCGAGCGAATGCGGCCTGTGGTCGTGCACGCCGGGCACGCGCAAAGTCACCTTTGCCGCCGACGAGTTCTGCCACTTCCTCTCGGGACGCGGCAGCTATGTCCATGACGACGGCGAAGAGATCCCGGTCGAGGCCGGCACGCTTGTATTCTTTCCCGCCGGCTGGACCGGCATCTCCATCATCACGCAAACGCTGACCAAGGCCTTCATGTGCCGCTGAGCACTCCTTTCAAGGAAATCGATATGACAACGCCGATCATGAAATCCCCGCTCGCCATCACCGACCTCGTCGATTGGGGCGTCATCCCGACCATGATCGAGGGCGTGTCCCACACCTCGGGCAAGCTGCTGCACAAGGGGCCGGAAGGCCGCTCCGAATGCGGGCTTTGGGTCTGCACCCCAGGCAAATGGCACTGCCATGTCACCCGCGACGAGTTCTGCCACTTCCTCGAAGGCCGCTGCACCTATGTGCATGAATCCGGCGAGGTCATCGAGATCGAACCGGATACGGCCGCCTTCTTCCCGCAGGACTGGAAGGGCGTCTGCACCGTCCATGAGACGATCAAGAAGGTCTACATGATCCGCTGAGCGGATCCGAGAGGATGTCCATGGATTTCTCCCCTGACCGGACGGCTTTCTTCGTCAATCCGGACTACCGGCCGATGACTGGCGCCAACAAACCCGTGATCGATCCGGCGACGCTCGAAACCGTCGGCACGATCGCATCAGCCAGCGATGGCGAGATCGACGCCGCGCTCACCGCCGCGACCAAGGCGCAGGCCGCCTGGAAAAAGCTCGACGCCAAGAGCCGCGCCAAGCATCTGCATGCCGTCGCCAACGCCATCGAGGCGGCCGACTTCACCCGCTGTGCCGAACTGATGGTGCGCGAGATGGGCAAGCCCTACCCCGAAGCCATCGGCGAGATCGCCAATTGCGCGCCGATCTTCCGCTACTATGCCGAGATGGCGCGCGACGATGCCGGCAAGATCGCCGGCACGACACAGGCCGGTTCGTTCCAGTATGCCCGCTACGAGCCCTATGGCGTCTCCGTCCACATCATGCCCTACAATTTTCCGATCCTGCTGATGTGCTGGACGGTCGCCGCCTCGCTCGCCGCCGGCAATGCCTGCATCATCAAGCCGGCCGAGGCGACGACGCTGTCGACGCTGGACTACATGATGGTGTTCCGCTCGCTGCCGGAAGGCCTGGTCTCCTGCCTGCCGGGCGGTGCCACCACCGCGCAGGCCCTGATCGCCTCCGATCGCACCCACGCCGTCGCCTTCACCGGCTCGGTCGCCGCCGGCAAGGCCGTGGCCGTGGCCTGCGCCGAGCGCATGAAGCCTTGCGTCATCGAAGCCGGCGGCAGCGATCCGCTGATCATCAGTGAGCACGCCCCGCTTGAGGTCGCGGCCGCCGGCAGCGTCACCGCCGCCTTCCACCTCACCGGCCAGGTCTGCACCTCGGCCGAGCGCTTCTTCGTCGTCGACGCCGTGCACGACCGCTTCGTCGCGCTGTTCGCCGAAAGGACACACGCGTTGCGCATCGGCAATGGCATGGACAAGACCGAGATCGGCCCGCTGGTCAGCGAAAGCGCGCGGACAAAGGTCATGCGCCTTGTGGATGATGCCATCGCGCACGGCGCCAAGGTGGTCACCGGAGGGCGCATCCCGCCGGCACACAACACCGGCTGGTTCTACGAACCGACGATCCTGACCGGCGTCACGCCGGACATGGCCATCGTGCGCGAGGAGTGCTTTGGGCCCGTCGCCGCCATCTGCCGGGTCAGGGATTTCGACGAGGCGATCCGGCTTGCCAATGACAGCCCGTTCGGGCTCGGCGCTTCGGTCTTCACATCAGATCTGGCCGAAGCCCACGAGGCGGCTGAACGGCTCGAGGCTGGCATGGTCTGGGTCAACAACCCGCTGATCGACAATGACGCCCTGCCCTTCGGCGGCTGGAAGGCGTCAGGCCTCGGCCGCGAACTCGGTCGCCAGGGGCTCGACGCCTTCCGCCGCTCCAAGATGGTGATCATCGACCACAAGCCGGCCATCCAGGACTGGTGGTACCCCTATCCCGACAGCTGGTTTCGCGAGACCGGCGGCCGCAAGCACGTCTGAGTGCCTCGCTACCTGTATAGCCAGCCCGATCATGGCCAGGAAACGGCGATGCCGCCAGGCGAAACCCGGCGGCATCCGCTTTGTTGGCTACCGCCGTTTCGGCGACGATTTCGCTATGGCGTCGGTTGCATCGCGGCAGCTGTCTGGTCGATCTTGCCGGCAAGAACGCCTTGGGCCCAGGAGGTGACCGCGGCGTCGACGGGCTTGTTGGCCATATCCGCCAGTGCCGCGTCGAGCGATGCATCATCGGTGCCGACTTCCGCTGCGGCTGCCGCCTCATTGGCTGCGGCGACCTCGGCCTCCTGGGCAGCGACATCGGCCTCCAGATCCGCTATCTTCCCAGGCAAGGCCGCCTGATCTTCGGGCGTCATGGCCGCAATCTGATCGGGCGTCAGCGACGTCAGCGCGCTCAACTGCGCATTCAGCGCATCGAGCTTGGCCTGGGCCGCGTCAGCCGCAGCCTGAGCGACCTTGGCTTTGGCGGACTGCGTCACGAATGCCTGAATGGCAGCGAACTTCTTGCTCTTCGAGTTCATGTAGGCGTTGATGTTGCGCTGCAGCGAGTTCAGCCGGCCGAGCTTGGCGTGGATGTTCTTCTCCTTGGGCACGGACGAGACCTTTGTGGTCTTGTCGACCGTGGTGTCGTCCGCTTTGGCCTTTGCCACCTGCCCCTGAGCCGAGGACGACTTGCCGTGCGAAGCGCCGCTCTTGCCATTGCCGCCACCGTGGCCATTGCCATTGCCGCCGCCGTTGCCATTGCTACCGCCGTTGCCTCCGGCATTGCCACCGCCACCGCCGTGCCCATTGCCGGCGAGCGCCGGAGATGCCAGGAGCGCCAATGCGGCAAGCGCCGCCAGCAGAGTTTTTCGGTTTGTCATGGTAAACCTCCTCAAGGAACGCCCTTCGCCCAGCCGCTACGCGACCGTCGTATGAGGAATCGCTAATTGTACAGAGTAAACTTTAGACAAATGCGGTCTCAATACGAGAGCCGGCGGCCAGCCAGCAGCATAACCATCTGATATCAAACACAAATCAACGCTCTTGAACGTCCATGGCACTGAAGTCCCATACCGGCAGGACTATAGTCCTGCCGGTATGCAGCGGCACAAGTGAAAGTCGTGGCGTAGTATATCGGAAAGGCTTTGAAACAGGGGAGTTGATAGCGAAAGCACAAGTGTCAACCGATACTTTCGCCACCATCGATCACCAGCGCCTGGCCGGTCATGAAGGATGAGCGGTCGGAGACGAGGAACAGGATCGCTTCGGCGATCTCATCGGCGCTGGCCCAGCGGCCCATCGGGATTTTGGTGCGGACATAGGTCTCGATCGCCTCGCGTCCGCCCATCTGGGCGATGAACGGTTCGTTGAACGGCGTGTCGACCCAGCCCGGACAGAGCGCGTTGACGCGGACATTGTGACGGGCATAGTCGAGCGACATCTGCCGCGTCATTGCCACCACCGCATGTTTGGAGGTTGCGTAGGCAATCATCTCGCGGTCGTAGAACACGCCGGAATTGGAGGCGGTGTTGAGGATGACGCCGCCGCCTCGTGCGACCATCGATGGCATGACCAGCCTGGCCGCCACGAACTGCGCCCGCACATTGACCCGCCACGATGCATCCATGCCGCCGACCTCGACTTCGGTCAGCGTGCCGCCAACCTGGATGCCGGCGTGATTGTGCAGGATGTCGATGCGCCCATGCCTGTCGAGCGTGCCGGCAATGAGGTGCTCGACCGCCGCGTCGTCAGCGACATCGGTGGCGATCGCCTCGGCCTTCCCGCCCGCCGCCCTTATGTCAGAAGCCGTTGCTTCGCCAGCAGCCTGATCCCTGTCGGCAATGACGACCACTGCGCCTTCCCTGGCCATGATCATGGCGCCGGCACGCCCGATGCCGGAGCCGGCGCCTGTCACCACGGCGATGCGGTCTTTGAGGATCATGGTACGGCTTTCAGTTCGATGGTTTGCGTTGGCGCAATTGCCATTGGGCGAGCACCACAAGCAGCACGGAGGCGACGAGCACGATCGTCGCGATGGCATTGATTTCCGGCGTCACGCCCCGCCGGATCGACGCGAAGACATAGATCGGCAGCGTCGTCTGCGCACCGGCGACGAAGAAGGCGATGATGAAATCGTCGAAGGAGAAGGTGAAGGCGAGCAGGAAGCCGGCAACGACCGCCGGCATGATCTGCGGCAGCACGATCGAGCGGAATGTCGTCAAAGGCGTGGCGTAGAGATCGCTCGAGGCCTCGACCAGATTGCGGTCGAGGCTGCCGAGCCGGGTGCCGACGATCATCGTCACCAGCGCCATCGAGAACAGCCCGTGCGCCGCGATGATCGAACCGTAGCCGAGCGCCAGGCGCGGCGGCTGGTCGTCGGGCCAGATCGAGGCGAGGAACGGATTGACGACGCCAAAGAGCTGAACGAGCGCGACCAGTGTCGAAATGCCGATGACGACGCCCGGAACGACGATCGCGGCGCCCAGAAGCGCATCGAAGACCGCGCGTGTTCTGATGCCGACGCGCGCCAGGCCGAGTGCTGCCGCCGTGCCGCACAACGCCGCCAGCAAGGCGCTGGTGGTGGCGATGAACAGGCTGTTCTTCAGCGCTTCGACCAAGAACGGGTTCGCCAATGCCTTGCCGTACCATTGCACCGAAAAGCCGGTGAACTCGCTGGCATGGTGGCCGGCATTGAACGAGAACAGCACGACGAGCGCGATCGGCAGATAGAGAAAGGCGAACACCGCAATGACGAAAGCGCGCATCAGATCAGATCCACCCGGCGCGCGCCCGAAACCCGGGTCGAAATGCGGTTGGCTGCAATCAGCACCACCACCGATACCAGCACCAGCGTGATCGCGATGGCCGATCCGAACGGCCAGTTGCGCGATTGCAGGAACAGGTCGACCAGCGCGTTGCCGATGAAAAAAACCTTGCCGCCGCCAAGCAACGTCGGGATCAGATATTCGCCAAGCAGCAGGATCATGACCAGCGAGAAGCCGGTCATCACGCCCGGCAACGACAGTTTCAGCGTCACGCCGAGGAAGGTCGATAATGGCGTGGCGCCGAGATCGGCGGAGGCTTCCAGCAGCCGGCGGTCGAGCCGTTCGAGGCTGACATAGATCGGCAGGATCATCAGCGGCAGATAGCCATAGACGATGCCGAGCAGCACCGCGCCCGGCGTGTTGATCAGCCTGACATCCTCGATACCGACAAAGGCGAGCAGCGCAGGAATGCCGCGTCCGCCCAGAATATACATCCAGGCATAGGTCCGCATCAGAAGGCTGGTCCAGAACGGGATGACGACCAGCGCCAGCAGGATCAACCGCCAGCGCTGCGGCGCGCGCAACGCGAGATAATAGGCGACCGGATAAGCGACGAGCAGGCAGGCAAGCGCTCCCACCGGCGCCAGCATCATCGTGTTCCAGAAGGCGGTCGCCCGCGCCGGAAGATTGGCATACTGCGCCAGCGTGAAGGCGGCCTGGTAGCCGCCTTCCGGCGCTCGTTCGCCGACGCTGAACACCGCGATGGCGAGGAATGGCAGCACCAGAAACACCACCAGCCACGCGGTCGCCGGACCGAGCAGCATGGCGGTCAGAAGATTCCTGCGTAGACGGCTGCCATGCATGGAGAGATTTGCCCCGTGCCGGCGGGCATAACCCGCCGGTCAAGTTATCTGAATCGAATTTGAGGCCGTCGCTCAGGCCGACTTGAAGCGCGCCATCAGCTCGGCACGGCCGGGATCGGTCAGCGTTGCCGCCGCGCCGAATTCCAGCGGCGTCAACAGGTCGGCTGCCGGATAGAGGATCGGATTGTCGAGCACCTCCTTCGGCAGCAGCTTGTTGACCCGCGCATCGGTAGACGGCGCACCGTTGGCCAAATGCTCCTTCACCGCCACCTGCGGGTTCATCAGGTAATTGAGCAGGGCGTAGCCGGCCGGCTTGTTGGGCGCGTCCTTCGGAATGGCGTAGAAGTCGGTCCAGATCTCGCCGCCTTCCTTGCCCAGCACATAGGCGATCTCGGGAATGTCGCGATGCAGCTGCGCGCCGTCGTTCGTCCAGCACATCGTCATCCACGCGTCGCCGGCGCGCATCCCCGGCTGGTAGTCGGAGGAGACCGCGAACAGATGCGGCTTGACCTTCAGCAGCAGTTCCTCCGCCTTGGCCAGTTCGTCTGGCTTCAGCGAGTTGAACGAGTAGCCGTAATATTTCAGCGCATTGCCGATCGTGGTCAGCTGGTAGTCGTGCACCATGGTGCGGCTGTCGCCTTCCGCCATGGCAGTGTCCCAGAACTCCTTCCAGCTCGTCATCGGCTTGGTCAGCTTCTTGGTGTTGACGGCAAAGCCGGTGGTGCCCCAGTTCTTCGGCACCGCATAGGTCACCCCCTCGATCGTGCCTTCCCCGGTGAAGCGCGGATCCTCTTGCGAGCCGTCGAAATTCGGCAGCTTCGCCATCTCCAGCGGCTCGATGATGCCGAGCTTCTTGTAAGTCGAGATCGTGTAGTTGGTCGGCACGAAAAGGCTCCAGCCCGAGGCCCCGGCTTGCAATTTGGCCAGCATCTCCTCGTTGGAGCCGAAGACGTTGACCTCGACGGCAACGCCGGTGTCCTTCTTGAAATTCTCGAAGGTCGCCGGGTCATGATAGTTCGGCCAGGTGGCGATCGACATGCGGTCGCCAAGGCTTTCGGCGGCAAAGGCTGGTGTCGGCATGATGCCGATCTCGCGCGCCATCACTGCCGTGGCAATGCCAAGGCCGGTGAGGCCGAGGAAGTCGCGGCGGCCGATCGAGCCGCGCTTCAAACGCATCAGCTGGTCAACGAAATTCTCGGGGCTTATCGGCAGTCCGTCACGATATGATTTCGACATGTTTTTCTACCCTCTGGTTGGCCCCGTTGTTCTTGGTCTCCGCAAACGCCAGCGGCGTTCCGGAGGCAAAGCCGATGGCGACGGGTTCACCCGGCTTGAAGAGATTGCCGTGGCCGATCAGATGATCGGCCTTGGCCAGCAGCGTTCCGATCCCCTGGACCTCGATCGCGTATTCCGCCGTCGAGCCGAGAAATATCCGGTTGCGGACGATGCCCTTGAATGGGCCGCTTGTCTGGGCGCCGAGACTGAGGGATTCAGGACGCAGGCTGACCGAAACGGCCTCGCCCTGCCGCAAGGCCGTCCGTTTGCGCGCCGCAATGACGGTACCGTCTGCAAGCGCCACCTCAACCAGATCGCCCGAATGCCCGGCGACGGTGCCGCTCAAGAGATTGGTCTTGCCGACGAAGTCGGCGACAAACAGGTCGGCCGGCTCGTCGTAGATCTCACTCGGCTGCCCGAGCTGGACGATGCGGCCGCCATTCATGACGCAGACGAAATCGCTCATCGACAGCGCTTCCTCCTGGTCGTGGGTGACCAGCACGAAGGTGATGCCGATCTCGCGCTGCAGGTTCTGCAGTTCGATCTGCATGTCGGTGCGCAGCTTCTTGTCGAGCGCCGCCAGCGGCTCATCGAGCAAGAGCACCGCCGGCTTGTTGACCAGGGCGCGCGCCAGCGCCACACGCTGCTGCTGGCCGCCCGACAGTTCGTGGATCTTGCGGCTGTTATAGCCGGCGAGCCGCACCATTTCGAGCGCCTCGCCCGCCCTTGAGGCGATCTCGCGCGTCGACAGCCTTGGCCGCGCCTGGCGCAGCCCGTAGGCGACGTTGCCCTCGACATCGAGATGCGGAAACAGCGCATATTGCTGGAACACCATGTTGACCGGCCGCCGGTAGGGGGGCGTGCCGGCCATGTCCTGGCCGCGAATGAACACCTGGCCTTCGCTTGGCTGTTCGAAACCGCCGATCATGCGCAGGCAGGTCGTCTTGCCGCAGCCGGATGGTCCCAGCAGCGCGACAAAGGCGGAGGGCGGGACAGCGAGATCGATGCCGCTGACCGCGGTCACCGCGCCATAGCGCTTGGTGACGCCGCGAAACTCGATGTCGGGCACTGCGGTCAAGGCTGATGGCTCCAGCAACAGGGCAATATCGGGACGCTACCAGAGCCAATGGCGGCTAGTATATACCTCTCAGGTGGTATATCTGGTCTATTTTCTCGTTTAAGGGGGTATGAATTGTCCCGCAGCGACGAATACAGCCAACTCGCCACGCTCGTCGCGGCGACGCGGGAGATCAGCGGTGACCTCTTTGGCAAGGCGCTGGTCGATTGGCTGCGGCTCCATGTCGGCTTCGACCACTGCGTGATCTTCGGCTATCGCGGCGCCTCGCGCCCGCCGCTGCTGTTCGAAACCTTCTCGCCAGCCGAAAGCCACGTCTTCGTTGCGCTATACCAGGAAGGCCCGTATCTGCTCGACCCGTTCCACCACGCGGCGGTCGAGCGCAAGGAAGGGTTCTGGCGCATGCGGGAACTGGCGCCGGACCGCTTCTATGCCAGCGAGTATTTTCGCTCCTACTACAGCCAGACCAGGCTGGCCGAGGAGGTCGGCTTCTTCGTGCCGCTGCCGGGCAAGGATGCGCTGGTGCTGTCGCTGATGCGGCTGCGCGCTTCAGGCCCGTTCGGCACCGCCGATGCCAGATTGCTGCGCGACATGGCGCCGGCGGTGATCAGCTTCGCCAGATTGCGCTGGCCCGCCCTTCCGGCCGACGAACAAACCGAGACGAAGCAGGACGAGACGATCGTTGCGGTCAACGAATTCGATCGTGCGCATATCTGGCAGAGCCTCTCGCTGACGCCGCGCGAAAAGCATGTCGTCGACCTGGTGCTGCAGGGGCATTCTACGGAATCGATCGCCCGGGCGATGCGCATCGTGCCAGGCACCGTGAAGGTCCATCGGCGCAACATCTATCGCAAGCTCAAGATCAAGTCGCAGGCCGGCCTGTTCGCACGCTTCGTCGAGATCATCGACGCACGGATTCGATAATTCCTCCGGGCTTGGAAACATCGCTCGATCAGGCTGTCGTGCCGGTTTGCCAGGAGCCCGTCTCGGCCATTGTCTTGAGCAGTGGCGCCGGCTTGAACACGTCCTTGCCGGTGCGCTGATGCCAGTATTCGAGCCGCTCGATGATCCTGGCCGGGCCTTCAAGGCCAGCCCAGAACAGCGGTCCGCCCTTGCCGGTGGGAAAGCCGTAGCCATTGACCCAGACGACATCGATGTCGGACGCACGGGCCGCTATGCCTTCCTCCAGGATCTTCGCGCCCTCGTTGATCAGGGGGTAAAGCGTGCGCTCCATGATTTCCTCAGCACTGATCGCACGCGGTGCGATGCCCTTCTCGGCGGCCTTGTTGCGGATCAGCGCTTCAACCTCGGGATCCGGCACTGGCGTTCGCGCGCCAGCCTCGTAAAGGTAAAAACCCCGGCCGGTCTTCTGGCCGAAACGCCCTTGCTCGCACAGCGTGTCGGCGATCACGGCCGACAGGCCACGCGCCTTGCGGTTGCGCCAGCCAATGTCGAGACCGGCGAGATCGCCCATCTGGAACGGCCCCATCGGCCAGCCGAAATCGGTGAATACCTGGTCGATCTGGCGCGGGGTTGCGCCTTCCAGAAGAAGCGCTTCCGATTCCGAGCCGCGCGCGGCCAGCATGCGGTTGCCGACGAAGCCATGGCAGACGCCGACGACGACGGCCACCTTGCCGATCCGCCGCGCCAGGTCGACAACGGTCGCCAGCGCATCGGGCGCGGTCTTGTCGGCCCGCACGATCTCCAAGAGCTTCATGACATTGGCCGGCGAGAAGAAATGCAGGCCGAGCACATCCTGCGGCCGCGAGGTCGAGGCGGCGATTTCGTTGATGTCGAGATAGGAGGTGTTGGTGGCCAGGATCGCACCCGGCTTGGCCACAGCTTCAAGCTTGCCGAAAACCTCCTTCTTGACCGCCATATCCTCGAACACCGCCTCGACGATCAGGTCGCAATCGGCAAGATCGGCATAGTCGGTGGAGCCCTTGAACTGGGCGAGCCGCTCGTGCTTGGTATCAGCCGTCAGCGAGCCGCGCGTAACGGACACCGAATAGTTCCTGTCGATGGTCGCCAGCCCGCGCTGCAATGCCTCATGGCTGGTTTCCAGCAAGGTCACGGGATAGCCGCCATTGGCGAAAGCCATGGCGATGCCGCCGCCCATCGTACCGGCGCCGATGATGCCGACACGGGCGATCCTGCGCTTGACGATGTCCTTTCCGGGAAGCTTTGCCGCCTCACGTTCGGCGAAGAACAGATGGCGCTGCGCCCGTGACTGGTCGCCGGCTACCAGCGTGACGAACAGCGCACGCTCCGCCGCCAGCGCCTCGTCGAAGGGCAGCGTGACGGCATTGCGCACCGACTGCGCGCAGGCGATCGGCGCCTCGAGCCCGCGCGCCTTTTTGGCGAGGTCCGTTGCCTCGGCGTCGAAAGCCGCGAGGTCGGTCTCCTTGAGTCCCTCATTGCGATCACGCACCGGCGTGAAGGGACCACCCTTCCGGGCGATTTCCCTGGCGAAGTTCACGGCATGCGTCGTCAGATCGCCATCGAAGACGGCATCGACAAGGCCGGCGGCATGCGCCTCGGTCGCGCCGATCGGCGAACCGGAAACGATCATCTTCAACGCCTTCACCGCGCCGACAAGGCGCGGCAGCCGTACCGTGCCGCCACCGCCCGGCAGCAGGCCAAGCTTGACCTCGGGCAGGCCGAGCTTGGCGCTGGCGTCGGCAACGCGGAAATGGCAGCCCAGCGCCAGCTCCAGCCCGCCGCCGAGCGCGGTGCCGTGGATGGCGGCCACCGTCGGCTTGGCGACGGTTTCCAGCGTCGCCACGATGGCGCGCAGTTCGGGCTGCTGCATCGGCTTGCCGAATTCGGTGATGTCGGCGCCGGCAACAAAGGTCCGGCCGGCGCATGCAATGACGATGGCGGCAACCGACGCATCATCCCCCAGCTCGACCAGCGCCTGCATCAGCGGCTCGCGGACATGAAAACTCAGCGCGTTGACCGGCGGGTTGTCGATGGTGACAATGGCGACATCGCCGTCGCGGTGGATCCTGAGGAAATCGGACACGCAAACCTCCCAGCACTATTCAGCGGCTGTGCCGCGCGAACGGGATTTACAGCGCCATGACGCCGAGGGGAACCGGGTGTCGGCCTGGTACAACGATTACCGGTTTTGAGGTGCCTGGCCGACCAGCGGCCACTGCCGCCGCCATGTCTGGGTTGTTACGGTTGCAGGGCGCCTCAGCGCACCGCCTTCTGCCCGCCCGCCGCCGTGATCACCCCGACAATGATCAGCCCCGTCAGCAGCAGCCGCACGCCGGCGCTGACACCGAAGGTGTTGAGCATGGTGAGCAGCAGCACCAGAAACAGCGCCGCGCCCCAGACGCCGGGAACATTGGCCTTGCCGCCAGCAACCGACGTGCCGCCGATGACGACGACGGCGATCGAAGCCAGCAGGTACTCATTGCCGATATCGACATTGGCGCCGCGGAAATAGCCGGCGAGCAGCGCGCCGTCGATGCCGCCGAGTGCGCCCGACAGGGTGTAGGTGAGGAAGCGGATGCGGCCGACATTGACGCCGGCGAGCCACGCCGCCCGGATGTTCTGGCCGATCGCCAGCACCGAGCGGCCATAGATCATGCGCTGCAGCGCGATGGCCGCACCGATGGTGAACAGCACGGTGAGGATCGCCAGCACCGGAATGCCCAGCACCTGCCAGTTGGCGAAATCGGCGAAGCCGGGAGGCGGCTTGATCTGCAGCCCGCGGCCATAGCTGATGTCGATGGACTGGATGATGAAGCTGGCCGACAAAGTGGCGATGATCGGCGGAATGCGTAGCGCCCAGATCAGCAGATAGTTGACGGCGCCGACCGCAGCGCCACAGGCGAGCGCCGCCAGCACCCCGACCACGATCATCGAATCATTGCCGTCCATCACTTTCATCGCGACAGCGCTGGCAAGGCCGATATTGGCCGGCAGCGACAGGTCGACATTGCCCGGCCCGAGCGTGATGACGAACATCTGGCCGACGCCGACGATGACCGTGAACACCGCCAGCGACAGGGCTGCGGTCACCATGCCGCCGGCGCCGTAGCCGCCGGTGAAGGCGATCGTCGCCAGCCACACCAGAAGCGCGCCGAGAAACGACCAGATCCAGGGTTTGCTGAGCAGCGATTTCACCGATGTCATCGCTCACCTCTCCCTGCGGCTGATCAACACCCGCGCCGCCAGCACGATGATCAGGATGGCGCCGTTGGCGGCCACCTGCCAGTCGGGTGGAATGTGCATGAAGGTGAGCAGCGGCGAGGCGGCCAGCGCCAGCGTCAGCGCGCCGATCACAGCACCTATCGGCGACACCCGTCCGCCGACGAATTCGCCGCCGCCGAGGATGACGCCGGCGATCGCCAGCAGCGTGTAGCCATTGCCGATATTGGCATCGGCCGAGGTGGTGATGCCGATCAGCGCCATGCCCGACAGCACGCCGAACAGGCCGGCGAGCGCAAACAGCACGATCTTGGTCTTGAGCAGCGACCAGCCGGCGCGGCCGAGTGCCGCCGGATTGCCGCCCGAGCCGCGCAGGATCACGCCATAGGAGGTGCGCATCAGGCCGAAATGGACGATGAGGCCAATCAGCAGTGCCGCAATGATCGGGAACGGCACGAAAGGCGGCTTGAACGCCATCAGCCCGAGCAGCCAGTCCGGCGCCTTGCCGCCCGGTTTGGGCAAGACGAGAATGGCGAGCCCCTGCCAGACGAAGCTCATGCCAAGCGTCACCACGATGGAAGGCAGGTTGCGCAGATGGATCAGCGCGCCGAGCAGCGCATAGACGCCGATCGATCCGAGCAGGATGGCGGCACCGATAAGCGGCGCGTCCTTCAGCCAGGTCGCCGTGACGCAGCCGACGAAGCCGACGAAGGTGCCGATCGACAGGTCGAGCTCGTTTCCGGCAATGACGAACATCTGCGCGATCGTCGCCAACGCGATCGGGATTGCCAGATTCAGCATCAGGCTGAAGCCGAAATAGCTGATGGCGCGCGGGTTGAGCCAGGCGATGGCGAGCAGCACCAGCGCCAGCGACAGCGCCGGCAGCAGTCCGCGCAACAGGCGGGCACGGGCCAGCGCGCCACGTTCGGCGGAAGTCCTGGCAGCGGTGTCGAGGCTGGCGGCCGTCATCTCAGGCTGCATCGCCGAAGGAGGACTGGATGATCTTCTCTTCGGTCAACTCGTCGCGACCCAGATTGGCGACAATGCGGCCGTTCTTGAAGACATAGATGTGGTCGCAATTGTCGAGCTCTTCGGTTTCCGTGGTGTACCAGAGGAAGGTGCGGCCTCGTGCGGCCTCCTCGCGCACGAGGTCGTAGACCTCCAGTTTGGTGCCGATGTCGACGCCGCGCATCGGGTCGTCCATCAGCACGATCTGTGCATCCGAGCCGAGCGCACGCGCAAACAGCGCCTTCTGCTGGTTGCCGCCCGACAGCGAGAAAATGTTGTTGTTCATATCAGGCGTGCGGATGCCGATCTTCTTCTGCCAGAATGCGGCAAGCTCGGCCTCGCGCTGCGGCGAGATCAGCAGCCCGCTGCGCAGCCGCGCCAGCGAGCGGATGCCGATGTTCTCAGCAATCGACCATTGCGGAAAGATGCCGTCCGACTGGCGGTCGCCGGCGACCAGCGCCACGGGTGCGGTCACCTCGATACCGGCCCGGGCGCGCGATGCCGCGCTAAAGATCGCCAGCAGCAGGTCGGTCTGGCCGTGGCCAGCCAGCCCGGCAAGGCCGATGATCTCCCCGGCACAGGCGACGAGGTCGGTGCCGTCCTTCTGCGCGGCGGGTCGCGCCCGGACCCGCAGCGGACTGGCGGCGGGCTTGGCGGCAGCGATTTGCGCCGCGATCTTCTGGCGCGCTTCCGCGCCGCCCATCGCCGTCACCAGCCGGTCGCGGTCGAAGGCACTGGCGGCGTCAGCGACAACCACCTTGCCGTCGCGCATCACCACGATGCGGTCGGCGTTGCGCAGCACCTCGCCCAGCACATGCGAGATCAGGATGCAGCTTTTGCCGCCGGCAACGAAGCGGCGCACGAAGGCCAGCAATTGGCCCGCCGTATGCGCGTCGAGCGATGATGTCGGCTCGTCGAGGATGACTAGGTCGAGACGATCCTGGGTGACCGTGAAGGCGCGCGCCACCTCCACCATCTGGCGTCGGCCGATCGACAGGTCGCCGACAATGTCCGACGCCGAGATGCTATGGCCCGGAAAAATCTCGTCGAGCTTGGCGGCGATCAGCTCCGCCGCCTTGCGCCGCCAGCCAAACCCGCGCAGCGAAGCGTGGTTGATGCGCGTGTTCTCGGCGACGCTGAGATTGGGGCACAGCGACAGCTCCTGGAATACGCAGCGTATGCCGAGCAGCTGCGCGCGCGACACCGAGTAATTGTCCTCGGTGTCGCCATGCACGGCGATCTGCCCGCTGTCGGGCACGAGCGTCCCCGCCACCATGTGCATCAGCGTCGATTTGCCGGCGCCGTTGTGGCCGACGAGGCCGACGCACTCGCCGGGGCCGACGTGAAAATCGACGCCGTCCAGCGCGCGAACGGCGCCGAAATGCTTTTCGGCGCCGTTCAGTCTGATGATGTCAGCGTTCCCTTCAGGCATGCTCAACGATACTCGCTTGGCCATACGGACGGCAACGCTTGGCGACACTCACTTGATATTGGCCTTGATGGCCGCGATCGCGTCTTCCTGCGTGTATTCGTGGCTGGCGACGCCGCCCTTGGGGATCTTCGGCAGCTCGGCCTCGAAATCGTCCTGTGTGAAGGCCAGATACGGCACCAGCAGATCGTGCGGAATATCGGTGCGGCCGTCGAGCACCTGCTGCGCCACCCAGAAGGCGAGCGACGACACGCCGGGCGCGATCGAGGCCGACCAGGTCTGGTAGCCGTCCTTGTCCTTCTGCTCCTTCCACCACTGCAGCTCGTCCTGGCGGTTGCCCATGATGATGGTCGGGCGCGGCTTGCCGGCGGCGGCGAAGGCCTGTGCCGCGCCGTAACCGTCACCGCCCTGGTCGACGACGCCGACGATGTCGGGCAGCGACGGCAGGATGGTTGCCACTGCCTTCTGCGCCGTCGTCTGGTCCCAGTCGCCGGTCACCGAACCGACGATCTTGAACTCGGGATGAGCGGCGACGCCTTCGAGGATGCCGGCATGGATGGCATCGTCGATCGAGGTGCCGGCAAGGCCGCGGATTTCCAGCAGATTGCCGCCCTTGGGCTGGAATTTGGCCATCTGCTCGACTTCCTGCTTGCCCATGTCCTTGAAGTCGACGACGACGCGGTAGGCGCAAGGCTCGGTCACGGTGCCGTCGAAGGAGACGACGACGATGCCGGCATCGCAGGCCTGCTTGATGGCGCCGTTGAGCGCATCCGGCGAGGCCGCGTTGATGACGATCGCGTCATAGCCCTGCAAGATCAGGTTCTGCACCTGCGCCGCTTGCGTCGGCACCTCCTTGTCGGCGGTGGTGAAGATGTCGGCCGCGCCGACGACCTTGTCGGCGACCGCCTTCTTGGTGACGATGCCATAGCTGTCGAGCATCGCCTGCCGCCAGGAATTGCCGGCATAATTGTTGGAAAAAGCAATCTTCTTGCCACTGGTGTCGGCCAGTGCCGTGCCCGAGGCGAGCATTGCCGCCAGAGCGCCCAGAACGAACAGTTTCTTCATGTCGTTATCCTCCCAGATGTGTTGACTGCTGCATTCCCACCGGCTTTGACCCCGGCCTCACTCCCAATCTGATTTGAGCACGGATTGTCGCGAGCTCAAAACAGTCTCAATCCCGGCACGCGCACCCTGAGCCGGTACAGCGACGTCGACGCGGTAATGTAGAGGCTTTGCAAATCGTCGTCGCCGAAGGTGAAATTCGCGCAATCTTCGGGTGTCCGAATGACGCCAAGAATGGTGCCCGACGCGTCGAAAATGTGGATGCCGCCGGGACCGGTGCAGTAAAGATTGCCGCGGCTGTCGATCTTCATGCCGTCGGGCGCTCCCGGCCCCTCGCCCTCGGTTACTGCTGCCCACACCGCGCCGCCATTGAGGTCGCCATTGGCTTCGACGCCGAACACCCTGATGTGCCCGCGTGCGGTGTCGTTGATGAACAGCCGCGACTCGTCCAGCGAAAAGCACAGCCCGTTCGGCTGCCCGAAATCGTCGGCCAGCAATGTCAGCCGGGCGCCGTCGCCATCAATGCGGTAGACGCCCTGGAATGGCAGGTCCTGAGAGCGTGGCACGCCATAGAATTCCCTCCGGCCATAGCCCGGATCGGTGAAGTAGATCGATCCGCCGGTGGCGACGACGATGTCGTTCGGGCTGTTGAGCTGCTTGCCCTGATGGTGCGTGGCAAGCACGGTCACGCTGCCGTTGGGCTCGGTGCGGGTCACGCGGCTCGTCGCATGCTCGCAGGTGACCAGCCGCCCCTGGCGGTCCAGCGTGTTGCCATTGGCCTTGTGGCTCGGCTCGCGGAACAGTTCGATCTCGCCTTCGGCATTGCGGCGATACATCCGGCTTTCCGGAATGTCGGAGAAAACCAGCCATTTCTCATAGGGGTGCCAGACCGGGCCCTCGAGGAAGCCGAAGCCGCTCGCCAGCGTCTCGATGGTCGCGTCGCCGACAACGTCGTCCAGGCCGGAATGGCGGGTGCGCGCCGGCACCGACATCACAGGCTCCCGGCGGCGCGAATCCGCATGGTGGCGAATGGCATGAACGCTTCCCCGATATATCTTCTTGTTGGGGTCGAGCGTAGTTGCGGCGCCGCCGAGGCGATACGGGTCAAAGCGCAAGGCCGACTGTGCGTTTGCACAGTCGCGCAGGGTCTAGTCAGGCATTCAGGGCATATGAGAGCAGCGACAAACCCGACAAATTGCGGACACCTCGTCGCATCGGTTGCGACGCGGCGACGTCGGACTAGGGCCGGCGAACACTCCGCAAAAGCGCGGTCAAGGTTGCGCTCGCGCACGCCACCGCCACGAGCACGACCACGCCGGCAGAGTTGGACTTTTGCCCTGCGCGAAATGAGTCGTGCTGCGTGGGCAGAGGGCTGTGAACCACGGTTTTCAGATCGGACCGGCTGCCGTGCCGAACGGAATAGGTGCGCGTGAACTCGGCACCGAGAAGGAAAATTTCCGACGAGTAGTAAACCCAGAGCAATATGACGAGCAGGCCGCCGGCGGCGCCATATGAAGACGCAATCGCGCTGGTGCCGATGTACCAGCCGATAAGCGATTTTCCCAATGTGAACAGGGCCGCGGTCCCGACAGCGCCAATCCCCACATCGCGCCATTCCAGGGTTCGATCGGGCAAAACCTTGTAAATGGCGGCAAACATCACGGAGATAAGCGCAAACGAAACGACGCCATTGATCCCGCTGAGTATGATCGTTCCGAACGGCAGATGGGCGTTGATGAAAGCGCCCAGTGCCGAAATCGCAGCGCTTGCGATGAGAGAGACCAGCAACAGGAACCCGAGTGCGGCCACCAACCCCAGACTGGCGGCCCGTGCCCGCACCAGACGCGACAGGGAATTGCCTTGCGGTTCGATCTTCCAGATTGTGTTCAACGATTGCTGCATCTCGCCGAAGACGCCAGACGCTGCCACCAGCAATGTGACCAGCCCTATGATCGCGGCCCAGGTGCCGTACAGCCTGCCGGACGCACTTTCCAGGGCAGTCTTGAGGAGATCGGCGCTTTCCGGTCCCATCAGCCCCGATAACTGCGCGGACAAGGCCAATTGTGCCGCATCATGGCCAAAGACGAGACCAGCAATCGCAACCACGATCAGCAGGATCGGCGCCAGCGAGGTGGCAGCATAGAAGGCCATCGCCGCACCATGACTAAGAGCATTGTCGTCGATGAAGCCGATGACGCTTTCACGCACCAGGTGCCATGAATCTGCAAATGAGGGTCGCACTTCGAGTCCGCAGGCATTGAGTTGGCGTTCACTAGCAATGCGCCGGACCTTCCGATGTTCCGGGTTGTGGCCGCCTCTGTTTCAGTGCTCGGCCAGCCAGGCATCGAGCCGGTCCTGTTCGCGGCGCAGTGCGTCGATGTTGATCAGGCCACGCGCCATGGCGAGATAGATCGCCCGCGTCCGCGAGTTGAACACGGAAGCATCGCCGGCGCCGTCCTCCGCCGGCACGATGCCGAGCTTGTCGTAGCAATGCTTGATGCGGCTCTGCGCGCCACGGATCGACAGGCCGCGCCGCGCCGCGATCGCCCGGTCGGTCAGGCCGAGCGCGATGTCGATCAGGCTCTCATATTCGCCGTCGGTGATGCCCTCGAACTTGTCCTGCACGCGGTGCTGGATGCCGCGGATCTCGCGGTCGATGATGCAGTGGCCTTCGCGGAAAACGCCGCGCAGGGCGGACCGCATGCCTTCCTCCGTCGCCGATTTGAGCACATAGCCGTAGACAGAGCCGGGCGGCACGATGCGCGCCACGCCGCGCACATAGGCTTCGTCGGCGAAATTCGACCAGAACAGGATGTGGGTGCCGGCGCGGCGGTTCCAGATCGCCTTGGCAACCTCGATCCCGGTCGCCTTCGGCATCTGCAAATCGAGCACGACATGCAGTGGCTCGCGTTCGGCCGCCAGGTGGATGGCGTCCTCGCCGTCGCTCGCTTCGATCACCTCGACGTCGCCGGGCCACAACTGCTCCACCGTTCGCCGCGCGAAGCTACGGTGCAGCCCGTCATTCTCGGCGATCATCACAAGCATCACATGACCTCCGATACGGCGAGTTCGCCAGGCACCGCTGCAGCCGCCGCCAATTCTCGCGACCGCTGGCGGTCGATCTCGACGACGACACGGGTGCCGCCGTTCTTGCGGGCGGCCTGGCCGATACGCAGCCGAGCCCCGATAAGAGCTGCCCGCGTGTGCATATGGCCGATGCCGCCATACGCGGCCGGGTCGACGGCGCCGCAGCCCTGGCCGTCATCCGTCACGATCACCCGCAGCACGCTCGCGGTCGACGCCAGCAGCACATCGATGCGGTGCGGCGCGGCATGGCGAACGGCATTGTTGATCGCTTCCTGCACGATACGGTAGAGCGCGGTGCGGACAGGCTCGGACAGGCTGTCGGCGCCGCCGTCGCTGGTGTCGGCGATGCGCACGGCGATCGGCGGCTTGGCCCTGGCGACGCTGCGGTTGAGATGCGCCTCGACCGCGTCGCGCAGCCCGAACAGTTCGAGCACGCTCGGCCGCATGTCGTCGACGATGTGGCGCAGTTCCGTCAGGCAGCCGGCGACCTCCTTTTCGAGATCGGCAAGCTGTGCCGCCCGCGCCACGCCCTGGCCGCGAAGGGCCGAAAGCTGGCGGGCGATGCGGGCGAGATCGGCAAGCGTCTGGTCGTGCAGATCCATGGCCATGCGCCGGCGTTCGCGCTCCATGCCTTCCGTCAATTGCGAGGCGCCGACCCGCAGCAGCTCGACGCGGTTGCGCGCCTCGCTCTCGGCCAGCATGGCGCGGCGCGCCTCCTCGGTCTGGATCAGCGCGAAGATGTAGGGCGCGATCAGGTCGGCGCATTGCTGGGCGACCGCGACATCGGCAAGCGTGTAGCAGTCGACCTCGTGCCGGCTGATGTTGAGCGCGCCGATGATGCCGCCGCGCGCCCTGAGCGGCACGACGATGCGGCTGCGCAACCTGGCGGCGAAGATCGGACCATCGATGGCGGTGGCGAAATGGAACCGCTCGTCGCTCAACGCGTCGTCGGCGAGCAGATAGGGGACTTCGCCCCACAGCACCGAGCGGATCGGGCTGACTTCGGTCGGCAGCGGGTGCTGGGCAAGCTCGCTCCAGCTGGTGTGGAAGCCGGCTTCGTAACAGGCGTGCCGGCGGCCATCATGCGACAGTACCGCCAGATCCATGTGGTCGTGCGGAATGAGCGAGCCGATCTCGATGGCTGTCGCGCGGAACGCCGTGCCGGGATCGATATGGCCGGCAAGCGCCCGCGATATCGCCAGCAGCCGGTCGATCAGGACCAGGGACACTTCCGCCATTGCTTTCACGATCCTCCCGTGCCGGGAAATAGTGGACGCATGCCGCCGCCGCTGTCAACGACGGCGCGGTCGGCCATAGGGCTGCGCACGCAGCTTGACAAAGGACCTGACGACAGTCCGGTGGTGTCGGCAGCTTTTGTGCCAGCAATAGGAATTTTTTCTTGACCCCGTGCCCTCAGCTATGGTACATTTTTGTCCATGGTGCTGATTTGCGCCAGTGACCCGCCGCACAGGCGGGTTTTTCGTTTGATGCTCCGTCAGCGCAGGCGAAGGCTCCGAAGGAACCCGTTAGCCCGAATTCGTTGCCCTGCCGCCCCGCCCGATCAACTTGCGGTGCAATGATTGTAAAGGGTTCGTGTCCTGGTCTAGGGAGGAGGCCAGGAGACCGAAACAGAATGCCAGTGACGCAAAACGTTGCTCCGGGCGCCCCGGGAATCCCGGCGCGCTGGACATCAAGCGCCAAGAGTGGCGTCGGAACGTCGCTTTCGCCGGCCGGCCGGATCTGGTTCACGATCAGCCACGGCATCCTCAACGAAATCTACTATCCGCGCGTCGACAGCGCCTGCACCCGCGACCTCGGCTTGATCGTCACCGGCCCCGGCGGCCATTTCTCGGAAGAGAAACGCGATGCCGTGCATACGATCGAATTGTTCGAGGACGGCGTGCCCGCCTACCGGCTGGCCAACACGGCGAGCGACGGCGCCTGGCGGATCGAAAAGCGCATCCTCGCCGACCCGGCGCGCCCGGCGCTGCTGCAGGAAATCACCTTCACGGCGCTGAAAGGGGTGCCCGGTGACTACCGCGTCTACGCGCTTCTGGCGCCGCATCTGGTCAATGCCGGCATGGGCAACACCGCCTGGGTCGGCGAGCACGAGGGAAAGCCCGTGCTGTTCGCCTCGGGGCGCGGCTCCTGCCTGGCGCTGGCCTCGTCGCTGCCCTGGCGAACCGGTTCGGCCGGCTATGTCGGCTTTTCCGACGGCTGGCAGCAACTCCACAACACAGGTGAGCTCGATGCTGCATACCAGCGGGCCGAGGACGGCAATGTCGCGCTGACGGGCGAGATCGGCTTTTCCGCGACCGAGACCAAGGCTTTGCTGGCGCTGGGATTTGGCTCAACGCCCGACGAGGCCGCGGAACATGCTTTCGCCAGCCTGAAGCAGGGTTTCGAACCTGCGGCGAAATCCTACCTCCAGAACTGGCGCAATTGGCAAGAAGGCTTGCTGCCGCTGGACCGGCACGCGGTGCCCGGGATCAACGTCTATCGCGTCTCGACGGCGGTACTGGCGACGCACCGGTCGATCGCCACACCGGGCGCCGTGGTCGCCAGCCTGTCGATCCCGTGGGGGTTCAACAAGGGTGACGACGACCTCGGCGGCTACCATCTGGTCTGGCCGCGCGATCTGGCCGAGACGGCCAGCGGCTTTCTTGCTGCCGGCGATGCTGCCTCGGCCCTGCAAATCCTCGATTACCTCAGGTCCATCCAGCAGCCGGACGGCCACTGGCCGCAGAACGCCTGGCTCGACGGATCGGCCTATTGGCCAGGCATCCAGATGGACGAATGCGCCTTTCCGCTGCTGCTGGCCGATGCTTTGCACCGCGCCGGCCATTTGCCGCGTGCCAGGCTCATGACCTTCCTGCCGATGATCGAGAACGCCGCCGGCTATGTCGTGCGCAATGGGCCGGTCACGGGCGAAGATCGATGGGAAGAAGATGCCGGTTACAGCCCGTTCACGCTCGCGGTCGAAATCGCCGCACTGCTTGCCGCCGCAGACCTGCTCGACGCTTGCGGCAAGCAGGACGCCGCGGCCTATCTGCGCGAGACATCAGACGTCTGGAACGACCAGGTCGAGCACTGGACCTATGTCACCGGCACGGCGATCTGCGGTCAAGTCGGCGTCGAAGGCTACTATGTCCGCATCGCGCCGACCGACAGCGCCGAGGCCGGTTCGCCGAAGGACGGCTACGTCCCGATCAAGAACCGGCCGCCCGGCGACACCGACCGGCCGGCCGAGGAAATCGTCAGCCCTGATGCGCTGGCACTTGTCCGCTTTGGTCTGCGGGCAGCCGACGACCCGCGCATCGTCGGCACGGTCAAGGTCATCGACGCGCAATTGCGCTGCGAGTTACCGCAAGGGCCGCTCTGGTATCGCTACAACAGCGACGGCTATGGCGAGCACGAAGACGGCGCGCCTTTCGATGGCACCGGCCAGGGTCGCCCCTGGCCGCTGCTGGCCGGCGAACGCGCCCACTATGAGCTGGCAGCGGGGCGCAAGGAAAGCGCGGCCAGCCTGCTGGCGACGCTTGAAAGGTCCGCAGGCCCTGGCGGCCTGTTGCCGGAGCAGGTCTGGGACGGCGCCGATCTGCCGGAACGCGAACTGCTGCAGGGCCGCCCCTCGGGCAGCGCCATGCCGCTGGTCTGGGCGCATTCGGAGCATATCAAGCTGTTGCGCTCGCTGCGCGACGGCGCGGTCTTCGACACGCCACCGCAAGGCGTCAAGCGCTATATCGAGGACAAGACCGTATCGCCGTTCAGAACCTGGCGGTTCAACAACAAGATCCGCACCATGCCGGCGGGCAAGACGCTGCGTGTCGAATTGTTGGACCGGGCTACAGTCCACTGGAGCACCGACAACTGGGCAACCGTCCATGACAGCCAGACGGCAGAGAATGCTTTCGGCATCCATCTTGCCGACCTGCCCGCGGCAAGCCTCCCCGAGGGAAGCACGCTGACCTTCACTTTTTTCTGGCCGGGGACCGGCGATTGGGAGAATGTCGACTTCTCCGTCATATCAGGCGACCAGGACAGCCAGTAGACCTTCCCTCGATAAACCCCGCAAATCTATTAGGAAACAGGGACGAAACCATGCAGATCGGAATGATGGGACTGGGCCGGATGGGCGCCAACATGGTCCGGCGCCTGATGCGCGACGGCCATGAATGCATCGTCTACGACATCAACCCGGCCAGCGTCGCGGCCCTGGTGACCGACGGCGCGCTAGGGGCGGCCTCGATGGAAGAATTCGTCGGCAAGCTGGCCAAGCCGCGCTGTGTGTGGCTGATGCTGCCGGCGGCGATCACCGGCAGGATCATCGACCAGGTGGCGGCCCTGATGGAGCCCGGCGACATCGTCATCGACGGCGGCAATTCCTATTACCACGACGCCGTCGACCAGGCCGCGAAACTGGCCGGCAAGGGTATCCATCTTGTCGATGTCGGCACCAGTGGCGGCGTCTGGGGCCTGGAGCGTGGCTACTGCCTGATGATCGGTGGTCCCGACGTCGCGGTGCAGCACCTCGATTCGATCTTCGCCACGCTGGCGCCGGGCGCCGATGCCGGCTCCAATCCGCCCAGGGATGCCGGCACCGCGCCCTTCGGCTATCTGCATTGCGGACCGAGCGGTGCCGGTCACTTCGTCAAGATGGTGCACAACGGCATCGAATATGGCGTCATGGCCGCCTATGCCGAAGGCATGAACATCCTAAAGTCGGCCAATGCCGGCAAGCGGCAACGGACGGCGGACGCCGAGACCAGTCCGCTGGAAAACCCGCAATATTACCAGTTCGATATCGACCTTCCCCAGGTGGCCGAGGTCTGGCGGCATGGCAGCGTTATCGGCTCTTGGCTGCTCGACCTGACTGCCGGCGCCTTGAAAAGCGATCCGGGCCTGGCCAATTTCGGCGGCCGCGTCTCGGATTCCGGCGAAGGCCGCTGGACGCTGAAGGCGGCGATCGACACCGGCGTGCCGGCCCCGGTTCTGTCCTCGGCTCTGTTCGACCGCTTCTCCTCGCAAGGCGAATCCGAATTCGCCGACAAGCTGCTGTCCGCCATGCGCTATGCCTTCGGCGGCCATGTCGAAAAGCCGAAGGCAGGCAAGTGACGGCGACAGGGGAGACACGCTGATGAGCCCGGAACGGTCCGACACGCTGGTGCTCTTCGGGGCAACCGGCGACCTCGCCCACAAGAAGATATTTCCAGCGCTTTACCAGATGGTCGCCAAGGCCACGCTCACCGAACCGGTGATCGGCGTCGCCTTCGACGCCTGGGACCTCAAGCAATTGCAGGCGCGCGCCCGCGACGGCATCGTCAATGCGCTGGGCAAGATCGACGAAAAAGCGTTCGCCAAATTTGCCTCGCTGCTGCGCTACGTCAGCGGCGACTACCGCGATGGAGCGACGTTCGAGAAACTGAAAAGCGCGCTCGGCACCGCGCAGCGGCCGCTGCACTACATGGCGGTGCCGCCGACCATGTTCGAGACCGTCGTCCAGGGGCTGGAGCAGTCAGGCACCGCGCATGGCGCGCGGCTGATGGTGGAAAAGCCCTTCGGTCACGATCTGCAATCGGCGCGCTGGCTGAACCGGGTCCTGCATCTGGTGTTCGACGAACAGTCGATCTTCCGCATCGACCATTATCTGGGCAAGGAAGCGATCCAGAACCTGCTCTATTTCCGCTTCGCTAACTCCTTCCTCGAGCCGATCTGGAACCGCAATTTCGTGGAGAGCGTGCAGATCACCATGGCCGAGGATTTCGGCGTCGAGGGACGTGGCCGCTTCTATGACGATGTTGGTTGCATCAGGGACGTCATCGAGAACCATCTGCTCAACATCCTGTTGCTGCTTGCCATGGAGCCGCCTGTCGGCCGTTCCGCCGACGATCTGATCGATGAGAAGGTGCAAGTGCTGCGCGCGATCAGGACGCTGACCAGGGACGATGTCGTGCGTGGCCAGTTCACCGGCTATCTCGCCGAACCGGGCGTGGCGCCGAACTCGCCCGTCGAGACCTTCGCGGCGGTGCGTTTCTTCGTCGACACCTGGCGCTGGCAGGACGTGCCGTTCTTCATCCGAGCCGGCAAGAACATGCCGGTGCATGTCACCGAAGTGGTGGTGCGGCTGAAACGGCCGCCGCTCGATGTCTTCGATCCGATCAAGCCCGCCGACCAGAACTACGTCCGCTTCCGCATCGATCCGCAAGTGGTGATCGCGATCGGAGCCCAGCGCAAGGCGCCGGGCGACGACATGATCGGCGAGCAGGTCGAACTGACGGCGCTCGACGACTCAAAGGGCGACATGCCGCCCTACGAGCGCTTGATCGGTGACGCCATGAACGGCAACGGCCAGCTGTTCACCCGCCAGGACGCCAGCGAACTGGCCTGGCGCATCGTCGGCCCGGTGCTTGGCGACACCACGCCGCCGCACCTCTACGAGCCGCTCACATGGGGACCCGCGGACGTCATGGCCGGGTTCGGGCCGCCCAATGGCTGGATCGATCCGGTGAAGTGAGAGGACCACACGATGGCCAAGGCAGTGAAACAACCGGCATCGGGCACCGAGAAGCCGGATCCTGAAAAGATCGTGCTCACGATCGACATCGGCGGCTCGCACGTCAAGATCCTCACCAGCTCCGGCGGCGAGGAGCGCCGCGCCGATTCAGGGCCGGACCTGACGCCGCGGCAGATGATCGATACGGTCAACAAGCTCGCCGAAGGCCTGTCCTACGACGTCGTCTCGATGGGCTATCCCGGCCCGGTCAATCACAACAGGCCGCTCGCCGACCCCGCCAATCTCGGCAAGGGCTGGGCTGGATTCGACTTCGCGGCTGCGTTCGGCAAACCGGTGAAAGTGGTCAATGACGCGCTGATGCAGGCCATCGGCAGCTACGAGGGCGGGCGCATGCTGTTCCTCGGGCTCGGCACCGGGCTCGGTGCGGCGATGATTGCCGACAACGTCGCCCAACCGATGGAACTCGCGCATCTGCCCTACAAGAAGGGCAAGAGTTTCGAGGATTATGTCGGCGAACGCGGCCTGGAAAAGCGCGGCAAGAAGAAATGGCGCAAATACGTCTTCGACGTCGTCGACCGGCTCCGTGCCGCCATGCAGCCGGACTATGTCGTGATAGGCGGCGGCAACGTCGACAAGCTCGATGAATTGCCCGCCGACTCCAGGCGCGGCGACAACACACGCGCCTTCGAAGGTGGGTTTCGTTTGTGGCGCGACAAGGCGCTGATAGTCTGATATTGTTATTGTTTAATATAGTTGTTCAAAATAACGTGTGACCTGCCATCAAGTCGTTGCAATACGCAGATTTGCCGACTAGGAATTCCGCGTTACAACAACGCCATTCGTTCCGTGGACGCACGAAGGACGCCATAGCATTTTGATTTCGCGCATGATCCTTTCCGGAAGTCGAATCCGATTTTCAGGTCATTCGCTGTAGACGGAGAAATAGAGTGACCGACGATAGCAACAGTGCCCGTAAAGACATCGATCTGCTCGAACTGACCGCCCACATCGTGTCCGCTTACGTCGAGAAGAACCGCCTGCCCGTCTCCGGCCTGGCCGACCTCATCGCCAGCGTCAGCGCCTCGATAAGTGGGCTCGGCAAGCCTGCGGTCCCGGTGGCTGCCCCTCTGGTACCGGCGGTCAACCCCAAGAAGTCGGTGACGCCCGATTTCATCATCTGCCTCGAAGACGGCAAGAAGTTCAAATCGCTGAAGCGTCACCTGGGCGTGCATTTCGGCCTGACGCCGGACGCCTATCGCGCCAAATGGGGCTTGCCGTCGGACTATCCGATGGTCGCTCCCAACTACGCGGCCTCGCGTTCGCTGCTGGCGAAGTCGATCGGCCTTGGCCGCAAGGCCGCCCCCGTAAAGGCGCCCGCCAAGGGCAGGAAGGCGAAGGCCTCGGCCTGAACATTCAGTCCTGAGCCAACAGTTAGGACGACTGGAACTGAAGCCTGCCGGCGAATTCGCCTTGGCAGGCTTCATGTTTTTATGGCTTGGATAGGCTGGACGGGTTCCTTGGGGAGTGAGCCATGAACTACACCAGGATGGTGATCGAGAAAGAGGCGCCGGAAGAATACGGCTACGACCGTATCCGCTACAATCTTTCGGAAAGTTCGATCGCCGACCAGAAGCTCTCCGACATCGGCCTGTCACTGCCTGATCTCACGCTCTTCTATGGCGAGCATCGCGGCGACAAGCAGTTGCGTGCACTGATATCGGCGCAGGATGCAGGCATTTCACCGGATGATGTCCTGGTCACCGCCGGTGCCGCCGGCGCGCTGTTCATCATCTCGACCTCGCTTTTGTCGGCCAATGACCATCTCGTCGTCATCAGGCCCAACTACGCCACCAACATCGAAACCCCAAGGGCGATCGGCTGTGCCATCAGCTTTGTCGACCTGGCCTTCGAGGAAGGCTTCGGCATCGATGTCGAACGCGTCAAGGCGGCGATGCGGCCCGACACGAAGCTGATCAGCGTCACCTGCCCGCACAACCCGACCGGCACGATGATGAGCCGAGCCGAACTCGATGCCCTGGTGGCGCTTGCCGAAAGCAGCAACTGCCATCTGCTCGTCGACGAAACCTATCGCGACCTCTCCTACGGTCGGCGGCTGCCGACGGCTGCCTCACTGAGCCCGAAGGCGATCAGCGTCTCGTCATTGTCCAAGGCCTTCGGCATTCCCGGCATCCGCATCGGCTGGCTGATCACTGGGGATGCGGTGCTTCAGGAGAAATTCCTCGCCGCCAAGGAACAGATCGGCATTTGCGGCAGCGTCATCGACGAAGGCATTGCGCGGGGCATGCTCGAGCGCCGGGACGCCTTCCTGGTGACGCTGCTGCCCGAAATGGCCAAGCGTCGCGACATCGTCCAGGCCTGGATCGACCGCGAACCGCTGGTCGACTGGGTGCGGCCCGAAGGCGGCGTCGTCGGCTTCCCGCGCCTCAATGTCGAACCCGGCTTCGACCTCGACCGGTTCTATGCGAACCTGCTGGAAAACCATGGCACCTATGTCGGACCCGGCCACTGGTTCGAGATGGAAAAGCGCTTCTTCCGCGTCGGCTTTGGCTGGCCGACGGAAGCCGAATTGCGCGGCGGCCTCGACGCCATCTCCGTCGCGCTGCGGCAGTAACTTCATAGTGTGGTCGGCGGAACAGGCTGAAAATTTCTTGATCCAGCACCTAATTTGACGCATATGCGCAGCGAACTTTACTAGAAGTTCCATTGGCCGGAACAGCGCCCATCCGGGAAGTGCCCCGCCGTCGCATCGGCCGAAAATCGGTTCCGATTTCGGAAAGCACGATGCGAAAACTAACAAGTGTTGGAGCGTACTTTGTGCGTCCAATTGGACGCACGTCGCTCCGATGCCATCGCAACGGGGCCTCACTCCATGACAGCAGCACAAACCTCGCCGGACCAGCGCTATGCCGCGTTCCGCCATCGCTCCTTCCTGAGCTATTGGGCGGCACGTTTCCTCACCACATTCGCCACCATGATCGTGTCCGTCGCGGTCGGCTGGCAGATCTATGATTTGACCCGCGATCCCTTCGATCTCGGCATTGTCGGCATCGTCCAGTTCCTGCCGTCGCTGCTCCTGGTGCTGGTCACCGGCGTCGTCGCCGATCGCTTCGGCCGCCGGCTGATCATGGCACTGGCGACGGTAGTCGAGGCCGGCTGTGCCCTTGTTCTCCTGTACTTCACGCTGCGTGGCCTCGTCAGTCCGCTGCCAATCTTCGTCGTGCTGGCGCTGTTCGGCATGGCGCGCGCCTTTTACGGACCGGCCTCGTCGTCGCTATTCGCGAATCTGGTACCGCCGGAGGATTTCGGCAACGCGATTGCCTGGAACTCATCCGCCTGGCAGACGGCGACTATCGTCGGCCCGGTTGCCGGCGGCCTTCTCTACGGAGTCTCGGCCGAGATCGCATATGCCGTCGCCGCTGTGTTGATGCTTGTGGCCGGCCTGCTGATCTTCACCATTCCCAAGCCCGCGCAGCAGGGCACCACCGACAAGCCGACGATGGAAACGCTGTTTGCCGGCTTTCGCTACATCTGGAGCGAGAAGATCGTGCTCGGCGCCATCTCACTCGACCTCTTTGCCGTGCTTTTGTCTGGCGCCTCGGCGCTGCTGCCGGTCTACGCGCGCGACATTCTGGAACTCGGTCCCTGGGGCCTCGGCCTGCTGCGCTCGGCACCCGGCATCGGCGCCATCTGCGTCGCGGTCTGGCTTGCCGGTCACCCGCTGCGTGACAATGCCGGCAAGATCATGCTCGGTTTCGTTGCCGCGTTTGGCGCCTTCACGGTGCTGTTCGGCGTTTCGACCATCACCTGGCTGTCGATCGTAGCCCTTGCCGGTCTCGGCGCCACCGACATGTTCAGCGTCTATATCAGGGAAACGCTAATCCAGCTGTGGACACCCGACGAGGTGCGCGGCCGCGTCAACGCCGTCAACCAGGTCTTTGTCGGCGCCTCCAACGAGGTCGGCGAATTCCGCGCCGGCACGATGGCCGCGCTGATCGGCACGGTGCCGGCCGTGGTGATCGGCGGCATCGGCGCCATCGCCGTCGCGGGCTTGTGGATGGTGCTGTTCCCGCAACTGCGCAAGGTGCGCCACCTCAACGGACGCAACTGATCTTCCCACGGTTGACAGCCGACATGCCTCGCCCACAGGAGCTCTCATGATCACTTGCTACTTGAAATATATCATTGACCCCTACAAGCTTGCCGAGTTCGAAGACTATGGCCGCCGCTGGATAGCTCTGGTCAACCGCCTCGGCGGAAACCATCACGGCTATTTCCTTCCGAGCGAGGGGGCGAGCAATATCGCCTATGCCATGTTCAGCTTTCCGAGCCTTGCCGACTACGAGGATTATCGCAAACGGATGGCTGCCGACCCGGAATGCCAGGAAGTGTTTGAAATGGAAAAACGCAATCGCAGCATTCTCAGCTATGAGCGCAGCTTCCTGCGGCCGGTGCTCGAACCTTAATGCATGTCGCCCAAAAGTCGCCCGGTTTTGGGAGACCGACATGCATAAAAACAAAGACTTAAAGCGCGTCGCCTGAATCCGTTCAAACGCGACGCGCTTTAGCTATTGCTCGGCTTGCCGAAAATCATCCGCAGGAACTCGTCCAGCCAGCGCTTGAGATGCATGTCCCAGATCAGCCGGCCGCCGAGATGATCGCGGCCGGGCTGGGCGCCGGGCAATTCGAAGCGATGCGCGCCGCGCACCACCCAGCGCTGCATCATCACCCTGGTCAGTTCGCCATGGAACTGGATGCCCCAGGCATTGTCGCCGTAGCGGAAGGCCTGGTTGGGATAGGTTTCGGCCGTCGCCAGCAGCGTCGCGTCCCTGGGCAGCGAAAAACCCTCGCGGTGGAACTGATAGACCATCTCCGGCCAGTGCATCAGTTGCTTGCCGGCTTCGGTCGCTTTCAGGGGATACCAGCCAACCTCGACCAGCCCTTCACCGTGACCTTCGACCTTGCCGCCCAGATAGTTGACCAGCATCTGCGCGCCGAGACAGATGCCGAGACATGGCCGGTTCTCCCTCAGCGGTATTTCCAGCCAGTTGGTCTCGCGGCGCACGAACTCGTCCTCGTCATTGGCGCTCATCGGGCCCCCGAACACCACCGTGCCGGCGTGGTCGTCCAGCGTTTCAGGCAAGGCGTCGCCAAGCGGCGGCCGACGGATATCGAGATCGAAACCTTCTTCCAGCAACATGTGTCCGACACGTCCCGGGCTCGAACTCTCCTGATGCAGCACGATCAGGATCTTTGGCTTCGAACTGGTTTGGCGTGGCATGGGAAGGCGAAGATCCTATTCGTCGCTCGATGTTCCGGTGGCGCCGGGCGCGTGCGCCGCTGCCTTGCGGCGCGCCTCGACGCGATCATGGCGTTCGACGCCGATCAGCTCGGCGACGCGCCAGACGGTGTTGTCCTCCAGCTCGTGCAACTCGCCGTCGGCATAGACGATTTCCCACATCAGGCCGATGAAGGCCTTACGCGCATCGGCATCGAGATGGCGCTTCAGGACGCTGGTGAAGGCATAGAGGTCGATCGCCTCATTGTCGGCCCGCTCGCCGGCGGCGGCTAGCGCTTCGAGTTCGGCGCCGCTGATCGAATAGCTCTCCGCCAGCACCGCCTTGAACCGCTCCCACTCGACATCCTGGCGCACGCCATCGGCGTTCATCACATGGTAGAGAAGCGCCGAGGCAGCGATGCGCGGATCGTCGGTGCTAGTATGCGTGCTTGCACCGGTCGGCAAATCCCTGAGAAACGACAGAACGCGTTCAAACATTGATCCATACCCCAACGGCCTTCCGGCCTGCCCAACTCAAAACAGCCGAAACCGGCGCGGCGATTTCTCCGCTTCCTCGTCCGGATCGACGCCGGGATCGTCCGGCAGCCGCGCAAGCTCCTCGGCCGGCTCGACGCCCTCGGCATCGCTCGGCACCGCGGCAAAGGCCGCTGCCGTGATTGGCCTGACATGATCTTCTTCGCGACTTTCAGCTTGCTTGCCCGCCGACGTCTCGCCAACGGCATCATCGATCACCTCGACCGGCTTTTCGCTGGCCGGCTTTGCCAGCACTTCGATGGCGGGCACCGCACCCGTCGGCGCGTCATCATGGCTGTCGATCAACTGGCCAAGACGCTCCATCGGCGCGCGCCACTCGAAGGCGTCGAGCCGGCCGGTGATCGGCGATACCGGCGCCCAGCGTTCCGATACCACGCCGTCTGCGACCCATGCCGGATCGCGCGGCGCCCGCACCGCCCTGGACAGCAGCTGCCGCACCTTGCCCTGATCGCCGGTCTCGGCCTCCTCGATGTCGGCGAGCAGCAGGTAGGCGCCCTCGCGGCGGTCCATCCGGATCGCGGCCTCGGCCTCGCGGCGGGCGGTCGAGAAATCCTGCGCGTCGAGCGCGGCGCGTGCCACCGTCATCGACGACTCGGCGTGGTTCTTCTTCATTTCCTGCAGCTTCTTCGCCCGGTTGAGGCGGTCGAGCACGGCGTCGCCCGGCCTTGCATGGGTATAGAGCTCGGCAACCTCCGGGTGCGGCTCCGCCTTCCACGCCGCCTCGAGTATCTTCGAGCCCTTGCGCACATCGTTCTGCTTGAACAATGCGGCCGCGGCGGCAACGGCGGCGGGTGCGAAATCGGGCCTAAGCTTGTTGGCCTCGATCGCCGCCGTCCTGGCGGCAGCGGGATCGCTGTCGGCAAGCGCCTGCGCCTTGGCGGTCAACAGCACGGCGCGGCGGCGGTTGGCGGCATCGCGTTCGATCTGCCGTGTCGACTTCTGCGCGTCGACCAGTTTCAGGGCGCCGTCCCAGTCGCCGCGCGCGGTCAGCTCTTCCAGCGTCGATTCCGCCGCCCAGGCCAGCTGCGGCGCCATCACCGCGGCGCGGCCGGCATAATGCCGGGCGGCGTTGCGGTCGCCGAGCCGTTCGGCTTCCAGATAAAGCCCGCGCAAACCCAGCAGCCGCATTTCGGGATCGTCGAGCATACTTTCGAATTTCTGCCGCGCGCCTTCATGATCGCCTTCGAGCAGCGACGCCTGCGCTTCGAGCAGATGGATCAGCGGCTCCTGGTCGGAACGGATCAGCTTGGCGGCTTCCTTGGTCTTCTTGCGGGCCAGTGCGCCATCACCGGCGCCGGCGGCAATCATGCCGGTCGACAGCGCCTGATAGCCACGATCGCGGCGGCGGACACGGAAATAGCGCGAGATGGTGTAGGGACTGTTCCACAGCGACTTGAGCAGCCACCACAGGATCATCACCGCGGCGACCACGGCAACGACAGCCACTGCCGCCACCATCAGGCTGACCTGGTATTGATAGCCGTTGAACGTGACGACCATGTCGCCCGGCCGGTCGGCCAGCCAGGCAAAGCCCAGCCCGAGCGCGAAAACGACGATGAGGAAGGCGAGCAGGCGGATCATTGTGTTGCCCTCATGCCTTCATCGCGCCCGAGATCAGCGCATCGACCTGGGTTTCGACCTCGATGCGCGCCTTCAGCTTGCCGGCAAAGTCGGCGCCGGCAGCCTTGGCGGCCTCGGGCAGCGTTTCATACTCGCTGAGTGCCTTGGCGTAGTCGCCCTGGTTGACCGCCGCCTCCATGCGCGCGACGGTTTCCGGTGCGCCGGCGCCTTCGACGGCGCCGATCGGCCTGACCTTGACCAGCGATTCGGCGCTCGACAGAAGGCTCTGAACGAAGCCGGCATTCTCATCGACAGGCGTCGCAGCAGTGACCATGGCATTGGCCGCGGCATCAGCCTGCGATGCGATCTCGGCGCGGGTTGGAACGCCCTTTTCAGCATAGGTGCGCAGTGCCGCAAGCTGCGGCGCATCAGGCGAAATCGCGGCGAGGGTTTCGAGTTCGGCCGAAAACGACCCGCCACGCTCCAGCGCCGCCTTCAAGGCGGACGCCGCGATGGCAAGCGCGATCTTCGGCTGCCCCGCCGCCGCCTCGACCTTGCCGGACAGCTGCGACACAGACTGCTCCAGCGCTGTCAGCCGGCCATCCTGCGCCGTCGCCGCCTCGCCGGCCGACTTCACCAGCGCGTCGAGGCCTGCCAGCTTTTCGTTGACCGGACCGAGATCGACCGGCGCCGAGCTGCCGGCCTTGCCGAGGGCGGCGACCGCTGTCTCGATCTGCGCGACCTTGTCGCCCAGCGCGGTGACGCCGGCCGCGTCGCCTGCTCCACCTTTCTCGACAGCCGATTTCAGCGCCGCCACATCGGCCTTGACCTGCTCCAGGCCCGAGGCCAGTCCGACCGTCTTCGCCGCTGCATCGCCGTTGCCGCCGGCGTCCTTCAAGCCGGCGATTTCGGTCTTCAGCGAGGCGATGTCGCCATTGACGCCATCGAGCGAGACGCTGGCACCGGAACCGGGCGCGCCGAGCAGGCCGGCAAATTGCAGCCCGCCGGCACCGACCAGCGCGATGACGCCGCCGATGATGCCGGCGGCGATGCCGTTGAGGCCGCCGCGCTTTTCAGGGGCTTGCGCCATTTTCTCGCCCCGTGTCTCGGTTTTGGCCTTGCTGCTGTCGGTCTGTGTGCGCTTCGCCGATGCGTCGTCGAAACTGTAGTCGTAGGCTTTGGTTTTGCCGGCCGGCGCATCGGACGATCCGGGCTCGTCGGACGCTCCGGGATAGGAGAGCTCAGCCTCGCTGCCGGTCTTTGTTGCTGCTGCCGGCGGCTGATCCGGTTCGGCCCGGGCGTCGGCATGCTCCCAGGGCTCGAGATCGGTCTGGTCGGCATGAACCGGCTCTTCGGGAACCTCGGGCTGCGAAGCGTTCGCTGCTTCCTCGGCCTTCGCCTCGTCTGTCTGAGCCCCCTGCCTGGCGGCGTCCTCGTCGGCGATGCGTGAGACGGCGCCCGGCTCGAGATCGATGGTCACCGGCTCACGGCGGCTTTTCGAGTGTCGCATCTTCGGCGTCTTGACCATGCCTGGGCTCCGCACAATTCGCTTCGTCTCAACGCCTGGCGGCGCATGATGGTTCAGAAAGGGTCTAGCACATCACCAAGCGGTGAAAAGGGGCGGTGTGATGACGCGGCTCAGCGCGGCACCTGCAAAAGCGCCAGCAGTGCGTCCTCGTCAGGCTGCGCGGCGATGCGGATCCTTTCGCTGGCGACATCGTCGAAGGCTGCGGCGATGCGAGTGGAAAGCGCAAAAACCCATGTTTTTTCGAAGAGACCGCGCAGAGCGGGCCGTCTTGCCAAGGTCTGCATCGCCACCGCCGCCTTGGCTGAATAAAGCAATACCGCGTCGGCAGGTTGCCCGGACAGGCGTTTGAGGATGACTTCGTCCGAATAGCCCACTGTCAGCGTGTCATAGGTCTCTACGGCGTGGACCCGAACGCCCGCAGACCCGAGCCTCTGTTCGAACGCCGGAAAACGCACGCGCCCGCAGAGGTAGACAATCGTCTTTCCAGAAAGATGGGCGGCCAGACTGTCGGCCAGCGCCTCCGCATCGCCCGGGCCTTCGCTGACCGACAAAAACCCCGCTTCACGCGCCGCTTGCGCCGTCCTTTTGCCGACCGCATGACAAGGTAAGGCGGCAAGCGTCGCGATGATTTCTTCCGGCGCATGGCGCATGGCATTGACGCTTGTGACGGCCACCGCGACGGCATCGTCCGGGATCAGTCCGGCGGCGGCGGGCAACGCCTTTGTTTCGGTCAGGGGCAAGAGAATCGGCTGAAACCCCGTCTCCTCAAGCCGATGCGCAGTGCGCGAAGCACCCGGTTCCGGCCTCGTCACCAGGACGCGAAGCATTTCAGAGCCAGCCGTCGAAGAACTTTTCGCCGGCCCTGGCCCGCACTGTCCTGGCTGCTTCGGTGCCGATACGGGCGGCGTCTTGTGCCGGTCCCTGCAACTCGACCGTGTGCGACTGCGTCCCGTCGGGCGAGATGATCAGCCCGGCGAAAGACAGTTTTCCAGCCTCGATCGCCGCATAGCCGGCAATCGGCGTGCGGCAGGAGCCATCGAGCGCCGCCAGGAAGGCACGCTCGCAGGCCAGCGCCTGGCCGGTCGGCACATCATGGACGGCTGCCAGCATCTTTTCGACATCGCGGTCGCCGATACGGGTTTCGATGCCGATCGCGCCTTGCCCCGGCGCCGGCGGGAAGACATCGAGCGGTATCAGGTCGGTGACGACGTGCTCGAGCCCAAGCCGCTTCAGCCCGGCATAGGCCAGGATCGTGCCGGCGGCGACGCCTTCTTCAAGCTTGCGCAGCCGCGTCTGCACATTGCCGCGGAACATCACCACGTCGAGATCCGGCCGCATCCGGCGGATCAGCGCTTGCCGCCGCAGCGACGACGAGCCGACTTTCGCCCCGCGCGGCAGTTCGGCGATCGTCTTCGCCGCCTTGCCGACAAAGGCGTCGCGTGCATCCTCGCGCGGCAGGAAGGCCGAGAGTTCGAGACCGTCGGGCAGTTGCGTCGGCATGTCCTTCGACGAATGCACGGCGATGTCGATCCGGCCGGCCAGCAGAGCCTCCTCGATCTCCTTGGTGAACAGGCCTTTGCCGCCGGCTTCCGACAGCGGCCGGTCCTGGATGCGGTCGCCGCTGGTCGAGATGACGACGACCTCGAACGCCTCCGCCGGCATGCCATGCGCGGCCATCAGCCGCGCCTGTGTTTCATGCGCCTGCGCCAACGCCAACGGGCTGCCGCGTGTTCCGATTCTCAAGATTGTTTGCATGGCGCGCAGTCCGTGATAACCCCCCGGCAAGCGAGGCTTTCCGGGGTTCTCCTAACGGGGAAAGCCCCATGATACAATCTTTAGGGACAGCGACGAATTGATCCGCGTGCTGGGCATAGAGACGAGTTGCGACGAGACCGCCGCCAGCGTGGTGGCCATCGACGGCGACGCCGCGCCGAAAATCCTGTCCAACATCGTGCTCAGCCAGATCGAGGAGCATGCCGCATTCGGCGGTGTCGTGCCGGAAATCGCCGCGCGCGCCCATGTCGAAGCGCTGGACGGCATCATCGAGGCGGCGCTTGCCGATTCGGGCACAGCGCTCGCCGATATCGACGCGATTGCCGCCACCGCCGGCCCCGGCCTGGTCGGCGGGCTGATCGTCGGGCTGATGACCGCCAAGGCGATTGCCGCTGCGGCGAACAAGCCGCTGATCGCCATCAACCACCTCGAAGGCCATGCGCTGACCGCAAGGCTGACCGACGGGCTCGATTTTCCCTATCTCCTGCTGCTGGTCTCCGGCGGCCATACGCAAATCGTCGCCGTGCGGGGCGTCGGCGACTACCAGCGCTGGGCAACGACGATCGACGACGCGCTCGGCGAAGCCTTCGACAAGACGGCCAAGATGCTTAGCCTGCCCTATCCCGGCGGACCGAATGTCGAAAAGGCGGCACGGGCCGGCAATGCCTCGCGCTTTGCCTTTCCACGTCCGATGAAGGGCTCGGCACAGCCCGACTTCTCCTTCTCCGGCCTCAAGACCGCCGTACGCCAGGCGGCGAGCGCCATTGCGCCGCTGAGCGGCCAGGACGTCGCCGACATCTGCGCTTCGTTCCAGGCAGCGGTCGCCGATGCTTTGGCCGATCGCGTTTCTCGCGCGGTGACGCGCTTTCGCGAGACATTTCCCGGCACGAAAAACCCGGCCCTCGTCGTCGCCGGTGGTGTCGCCGCCAACCGCACGATCAAGACCATGCTGGAGCGGCTCTGTGCCGAGACCGGCTTCGCCTTCATTGCGCCGCCGCTAGAGCTTTGCACCGACAATGCGGCGATGATCGCCTGGGCAGGCATCGAGCGGCTGCGCGAAGGCATGGCGCAGGAGAACGGCTTCGATTTCGTGCCGCGCTCGCGCTGGCCGCTGGACAGCATCTCGGCGCCGATGGTCGGCTCCGGCCGGCGCGGAGCCAAGGCATGAACGAGCGCGCAATGAGCGGCAACGACACCGCGCCAAGCGGCTGGCGCGTTGCCGTGCTCGGCGGCGGGGCCTGGGGCACTGCCTTGGCCTTGGCAATGCTGCGCGCCGGGCATTTCGTCCGCCTTTACGCGCGCGACCCGGAGACCGTCGCCGCGATCGACCGCGGCGAAAACCAACGCTATCTGCCGGGCATTACGCTTGAGGCCGGCATCGTGGCGACGAGCAACATCCAAGCCGCGCTCGACGGTGCCGATTGCGTGCTGGCGGTGACGCCGGCGCAGTCGCTGCGGGCTACGCTGGCGGCAGCGAAGGATCATATGCCGGCCGGTATCCCGCTGGTTCTGTGTGCTAAGGGCATCGAAAGCGAGACCGGCGCCTTGCTGTCGGCGATTGTCGAAGAAATCCTGCCGCGAAATCCGGTGGCCGCTTTGTCGGGTCCGAGCTTCGCCGCCGACGTCGCCCGCGGCCTGCCGACGGCCGTTGTGGTCGCCGCCCGCGACGAGGCATTGGCCGCCGATCTCGCCGCCCGCTTTTCCGCCGAAAATTTGCGCTGCTATTCGAACGACGACCTGATCGGCGTCGAGATCGGCGGCGCCTTGAAGAACGTTTTCGCCATTGCCGCAGGTGCTGTCGCTGGCGCGGGTCTCGGCGCCAGCGCCCAGGCCGCCATGGTGACGCGCGGCTTTGTCGAACTGCGCCGCATCGGCGCCGCCTTCGGCGCCAGGCCCGAAACGCTGATGGGGCTTTCCGGTCTTGGCGACCTGCTGCTGACCTGCTCGTCCACCCAGTCGCGCAATTTCGCCTATGGCCTGGCGCTCGGGCGAGGCAAGCCGCTTGCCGGATTGCCGCTGGCCGAAGGTGTGCCGACGGCGGCGATCGCTGCCCGCATCGCCACCGAGCGCAACATCGACGCGCCGATCATTGCCGCCGTCGCCGCCATACTGGACGGTGCCATCACCGTCCGGCAGGCTGTGACCGCCTTGATGACCCGGCCGCTGAAGACCGAAACCAACGATTGATCCCCCAACCTTGAACCCGAGAGACCAGGAGAAAGAACCATGCTGTTTGCTGTGATTTGCAAGGACAAGCCCGGAAGTCTGCAGGTGCGCCTCGACACGCGGCCCGAGCATATTGCCTTTCTCGAGGGCTTGAACGGCGACAAGAAGCTGGCATTCGCCGGCCCGTTCCTCGACACCGAAGGCAAGCCCAATGGCAGCCTCGTGGTCGTCGAAGCGCCCGACCTGGCAGGGGCGCAGGCTCTGTCGGCCGCCGACCCCTACGACAAGGCAGGGCTGTTCGAAAGCGTCGAAATCCGCCCGTGGAACTGGACGTTCAACAAGCCGGCGGCTAGTTAATCCCGGTCGCCCGCGCGACTTCAAGGAGGAGAAAGACATGAACTACTGGCTGTTCAAATCGGAGCCATTCAAGTTCTCCTTCGAGATGCTGAAGGCCAAGGGCAAGGCCGGCACGCAATGGGACGGCGTGCGCAACTACGCCGCGCGCAACAACATGAAGGCGATGCAGGTCGGCGATCTCGGCTTCTTCTACCATTCCAACGAGGGGTTGAACGTCGTCGGCATCGCTGAAGTCTGCGCGCTTGCCCATCCCGACACCACCTCGGACGATCCGCGCTGGGAATGCGTCGACATCCGCGCCGTAAGGGACGTGCCGAACCCGCCGACGCTGGAACAGGTGAAGGCCAATCCGAAGCTTGCCGACATGGCGCTGGTGCGGCTCGGACGGCTTTCCGTGCAGCCGGTGACGCCGGCCGAATGGAAGGAAGTCTGCCGCATGGGCGGCTTGACGCCGGCTCCGTGACGGCGCTCACGCCCAACAGCGCCAAACAATTCATTCTCGACAACACGGCGCTGATGGCGCCGCCGCACGTGCCGGAAATCCTGCTTCATCTTGCCGACGAAGCGCATGATCTGTGGCAGCGGACCGAGGATGAACTGGTCGAGATCGGCCTGCCGCCGCCCTTCTGGGCTTTCGCCTGGGCCGGCGGCCAGGGCCTTGCCCGCTATGTCCTGGACAATCCCGGCACGGTGCGGGGCAAGCGCGTGCTCGACTTCGCCTCCGGCTCCGGCCTTGTCGCCATCGCCGCCGCCAAGGCAGGTGCCGCCAAGGTGATCGCAACCGACATCGATCCGTTTTGCGCCACCGCGATCCGGCTCAACGGCGAGGCCAACGGTGTCGGGACCGAATTCCTCGGCACGGATTGCATAGGCACCGATGCAGGTTGGGACGTGGTCCTGGCCGGTGATGTTTTCTACGACAAATCTTTCGCCGACCGGCTGATGCCATGGTTCGCAACGCTGAAGGCGCGCGGCGCCGAAATCCTCGTCGGCGATCCCGGCAGGTCATATATGCCGAAGGCAGGGCTGGAGCCGCTTGCCGTCTATGAAGTGGCTGTCACGCGGGCGCTGGAGGATGCGCTGGTCAAGCGCACGACCGTCTGGCGGTTCGCTTGACGCGATCGCCGAACAGGCGTTCCATCACATCCGGACTAAAGCAAGTCCAGGAAAAGTGTGACACGGTTTTCCCGGGAAAAGCGCATAGCGCTTTCCCTTGGGAATTGCGTCGAACAAGAGAGAGGGCGGTTCTGCGTTTCCGTGAAGCGATGAACCGCACTGAGGGGGAGTTCATGGATTTTTCAGCAGTGAACTGGCTGGCGGTGATTGCCGCCGCAATCGTCGCATGGCTGTTCGGCGCCGCCTGGTACATGGGCCTGAGCAAGCCTTGGCTGAAGGCCGCCAAGCTCGATCCGGCGACGATAAAGAAGTCACCGCTGCCCTTTGTCATCAGCTTCATCGCCGAACTGGTCATGGCCACCATAGTGGCCCTGGTCGTCGGCGCGATGACCGGCGGCGAGCCGACATTGCTCGCCGGACTTGTCTTCGGCTTCGTGCTCTGGCTGGGTTTCGTCGCCACGACGCTCTCGGTCAACCATCGCTACGAGAATTTCGGCTGGGACCTGACCCTCATCGACGGCGGCCACTGGCTCGGCGTGCTGCTGATCATCGGCGCCGTGATCGGCTGGTTCGGCGCAGCGGCAAGCTGATCAAGAAGGCAGTAGGGGAATAGGGGGCACCGACGCCTATCCCTACTGCCCTACTGCCCTACTGCCCTACTGCCCTACTGCCCTACTGCCCTACTGCCCTTTCTCCGTGGTCCGCGTCTTGGCGACTTCCTCGAGCATCCATTCGCGAAAGGCGACGATGCGCGGATCGTCGGCGGTATTTTCGGGATAGACCAGGAAATAGGCGAACTCGGGCGCCACCCGCAGGCCGAGTTCGAAAGGCTGCACCAGCCTGCCCTGGGAAAGGTCGTTCGCCACCATGGCGAAATCGGCGAGCGCGACGGCATTGCCGTCGAGCGCTGCCTGGACGGCATCCGTGGAGTTTCCGAACACGACGGTCCGGCTGTCGTCGAAATCATTGATGCCGGCCGCCGCCATCCACATCCGCCAGTTCGGCCACGTCACGCCTTGCCGCGACCATTCGATATGCGCAAGCGTGTGATTGAAGAGGTCGCGCGGCTCGCGCAGCGGTGGACCGGACGTCAAGAGGCTTGGGCTGCACACCGGAATGAGGATATTGTCGAACAGCCGGTGGGTGCGAAGGCCCGGATATTTGCCGGCGCCAAAACGGATGCCGACATCGATGTCATCGAGTTCGAAATCCCGCACTTCATAGGCAATGTCGAATCGCAATTCGATATCGGGGTGATGCTTGCGAAAATCGTCGACGCGCCGCATCAGCCATTTTGATGCGAACTGCGCGTCGAGCGTTACCTTCAAGAGAGCGGTGCCGCGCGTCAGCTTTTGCGCCCGCGAAACGGCCCGGCCAAGCAGGTCGAGCGCGTCCGCCGAGGCGTCGAACAGCACCGTCCCCGCCTCGGTGAGTCGGATGGTGCGGCTGGTGCGCGTGAACAGCACCAGCCCGAGCTGATCCTCGATTTCCTTGATCTGATGGCTAACGGCGGCCGGTGTCAGGCCGAGCTCGTCGGCGGCACGGGTGAAATTGAGGTGCCGCGCCGCTGCTTCCAGTGTCCTCAAGGCCCGAGTCCCGGGCAGAAGGCGAGCCATCCTATCCTCAAATAAAACTTGATAATCCAGAGAAAACTACTCGTTTCTCGCAGAGATTTCAATCTGGCATGATCCAATCATCGAAACATCATCAAGCCGGATTTGCTATCCGGAGAGAACGGATCACACCATGTCCATCATCGTTTTGAATTCATCGATACCCCGTCCGAACTGGCTGGCCGAGACCCTCGACTGGTTGCGTCACGCCCGGGTCGCGATACGCCTCGCCGGCCGCGATATTGCCTACCAGAACGTCGAGGATCTCTCCGACCGCCAACTGCGCGATGTCGGCGGCGCTCGCCGTGACGTCGCTCGCGCAATGGACAGGGAGCTTGGCCGGCTGGGCCTGCTCGACATCGGCTGGCAGAGACCTGGCCGTAAGGGAATAGGGGAATAGGAAAAACTAAGGCTGCGCCGAGCCTACTCCCCTACTACCTTACCACCCTCACCACCGTCCGGTCCGACAGCAACGGCAGCAGCCGCGCCATGGTTTGTGCCGTCACAGCCACACAGCCTTGCGTCGGCGTGAAGCCGGGGCGCGCCAGATGGAAGAAGATGGCGCTGCCGCGCCCGCGTCGGCGCGGCGACAGGTTCCAGTCGAGCACAAGACAGGCGTCGTAGAGCCGGTCGTCGCGCCGCATGCGTTCGTGGCTGGCGCCATAGGGAATCCTGACCGGCCTGTTGTAGTTGCGGTCGTCGGGCACTTCGCACCAGCCGAGATCGGGCCCGATCGGCGTCATCGCCAGACGGGTCCTGCGGCCGCTGGAGAACTGATCCCCGCGGAAATATCCCGACAGGATCCGCATCGCGGCCAGCGGTGTGGCGCCATCGCCTTCGCGCTTGCCGGCGGAGATGCCGCCGCGCCCCAAAGCACAGGCAAACACCGTTTTCCCGGCCTGCAGCAGGCCCTGGCTTGGATGGCCGGGCCTGGCCCGCACGGTCAGCACACGCAGCCCTTTTCGCAAAATTGCGCCGGCTGCATTGCGATCGTGTTTTTTCTTGTATGATCGTGCCACGGAACAAATCACTGTGAACGGCTGTTGCGCCGGTCAGCTTCCGCATAAACAGGCAGCGGTCAACTGAATTTTCTTTGCAAAACAACGGATTGATCCATGACTTCACGCACCATACTGATCGTCGACGACGATGACGACCTGCGCGGCACGCTGGTCGAGCAATTATCCCTTTACGAGGAATTCGACGTGCAGCAGGAATCGACTGCGGCAAAAGGTGTCGCCGCAGCGCGCGGCGGCCTCATCGATCTGCTCATCATGGATGTCGGGCTGCCCGACATGGATGGCCGCGAAGCGGTGAAGATCCTGCGCAAGGGCGGTTACAAGGCGCCCATCATCATGCTGACCGGCCACGACACCGATTCGGATACGATTCTTGGTCTCGAGGCCGGCGCCAACGACTATGTGACGAAGCCGTTCCGCTTCGCCGTGCTGCTGGCGCGCATTCGGGCGCAGCTGCGCCAGCATGAGCAGAGCGAGGACGCCACCTTCTCGGTCGGGCCCTATACTTTCAAGCCCAGCCAGAAACTGCTGCTCGACCCGCGCGGCGGCAAGGTGCGGCTGACGGAGAAGGAGGCCTCGATCATCAAATATCTTTATCGCGCCGACCAGAAGGTGGTGACGCGCGACGTGCTGCTCGAGGAGGTGTGGGGCTACAATTCCGGCGTCACCACGCACACGCTGGAAACCCATGTCTACCGGCTGCGCCAGAAGATCGAGCGCGATCCTTCCAATGCGGAAATTCTTGTGACAGAAAGCGGCGGCTACAAGCTGGTTCCTTAAACATTTCATTATCCAATGAGCGGTCGGGCGGGGCCGCTTTCGGGTACGATCCAGTTGGAGGGTGGTTTGGATCGAACTCGCAGAGGAGGAGTCGGACTGTCGGTTCGGGGACATAGCTAGATGGCGCTGGATGATGACATCCGCGTCCTCTCCGCCGTGAGGCTCTTCGAGGGTTTCACGCAGGAACAACTGCGCCTGCTCGCCTTTGGCGCCGAGAACACCAGGCTGATTGCCAATCACAAGCTTTACCGCGAGGACGACGAGGCCGATTCCGCCTATATCGTTGTCAGCGGGCGCATCGTGCTCTACCGGGAGCAGAATGGTGAACGCATCCCGATTGGCACGGCAGACCCCGGCACGATCCTGAGCGAACTGGCATTGATCGCCGACACCAACCGGTTGACCAGCGCCTCGGCCGAGATCGATTCGGAAGTGATGCGGCTCAGCCGCAAGATGTTCCGCCGCATCCTGGAGGAATATCCCGAGATCGCGGTCAAGCTCCACCAGCGCATCTCGGAGGAATTTCAGGCGATGATCCGCCGCATCGAGGAACTGGCGCCGCGCTTCTCCGGCTGAGGCAGCCCGCCTACGAAGCTGTTGGCTTCGCGGCCGAAGGCAAAAGCGCGGCGGCGTTTTTCAACGACATTCGCCGCGATGAACTGATCGTGGCGCACTGCGGCCGGAGTGGGGAATCGCCAATGGGTCGTTCATCCGGATGCCCGGATCCAGGGGTTCCGTTGACAGGCAAGAGGTGAAATCCTAAAGCACCTCGAAGGCGGCCGGCGCAGCAGGCGCCATCACCACCAGGCTCCTGGGGGGAGCGAGCCATGCCATCAGGGCGGTACGAGACGATTATCTTGTATTCCCGCAATGACGCGTTCGGCGACGGACTGATCCGGGTTCCGGCTTTGCGCGCCGTCAGAACGGCATTCCCCGATAGTTTCATCGTCTACGGAACCACCCGGTCGTCGTCCCTTGAACACAGCCTCAACCGCCATGCCGGCCATTTGGTCGATGCGATCAATGTGCGGACGCCGCTCGCGCGCCTGATTGCCGGTCATCACAAGGGCAAGGGGCGATTGGCCGTTGTCGATTTCCGCATCTCGGCGCGTTGGCTGCTTCAAGCCTCGGCATCACTGCTCGGCCGCGGCATCGCCTATGAGGCAAACTTTCCGGCTTTCGCGCTTTCCTGGCGCCTGGGCCAAAGGCCTGAAGCACGACCCGAGCACAATGCCTGGCGCTACCACCGCCTCATCGAACGCCTTGCCGGCAAGCGGCTGCCTTTCGATCATCGGCTGGAGCCTGGCCCGGCCGCGCGAGCGGCGGCCAGGAGCCTTGCGGACCGCAAGCATGCTCCGTTGATCATTATCGCGGCGCATGGCAGCGCCAGCAAGCGCATGTCGGCGGATCAGGTTGCCGCGATCGCCGACAGCCTGATCGCCGACGGGGCGAACCTTCTCTATGTGAAAACCCCCGGCGATGGTCCCGATATGGCTGAGCTGGCTCAGCGCGTGCCGAAGCTGCGGCTTGTCGATTCCGCCGCGATCGAAGGTGTCGATATCGGTGATATTTTGCTGGCGCTCGGCGAGTTTGCCGATCTTTACATCGGTGCCGAAGGCGGTACCGCACATCTGATGGCAACCGTGATGACGCCGATGGTTATCGTCAATGGCGGCGCCAACATGGCCCGTTGGAGGCCGCTTTCGAACTGTGTGGACGTGATCGATGCCCGCCATGCCAGCCCGACCGGCCTGGTCGCCAATGTCCCGGCGTCGACAATCATCGAAGCGGTGCAACGGATGCTGGCGACGCGCCACCGCGACCATCCCCATCTGCCGGATCTGGCAGGCCTGTCAGCGCAGCAGTTTCGCGACAACGACATGCATGAAGACTTGAAGCGCGCCATTTGAATTTGAGTTCATCTGGTCGCGCTTCGAAGCGTGTTGGGATTCAGGTCGGCGATTTGCAGGCCGGCCTCACCTGAACATCGACGCCATGGTACAATGGGTTCGGTGGGGCCAAGCGCTGCAACCGTTCCGTGGTGACCACCGGCACAATGCAGGCGGAGTTCTCGGCGGCAGATCTGGCGGCTATCCTAATTTGGTTCCAATGGAGTTTCCCTCAGTCCTCAACGAGAATAGAAATGCCAGAGAACAACGCGCTGAACACAAAGCATGGCGGCGAGTGGAAAATAGCCTGGCGCCTGGTCATACTGGCGGCAACGGCGATTAACGTTGCGATGCTCTTAGCCGCGCTGTTCGTCGCGCAAATTCGTGGTCTGGACGCCTGGATCTTTTATCGAGATCCATCTGCAGCCGCCGGAGTCGGCTTCTATACGGGGTGGATTTCGTCCCTGGGTGCTTCGCTATGGATCGGCTCCGGCGCCGCGGCCCTGTTTGCTGGCCTGCTCACGCGCCGATGGGATTGCACGTTTCTCGGCGGCCTTACCCTGCTCTTGGGCCTCGATGACCTGTTGTTGATCCATGAGGACGTGCTGCCGATTGTAGGGATACCGGAGATCGTTCCGATGATTGCCTACGCCGCCGCCGGGTTGTTCTGGTTCTTTCGGCTGCGACGAAAGACATTCGACGGCACGATCGTCTTTTTGGCCGCAGGCTTCCTGCTCGCGATGTCAGCATCGATCGACCAGCTCGGAGAGCTGTTTCCTACCCCTGGTTCTGCGGCCGCCATCGCCGAGGACGTCGTCAAAGAGCTTGGCATCTTCCTTTGGGCGGCAGGTGCCGTGGGGTACGCGGCGATGGTGACACGATTGGGCCGTCCGTGGGTGGATCCAGCCGATCCCAATTCTGCCGACTGAACGCCGCACGCGCCGCATCTTCGACCAGACCAGAGCAATTCTAGGAAAAGTGTGAAGCGGTTTTCCGTCTAGTCTAGTCCAGATCGAACCGCGCGATGACAGGCACATGGTCCGACGGGCGCTCCCAGCCGCGCGCCAGACGCAGGATCTCGTAGCCGGAAAAGCTGGGCACCAAGTTTGGCGACGACCAGACGTGATCGAGGCGGCGGCCGCGATTGGACAGCTCCCAATCCTGCGCGCGATAGCTCCACCAGGTGTAGAGCTTCTGCTCATCCGGCACGTTGAGCCGCATCAGATCGACCCAGTTGCCGGCGCGACGCATCGCCTCGAAATTTTCCGTCTCGACCGGCGTATGGCTGACCACGTTGAGCAGTTGCTTGTGCGACCAGACGTCATGTTCGAGCGGGGCGATGTTGAGGTCGCCGACCAGCACCGAGCCGGATACCTCGTCATGTTCTGCTCGGATGGCATTCATCTCGGCAACGAAATCAAGCTTGTGCTTGAACTTCCTGTTGATGACGGGGTCCGGTTCGTCGCCGCCCGCCGGGACGTAGAAATTGTGCAGCAGGATCGCCTTGCCGCCGGCCCGCACCGTCACCGACAGGTGCCGGCTGTCCTCGATCTCGCAAAAGCGTCGCTTTTCGACCACCTCGATCGGCCGCCGCGCCACCGTCGCAACGCCGTGGTAGCCCTTCTGGCCATGGAAGGCGATGTGCTCGTAGCCAAGCTTGCGGAAAGCCTTTTCGGGAAACAGTTCGTCGGGAACCTTGGTTTCCTGCAGGCACAGCACGTCGGGCGCATGCTCGACGAGCAGGCGCTCGACGATCGGCATGCGCAGGCGAACGGAATTGATGTTCCAGGTGGCGATGGAGAAGGGCATTTGGCAATCCAGGACAGCGTACAATCGGCCAGAACCGATGGGTCCCGGCGGGGAGACGCCTTTTGACGGAGTCAGTCCGGGAAATTGCCAGCCGCGGGCGGCAAAGACAAGCCGGGCAACGCCCGACGAGGCGCGGCCCGGTGCTTTCCACAACTATTGAGCGTTTGAACGCCAGAGCAATTCCAGGAGAAGCGCGTAGCGCTTTTCCCTTGGGAATTGCGTCAAAACAAAGAGTTAGAGCGGGCCGCCGTTTCCGTGAAACGGTGAACTGCTTGTCTTATGACTTTTCATCGTTTCGGGGCCAAAGTGGGTTGCCGCCTGCGGGCCTTCACCACCCGCAGGCGGC
>NZ_JAIUGZ010000017.1:0-126217 GCF_020164875.1 Mesorhizobium sp. CO1-1-8 | reverse complement strand
CCTATTTGTAGGCCTCGGCTTACGTCCAATAAAGCAAGCAAACGCTTGCCTAGGAACACAAGCAAACGCTTGTCTAGAACGCAAGCAAGAGCTTGCTTAGAAACGCAAGCAAACGCTTGCTTAGAGGTGACGCGGGGTGGAGCAGCCCGGTAGCTCGTCAGGCTCATAACCTGAAGGTCACAGGTTCAAATCCTGTCCCCGCAACCAAATACAAAAGAGCCCGCCCCCGTGCGGGCTCTTTTGTATTTGGCTGTGGTGCCGGCGATTTAACCCGTCATCAGAGACCCGCAAGCAGGCGAAGCCCAGCCGCCAGAGCCGCCAGACAGAAAACTCAAATCCTCTCCCCCCAAACCAAATCAAAAACAGCCCGCCACGCACAAAGCCCGCAGGCCGTTCCCGTTCAAGGGGACAGCCGAAGGCTTCCCGGAATACGCCGGATGGTCCGAAGGCTGCCGTAAGCCGATGGGCAGCAGCTGACTTCTTGGCCAAGCTACATTGAGAGCGTCACGCCGCGCCCGGAACAGATGCTATCAAAGACAAGATCGGGGCTTCAGGCGATAAAGACGCGGCCGGCGGGAGGGCTCCACGCGAGCTCCCGATGCCGATACTCCACCACCCTCTCCGGTTCGCCGCCGAAGGCCGGAAAGGCCTTGCCCAGCCGTACGGCACTTGGCGGCCGCGACCAGCTTCGCCGACCGGAATGTATGAATCCCCGGAAGTAGGTATTGAAATATATTTCACTATGTGAATTATATTGACAATACGCGCCCGGGCTGTAATGTCCGATCGTCGGCTTTCGGAGGAAGGTCGGCATCATCAAATCCATACACGGCAGCGCTCGCCGAGTGCCTGCGACGGTCATTTAGGATGGCTTCGGCCAAGGGAGGAAACTTGCGCAAATTTCTGAGCACGCTCGCAATCGCGGCGGCTGCATCGACTTGCTTTGGGTCGATGCAGGTACGCGCCGAAACCCCCAACCCGTTCAAGTGCGAGCCGGGTGAAAAATACGTCATGAACGTCATGGTCTCGGGCGTCGAATACTGGTTCCCGGTCTATGAGATGTTCAAGCAGGCCGGCCAGCAGTTCGGCTGCGAGACCGCCTATACGGGTACGCCGGAATACGACGTCAACAAGCAGATCGCCACCTTCGACCAGGCGTTGGCGCAGAAGCCGGCGGGCATACTGGTGCATCCGATGAACTCCGATCCGTTCATCGAGCCGATCAACCGCGCTATCGAACAGGGCACCGCGGTGGTGACCTTCGCCGCCGACTCGCCGAATTCCAAGCGCGTCTCCTACATCACCTCCGACAACAATGCCGAAGGCACCTATGCCGCCGACGCCGTTGCCAAGGCGATGGACGGCAAGGGCGAATATGCGGTGCTGGAGAATCCCGGCCAGGACAACCACGACAAGCGCGTCAACGCGTTCGTTGCCCGCATGGAAGCCAAATGGCCTGACATGAAGCTCGTCGGCCGCGCCGCTTCGAACCAGGATCCGACCAAGGCCTATCAGGCGGTCCTGAGCCTGGCGCAGGCGCATCCTGACCTCGGTGCCGTGTTCATGCCCGAAGCCAATTCGGCCATCGGTGCCGCCCAGGCGGCCAAGGAAGGCGGCGGCAAAATCCGCGTCATGCTCGCCGACGTCAACGCCAAGATCCTCGACATGATCAAGGCCGGCGAGATCTTCGGCTCGGTCAATCCCAACCAGGGCATGCAGGGCTATATGGGCTTCATGCTGTTGTGGATGGCCAAGCATCCCGGCCTGATCGATCCGATGAACGATGCCAAGCGTTCGGGCTTCAACCCGATGAGCGTGCCCTTCGTCGACAATGGCTTCTCCATCGTCTCCAAAGACAATGCGGACGACTTCTACTGGGACAAGTACCTCAAGCGTCGCGGCACCAAGGGCATCGAGGAATAATCTCGATCTCACCGCCCCGCCCTCGGCAAGGCCGAACCAACCGGGAAGGAGGCTTTGCCTCCTTCCTCCTCGCAAGCATCGCAGGAGCATGGCGTGACCCAGGCGCCCATTCTTGAAATCCGCGGCCTGTCCAAGGCGTTCGGCGCGGTCAAGGCGCTGAGCGACGTCCAGTTCGAGCTGCGGCGCGGCGAAATCCATGCGCTGTGCGGAGAGAACGGCGCCGGCAAGTCGACGCTGATGAACATGATCGCCGGTGTATTGCAGCCTGACGAGGGCGATATCCTGATCGATGGCGAGCGTGTTTCGATCCACTCGCCCGCCGCCGCCCAACGTCTCGGCATTGCGCTTGTCCATCAGGAAATCGCGCTCTGTCAGGACGCCACCGTTGCCGAAAACATCTACATGGCCGCGATCAACAGCCGGCGCGCGCCGCTGATGAATTTCCAGAAGCTCTACGCTGACGCCCAGAAGGTCATGAACCTGCTCGCGCCCATTCCGGTGCGCACCAGGGTCGCCGACCTCTCCATTTCCAACCAACAGCTTGTCGAGATCGCCAAGGCGCTGACGCTCGACTGCAAGGTGCTGATGCTCGACGAGCCAACCGCGGCACTCACCGAAAGCGAAGCGCAACGCCTGTTCTCGATCGTGCGGGGGCTCAGGGAACGTGGCATTTCGGTGGTCTATATCAGCCACCGCATGGCCGAGATATTCTCGCTGTGCGACCGCGTCACCGTCTTCCGCGACGGCCGTTACGTGGCGACCGATCAGGTCGCCGCCGTTTCACCGGACGATGTCGTGCGCAAGATGGTCGGCCGCGAAATCACCCAGCTCTATCCCGACAAGCTGGCGCCGCAGGAGCCGGGGCGCCTGCTCCTCTCGGTCGAGGGGCTTTCCGATGGCCGCCGCTTCGCCGACGTCGATCTGCAGCTTCGTGCTGGCGAAATCCTCGGTATAGGCGGCCTGATCGGCGCCGGCCGCAGCGAGATCGCACAAACGGTCTGCGGCCTCAGGCCAAGCACGTCTGGAACCGTCGCACTCGACGGAAAGCAGCTCCGGCTGCGCAGCTATGGCGATGCGGTCAAGGCGGGGCTGGTCTATCTCTCTGAGGACCGCAAAGGCTCCGGCGTGTTCCTCGATCTGCCGATCGCGGCGAACATCTCCGCGCTCGACCTCGCCAGGTTGACCGGACGACTCGGCCTGCTCGACCGCAAGGCCGAGGATCGTCAGGCGAGGGAGCTGACCGGAAGGCTCGGCGTGCGCATGGCCGGCATCGAGGCCGCCGTCTCGACGCTGAGCGGTGGCAACCAGCAGAAGGTTGCCATCGCCAGGCAGCTGTCCGTCAGTCCCAAGGTCATCATCATGGACGAGCCGACGCGCGGGATCGATGTCGGCGCCAAGGTCGAGATCCACCGGCTGCTGCGCCAGCTCGCCGGCAGTGGTATCGGCGTCATCGTCATCTCGTCGGAACTGCCGGAGCTGATCGGTCTGTGCGACCGCGTCCTGGTGGTGCGCGAAGGCAGGATCGCCGGCGAACTCACCGCCGGCGAACTTGGCGAGGAAGCCATCATCATGCTCGCCTCGGGCGTCCAGGACAGTTCAAATCAAAGGCAGGCCCAGAATGTCGCCTAGGGAATCAGGAGGAGCGCTCGTGCACGCCGAGATCAAGGCCGCCAGTGCCGTGCGGCGCATCAATTTCGCTCAGCTCGCATCGATGCGCGAGGCCGGGCTGATCGTCATCATCCTGGCACTGTGCATCGCCATGAGCTTTGCCTCGCCGCACTTCCTGACATGGGGCAATTTCCGCGCCATGCTGATGAGCTTTTCCATCGAAGGCATCGTCGTCGTCGGCATGACCATCCTGCTCATCGTCGGCGGCATCGACCTTTCCGTCGGCTCGGTCGTGTGTTTTTCGATGGTGGTCTCCGGCGCGCTGTTCCTCGCCGGCCTCGATCCATGGACGGCAAGCCTGATCGGCATTGGCGTCAGCGCGCTGATCGGCGCGGCCATGGGCTTCTTCGTCACGGTGATAGGCCTCAATCATTTCATCACGTCGCTGGCGGCCATGGTTATCGTGCGCGGCATGTGCCTGGTCGTCACCAAGGGCACGCCGCTGTCGCTGTTCACCTTGCCGCCGGCCTTCAAGGCCATCGGCCAGGGCAGTTTCAACAACATCCCCTATGTCATCCTGATCTTCGTCGTCGTGGTGGCGATCTTCGACTTCCTGCTGCGCCGCGCCACGGCCTTCCGCAAGGTTTTCTATACCGGCTCCAACGAGAAGGCCGCGCAGTTCTCGGGCATCAGGACCAACCAGGTGAAGTTCTGGGTCACGGTGCTGTGCTCCACCCTCGCTGGACTGGCCGGTGTGATCTACATGGCGCGCTTTGGCGCGGCGACGCCGACCTTCGGCGCCGGCATGGAACTCAACATCATCGCCGCGGCCGTCATCGGCGGCGCCTCGCTCAATGGCGGCTCGGGCACCATCTTCGGGGCGATCCTCGGCATGGCTCTGCTCTCGGTGGTGACGAGTTCGCTTATCCTGCTCGATGTCTCGGTCTATTGGCAGGACATGATCAAGGGATGCATCCTGCTCGCAGCTGTATCGATCGATCACTTCCTGCACCGCAAGAAGTCCTGAACTCCAAAGGCAGCGAACAAGGCCATGGCCCCTCCCAACACCCGCGACGACATCGCCGCTATCCGCCAGATGCACCAGGCGCTTGTCCTGCATTATGTCGAAGGCAAGACCCAGGCAGAGATCGCCAGGGAACTCGGCATCTCGCACGCCACCGTCAACCGGCTCATCAAGCGCGGCCACCAGCTCGGCCTCGTCGAGATCAAGATCAAGTCACCGATCGACCATCTGGTCGACCTGGAAGCGCGGCTGGTGGCGCTGGGTGGCATCGAGCGGGCGATGGTGGTGCCATCGGTCTCCGAAAATCCGCACACCGCCCTGCAGCGGGTCGGCGAGGCGGCGGCTGGGCTGCTGCTCGACACCATCAAGGATGGCGACACCATCTCGATCACCGGCGGCAAGGGTGTCAGCGCGCTGGTTGCCGGTCTGAAGCCCGGGCGCCGCTACGATGTCGAAATCATCCCCGCTACCGGACTGGTCCAGGGCAAGCACTACACCGACGTCAACCATGTCGCGTCGCTGATGGCCGACAAGCTCGGCGGACGCGCCTATCAGATCCATGCGCCGCTGTTTGCCGACACCGCGCAGCAGCGCGAGATGCTGATGAGCATCAGTTCCGTCGCTGACGTTTTTCGCAAGGCGCGCGAGGCCGATGTCGCGGTGGTGGGTGTCGGCTCCATCCTGACCGACGATTCCAGCTACTACGATCTGCATCCGTCCTCGAATGCCGATCGCCAGGCGATCAAGAAGTCCGGAGCGACAGGCGAGTTGCTCGCCCATCTCATCGATCGCCAAGGCAAGCTTTGCAACTATTCGCTCAACCGTTCGCTGGTCTCGTTGACGCTTGACGAGTACGCCACCATCCCGCGCTCGATCGGCATCGCTAGCGGCCCCAGCAAGGTCGCGCCGATCCTCGCCGCCATGCGCGGCAACCATCTCGACACCATCGTCACGGACGAGGCCACGGGGCTCCATATCCTCGAGCTGGCCGAACAGGAGGCAGCATGAATTCTCGACAAATCCAGCGGCTGATCGGCAAGTCCGGCATATCGGCGTCGGCTGTGGGCCTGGGCACCTGGGCGATTGGCGGCTGGATGTGGGGCGGCACCGACGAGAAGGAGTCGGTCAGGGCGATAGAAGCCTCGATCGATGCCGGCCTCAGCCTGATCGACACCGCACCGGCCTACGGCCTTGGCCGCAGCGAGGCGATTGTCGGCGCCGCCATCAAGGGCAAGCGCGACAAAGTGGTGATCGCGACCAAATGCGGGCTGAACTGGCATTCGGGGAAGGGCGGCCATTTCTTCGACCAGGACGGCAAGCCGGTGCATCGCTATCTCGGCGCCGACGGCATCGCCTATGAGGTCGAGCAGAGCCTGCGACGTCTCGGCACCGATCATATCGACCTCTACATCACCCATTGGCAGGACCCGACCACGCCGATCGCCGAGACGGTGGCGGTGCTGGAAAAGCTCAAGGCGGCCGGCAAGATTCGCGCCATCGGCGCCAGCAATGTCAGCGCCGAGGATCTCGGCCACTATATCGACGCCGGCCAGCTCGATGCGATCCAGGAGCGTTATTCGATGATCGACCGCGAGATCGAGAGCAGCCTGCTGCCGATCACTCGCGCGCACGACATCGCTACCCTCAGCTATTCGTCGCTGGCGCTGGGGCTGCTCACCGGCACGGTTGAACCCGGCCGCACATTCGGCGGCGACGACCAGCGCAAGGACAACCCACGCTTCTCCACGGCCAACCGGCAGAAGGTGGGAAAGCTGAAAGAGGCAATCGCCCCCATCGCCGAGAACCACCAGGCGTCGACGGCGCAGATCGTCATCGCCTGGACGCTCGCCCAGCCGGGCATCACCTTCGCCCTGTGCGGCGCGCGCAATCCTGAACAGGCGCTCGACAATGCGCGGGCCGGCGAGATCATGCTTGCGGCAAGCGAGCTTGCGGCAATCGACGCCGCGGCAGCCGCGCATCTCACCGCGATGGACGCCTGAGCAAAAAAGGCAACAGCTCCGATGAACCGTAGCCATACGTTAGCCGGTCTGCGCGACCGGCCTGATATCGCCGTGCTCGTCATCGGTGGCGGCATCAACGGCATCAGCGTCTTTCGCGAACTGGCGCTGCAAGGCGTCGATGTCGTGCTGGCGGAAAAGGGCGACTATTGCAGCGGCGCCAGTGCCGCCCTGTCGCGCATGGTGCATGGCGGCCTGCGCTACCTCGAAAACGGCGAATTCAAACTGGTGCGCGAATCGCTGCTCGAACGCGACCGGCTGCTGAGAAATGCGCCGCACTATGTGGCTCCGCTGCCGACGACGGTGCCGATCTTCGACATTTTCTCCGGTCTCGCGAACGGTGCGGTGCGTTTCCTGGGGCTGACGCGGCGGCCGAGCCGGCGCGGGGCGCTGGTCATCAAGGCCGGGCTGGCCATGTATGACCTTTTCACCGCGGCACGGCGTTTGATGCCTACGCACAGGTTCAGGGGCCGCGCCGAGACCCTGAAGACATGGCCGGCGATCAATCCGGCGATCCGCAATTCGGCGACCTATTACGACGCCTGGGTGAGCCGGCCCGAACGCCTCGGCCTGGAGATGCTGCTGGACGCCATGGCGAGCGCGGCGAACGCCCGCGCCTTGAACTACGCTCAGGTATCGTCGACAGGTGACGGCCTCTCCATTACCGACACGCTGACGGGCGAACAACTGCCGGTACGGGCGCAACTGGTGATCAACGCCAGCGGCGGCTGGATCGACCTGACCAACAAGGCCATCGGGGCGACGGCGCAGACGATGATGGGCGGCACCAAGGGCTCGCATCTCATCGTCGACCACGCAGAACTCTACGCCGCACTCGGCGGCCACATGGTCTATTACGAGAACGAGGACGGACGCATCTGCATCCTGTTTCCTTATCTGGGCAAGGTGCTGATCGGCTCGACCGACATCCGGGTGGACGATCCGGACAAGGTCCGCTGCGAGGAGGACGAGCAGCGCTACATCCTGCAGTCGCTCGCCTTCGTCTTCCCCTCGATCAAGGTCACCGTAGACCAGATCGTGTTCCGCTTCGCCGGCGTGCGTCCTTTGCCCGCCAGCGAGGACAGTTTTACCAGCCGAATACCGCGCGATCATTTTTGCGAGTTCGTCGAACCGGCCGGACACCTGCCGGCGACACTGTGCATGATCGGCGGCAAGTGGACCACCTTCCGTTCGTTTGGAGCGCTGGCCGCCGATATGGCGTTGAAGCGGCTCGGCCTCGCGCGCAGCAAGGGCACGCAGGACATGGCCATCGGTGGCGGCCGTGATTTTCCGGCCGACCCGCAGGTCTGGTGCGCGTCATTCGCCGCAGAGCATGGCCTGCCGGTCGAGCGTGCGCACACACTTCTGCAGCGCTATGGCACGTCGGCCAGGAATTTCGTTTCGCACCCGGCGGGCGAACAGATGCTGCCACTGTCGGACTATTCGGCAAGCGAAATCGGGCGCATCATCGAGCGCGAACAGGTCGAGTGCCTTGCCGATCTGTTCCTGCGCCGCACCACCATCGCCATTTCAGGCGGTCTCAGCTTCGACCTCGTCAACACCGTTCTCGACATGCTGGCGGCGCACAAGGGCTGGAGCGCCAGCGAGGCCGCCACTGAGCGCTCGACCTTCCTCGCCTTGCTGGCCGACCGGCACGGCATCGACCTCCAGACGCATCAAAGGAGCGCCCTATGCGCGTAAACAAGAAAGTCCGCATGAACCGGCTGTTCGGTGGCGGCCGCTGCCTCGACGTGGCTATCGATCATGGCGTCTGCAACGAACCGAGCTTCCTTGCCGGGCTGGAAGACATGGCCGGTGTCGTCAATCAGTTGGTCAAGGCCGGTCCCGACGCCATCCAGATGAACTACGGCCAGGCCGATTTGCTGCAATCCGTGCCTGGCAAGGAGAAGCCGGCGCTGGTGATGCGCATCGACATGGGCAATCCCTATAACAAGATACGCCACCGGGCGATGTGGGCGGTGCTGCAGAACGAAGCCGAGCCCTTGCTTGGCGCCATCGAGATGGATGCGGCTTGCGTCGTGGTCAATCTGTTCATGCTGCCCGACGAGCCGGACCTATTCCGGCAATGCGTGCAGAACATCGCCCGCGTGCGCGCCGATTGCGAGAAATACGGCCTGCCCCTGATGATCGAGCCGCTGGCCATGCTGCCGGTCACTGAGCATGGCGGCTACATGGTGGACGGCGATGCCGAAAAGATCGTCACCTTGACCCGGCTTGCCCGCGAGATGGGTGCCGATATCGTCAAGGCCGATCCGACCACCGATCCCAACGACTTCCACCGCGTCGTCGAGGCGGCGCGCTGCCCGGTGCTGGTGCGCGGCGGCGGCAAGGAGGATCTGCGCGCCGTGTTCGACAAGTCGGCCGCCTTGATGGCACAGGGTGCGCTTGGCATGGTCTATGGCCGCAACATCTACCAGCACGCCAACCCGAGCGCTGTCGTGCGCGGGCTGATGGCGATCATTCACGACGATGCCGATGGCGGCACGGCCTGGGATCTGTACAACCAGGCATAGGCTGCGGCCTCGGGAGGCGCCAATGGCAAGCTATATCCTCGGTCTCGATGCCGGCAACACCGTCATCAAGGCCATCCTCTTCGACCTGTCCGGCCGCGAACTGGCATTCGCCGCCCGTGACGGCCGCTCGTCCATGCCAAAGCCCGGACATGTCGAACGCGACCTCGACGAACTCTGGCGCAACGCGGTCTCGGTCATCGGCCAATGCATCGCTGAAGCTCGTATCGACGCCGGCGAGATCGTTGCCATCGGCTGCGCCGGCCATGGCAACGGCCTCTACGCGCTCGATCGCACGGGCGCGCCATTGATCGGCATCCAGTCGCTCGACACGCGCGCGGTCGGCATCGTCGCCGAATGGGCAAAACAGAATGTCGGCGACCGCACCTATGCACATTGCCTGCAACGGCCGTGGGCGGCGCAGACGCCGACCCTGCTTGCCTGGCTCAAGCGCTTTTCGCCGGCTTTGTTCTCCAACATCGGAACTGTGTTCCTGTGCAAGGATTTCGTCGTCAACCGCCTGACAGGTGCGCGCAGCAGCGATACTTCAGACATGTCGGGCTGCGGTCTGCTGCAGATGCAGGACCGCCGCTACGAGCCGGACCTGCTTGCCGCCTATGGGCTCGGCGATTGCACGGACCTGCTGCCGCCAGTGCTGGAATCGGCTGACATTGCCGGCCATGTCAGCGAGGACGTTGCGGCCCTGACGGGACTTCGCGCCGGCACGCCGGTCGTCGCCGGGCTGTTCGATGTTGTCGCCAGCGCGGTCGGTTCGGGCGTGACCAGAACCGGTGCCGCCTCGGTCATCGCCGGAACCTGGAGCATCAACCAGGTCATCACCAACGAACCGATCCGCGACCCTTCGATCTTCATGCTGTCGACCTTCGATCTCCAGCGCTATCTGGCGATCGAATCCAGTGCGACCGCGGCCGCCAATCTCGAATGGATCGTTCGCGAATTCCTCGAACATGGCGGCGAAGCCGGCAAGTCGCCGTTCGAGTTGTGCAGCGAACTGGTGGCGTCCGTCGATCCGAACAGCGACATCCCGATCTATCATCCCTTCCTTTACGGCTCGCAGCAGAATGGCCATGCGCGCGCCGGCTTCTATGGCATCGCCGGCTGGCATACCCGAGCCCATCTGCTTCGCGCGCTGTTCGAGGGTGTCGCCTTCGAGCACAAGCGCCATGTCGAGACCTTGCACAATGCGGGCGCTGATTTCGATCAGGTGGTGCTGTCGGGCGGCGGCTCGCGCAGCAGCGTGTGGCCGCAGATCTTCGCCGATGTGCTCGGCGTGCCCGTCACCGTGGCGCGCAGCCGCGAAACCGGCGCGCTGGGAGCGGCGATCGCTGCCGGTACCGGCGTCGGCATTTTCGCGGACTACAGTGCCGGTGCCGCCGCCATGACAGCGGCGGCCCGGCATTTTGTACCCAACGAGGCGGTTGCTCACGCATACGCACGGCGGTATCGACTCTACGGCGAGATCAACCAGGCGATGACCCCGTTATGGGAGCGCATCGCCGGACAGCAGGCGCGCACGTGACTGAAGTTTCACCGTCCCCGTTCGGCAGTTACGATTACGTCATCGTCGGTGCCGGCTCCGCCGGCTGCGTGCTCGCCAACCGGCTTTCGGCCGATCCGCGCAACAGTGTGCTGCTGCTCGAGGCCGGCGGCAGCGACCGCTATCACTGGGTCGATATCCCCATCGGCTACCTCTTCTGCATGGGCAACCCGCGTACCGACTGGATGATGAAGACCGAGCCGGAAGCCGGTCTCAATGGACGCAGACTCAACTATCCGCGCGGCAAGGTGCTTGGCGGCTGTTCGTCGATCAACGGCATGATCTACATGCGCGGCCAGGCAGCCGACTATGATGGCTGGCGTCAGGCCGGCAATGCCGGCTGGGGCTGGGACGACGTGTTGCCCTATTTCCTCAGATCGGAAGACTATCATGGCGGCAAAGGCGCCATGCACGGCAGCGGCGGCGAGTGGCGGGTCGAACGGCAGCGGCTGTCATGGCCGGTTCTCGACGCCTTTCGGGACGCTGCCGAGGAACTAGGCATTCCCCGCACCGAAGACTTCAACACCGGCACCAATGAAGGCTCGGGCTATTTCGAGGTCAACCAGAGGAAGGGCGTCCGCTGGAACACGTCGAAGGCCTTCCTGCGTGGCATCGCGGCGCGCAAGAACCTGCGCGTGGTGCTCGGCGCCGAGACCGAACGGCTCGAATTCGACGGCCGGCGCGTCACCGGACTGGTTTTCCGCCAAGGTGACCGCCTGCACCAGGTCCGCGCTGGACAGACGATCCTTGCAGCCGGTGCCATCAACTCGCCGAAGCTGCTCGAACTGTCGGGGGTGGGTCGCCCCGACCTGCTCTCGGGCATCGGCGTAGACGTTCGTCATGCCTTGCCAGGCGTCGGAGAAAACCTGCAGGACCATTTGCAGATCCGCACCGTCTTCAAGGTCGCCAACACCGCGACGCTCAACCAACGCTACCACAATCTGGTCAGCCGTGCGTCGATGGGGCTGGAATACGCGCTCAAACGCAGTGGGCCGCTGTCGATGGCGCCAAGCCAGCTCGGCATCTTCGCCAGGAGTGATCCGCGCCTCGCAACGCCCGATCTCGAATATCATGTGCAACCGCTGAGCACCGACCGTCTGGGCGAGCCACTGCATCGCTTTCCCGCGGTCACCGTCTCGGTCTGCAATCTGCGTCCGGAAAGTCGGGGCACCGTACATATGGGGTCATCCGATGCACGGGAGGCGGCGAAGATCCGACCGAACTATCTTTCCACCGCGGGAGACCGCGGCGTGGCCGTCGCGTCGTTGCGCCATGTCCGCGGTTTGATGAAGGCCCGGGCCGTGGCGCGCTTTGCGCCGGAAGAGATACTGCCCGGCACGCAGTATGACAGCGATGAAGAGCTCATCCGCAAGGCCGGCGATATCGGCACGACAATTTTCCACCCCGTCGGCACCTGCAAGATGGGTTCGGATACGATGGCGGTGGTCGACGATGGCCTGCGTGTTCACGGGCTTGGCGGGCTGCGCGTGGTCGATGCCTCGATCATGCCGACAATCGTCTCGGGCAACACCAACTCGCCGGTCGTCATGATCGCGGAAAAGGCAGCCGAGATGATCCTGCAAGAGGCCCGCTGACCGCCATCGGCTTCAAGCCGTGGCAACACCGCGCGATCGCCGTCTCTCGGCCGCCGCGAGCAGATCGACGAAGGTGCGCACCTTGGCGGGCCGGAACCGGGCCGGCGGAAAGACCGCGTGGATGCCGCCTGACGGCAGGCTCCAGTCGGCAAACACCGGCACCAGCCGCCCCTCGGCGATATCGTCGCTGACGCTGTAGTCCGGAAAGACGCCGAGCCCGATGCCGGCGAGCACGCAAGCCAGGGCAGCCGGGCTCTTGTCGCACATGACGATCGGATTGAGTTCGGTCAGCACTGTTTCGCCATCCCTGGAAAACAGCCATTGACCGATGCCGCGCAGCTGGGCGTTGCCGACCCAGGCCAGCGATCTTGCCTGGCGCGGCGTCACGTCGGGCGGCAGGCTTGCCGCGAAGCCAGGGCTCGCCACCACGATCTGCCGGATCGTCCCCAGGCGCCGCGCCTGGTTGGAGGAATCGGTGAGCCAGCCGACACGGATGCCGAGATCGATCTGCTCGTCCACCAGATTGCTGACGGCGTCGTCGAAGATCGCCTCGACGCGCATATGCGGATAGGTCCTGAGATAGGCCGCCATGACCGGAGCCACCATCTTGGTGCCGTAGTCGAGCGGCGCCGTCAGCCTCAGCGTTCCGCTCGGTTCGACGGCCCCGCGCGAGATTTCGCCATAGGCCGCCTCCGCTTCCCGCAGGATGATCATCGCGCGGTCATAGAAGAGGCGACCCTCTTCGGTCGGCGTGACACGCCGGGTCGTGCGCTGCAGCAGCGTTGCGCCCAGTTCCTCTTCGAGCTTGCCGATCTGATGGCTGACCACGGCCTTGGCGACGCCAAGCCGGTCGGCTGCGGCAGTGAACGAGCCGGTTTCCATCACCGTGGTGAAGTAGGCGAGCCGATTGAGGTTCAGAAGTTCGGTCAGCCGGCTGCCCTTTGTATGATCAGATCAGACAGGTTGTATAATTGGGTGCCATTTATCGCAAGGCCGCCGTCTGCCACATATGAGCGACGGCCTCGATGAATCCGGTAGCCGGACAGGAATGGCAGCGACTATGAGCAATTCAGAAGTGACCTATCTTTTCGATCCGCTCTGCGGCTGGTGCTATGGTGCCGCCCCGATGCTCGACCGGTTGTCGGCCGCCGGCATGCGCATCGAACTGCTGCCGACCGGCCTGTTTTCCGGCGCCGGCGCGCGGCCAATGGATGAAGGTTTTGCGACGCACGCCTGGGCGAACGACCAGCGCATCGAGCGCCTGACCGGACAAGTGTTCACCCCGGCCTACCGGCACAATGTCCTCAATGTCCGCGGAACCCTTCTCGACTCGCATGCCGCCACGCTCGGCATCAGCGCCGCCGGCCTGGAAGATCCCAGCCGCCGGCTTGCGGCGCTGAAGACGATCCAGCATGCGCGCTATGTCGATGGCCGCGATGTCGTGACGATCGGTGGCGTCGCTGAGGTGCTTGCCGTCGCCGGCATGGCGGACGCCGCCGAAATGCTCAAGGCGCCGACTGAAACATTGCTGACGGCTCACCGCGATCTGGTTGGCCGTGGCCGTGCGCTGTTCCAGCGCCTGCATGCAGATGGCGTGCCTTCCCTGGCGGTCGTCCGCAACGATACGCCCCGGCTCATCGGTTCGAACGCACTGTTCGGCAGTTTCGACAATCTCGCCGCCCATATCGCGGCGGCGTGATCCCATCCTCCAGACCCCCAACAAGAAATAAGGAAACAGACATGGCAAAAGTCGCTCTCATTGGTGCATCGGGCGCTGTCGGTTCGCGCCTTCTCAGGGAACTCTCCGATCGCGGCCATACCGTCACCGGCATTGCGCGCAACCCGGAAAAGATCGCCGCGCTTCCGGGCGTGACGGCCAGGAAGGGCGATGTCTTCGACAGACAAGGTCTCGCGGACCTGATCCGCGGCCATGACGCGGTGATCAGCTCCGTGCATTTCCTGGACAGCGATGCCGAGACGCTGATCGAGGCGGTGCGGGCCTCCGGCGTGAAGCGCTACCTCGTCGTCGGCGGCGCCGGAAGCCTCGAAGTCGCACCCGGCAAGCGGCTGGTCGACACGCCTGAATTCCCTGATATCTACAAGGCCGAAGCGCAGAAGGGCGCCGACTTCCTGGACAGATTGAAGACGGTCAGCGACCTCGATTGGACGTTCCTGTCGCCATCCGCCATGTTCGTGCCTGGCGAGCGCACCGGCAAATTCCGCCTCGGCAAGGACACGCTTCTCGCCTCCGACAAGGGCAGCAGCATTTCCTTCGAGGACTACGCGATCGTCATGGCCGACGAGATCGAGAAGCCGGCTCACATCAGGCAGCGCTTCACCGTCGGCTATTGAGCGAACGGGTGGTGGCGGCCGAGCCTCAATCGAGGCCGGCCGACGGTCTCGGTGACGAGCCCATCGTGTCTCAGCGCCTCGCAGGAAGTGCTGGGCTGTCATGCCTGCGCGTCCTGGTTTGTTGTTTGACCATGACCTTGTCCTAAATCCGGATCCCACTTTTCGGGATCATGGTCCGGCCCGGTTCAATCTCGGTGCTGCCGCCACCAGCGCCTTGCCAATGGCCGATTGCGGTGCGTCGATGACGGTTCGGGCATCGCCGTTCTCGGCAACTCGTCCAGCGTCGAGAAGGATGACGCGGTGGGCGACCGACCGGATGACGCCGAGATCATGTGAAATGAAGAGATAGGCGATCTTTTCCTGGCGTTGCAGGTCGAGCAAAAGCTCGAGGATCTCCCCGCGTACGGAGACGTCGAGCGCCGACACTGCCTCGTCGAGCACGATCAGGGACGGCCTTGTGGCGATGGCGCGGGCAATGGCGACGCGCTGGCGCTGGCCGCCGGAGATTTCATGGATGGCACGTGAGGGGAGATCCGCCGTGAGCCCGACGCGCTCCAGCAAGGCGGCGATGCGGCGCGGTCGCTCGGTGCGGGAGGCGATGCCATGGATGCGCAAGGGATCGTCGAGCACACGCGCCACGGTAGCGCGCGGGTTGAAGGCGGCCAACGGGTCCTGGAACACCATTTGCAGGCGTGCGCGGCGGGCACGCAAGGTGGCGCCGCGCAGGGCCAGGAAATCGTCGCCTTCGAATTCGATGCGCCCGTCGTCCGGCTCGATCAATCGCAGCACCAGCCGCGCGATCGTCGACTTGCCGCTGCCGGAAGGTCCTGCCAACGCCAGCGTTTCGCCTGGGTCGACGTGAAAGGAGACATCGTCGACGGCAGCGATGGTCTTGCCGCCCCGACGGTAGCGCTTGGTGAGGTTGGACACCGCCAGCAGGCTCATGCGTGGAGCCCGGCTCGGTCCAGCAATGGCCTGGTGTCGAGGCCGATATGGGCATCGAGCAATGCGCGTGTATAGGGCTGGGTCGGGGCGCCGACAATCTGCGCCGTCATGCCAAGCTCGACCAACTGGCCATGACGGAAAACGGCGATGCGCTCGGCAAGCTCGGCCGCCAGCGCGATGTCATGGCTGATGAACAGCAGCGTCATGCCGTCCTCGGTCACCAGGCGTCGGATCAAGGTGACGATCTCGGCCTGCACGATGGTATCGAGCGCGCTGGTCGCTTCGTCGGCGATCAGCACTTTCGGACCGGCCGCAATGGCTGCGGCGATCGCCACACGCTGCTTCTGGCCGCCGGAAAGCTGATGCGGGAAAGCGCGCAAGGCCGAGTCCGGGTCCGGCAGGCGGACGCGCTCGAGCAGGCTTTTGGCCCTGGCATAGGATTGGGACCAGGTGAGACCGAGATGCGTGCGCGCGACTTCGGCGATTTGCTTGCCGATGGTCATGACGGGATCGAGGCTGGCGAAGGGATCCTGGAAGATGAAGCCGATGTCGCGGCCGAGGCGGGGCACTCCATCACGAAGATGAAAAGGTTGGCGCTCTATGAGGCCCCCCTCTGTCCTGCCGGACATCTCCCCCTCAAGGGGGGAGATTGCACCCTTGTCTCCACTTTCGCCAATCGCCAGGGATGCAGAAAGAGAGCCTGCGAGGGAACTGCCAATCTCCCCCCTTGAGGGGGAGATGTCCGGCAGGACAGAGGGGGGCGTCCTGGCACCTCCCGATCGCAAAAACCAATCGATCCGCCCATCGATCCTGGTCCTCGCCGGCAACAACCCCGCAATCGCCAACGCCAGAGTGCTCTTGCCAGAACCGCTTTCGCCGATGATGGCGAGGCGTTCGCCAGCGACGATGTCGAGGTTGATACCTTTCAACGCCGCCATCTCGCTGCCATCGCGGCGGTAGGTGACCGTCAGGTCGCGGATCGCAGCCAGGGCGGTCACGACAGGCCTCTCCTGACCGCTGTCGTCTCGACGATACCTTCACCGGCGAGATAGACGCCGAGCACGGTCAGCACCAGTGCTATGCCCGGGACGATCGACAGGAAGGGCGCGGTGCGCAGGACGGCGCGGCCTTCTGATATCATGCCGCCCCAGGTGACCCGGTTGGGATCGCCCAGGCCGAGGAAGGACAACGCCGCCTCCGTGAGGATCGCGGCGGCGACGATCACCGATGACATCGCCAGCACCGGAGGCAAGGCATTGGGCAGCACCTCGCGAAAGGCGATCGCCAGCGGGTGCATGCCGATGACCCTGGCTCCGGCGACATAATCGCGTTCGCGAATGGACAGGACTTCCGCGCGGGCGACCCGAGCAGGTCCGGTCCAGGTGCCGAGCGCGATGGCAATCACGACGATTCCAAGCGACGGCCCGACGACGCTGACGAAGGCCAGTGCCAGCAGGAAGCTCGGCACGGTCTGGAAGGCGTCGGTGATGCGCATCAGCACCTCGTCGACGAGGCCGCCGGCAAAGCCGGCCAGCGTGCCGACCACGGCGCCGACGACAAGTGCGGCGGCGGCGGCCGCGAGCCCGACGGCCAGCGATGTGCGGGCGCCGTGGAAAAGCTCGGCCAGCACGTCGCGGCCAAGCCGGTCGGTGCCGAGCGGCAGCGACCAGTCCTGGAACGGCGGCAGCAGCGCTGGTCCGGCAATCGCTTGCGGATCGCCGGGAAACAACAGCGACGCCGACAGCGCCATGGCGATCAGCACCGCCAGGAGGATGGCACCGGCGACCGCCTCGGGCGTGCGCAGAAAGCGGCGAAGGGCACTCATGCGCCGGCCTCGCCGGCGCCGACGCGCGGATCGAGGAAGGCATAGGCGATGTCTACGGCAAGGTTGATGACGATGACCAGGACGGCGCTGGTGAGGATAATGCCGAGCAGAAGCGGCGTGTCGCGGGAGGCGACTGCCTCCTGCGCCAGCCGGCCGAGGCCGGGCACGGAAAACACGCTCTCGATGACGACGCTGCCGCCGAGCATCTGCGCCGACTGCAGGCCGAGCATGGTGACCAGCGGCAGCAGTGCATTGCGGGCGACGTGGGCGAGCACGATGCGGCGGCGTGACAATCCTTTGGCCCGCGCGGCCAGGACGAAATCCTGCCGCCAGACCTCGGCCATGCCGGCGCGCATCATGCGCAGATAGAGCGCCAGGTAGATGAAGCCGAGGGCGGAAACGGGCATGGCGAGATGGATGGCAATGTCGGCGGCGCGATCAAGGCCGGTCTTGTCGGAGGCCAGGGTTTCGACACCGCCGATCGGCAACCAGCGCAGGTCGACGGCAAAGACGACGATCAGCACCAAGCCGAGCCAGAAACCCGGCACGGCATAGAGCGCCAGCGAGCCGATCGACAGGAAGCGATCGCGGAAACTGCCTGGCCGCGCGCCGGCATAGATGCCGAGTGCCGAGCCAAGCCCGAAGGAGAGCGCGGTGGCGCTGACCATCAACAGCAGCGTGTTGGGCAGGCGTTCGAGGATCACATCGCGGATCGGTCGGGAGAATGTCACCGACTGGCCGAGATCGAGATGCAACAGCGCCCAGAGATAGTTGGCCAGCCGCGTCAGCTCGGACTGGTCGAGGCCCCAGCGATGACGCAACAGCTCGATCATGCCGGCGTCGCCGCCGGTCGAGACGATATAGGCATCGACCGCGTCGCCGGGGGCCGCTTCGAGCAGCAGGAAGGTGCCGACGACGACGATCAACAGCACGAAGATGCTGCCGACAAGGCGACGGCGGATGAGGGTGAGGGCGCGGGTCATGGGGATGGCATGACACTGTGCCGATCAAGAGAAGTGGGGTGTCTAGGCACCCCCCTCTGTCCTGCCGGACATCTCCCCCGCAAGGGGGGAGATTGGATGTGGCCTCTGCTTTCGCTAATCTCGGATACCGAATTCGCGCGACGGCGAAACTGCCGATCTCCCCCCTTGCGGGGGAGATGTCCGGCAGGACAGAGGGGGGTGTGAAGAAACTCGGCCTTAGGCCATGTCTCAGCACCGATTTCGCGGCGAACTTTCATCCGCGCAACTGTGTCACGATTCCAAATACGTGTCCGCCCAGTTCGATACCACCCAGCGCGGGTTGTTGGCGATGTTGCCGACGGTGTCGCGGGCGACGCTGATAAAACTCCATTCGGCGACGTTGATCAGCGGCAGGTCGGTGGCCACCTCCTTCTGGAACTCCTTGTAGAGGTCGGTGCGGGCGGTGGCGTCGAGCGTCTCCGATGCCTTGGCGATCAGCGCATCGAGTGCGTCGTTCTTGTAGCCGCCCTGGTTGGAGAACGGCACGCCGTCCGGAATGCCGCTCTGCACCAGGATGGTGGTCGAGATCGCCGGGTCGCCGCGGAACACCGGCGGGCCGACCGCGAGGTCGAAGGCGTGGTCGGTGTAGACCGCCTTGATGTGCGCGGCCGAGTCGTTGTTGACCAGTTGAGCGTCGATGCCGATGGCGGCGAGCGCCTGGCGCAGATAGTCGCCGAACTGCTTGGTCTCGTTGAAATAGGGAGCGGGCAGCAGTTTCAGCGAGAAGCGGTTGCCGTCGGCGCCTTTCTTGTAGCCGGCCTCGTCGAGCAGCGCGTTGGCCTTGGCGACGTCGAAGGCATAGGTCGGCACATCGGAGGTGTAGAATTGCGGATCGTTCTTCGGCACCGGGCCGGTGGCAGTCGCGGCATAGCCGAGGAACACCGTCTTGACGACGAAATCCTTGTCGATGGCATGCGCGATCGCCTGCCGCACCTTGACGTCGGCCAGTTCCTTGCGGCGATGGTTGATCTCGACGACGAGCTGATAGGTCAGCCCTTCGTAACCCTTGGAGATCACCTTCAGGCCCGGCACTTTCGAGATGCGGTCGAGATCGGCCAGCGGCACGGCGGAGAAGGCCGCCAGCTGGATCTCTTCAGCCTCCAGCGCGCTCGCCGCTGACGTGCGATCCGGCAGCACCTGATAGATGATCTCGTCGAGATAGGGCTCGTCCTTGCCCCAGTAATCCGTGTTCTTGATCAACCGGTAATACTGGCCGGCCTTGTACTCGCCGAATTTGAACGGTCCGGTGCCGATGGGCGCGTTGTTGGCCGGGTTGTCCTCGATCTTGCCAACCTCGTAGATGTGCTTCGGCACCACGCTGCTCAGCGCCGGCAGCGCGTTGCGGATCAACTGGAACGGCGTCGGCTTGGAAAATTTGAATATGGCGGTGAGATCGTCCGGGGTGTCGACGCTGGCCAGATTCTTGAACACGGTGCGGCCGAGATTCTGCAGCGGCTTCCAGATCTGCAGCGCCGAAAAGGCGACGTCGGCCGAGGTGAACGGTTTGCCGTCATGCCATTTGACGCCGTCGCGCAGTTTGAACGTCACCGAGAGCCCGTCGGCGGCACCCTCCCAGCTCAGCGCCAGCCGTGGAGCGAGACCGTCCTTGCCGTCGAAAGAGGCTTCGGCCAGTGTTTCGACGATCTTGCTGGAGATGAAGAACACGCCATTGGAGGCCACGATCGCCGGGTTGAGGTTGCGTGGTTCGGAATCGGCGGCAAGCACCAGCCGGCCGCCCTTCTTCGGCGTCTGCGCCCAGCCCGGTGCCGGCATGGCGGTGGAGGCCAGCAGCATCGCCGAGCCGGCAAGCATCGTGCGTCTGGAAATCGTGAAACCTGACATGGTCAACTCCGTCCTCTCCGCGACCCGGTCGGGTGCGCCAATACCCCTCGGACGCCGGCAAGCCCGCCGGCATCCTTGCGGCGGCGATTATGAGCCTTGCCGAGGGTTTCGCCAGAGACGGAATTGGCGCATCCTCGCTTGGCTTTGAAATTTTCGTCCGCTGGACCAGTTTGGAGGAAGCGGGTCAATGAGATCAATCTGGTCGGACCAGATTGGCTTGATGTGCGACGAATGGCGATATGGTGCCATCGAACGGTACTGTTTGCCCTATTTCTGGCTGGACCAGAACGGGCAAAATGGTGCAGATTTGAGCCATAGTCAGGGGATCGCGAGCAGAACAGCCGGCGATCCCGGGCAATTCAGGGAGAGAGAGATGAACATTGCTCCGGGCAAGAATGCGGTCGGCAATATCCCGTTCGACCAGGCAAGGGTCGACCGGCTGATGGAGGAGGCCGGCATCGACCTGCTGCTCGCCACCTCCAAGCACAACACGCAGTATCTGCTGGGCGGCTACAAATTCATCTTCTTTGCCGCCATGGATGCGATCGGCCACAGCCGTTATTTGCCGATCGTCGTGTACGAAAAGGGCGGGCCGGACCATGCCGCCTATATCGGCAACCGCATGGAGGGTGGCGAGCATCAGAACAACCCGTTCTGGACGCCGACGCTGCACGCCGCCTGCTGGGGCACGCTCGATGCCGCCAACCTCGCCGTCGAGCACCTGCAGAAGATTGGCAAGGCCGGCGCCCGCATCGGCATCGAGCCCGGCTTCCTGCCGTCGGATGCCTATACGCTGATCCGCAAGGCATTGCCGGATGCCAGGCTGGTCGACGCGACCGACATGCTGGAGCGCATGCGCGCCATCAAGACCGACGCGGAGCTGGAGAAGCTGCGCACCGCCTCCGAACTGATCACGGATTCCATGCTGGCGACCATTGCCTGGGCGCGCGAAGGCACGACCAAGAGCGAGATCATCGAACAGCTGCGGCGCGAGGAAACCAATCGCGGCATCCATTTCGAATATTGCCTGCTGACGCTGGGCTCCAGCCACAACCGCGCCGCCTCGCCGCAGGCTTGGAAGAAGGGTGAGGTGCTGTCGATCGATTCCGGCGGCAACTATCACGGCTATATCGGCGACCTCTGCCGCATGGGGGTTCTGGGCGAACCGGATGCCGAGCTTGAGGATTTGCTGGCCGAGGTCGAGACAGTGCAGCAGGCGGCCTTCTCAAAGGTCAGAGCGGGCACGCTGGGCGGCGACATGATTTCGCATGCCGAGGGCGTGCTGAAGGCCTCGAAGGTCGCGGCCTACACGGATTTTTTCGCCCACGGCATGGGGCTGATCACGCATGAAGCGCCGTTCCTGATGACCAACCACCCGGTGACCTATGAAGGCACCTATGCGGCAAAGCCACTGGAGAAGAACATGGTGCTGTCGGTGGAGACAACCATGCTCCACCCGACGCGCGGCTTCATCAAGCTGGAGGACACGCTGGCGGTCACCGACACCGGCTATGTGATGTTCGGCGACCGTGGCAGGGGCTGGAACAGAGGCGCGAGCGCCTAGCTGGTATTAAGGCCGCTGCCCCCTCACCCGGATTGCCATCCGAATTGCGAAGAGCAATTCGGGGCCATCCGACCTCTCCCCGAGGGGAGAGGAGGGAGCCGCTCGTCTCTTCTCCCCTCGGCGAGAAGGTCGCCGCGAAGCGGCCGGATGAGGGAGGCTCGCCAGCAAACGCGGGAACCGAGGCAAGATCATTGCCCCGGCGGAATCAGCCTGAAATCCGGTAACTCGCGCAAAACCAGTTCAGGCCCGGCCGGCGAATAGACCACGAACAGCTGCATCGGCCCGTCGCCGGTGTTGAGCGTCGAATGGAAGCGGCTTTCCGGCACATAGATGGTGCAGCCGGGGCCGACTTTTGCGACCACCGGATTGCCCTTTTCGTCCTCGACCATCTGCTCGCCATGACCGGAGATGACGAAGATGATTTCTTCCGCGCCCGGATGGTTGTGGCGCGTGTGGCCCTTGCCGGAAGGCAGGTCGACGACGCCGCCGGAAAAGCGGGTCGCGCCATTCACTTCGGGCGCCACCGTCAGCGCCAATTTTCCCCAGTCGAAGCCGAAGGCGCTGACGTCCTTCGGGTAGACAAACATTTTGCTCCTGTCGGTCATCTCTCATTATCCCTTCTTTTTCTTCGTGGCCGTTCCGCCGTTCTGTCTTTTTGTGGGAGCATCGGATTCTCCCAAAACCGGTTTCCACTTTTGGGTCCGATGCTCCAGCGTCACCGCCTTGAAATCGGCCGTCTGTCTGGCGATCGCGGCTTCCGCCGGCAGCCGTTCCATCGAGCTTGCGCCATAGAAGCCGTGCAGGCCCTTGGCACGGGAAAGAATGTAGCGGGCGTCGTCGGGCATCGAAATCGGGCCGCCATGGCAAAGCAGGATGACATCCCTGCGCACCGAGCGCGCCGCGTTGGCGATGGCGTCGATCTCGACGACGCAGTCGTCGAGCGACTTGGCTGACGTGGCGCCGATCGAGCCGCCTGTCGTCACGCCCATATGGGCGACGACGATGTCGGCGCCGGCTTTCGTCATGGCGCGGGCCTCATCCGGGTTGAAGACATAGGGCGTGGTCAAGAGATCGAGCTTGTGTGCCTCGGCGATCATGTCGACCTCGAGGCCGAAACCCATGCCGGTCTCTTCGAAACTCTGCCGCATCTGGCCGTCGAACAGGCCGATGGTGGGAAAGTTCTGCACGCCGGAAAAGCCCATCGTCTTCAGCTCGGCCAGAAGCAGCGGCATGATGACGAACGGGTCGGTGCCGTTGACGCCGGCCAGCACAGGCGTGTGTCTGACCACCGGCAGCACCTCGTAGGCCATTTCCTTGACGATCTCGTTGGCATTGCCATAGGCGAGCAGGCCGGCGGCCGAGCCGCGCCCGGCCATGCGGTAGCGGCCGGAATTGTAGATGATGATGAGGTCGATGCCGCCGGCTTCCTCGGCCTTGGCCGACAGGCCGGTGCCGGCGCCGCCGCCGACGATCGGCACGCCCTTGTCGACCATTCCCCTGAATTTCTTCAATATGTCCTTGCGCGGTATGGCGGGCATTTTTTGAGATCTCTCACTGTCTGGCGATGTCGAGGAAGGCTGATATTGCAGCCTTTGCGAATTCCGGGTCATTGATATGCAGCGGCAGGCGCGTCACGCGGCGCTTGCCGTTGGGCTTGATGGTGCGCTCGATGGCTTCGAACAGAACGGCGTCGGCTTCCGGGTCGAAGAAGGCGCCGCCTTCGATGTCGAGCGCCGAGACACCTTTTTCCGGGATGAGAAAATGCACCGGCCCCCCGCAGCGGGCGAGCCTGGCGCCGATCCACTCGCCGATCGCACGGCATTCGTCCGCCGTGGTGCGCATCAGCGTGACATTGGGATTGTGTTCGTAGAACAGCCGATCGCGATAGTGCTCCGGAATGGCCGAAGGCGCCCAGAAGTTCACCATGTCGAGCGCGCCGGCGGAGCCGACATAGGGCAGCCCCGTGCGAGCGACGGCGCCGAAACGATCGTCAGTCGCCGGCAGCACACCGCCGAACAGAAGGTCGCAGACTTCGGTCGTGGTGATGTCGACGACGCCGGACAGCAAGCCGCTGTCGGCCAGCTTTTCCATGCTGCGGCCGCCAGTGCCCGTGGCATGGAAGACCATGCAGTCATAGGTCGAACGGAGCTGGTCGGCGATGGCGGTCACGCAAGGCGTGGTGACGCCGAACATGGTGAGGCCGATCGACGGCCGGCCGTCTGGCGGCGGCGCCGGTCTGGCCGCCATGCCTGATATGGCTTGAGCCGCATTGTGCAGCACGACACGGGAGAGCCGGTTCAGTCCGGCCATGTCGGTCACCGCCGGCATCATGATGATGTCGGAGACATCGACGTAGGGTGCGGTATCGCCGGAGGCGAGCGTCGAGACCATGATCTTGGGCAGGCCGAGCGGCAGGGCGCGCATGCCCGACGTGACGATCGATGTGCCGCCACCGCCACCGATGCCGATCATGGCTGCGATGTCGTTGCGCGATTGGGCAAAGCGGGCGAAGGCGATGCCCATCGCTGCGACCGCGGCGCCACGATCATTGCCGCCGAGCACGGCGTCCCGGCCGCCGGGATGATGGTCGGCGATTTCCCCCGCGCTGATATCGACGGGGATGGTTGCGTCGCGCGTTCCGACATCGACACGACAAACGATGGCGCCCGCAGCAGTGATCGCGTCGGCCAGGAAGGCGAGTTCCTCGCCCTTGGTGTCCGCGGTACCCACCACATAGATACGCTTCATTGCGCTCCCCAATCCTGCCAGGCGCGATGCCGCCCCCATCGCTCATTGCCCGGGCCACTCGACGATGCGGACACCATTGCAAATTTTTGAGACGCGCGTATCGTATTGATATGGATGTCTCACGTCAACAATCCGCTGCGAGTGACGACGCTGAACGGGCAATCGGCCCAGTGCCCGAGCGTGGGCCGCGCGCGCGGACCAAACGGCTGATGCTGGAGACGGCAACAAGGCTGATGCAGGCGGGCGTCACGCCCTCGGTCAGCGAGGTCGCCGAGGCGGCACAGGTTTCCCGTGCCACCGCCTATCGCTATTTCCCGAGCCAGGCCGCATTGGTGCAGGCCGTCGTCGACGAGGGGTTGGGGCCGATCCTCACCTGGCAATCGACCTCCACTGACGCCGAGCGCCGGGTCGCCGAGCTGTTCGATACGGCCATGCCGCGCATCGAGGCCTTCGAAGCCACGTTCAAGGCAGCCCTGAAGCTGTCGCTCGATCAATGGGCGCGGCGTCAGGCCGGCACGCTGGGCGGTGAGCCGGCCTTTACGCGCGGCCATCGCATCGACCTGCTGAAAGATGCGATCGCGCCGCTCAAGGGCCGTTTGCCGCCGCGCGACTTCAAGCGGCTGGCGCAGGCGCTGTCGCTTATCTTCGGCGTCGAGGTGCTGATCGTGCTCAAGGATATCTGGGGGCTGGACAGCCGCCGGACGATGTCAGTCGCACAGTGGGCGGCCGGGGCGCTGGTGCGTGCGGCGGTCGCGGAATCGGTCGATGAAGGAGGCAGCCTCGATCCGAGGGAAGTCATGGAATAGGGCCTAACTGGTTCGACCAGATTAGCATGCACACCACCGATCTTAGCCGGTGAGTGGGGTGTCGGACAATACCCAATCATATCACTGAGTAGGAAAATCTTGCTAAAACAGGCAGATAAAGCGGGAAACCCATAGCAATGGCCAAGTCAAGCTGCCAAGAAAGGGCTTGACGTGCATGCAAAATTGGTAATACCAGATTGGATCAGAAAAGCGGATCGAAAGTGAGGGCTGCGATCCATTTTCCGGCGGGGCGAGGAGGCTCGAAACCGGAAAGGTGCGATCACGGGAGGAACTACCAGGGCCGGTCACGTCGCCGGCTCGCACGATAAGGTAGAATGCGCACAAGGGAGGAAATCATTATGCGCAAGTTAGTGACCAGCGTACTTGCTGGTATCGGCTTAACGCTTGCCTGCGGAACGTCCGTTTACGCGCAGGAAAAGTCACTCACCATCTTCTGGGCTGAATGGGATCCCGCAAACTATCTGCAGGAACTCGGCAACGAGTACGAGAAGCAAACCGGCGTCAAGATCACGGTGGAAACCACCCCGTGGGCCGATTTCCAGACCAAGGCCTTCACCGAGTTCAACGCCAAGGGCAGCGCCTATGACCTGGTCGTCGGCGACTCGCAATGGCTTGGTGCCGCCTCCGAGGGCGGTCACTATGTCGATCTCACCGACTTCGTCAAAGAGAACCAGGTTCTCGACAAGATGGCTCCGGCGACGGTTAAGTTCTACTCCGAATATCCCGGCAACAGCGGCAAATACTGGTCGATCCCGGCCGAGGGCGACGCCGTGGGCTGGGCCTACCGCAAGGACTGGTTCGAGGACCCGAAGGAAATGGAAGCGTTCAAGGCCAAGTATGGCTACGAACTTGCCGTTCCCAAGACCTTCAAGGAAATGACCGACATCGCGGAGTTCTTCAACAGGCCCGACCAGAACCGCTACGGCATCGCCATCTACACCCAGAACCAGTATGACGGCCTGGCGATGGGCTTCGAGAACGCGCTGTTCTCGTATGGCGGTGAGCTCGGCGACTTCGGCACCTACAAGGTCGACGGCATCATCAACTCGGACAAGGCGGTAGCCGCGGCAGAAAACTACCGCAAGCTGTTCGGCTTCACGCCTCCGGGCTGGACCAACGCCTTTTTCGTCGAGAACAACCAGGCCATCACCGAAGGCCTGGCGGCCATGAGCATGAACTACTTCGCCTTCTTCCCCTCGTTGATCAACGAGGCGTCGAACCCGCATGCCAAGAACACCGGCTTCTTCGCCAACCCGGCAGGTCCAGGTGGTGAGCAGTTCGCCGCGCTCGGCGGTCAGGGCATTTCCGTCGTCTCCTATTCCAACAACAAGGAAGAGGCGATGAAATTCCTGAAGTGGTTCATCCAGGACGATACGCAGAAGAAGTGGGCAGCCCTCGGCGGCTACACCTGCAACAAGGCCGTGCTGGAATCGGCCGAGTTCCAGAACGCCACGCCCTACAACAAAGCCTTCTACGACACGATGTTTAAGGTCAAGGACTTCTGGGCGGTGCCGGAATATGCGGAACTGCTGCAGCAGCTCAACCAGCGTGTCTATCCGTACATCGTAAACGGCGATGGTACGGCCAAGGAAATGCTGGATGCGCTGGCGAAGGATTGGGACGCCACGTTCAAGAAATACGGCCGCGGCCAATAACCGACATGTAGTGCGGAGGAGGCACGTGCCTCCTCCGTTTTCTTTTTCAGGAATGGGAGCAGGTCTTGGCGACCACAATGATCACACCGCTGAATACCTCCTCCAGAGCCGCCTCGCGCGGCCTCAGCGATATTTCGATACGTAACCTCTTCATCATCCCGACGATCGTGTTCCTGATCGTCTTCAACATCTTTCCGCTGATCTATTCGCTCGGCTATTCCTTCACCGACTTCCGCGCATCGACCAATGCGCCGGCCAATTTCGTCGGACTGAAGAACTATCGCGAGCTCCTCAGCGACCCTTATATCTGGAACAATTTCGCGGTGACCGCGAAATACGTCATCGTCTCGGTCGTCGGTCAGGTTGTCGTCGGCTTTGGAACGGCGATGCTGCTCAATCGTACCATTCCGCTCAAGGGCCTGATCACGACGTTGCTGCTCTTGCCGATGATGCTCTCGATGGCGGTGGTCGGCCTGTTCTGGAAACTGCTCTACGATCCGTCCTGGGGGGTCATCAACTACGTGCTCGACCTCGGCAAATTCCAATGGCTCGGCGATCCGAAGATGGCGCTCTACGCGGTCGCGTTCACAGACATCTGGATGTGGTCGCCCTTCGTCATGCTGTTGTCGCTCGCCGGGCTTTCGGCGGTGCCGAAGCATCTTTATGAAGCTGCCGCGATCGACCGCGCCGGGCCGTTCTATACCTTCTTCCGCATCACGCTGCCGCTGGTCGCGCCGATCCTGATGATCGCGGTCATCTTCCGCACCATGGAAGCCTTCAAGACTTTCGATCTTGCCTATGTGCTGTCGACCCAGCCGAGCACCGAGGTGATTTCCATCCGTCTCTACAAGATGGCTTTCCAGGAATGGCAGACAGGGCGCTCCTGCGCGCTTGCCTATATCGTGCTGATCATGGTGCTGGCGATCACCAACATTTATGTGAAATACCTCAACAAAGTTAAGGAGCGCTGAGATGGCGGCCGTCCAGACTTCGGGTGAACGGGCGCTCAACAAGGTCGCTATTGTCGCCGTCCTTTTGGTGACGATCATCTTCCTGGCGCCGATCTACTGGATCGTGGCAACCTCGTTCAAGCCACGCAACCTAGCCACGACGATCCCGCCGACCGTGATGTTCGAGCCGACCATCTCGCCTTTCGTCAAACTTTTCACAAAGCGCTCACAGTTGCGCAGCCCGCCGTCGGCCGAAGAGTATGCGGCCGCCCCGTGGTGGGAGCGCGTCGTGTTCGACGGCGGCGAGAAGATCGTGCGCGACGGCAAGGGCCAGGTGCAATGGTCGGGATATCCGAGCCGTTTCCTGAACTCGCTCATCATCGCCATCACCTCGACGGTGTTGGCGGTCGGCATGGGGACATTCACCGCCTATGGCTTCTCGCGCTTCAAGGTGAAAGGGGAGGCGGACCTGCTCTTCTTCATCCTGTCGACGCGCATGTTGCCGGCGGTGGTGGTCGCCATTCCGATGTTCCTGATGTACCGGGCAGTCGGGCTCAACGACACGCATCTGGGCCTGATCATTCTCTACACCGCCTTCAACCTGTCCTTCTCCGTGTGGCTGATGAAGGGTTTCATGGACGAGATCCCGAAGGAGTATGAGGAGGCAGCGCTTGTCGACGGCTACACGCGCATGGAGGCGTTCTTCAAGATCGTGCTGCCGGAGGCCGCCACCGGCATCGCCGCCACCGCCGTGTTCTGTTTCATCACCGCGTGGAACGAATACGCCTTTGCGCTGATCATGACCAACCGCCGCGCCCAGACCGCGCCTCCCTTCATCCCGAGCCAGGTCGGTTCGGGCCTGCCGGACTGGACGGTGATCGCCTCCGGAACCTTCCTGTTCCTGCTGCCGGTCGCAATCTTCACCTTCCTGCTTCGCAACCATCTGTTGCGCGGTATGTCCTTCGGAGCGATCCGCAAATGAGTTTTCGCGCCATCAACCAGAAATACCTTGAGCCCGGATCGCAGATCCTGATGGTGCTCGGCATCATCGCGCTCTGCCAGCCGTGGAGCATGCTGCTGCACAGCTATGGCCTGACCATCATCCTGATCGGACTCGTCGGCTTCAACGTAACCTCCAAGATCGCGCCCGAGGAAAAGGCCGGCACCGGCCAGGTGCGCAATCCGGGAGCACAGCATTGACCCAGATCGAGCTTCGCGGCGTCCAGAAATTCTTCGGCGCCGTCCAGGTCATCAAGGACCTTAACCTCAAGATCGCCGACAACGAGTTCATCGTGCTGCTCGGCCAGTCGGGCTGCGGCAAGACGACAACGCTGCGCGCCATCGCCGGGCTGGAAACCATCGACGAGGGCGACATCTTCATCGACGGCAAGCCGGTACAGCATTTGAAGGCCGCCGACCGCGACATCGCCATGGTGTTCCAGTCGTTCTCGCTCTATCCGCATATGAGCGTCTATGAGAACATCGCCTTCCCCTTGCGTGCCACGCGCAAGAGCAGGACGGAGATCGACAGCGAGGTTCGCTCCGTCGCCAAGACGCTGCAGATCACCGACCTGCTGGACAAGAAGCCGTCGGCGCTCTCGGGTGGCGACATGCAGCGCGTCGCCATCGGCCGGGCGCTGGTGCGGCGGCCGAAGGCCATGCTGATGGACGAGCCGATCGGCGCGCTCGACGCCAAGCTGCGCGAGGAGATGCGCGCGGAAATCAAGCGGCTGCACATCAAGCAGGGCTCGACCACCATCTATGTCACGCACGACCAGATCGAGGCCATGAGCCTGGCCGACCGCATCGTCATCATGCACGCAGGCGTCTTGCAGCAGGTCGGCACGCCGGACGAGGTCTATTCGCAGCCGGCAAATCTGTTCGTGGCGCAATTCGTCGGCAGCCCGGTGATGAATGTCACCGATGCCGCGGTCGCCGAGACCGGATCTGCGGTCTCGGTAACGGTCGGCGGCGCGGCATCCGGTTTCGAATTTCCGCAGGCATTGCTGTCGAAGCTCAATGGCCATGCCGGGCGGCAGCTCGCGCTCGGCATCCGCCCGGAGGGCGTGCTCATTCGGCGTGAGGCGACCGAGGGCTTCGTGCCTGTCGACACGCATATCGTCGAGCCGCTCGGCTCCTTCGACATCGTCGATCTCAAGGTCGGAACCGAGTTGCTGCGGGCCCGCACCAAGAGCGGCTTCGTTGCCGGACCCGGTGAAAGGGTCTTCGCCAGGATCGACCCGACCCAGGCGCATTTCTTCGACAAGGCAAGCGGCAAGTCGCTTGAGGTGAGACTCTGATGGCCCATATCCAGCTCAAGAACATCTCGAAGACCTTTGGCAACCACACTGCGCTCACCGGGCTCGATCTCGATATTGCCGATGGCGAGTTCTTCGTGCTGCTGGGCGAGACGGGCGCCGGCAAGACGACGACGCTGCGGCTCGTCGCCGGCCTGGAAAAGCCGAGCGAAGGCCAAGTCTTCATCGACGGCGTCGACGTCGCCAACTGGGGTGCGGCCGAGCGTGACGTGGCGCTGGTGCTGCAGCAATACTCGCTCTATCCGCGCTACACCGTGCGCGAAAATCTCGAATTCCCGCTGAAGCCGAAAATTCGCCGGCTGCCCGACGCCGAGATCAAGGATCGGGTCGACCGTGCCGCCCGTACGCTGCGGATCGAGCATCTGCTCGACCGAAAGACGGATCGGCTGTCCGGCGGCGAGATGCAGCGCGTCTCGATCGGCCGCGCCATCGTGCGCAAGCCGCGTGTGTTCCTGATGGACGAGCCGCTGTCTGCGCTCGACGCCAAGCTGCGCGAGGCGCTGCGGACTGAACTGAAGAACCTGCAGATGCAGCTCGGCGCCACCTTCCTGTTCGTCACCCACGACCAGATCGAGGCGATGTCGATGGGCGACAAGGTCGGCGTGCTCAACCATGGCCGCATCGTCCAGACCGGCACGCCGCACGAGATCTACAACAATCCGCGCGACACCTATGTGGCGAGCTTCGTCGGCTCGCCGCCGATGAACCTCATCGACGGTAAGCTTGTGAATGGCCGCGCGGTGATGGCTCCATTGAACTTCGAACTGCCTTTTTCGGGGGGTGCCAAGACTTTTGAGGGGCTAAAGGCGGGTGCGGCGACCGACGGTCGCCCGCTCGTCTTCGGCATTCGTCCCGAGGATGTTTATCTCGAGAGCGGCGCGCCGGTCGAGGCGCGTGTCCACGACGTCGAGAACCACGGCGTCGAAAAGATCCTGACACTGCGCGTCGGCGACGCGACACTGCGTGCCACCGTGCCGGCCAGAACCGACGTCGCCATCGAGCAGGCGGTGCGCTTTGCCTGGAACCCCGACAAGGTGGTGCTGTTCGACAAGGGCAGCGGCGTCAGCTTGCGACACGCCTCATAGGCTGTATCCCAGCCTATTCTGGAAGTAGGTTTCGTAGGGCGTGTCGTTGATCAGCAGGATCACGCATTCCGTGTCGGAGACGCAGGCGTCGTCATGCATCTCATTGGCTTTCTGGGTCCAGTAGGATCCAGGAGGCAGTTCGACCCTGGTCGCCTCGCCGCCATCCATCTGCCAGTGCGCCCACAGCCCCTTTATGACCACCGCGCGATAATCCGCGGTGTGCGCATGGACCGGTGCGCGCCAGTTGCCGGGGACCTTCAGCAACGTGCCTGCCGGACCCTTGGCCCGCTCGCCCCATAACGGGCCAAGGCGATGCGGCTGGTCGGGCACTTCCGCGACATAGGGGATCTTGTCGGCCGGCAGGTAGCTGTCCTCGAGGGCAAAGGCACGCCCGGGAACTGCAAGCATGACGGCGAGTGCGATGACCTTCGGATGATTTGGCATGGGTTCTCCTCTTTGGACCGGCTTGCCGCCGGCCCCTCGCTGCCTGGTTCTGGCAAGCTAATGCATGCGGGTGGCCCGGCAATGGCATTGCGTCCGGAAGGCTTGGCAATTCATCCAGACTCCCTGCGATCCACGGCCGTGGATCCGGCATCGCCTCAGCGGTTTTCGGAGGTGCCGTCGACGGTGCGCAGGTGGCTGGGCGCGATGCCTATGATGCGCTTGAACGCCCGGCTGAACGACCGAGGCCGGCAGGCCAGTCTTGGGCGAGGTGAAAACCATGCGGATTTTTCTAGCCTGGAATCACCAGTCCGTCACGGCCTCCATGCGTCAGCTCAGGGCAACGAACTCGGGTCAACGGGTTCCTTCGGAGCCTTCGCCGGCGCGTTGGCTGAGGGAGCATCAAACGAAAAACCCGCCTGTGCGGCGGGTCATTGGCGCAAATCAGCACCATAGGCAAATATGTACCTTATCTGAGGTCACCGAGTCAAGAAAAAATTCCTATCGCGAAGAGCTGCCGGCACAAAAAGTGCCAAGACCGCCGACCTGGCTGCTGCCTTTGTCAAGCTGAGTTCGGAACCCGTGCGTCAGCTGGCCTGGCGGATATCGGCCTGTTCCTCGGCCCGGAGGTGGCTGGGCGCCGAGCCGATGACGCGCTTGAAGGCGCGGCTGAAGGCGGCATCGGATTCATAGCCGAGACGCGCGGCAACGACGGAGATTTTCATCCGGTCGCGGACCAGCCATTGCCGCGCCTGATGCATTCTGACCTGGGTGACATATTTCGCAGGCGTTTCGCCGACGGTGGTGGCGAAGCGCTCGGCAAATCCCGATCGCGAGGCGCCCATCATCCTTGCCAGCGACTCGACCGTCCAGTCATGGTTCGGTTCAAGATGGATGGCGGCCAGCACGCGGCCGATTTCCGGGTCCCTGACGGCGGCGATCCAGCCGGACGCGTCGCCGCAGCCGCGCTCGACCCATGAGCGGATGACGGTGGCGGCCAGTACGTCGGCCAGCCGCGCCAGGATGCCGCCGGAGCCGACGCGCTCCATCGTCACCTCACGCGCCATCGATTCCAGCAGATGCGGAATGCCAGGCTCATAGGCTTCCAACTCATGCGTGCGCATCACATCCGGCATCATGCCGAGCAGGGGGTGCAAGCCATCGAGATTGAAGTACATGCTGCCGCAAAACAACAGGGTTCCCGGCCGGCAGCATTCCGACATGCCTTCGTTCGACGTGCAGTAGACGTCCTTGCAGACCTCCTCGACTTCGTAGCCGTGGATCGGCCAGGCCTGGGCGCCGGGCTCGCTGGCCAGCACGTGCGCCGCACCGCGCGGCAGCAGCACCGCGTCGCCTGCATTGAGTTCCACCCATTCGCCAGATGGCTGCTTCAGCCAGCAGCCTTTGCGGCCGATGAAATGAAACCGCGCCGCTGGGTGGGCCGGAAACTGAATGCCCCAGGGTTCCTTCAGTTCGAAGCGGCCGTATTCGACGCCATCGAGGCGCAAGCCACGCAAAATGTCGGTGAGCGGGTCGCCAGTGATTGGAATTTTGGACGAATGGTCAAGCATGATGGGATTTCTAGCATGGAAACTCCAGGCGGTCACTCCCTATGTTGCGTTGCAGCCAATGCTGCGCTGCAAAACAACTCGGAGACTGACCATGGCCGAACAGGCGACAGGCGTCATCGACGCCACACTTTTGAACCCTGTGGACTCCGACGAACGAACCGAGCCGGCCTGGGGCGCCGTTGTTTCGCTGGCACTTGGTGTTTTTGGCCTCGTCACCGCTGAATTTCTCCCCGCCAGCCTGCTGACGCCGATGGCGCGCGATCTCGGCGTCAGCGAAGGCGTGGCCGGACAGGCGGTGACGGCAACCGCGATTGTCGGAGCCATTGCCGCACCCACCATGGCCATCGTCACCAGGCGTATGGATCGCAGGCTGGTGATGTGGATGCTGACGGTATTCCTGATCCTGTCCAATCTCCTGGCCACCTTTGCCTCATCGCTGCCCGTGCTTCTGCTTGCCCGTGTCGTGCTCGGCGTAGCACTTGGCGGTTTCTGGGCGATGTCGGCGGCGATGGCGCTGCGGCTGGTGCCGATGCGGTTGATGCCGCGCGCCATGTCGATCATCCTGACCGGCGTTTCGCTGGCGACCGTCTGTGCAGCGCCGGTCGGCGCCTATGTTGGTGACATCTGGGGCTGGCGCACGGCATTCATGATTGCGACCGTCGTCGCCGCCCTGGCGCTGCTGGTGCAACTGGCCACCATTCCGAAATTGCCTCCCGTGGGTGTGGCAAGCTTCCGCACCTTGCTCGACGTGCTGAAGCGTCCGTCGATCAGGGTGGCGCTGCTGGTCGTGCTGCTGGTCGCTTCTGGACACTTTGCCGGCTTCACCTATGTCCGTCCCTTCCTCGAGAAGGTCCCCGTGCTCGACATCGAGACGATCTCTCTGGTGCTGCTCGCCTATGGCATTGGCGGTTTTTTCGGCAATGTCGCCGGCGGCATCCTCGCCGAGCGCAGCCTCAAAGCAGCCGTTGCGCTGGCGCCCTTGCTGATCGCACTGGCCGCCGCCTCGATGCTGGTTTTCGGGGCTTCGCCGACGATCGCCGCCGCCGCCGTCGCGGCCTGGGGCTTTGCTTTCGGTGCGGTGCCGGTCGGGCTGCAGAGCTGGCTGGTGCGGGCAGCCCCCGACCAGGCCGAAAGCGCCGGCGGACTGATGGTGGCGACGTTCCAGGTGGCGATCGCGCTCGGCGCCGTCTTCGGTGGCCTGCTGGTCGACCACACCGGCGTCGCCAGTGCCTTCGCCTATTGCGGCGCGGCGACATTGCTGGCGGCCATCGTTGTGTTCCTGCGCGGCCCGAAGCAGGCCGAGTAGCCTGGCCGCAATCAGGCTTTCCTGACACTGCGGGTCGGCCCGAGAACCATCACGGTTTTCGGGCCGGCGCCATTGTGATGGCAGCGACAAAGCGGTTCAGGCTGTCCTCGACAAAGGCGGCCACTTCGATTGCAGGGTCAAAGCTCCACCACAGCAACGAGCCTTGCCAATGGGATGCCATCAGCAGGCCGATGTCGCGTGGCGGGTTGGGCGTTTCAACAAAACAGGCTGCAAGAGCGTCGCACAGGAACGCCTTCCAGGCCGCACCGCGCGCCCTGAGCAGGGGGTCGCGCAGGTCCTCGCGCAGGACAAGCAGGCCTTCGGCATAGGATTCGATGCCGCCGTAATGTTGCGACAGCGCCACCAGCAGCGCGACCGCACCAGCGGGCGTTCTCGGGACGGCAGCTGCCAGGATCCTGGTGTGGTCGTCGAGACCGTCCCATGCGTGCAGCAAGGTGCGCTGTTTAAGCTGCGCCTTGTTCTTGAAGCGCTGCACCAGCGTTGCACCGGAGAGACCACAAGCCTTTGCCAGACGCTCGAAGGTGAGTGCTTCAGGACCATGCTCGTGGATCAACCGGTGCGCGGTCTCCAGCACCTGCTCGTCGGACTGGGTTTTTGGCCGGGTCATCTTGACATCCTGATATAACCGAATGATCATTTATATACGATGTAAGCAGCGCAGGCTAGCCCGTGCTTGGTCGATGAAACCGTTTTTGGGAGAGTTCAATGACGTTGCAAGGGAAAGTTGCCCTGGTCGCAGGCGGGACGCGCGGCGCCGGTCGAGGCATAGCGGTCGAACTTGGCGCTGCCGGCGCCACGGTCTACGTCACTGGGCGCAGCACCCGCGCCTGGCAATCCGAATATGCCCGGCCCGAAACCATCGAGGAAACAGCGGAACTGGTCTCGGCGAACGGAGGCAAGGGCATCGCCGTGCAAGTCGATCATCTCGTGGCCGAAGATGTGCACGGACTGGTTGAGCGCATCCGCACCGAACAGGGCCGGCTCGACATACTGGTCAACGACATCTGGGGTGGCGAAAAGCTGTTCGAGTGGAACAAGCCGGTCTGGGACCACAATCTGGACAATGGCCTGCGCATGCTTCGGCTCGGCATCGATACGCATCTGATCACCGCACACCATGCGTTGCCGCTGCTGATCGAACGTCCGGGCGGGCTGCTGGTCGAAGTCACCGACGGCACGGCCGAATACAATGCCGATCACTACCGGCTGTCACCCTTCTACGATCTTGCCAAGGTCGCGGTGACGCGGATGGCATGGGCGCATGCCAAGGATCTGGCAAAACACGACGCAACGTCCGTGTCGCTGACGCCCGGCTGGCTGCGTTCGGAGATGATGCTGGAAGCCTTTGGCGTGAGCGAGGACAATTGGCGCGACGCCACCGCCGCGGTGCCGCATTTCGTCATTTCCGAGACGCCACGCTTCGTCGGGCGCGCCGTTGCGGCTTTGGCGGCGGATCCGGATCGCTTGCGCTGGAGCGGGCAGTCGCTGTCCAGCGGCGGGCTGGCGCAGGTCTACGGCTTTACCGACCTCGACGGTTCACGGCCCGACGCCTGGCGTTATGTTCCGGAGGTCCAGGACGCCGGCAAGCCCGCCGATGCGACGGGCTATCGATAGGTATTTGGTTCCTCCGCAATTCCGGACGGAAAACCGCCGCGCATTTTCCTGGAACTGCCTCAGGCCGACCGCCCGTCGAAATCGAAAACCGACAGGGTCGAGGGGTCGAGATCGGCCACGCAGTTGATGTTGATGTAGGCGCTGCGTTCACGGCCTTCGCGGACATCCTCCGCAAAGGGATGGATGCCGCAGGCCCGGCAGAACCGGTGCGCGATGGCATGATTGCCGAATGTGTAGATGCCCAAATCATCGCCCCACGCCAGAACCCGCAAGGTCTGATGCGGAATGGCACACAACAAGGTGCCCTTGCGCGAGCAGATCGAGCAATTGCACCTGATGGCGCTGGTCAGTTCGGCCTTGAATTCGAAGGCGACCTTGCCGCAGTGGCAGCTGCCTTTGTAGAGCATCGGATTTTCCTCGCATTAGACAGGGTGCAAAACCGCCTGCGCCAGGTTAAGTCTCGGCAATCCACGCCCCAAGGACGTTCAAGACGTCTGGAGTCCGACACCGAAATGCAGTCCGTCCGCGATCATTTGGAAACCATTCTCGCGCGCCTCGCTGCGCGTGCAGGCGAAGAGCGCGTGTTCACGAAGCTCTATGCCGAAGCAGCACGGGCCGCGGCTGATGCCAGCGATGCCCGCAGCCAAGCCGGTGTGACGCTAGGGCCGCTTGACGGCACCATCGTCTCGATCAAGGATCTGTTCGATGTCGCCGGCGAACCAACCACGGCCGGGTCGCTGATGCGCAAGACCGCGGCATACGCCCAACGCGACGCGGCCATCGTCAGCCGGCTGCGGCAGGCCGGCGCGGTCACTATCGGCAAGACCAACATGACCGAATTCGCCTTCACCGCGATCGGCGACAACCAGCATTTCGGCACGCCTGGCAATGCTGTGGACGCCAGCCGCATTCCGGGCGGTTCTTCCTCGGGCGCCGGCGTTTCCGTCGGCGAGGCGACAAGCGAAATATCGATCGGTTCCGACACTGGCGGTTCGATACGCATTCCGGCTTCACTCAACGGTGTCGTCGGCTTCAAGCCGACAGCGCGACGCGTGCCGCTCGCCGGTGCGTTCCCGCTGTCCGCCACGCTGGACTCGATCGGTCCGCTTGCCCGAACCGTGGCCCAATGTGCCGCCGCCGACGCCGTGATGGCCGGTGAAGTGCCGACCGCGCTGGCGCCGGTTGGCATTGCAGAGCTTCGCGTAGGCGTTCCGCGCGGCGTCCTTTTCGAAGAGACGGAAGACGAGGTGGCGACCGCATTCGGCCTCTGCCTTGGCAAGATAGAGCAGGCAGGCGCGCGGATCGCGGATCTGTCGATCGACGATCTGCTTGCCGATTTGCGCGCTACCACCAAGCGTGGCTCGATCGCTGCCATGGAAGGGGCCGAAGTGCATGCCGACTGGCTGGCGACAGGAGCTTCGGTGCCCGTCGACCCGCACGTCAGCGGACCTTTGTCGCGGGCGGCAATGCTGCCGACGCCTGTCTACATCAGGGCAATGCGCCGGCGCACAGCGCTCGTTGCCGCCATGGACGAGCGGCTGGCATCGGTCGATGTGCTGGCCTTGCCGACCACACCGGTGACGGCGCCGACCATAGTCTCGATGGCTGACGACGCCGAGTTGCGTGACCGCACCGAAGGCCTGTTGCTGCGCAACACGCAGGTTGCCAACCAGTTCGACCTCTGCGCGATTTCGCTGCCGATGCCAGGCACGACGCTGCCTGCCGGATTGATGCTGGTGGCGCGCAACGGGCATGACCGGCGCCTGCTGCGGATTGCTGCTGAAATAGAGCAGCTGCTTGGCGCGTGACCAGGATTGACCTGACTATCAGTGCGACGAACAGTGCTTGCGTTCGCTGTCTTTTGCGGTGCGTACGATGCGGGTCGCGACCAGCCAGGGCAGATTGTACTCCTTGCCGGTGATCGTCTGGGTGCGGTGCTCGATAGAGCCCCTGACGACGATCTTGCCGGCATAAAGCGCGGCGGAAAGATCGGTCATCGCCTTGCCGGCCTGCGGCAATCCGCTGGGGTCGATCGACACGCCCTTGATGATCGCCCCGGTGGCAAGGTCGAGTGCGCTGTTCGACGGGCAGGGCGCCTTGAAGCAGCGCAGCCCGTTGTCGCAATAGACATAGCTGCTCTCGGCCGCGAATGACGGCACGGCGCTGAGCGAACAAACGACGGCTACCAGGGATGCGAGGCGTGGATCGGACATGGCTCTCAACGTCGCGGAGAATTGGGGGGAACCGCGATGTGTCACAGGCTCTCCGGAAACCGCCGCCGATAGTGATCGACCACTTCTGGATTGCGCAGATTGACCGGCAGCTTGCCCGCCAGCACCAGCAAGGCTTCACCCGCCGCGCCGACCCCCATGCGCATCATCGATTCCTCGGTGATCCCCGCCATGTGCGGCGTGATGATGACATTGTCGAAGCCGAAATAGGGATGGTTCGACGGCAGCGGCTGCGTGGCAAAAACGTCGAGCGCGGCGCCGCCGATACGGCGTTTCTGCAACGCCTCGATCAGCGCGTCGTCATCGATGACCGGCCCGCGCGACACGTTGATCAGCAGCGCATGAGGCTTCATGCGGGCGATCCGCTCACGGTTGATCAGGCCGCGCGTTTCCGGCGTCAGCGGGCAGCACAGAACGATGATGTCGCTTTGCTCGACGAGAGCGTCGATCGACAGGAAACCGACCTTGTCCGGCGCCGGCTGCATGCTGCGCGTCGTTGCCACCACCTTCAGGTCGAAGCCGTGCGCGGCGATATGGCCGACCGCCTGGCCGACGGCGCCAAGGCCGACGATGCCGATCGTCTTGCCGGCAAGCTCGATGTTGGAATTGGCATGCTCGCGGCCGGCGAGCCAGCCTTTGGTGCGCAGGTCTCGGTCGACGACGCGGAAGTTACGCAGCAAAGCGAGCGCCACGAACATGACGTGCTCGGCAACCGAGCGGGCATTGACCGCCGGAACATTGGCCACCAGCACGCCGGCGGCCGTCGCTGCTTCCATCGGGATCATGTCGAGCCCGGCGCCATGACGGATTGCCGCCCTCAGTTGCGTCGCACTGTCGAAAAGCTGTGGTGGCAGCGGCGCGCGCACGATGACGATGTCGGCATTCCTCGCCTCGGCGGCCAGCGTGGCCGGATCGATGGCGGAGGCGACGACGAGTTCTCCCGCGCCGGCCAGCATGGCCGAGGCGCGCGGGTGCAGGGCGTGGGTCGTGAGGATACGGGCCATGTCGATCAAGCTTTTTCGAGCGCCGGGTTTTGAGGTTCCTCGCCATGGCCCTCGATCAGGCCTTTCCAGTAGCTCTCAGCCCCTTGCAGATGGGCACTCATCAGCGCCTGGGCGAGATTGCCATCGCGGCGCAGCAGCGCCTCATAGATCTGGATATGCTCGGCATGCGAGCGCACGTTGCGCTCGGGGTCGTTGAAATAGATCGGCAGGCGCTGCTCGCCCATCATGTAGTAGACGCTGCAGACATTGTGGAAGACGCTGTTCTTGGTGGCGCGCACGATTTCGAGGTGGAATTCGCGGTCTTCCCTGGCAAGCCCTTCGCCGGCGGCGATGCGCTCTTCCGAAGCCTTGAGGATTTCACGCAGCCGCTCGAAATTCTCCTCTGTGGCACGCGAACAGGCAAGTTCGGCCGCCTTGATCTCGTGGATCTTGCGCAGTTCGACCGTCTCGTAGATCTGGATCGGGTCGAGCGGCAGGCCCGCGCGGGCGAACAGCGCCATGGCCTCCACGCTGGCCTGCTTGGTGTCGATGTAGATGCCGGACTTGGCCCGGCGCTCAACGATGCGCATGGCCTCCAGGATGGCCAGCGCCTCGCGGATCTGGCCGCGGCTGACGGCGAAATGCTCCGCCAGTTCGCGTTCCGAAGGCGTTCGGCCACTCTCCTTGTCCGAATGGGAGAACAGGTAGGCGGCGAGTTCCGCGAGGAGGTTCTTTTCTTTCATCGTCAACCGCGTTGCGCGTGCGCCTCCAGGAACCGCTCCGAAATGGTGAATCCCAGCCCCGGTTTTTCCGGGATCGCTATCATACCGTCCCTGGCTTCGACAGTCTCTTCGACCAGATCATGGATCATCGGGTTGGCGCCGAGCGAATATTCGACGGTAAAACTCGACGGCGAGGCGGCGCAGACATGCAAGCCTGCGAAAAAACAGGGCGCGCCGGCCCACAAATGCGGTGCAAAGCGCAGATTGAAGGCGCTGGCGATGGTGCCGATCTTCATCGCTTCGCTGATGCCGCCGCAGAAAGCGGGATCGGGCTGGAAGATGTCGGCGGCTTTGAGCGCGGCGAGGTCGCGGAAGGCGTAGCGTGTCGCCTCGCTTTCGCCGGTGGCGATCGGGACGACGCCGGATGCCCGCACTTCGGCCATGCCCGGCTTGTCGTCGGCGATAACAGGCTCCTCGAACCACGCCAGATCAAGGTCGTTGACGAGGTGGATGAAGCGTTTTGCTTCCGCCACCGTATAGGTGCCGTGCGCGTCGACCATCAGTTCGACATCGGGGCCGAGCGCCTGCCGTGCGGCCCGCACGCGGGCGGCGGAAATGTGCGCCGCGCCGTCCATGGCGCCAACCCGCATCTTCAGTGCCTTGAAACCGCCCTTGGCGATATAGGATTTCAACTGCTCGCCGATGGCGTCGGCGGCCGCCCAGCCGCCGGACGCGTAAGCCGGCATGCGATCGAGCTTGCGGCCGCCGAGTAGCCGCCAGACAGGAACGCCAAGCGATTTGCCAAGAATGTCCCACAGCGCGATGTCGACGGCGCTGATCGCCGCGATGCTCATGCCGCGCCGCGCCAGCTGCGGCATGGCGTGGCCGCTGCGCGCTGCGCTGTCGTAGCGCACGCCATTGTAGAGCATCTCCCATATGACGCCGATGTCGGCCGGATCGCGGCCGACCAGCTGCGGCCCGACCTCATGGTTCAGCATGTGGACGAGTGCGCCGTAGCTGCCGGCACTGCCGGCGGCGTTCTTGCCTTCGCCCCAGCCGACCAGCCCGTCATCGGTCTCGATGCGCAGGATGGCGGCGTCGAAGGTCGTCACCTGACCGAAGTCGCTGCGGTGCTGCCGAGCGGCTTCGATCGGAACGCGGATCCACCAGGCTTGGACGGACTTGATACGCATATTCTTCCCCAGCCCTGCCGCCGGTCAGGGCGGAAGGGCGAATTTCCCTGAGGCAGTCGACTACTTGATCAGCGGCAGCAACGTCTCGGCGTTGATGCGCATCTGGTCGGTGTAGAATTTCTCGGTGAGCACACTGGAGCCGTGGTCCTGGATGAACTTCAGCTGTTCTGGTGAGATGTCGACCGGATTGCGCTCGACCATGTCGGGATAGGGTGCGGCCGGTGTCCGGTCGACGGGCGCGACGAACTCATTGGTAAGCGCGCCGTCGTAGCCGATCTCACGCAAGGTGGCGACGATCTTCGGCCAGTCGATCTGGCCGAGGCCGGCAGCAAACCGGTTGTTGTCGGCGACATGGAAGTCGAACAGGCGCTTTCCGGCCTGCCGGATCGCGTCATAGACGTTAAATTCTTCCATGTGGATGTGATAAGCGTCGAGGCACACGCCGCATTCGGGGCTGACCGCGTCGGCCAAAGCCAGCGCCTGGGCACCGCGATTGAACAGATAGGTCTCGAAGCGGTTAAGCGGCTCGACGGCGATCTTGACGCCGACCTTCTTGGCGTGCGTGAAGCATTCGCGGGTGGCGTCGACGACCCACTTCCATTCCTCTTCCTCGGTCCCGTCAGGCACCACCTTGCCGACGGTCGCCGGAACCAGGGTGATGATCTCGCCATCGAGTTCGCTGACCATGGTCAGCACGTCCTTGACATACTGAACGGAACGCTCGCGCTGGCCCTGGTTCCTGGCGGCAAGGTTGCGCTCGCCCAGCATCAGGGTCACCGCGCCCCAGCAGCGAATACCATGCTCCTTCAGCAGCGCCCGGGTCTCCTTGGTCTTGTACTGCTCGGGCTCGCCGGAAATCTCGATCGACTCATAGCCGAATTTCTTGATGCGCTTGAGCGTCGTTTCCAAGGGTTCCGCGCGCATCCAGTTGTGCGTCGAAAGATGCATGGTCTGTCCTTCCCAATTCGTCTCTATGGTTCGCCTGCGACATGCATCGCCAAAAGGCGACACAAAGGTTCCTCCCCAAGGCGTTCCCAGCCTTTTCTCGCAAACTGGTTCGACCAATTGGGCCTGAAGCGAGGTCTACAGCAAATTCTTCAGATCGGCAAGAAGCGCTGAGGCGCAACTTTTACTGTGGATTATTTCCTTGATTATATTGAGATATATATGCCTGCGCCAAGTGGTTTTGGGGTCATGATACCGCATTGCACGGCTTGACCAGATTTCCATATTTGGTAATACCAGAATGACGGTGCGAGCAAGCACCCGTTGAGAAAAGACCAAAGTGGCTGGCCCTGTTTCCAATCGGCGCTATGCTCGGTCGCGAGAGAAATGAGGGAGGATGCCGATGCCGACGACAATGAAGGGCCCCGGGCTGTTTCTGGCGCAGTTCGCGGGCGACGCCGCGCCGTTCAACTCACTGGCGGCGATCACCAAATGGGCGGCCGGTCTCGGCTACAAGGGCGTGCAGATCCCGACCTGGGACGCGCGGCTGTTCGACCTCAAGAAGGCGGCCTCTTCCAAGGCTTATTGCGACGAGGTGAAAGGCATCTGCGCTGACGCCGGCGTCGAGATTACCGAACTGTCGACGCATCTGCAGGGGCAACTGGTGGCGGTGCATCCGGCCTATGATGCGCAGTTCGACGGCTTTGCGCCGGCTTCGGTGCACAACAATCCAAAGGCGCGGCAAAAATGGGCGGTCGAACAGATGGAGTTCGGCGCCAAGGCGTCGAAGAACCTTGGCCTCAAGGCCTCGGTCAGCTTCTCCGGAGCGCTGGCCTTTCCTTACCTCTACCCCTGGCCGCAGCGGCCGGCCGGGCTGATCGAGGAAGCGTTCGCTGAGCTCGGCAAGCGCTGGAAGCCGATCCTCGATGTCTATGAGGATAATGGCGTCGATATAGGCTACGAGATTCATCCCGGCGAAGACGTGTTCGACGGCGCCACCTTCGAGATGTTCCTCGATGCGGTCGGCGGCCACAAGCGCTGCAACATCAATTACGATCCGTCGCATTTCCTGCTGCAGCAGCTCGACTATCTCGAATTCATCGACATCTATCACGAGCGCATCAAGGCGTTTCACGTCAAGGACGCCGAGTTCAACCCGACCGGCCGGCAAGGCGTCTATTCCGGCTATCAGAGCTGGACCAACCGCGCCGGGCGCTTCCGTTCGCTGGGCGATGGACAGGTGGATTTCGGCGGCATCTTCTCCAAGCTGACGCAGTACAATTATGATTCCTGGGCGGTGCTGGAGTGGGAGTGCTGCCTGAAGCATCCGGAAGATGGTGCGGCGGAAGGCGCGCCTTTCATCGAGCACCACATCATCCGCGTGACCGAAAAGGCATTCGACGATTTCGCCGGTGGCGCCACCGACAAGAAGTTGCTGCGCGCCATGATGGGAATCTAGCTCGACTTTCCCTCCCCCTCGCGGGGAGGGTGGCCCGAAGGGCCGGGAGGGGTCGGTTCATGCCGAGCTCTGCCACAACGACCCCACCCGATCCGCTGCGCGGATCGACCTCCCCTCAAGGGAGGTGAGCAACAGCGAGGAGCAAGACATGGTCGGCGCATCGAACTCGGAAACGGGAGGCGGCCCGATCCGCTACGGCATGGTCGGCGGCGGGCAAGGCGCCTTCATCGGCGCGGTGCACCGGATCGCGGCGCGCATGGACAATGATTTCGTGCTGGTTGCCGGCGCTTTGTCAGCCGACCCGGACCGTGCCAAGGCGTCGGCCGCCGAACTCGGGCTCGACCCCGCACGCAGCTATGCATCCTATGCCGAGATGGCTAAGGCCGAGGCGAAGCGCCCCGACGGCATCGAGGCGGTGGCCATCGTCACGCCCAACAATGTCCATGTGCCTGCGGCTAAAGCTTTCCTCGAGGCCGGCATCCACGTCATCTGCGACAAGCCGCTGGCGACGACGCTCGCCGAGGCGAAAAAGCTTGCGGCGATTGTCGAGAAGACCGGCAAGGTGTTCGTGCTGACGCACAACTACACCGCCTATCCGATGGTCCGGCAAGCACGTGAAATGGTCGCCAAGGGTGTGCTCGGCGACATCCGCATCGTGCAGTCCGAATATCCGCAGGACTGGTTGACCGAGGATTTGGCGGCGACAGGCCAGAAGCAGGCGGCCTGGCGCTCCGACCCCAAGCAGGCAGGTGCCGGCGGCGCGCTGGGCGATATCGGCACGCATGCCTACAACCTCGCCCGCTTCGTCTCGGGGCTGGAACTGGACTCCCTGTCGGCCGATCTCGACGCCTTCGTGCCGGGCCGGCTTCTCGATGACAACGTCAACGTCATGCTGCGCTTCAAGCCGGCCGGCAAGACGCACCCGGCCAAGGGCATGATCTGGGCAAGCCAGGTGGCCCCCGGCCATGAGAACGGCCTGAAGCTGCGCATCTATGGCTCGAAAGGCGGGCTGGAATGGGTGCAGGCCGACCCGAACTATCTCTGGTACACGCCGTTCGGCCAGCCGAAGCAATTGATCACCCGCAACGGCGCCGGTGCGCTGCCGGTGGCGGGCCGTGTCAGCCGCGTGCCGTCAGGCCATCCCGAGGGCTATCTGGAAGGTTTCGCCAACATCTACCAGGAGGCCGCGCGCGCCATCCGGGCGGCACGCCGCAAGGGCGGCAAGCCGGCCAAGGATGTCGTCTTCCCGACCATTCACGACGGCGTCGAAGGCATGGCCTTCATCGAGGCTTGTGTGAAGTCGTCGAAGAAGAATGGAGCCTGGACGAAGCTCTGACCAAGGGTGCTGATATTCAGGTGATGCCGGCCTGCAAATGGCAGCTTCCTGCGCTTCCGGTGCTCACGTACCAAAAGTACGCTCCGCTCCGGTTCTCGGAACCAGCCATTTTCGACTCGGCCTGACCTGAATCTCAACACCTTGGGGCAACAACAGGGAACTGGGAGGGGGCGTCGATGAAAATCGGCATGTGCATGTTCTTGTGGACGACGGCGGTGTCGAGGAAACACGAGCCGTTGCTGCGCGACATCAAGGCGACCGGCTTCGATGGCGTCGAGATACCGATCTTCGCCGGCACGCCGGACGACTATAAAAAACTCGGCGAACTGCTCGACCGGATCGGGCTGGAGCGGACCGCGGTTTCAGCCATGGGCGATCCGGCGATGAACCTGATCTCGGCCGACGCGGCGACGCGCAAGGCTGGTGTTGGCTACATGAAATGGGCGATCGACTGCGCCAATGCGCTTGGCGCCAGCACGCTGAGCGGCCCGCTGCATTCGACGCTCGGCGCGTTTTCCGGCGCTGGGCCGACAGCCGCCGAGAAAAAGCGCTCGGTCGCCTCGCAACGCGCCATCGGCGACCATGCCGGCAACAAGGGCGTCACAATCGGGCTTGAGGCGCTGAACCGCTTCGAATGCTACCTGCTCAACACGATGGCGGATTTGTCGGAGCATATCGACGCCATCGACCGGCCGCATATCAAGGCGATGTATGACACCTTCCATGCCAATATCGAGGAGGCCGATCCGATCGGCGCCTATACGAAACACCGCCGGAATGTCGTGCATATCCATATTTCGGAGAATGACCGCGGCGTGCCGGGGCGCGGCAACATCCCCTGGGCCGAAACGTTTTCCGCCATTCGCAAGAGCGGCTATGACGACTGGCTGACGATCGAAGCGTTCGGGCGTTCGCTCAAGGATTTGGCGGCGGCGACCAAGGTGTGGCGCGATTTTTCCGAAACGCCGGAGGCGGTGTATCGGGAAGGCTACAAGCATATCCAGAACGGGTGGAAGAAGGCGGCTTAGGCGCCTGCGCATGGCCCATTTTCTCTTTGCGTTCGCGGCGGTTGCCAGCTGGCTCCCCCACTCCGTCTCGGCTTCGCCGAGACGGAGTGGGGGTCGGCCCTTTGGCGCCGGGCGAGACGATGCTTGCGCTTCTGCGTCACAAGGCTACCCCTGCTCGGCCTGGATCCTGTTGTAGTCGTGGATGGTCCGGCTCAGCCGGCGGCGCAGGAAATTGGAGATGTTGTCGAAGATGAAGACAACGGCCAGGATCAGCAGCACCATGTAGAAGACGTTGGCCCAGTTGGAGTTGGTGCGCATCGCTTCCCACAATTTCAGGCCGATGCCGCCGGCGCCGACCGCGCCGATGATGGTGGCGCCGCGAGTGTTGGATTCCCACTGGTAGAGCGTCTGGCTGATGAACACCGGTACCACTTCCGGCAGCACGCCGTAGCGCTGCACCAAGAGGCCGTTGGCTCCGGTCGAGGTAATACCCTCGCGCGGTTTGTCGTCGATGTTCTCCAGCGCCTCGGAATAGGTTTTGCCGAGCGTGCCGATCTCGGTGAAGAAGATCGCTGCACTGCCCGCTAGCGGTCCCGGCCCGAAGGCACGGGTGAAGAACAGCGCCCAGATCAGCATGTCGATGGAGCGCATGAAGTCGAAGAAACGCTTGAGCACCTGGTTGACCAGCCGGCTGGGCGTGATGTTGCGGGCGGCGAAGAAGGCGAGCGGGAAGGCGACGATGCCGCCAAGCATGGTGCCGAGAAAGGCCATGACGATGGTCTGCAAGAGTTTCGTCCAGACATCGCCATGCTGCCACTGGGCGTTGTTCCAGATGTTGTCGCCGGCCAGCGCCAGATTGGAGGTGCCCGGTTTCAGTTCCGGTCCCGAGACGATCAGCGAGGCGACTTCGCTTGCCGACTTGCCGAAGAAAGGCGAGCGCGTGTCGAAGACGAAGTTTGCCCAGCCGAGAAAACGCTTGCGTACCCTGACGCGGTCAACGGCGACGCGGGCCTCGCCGGCAAAGCCCATGTCGGCGACGACCTCATCCTCATGCGCGGTGATCCAGCCGGGAACCGGCCCCGAGATCAGCGGCTTGCCGGTGCCAAGTGCGACCGCAACAGTCTCACCATTGGCAATTATCGTCGCCTGCGTCTTGGTGAAGGTGATCGACTTGGCGGTGCCGTCGATAAGGACCGTCACCGAGCCATCGGCACTGGTCTTGACCCAGTCCGGATCTGGGTTCGGGCCGAGCACCGAGAAGCGTGGATATTTGGCTGATATCTGCGGTTCGTCGAGGCGGAAGATCGGCTGCACGTCGTAGCTGATCCACTGGGTCAGAAACAGCGGCAGCCGCTCCCAGTGCGATTCCCGCATGACCTGTGGCAGGTTGAAGAACCACAGGGCATAGAGCAGGTAGAGAAAGATGCCGCCAAGCAGCATCAGCGGCCCGAAGCGCTTGTGGAACGGCCGCTGGAAAACCTGCGGGAAGCGCTCTTCGATCGACTGGATTTGATCGGCGGTCAAGGCAGCCATGGTCAAGCCCCCATTACGAAAGCCTGCTCGCCGACCAGCTTGCGGCGCAGCCAGGCGGAGAACTGGTCGACGATGAAGATCGTCGTGAACAGGAGCAGCACGAGGGCTATCGTCTTGGCGCCGAAGCCACGCGAGATCGACAGCTTCAACTCCTCGCCGATGCCGCCGCCGCCGACCGCGCCCATGATGGTGGAAATGCGGACATTTATCTCAACACGCAGCAGTGTGTAGGACATGAAGTTGGGCAGCACCTGCGGCAGGCCGGCGAAGCGCACCCGCTCGAACCAGTTGGCGCCGACGGCCCTCAGGCCCTCTTCGGCGCGCATGTCGATGTTCTCGTTGATCTCGTAAAAGAGCTTGCCCAGTGCGCCGATCGAATGCAGGCCGATGGCGATGATGGCGGCGATCGGCCCGATAGAGACGATGGCCGCAAACAGGCCGGCGATGACGATCTCGGGAAAGGCGCGCAGCAGTTCCATGAAGCGCTTCACGATCAGCCGCAACACCGGATGCGGCGTCAGGTTGCGCGCGGCGATGAAGGAGAACGGCACGGCGAAGACGAAGCCGATGAAGGTCGAAACCAGCGCCACGTTGAGCGTGGTCAGCATCAATTCGAAATATTCGGGGACGTAGAAGCTGCCCCAGACATAGGAGCGGCCAAGCGGAAAGTTGAATTCCTGGGTGCCGGTGTCATGCGGGGAAGCGATGTCGAACATCGCCCGCCAGACATCGTTCCAGTCCTTGGGGACGAGCCAGCTCAGGAAGTCCAGCAAATGCGGCAACCGGTCGAAGAAATGCCCGGCATTGGCCTCGTCGGCGAACCACATGGTGCTGCCGAGTGCGATGATGAGCAGGCCGACACCGATGGCGGTGTAGAGCCGGCGCAAGGACGTCTGGCGACGCCATGCGTCGGCCATCTTGTGAGTGGCGCCGGAGGGGGCTGTCTCGGAAAGGGTCATGATCGGACATGCAAGAAGGGGGGGGTCTTCTCGCCGCCCCCCTTCTTGATTTCGCCGTTAGCCGCCAATGGCTGCCTTACGGGCTTCGACGATGACGTTGTAGAAGTCTGCCTTGACCGGGACGTAGCCGGTAAAGTCGCCGCCTTCGACGCCTTCGAAGCAAGCCTTGTCCTTCTTCGGCAACTGCGTGAAGAAGTCGGCCAGCTTGGCGGTCATGTCGTCGCCGAGCGCGGTGCGCACGACCAGCGGGCCGTTCGGGATCAGGCCCGAGCGCCAGACTTCGACGAAGTCGTTGGGGTCGACGGCGCCCTTGGCGACTTCCTTGTGGAAGGTGCCGGAGGTGTAGCCGTCCTTGAAGTCGCCAATGCCGGAGGAATCGTCCACCGCCACGTCGACCTTGCCGTCACGCACGGCCAGAACGTTGTTCTCGTGGCCGCCATTGAACTGGGTCGAGGCGAAGAAGGTCTCGTTCGAAGCGCCGGTGTCCTTCGGGATCTGGGTCAATGGGATCAGATAGCCGGAGGTCGAATCCGGATCGGCGTAGCCGAGTTTCTTGCCCTTGGCCGACTTGATATCGGTGATGCCGGAGGATTTCAGCGCCAGGCCGATCGAATAATAGCCGGTGGCGCCGTCGGTCTGCTGGGTGGTGAGGATCGGGGTGACCGCCTTCGGGTCCTTGAGAGCGATGCTGGCGTAGCCGGAAGCGCCGAGTTCGGCGAAGTCGAGCGTGCCGCCAAGCAGGCCCTGGATGACGCCGTCATAGTCGGCGGCGGGGAACAGCGAAACCTTTTCAAAGCCGAATTCGGCCTTCAGATGGTCGGCGAGGCACTGGTAGTTGCGCAGCCGGTCGGTTTCGTTTTCGCCGCCGAGAATGCCGACGCGAAATTCCTTCATGTCGGCGGCATGGGCCATGCTGGTCGCCATGGCGAGCACCGAAACGGCGCCGAAAACCATCTTCCTGAACATCTGTAATCTCTCCTGTAGGTTCCGGCCCCGCGCCGGCAGCGTTCTTGAGTTTGACTGGTGCCCTTGACGCGGGCTGGCGATCCCAACCGCTCTCAGTACCCCGGGAAAGCGGGTTCGAGCGGTCCGGCGGATGCGGCGATCTTTGGCCTGAAGGCAACGCTGGTCGAGGTGATGGCCTCGGAGATTTCCTGGCCATTGCTGTCGGCGCCATAGACGAGACGCACGGCCTCGCGGTTGAGCTCTTCGGGCGGGCCGTCGAAGACGACCTTGCCGGCGGCCATGCCGATGATGCGGTTGCAATAGGTGCGGGCGGTATCCAGCGTGTGCAGATTGGTGACGACCGTGATGCCTTCGCGCAGATTGATGTCCTGCAGCGAATCCATCACCACCTTGGCGTTGAGCGGGTCGAGCGAGGCGATCGGCTCGTCGGCGAGGATCACTCTGGGCTGCTGCATCATGGCACGGGCAATGGCGACGCGCTGTTGCTGGCCGCCCGACAAGGTGCCCGCGGGCTGCAGCGCGGTGCGGGCGATGTCGAGCCGCTCAAGGGCCGCGACCGCTTCAGCGCATTCGGCGCGGGAAAACATGCCGAACAGGTTGGTGATGGTCGAGCGGTGGTTCAGTTTGCCGAGCAGCACATTGGTCAGCACGTCGAGGCGCGGCACCAGGTTGAACTGCTGGAAGATCATGGCGCAGTCACGCTGCCAGCGCCGCAGCGGCGAGCCGCGCAACTGGGAAACCTCGGCGCCGTCAAAAAAAATCGATCCCTGGCTGGGATCGATGAGACGGTTGATCATGCGCAGAAGGGTTGATTTGCCGGCGCCCGAACGGCCGATAATGCCAACCATCTGACCCTGCGGGATGGCGATGTTGATGTCGCTGACGGCAGTGTTCTTGCCAAATCGTCGGGTGACACCGCGGATTTCGAGCGTGGCGGAATTTGCTGGCATGGGGGCAGGTTCCAGTCCGGACCATTGATCGTCAGGCATTCGCCTAGCGCAGCCACATGAACCTGCCGTGTCGCGTTGATGTCAGTTTTGTTACGCTCCACAGGCCGGAGTCTGCGGCCGGCCCAGGACCAGCAGTCGAAGGTGACGTGGAACGCAGGCCTGGCGAACTGGTGCCGGTGGCAAGACGGCGCCACTTCATGCGCACATACTCGTCCGTCGCGCGCTGCCAATGGCGAGGCCGTCCTTCAGGCGTTCCAGACAAGCGCTGTCATGGCGTCGATGCTGGTGTCGAGAGGCACATCATCCGGATAGTAGGGGCCGGGGTGGCTTGTGATAATGCCCCGCTGCCCAGCGTCAGTGACGGCCATTCCTTGACGTTTGCTATCCGCCATATTTCTCCAGGAACGCCTCGGCCTCAAGCTCGCGGAAATCGTCCAGCGAAGCGCGCAGCCTTGCATGGTCCCAATCCCACCAGGCGAGCGCCTGGTAGCGTTCGGCCGTACGGCGGTCGAAGCGCTCGCGGATCGGCTTTGCCGGCACGCCGGCGACGATGGTGTAGGGCGCGACATCCTTCGAGACGACAGCACCGGCGCCGACCGCGGCGCCATCGCCGACGGTGACGCCGGGCAGTATGGTCGAGCCATGGCCGAGCCAGGTGTCGTGGCCGATGGTGACCCGCTTGGCGCGGCGCTGGGCGAAGAACTCGCTCTCGTGTTCGGCGTCGTCCCAATAGTCCGAGGCGCGATAGGTGAAATGGTGCAGCGTCGGCCGCCAGGTCGGGTGATTGGTGGCGTTGATGCGCACGCTGGCCGCGATGTTGGCAAACTTGCCGATCGTCGCGCACCAGACCGAGCAGTCCTGCATCATGTAGGAATAGTCGCCAAGCTCGCTTTCCGACACCCGGCTGCGGTCGGCGATCTCGGTCCAGCGGCCGAGCATGGAGTTCTGCACCTCTGCCGTCGGGTGGACCAGCGGCGTCTCGGACAATTTCCTCGTCATGCGGCGATTTTTCCGGGAGCGAAAGCGGTGACGTCGATGATGCGGTCGGCAACCGCCTCGCGCACGTCGTGGTCATGGAAGATGCCGAGCAGGGCGACACCAGCCGCCTTCTTGGCAGCGATGAGTTCGATCACGACATCGCGGTTCCTGGCATCGAGCGAGGCGGTCGGCTCGTCGAGCAGCAGGATCGGATGCTCGGTGATGAAGCCGCGTGCGATGTTGACGCGCTGCTGCTCGCCGCCGGAGAAGGTCGCAGGCGGCAAAGCCCAGAGTTTCTCCGGCAGGTTGAGCTGCGCCAGCAAGGCGCGTGCCTTGCCGCGGGCAAGCTCGCGATCCTCGCCGCGCTCGACCAGCGGCTCGGCGACGACATCGAGCGCTGAGACGCGCGGCACCGTGCGCAGGAACTGGCTGACATAGCCGATCGTTTGCCGGCGCACAGCAAGCACGGTGCGCGGGCTGGCGGTGGCGAGGTCGATCAGCCCGTCATCATGCGTGACGATGATCTGGCCTTCGTCAACGGCGTAGTTGCCGTACAGCATCTTCAGGATCGAGCTCTTGCCGGCGCCGGACGGGCCGCCGAGCACGGTGCACTCGCCGGCCCTGATCGAGAACGAGACACCGGCGATAACAGGCAGTTTGATGCCGTCGCGTAGATGCATGGTGAAGCTCTTGGCGACGTCGGAGACAACGAGGGGCGTCGGCATCAGAAGGTTCTCCAATCGTCGGTCGTTTGTGGGCCAGTACCCTCCTCTGCCTTGCCAGGCATCTCCCCCTCAAGGGGGGAGATTGGCAGCGTCACTGTCGCTGCCTTTATGCGGCGGTGGGGAGTGGCGAAGCCGAGGACGTTAGCCAATCTCCCCCCTTGAGGGGGAGATGGCCGGCAGGCCAGAGGGGGGTGCCTTGGCGCCATCGTCACACCTGCAGAATCGAGGAAACAAGCAATTGCGTGTAAGGCGCGCGCGGGTCGTCGAGCACGCGATCGGTGAGACCGCTTTCGACGACGCGGCCGTCCTTCATCACCATCATGCGCTGCGACAAAAGCCGCGCCACGGCAAGGTCGTGGGTGACGACGATGGCTGCGAGGCCGAGATCGGTGACCAGCCCGCGCAGAAGATCGAGCAGGCGCGCTTGCACCGAGACGTCGAGGCCGCCGGTCGGTTCGTCCATGAACACCAGACGCGGGCCGGTGACGAGGTTGCGGGCAATCTGCAGGCGCTGGCGCATGCCTCCGGAAAAGGCGCGCGGCTCGTCGTCGATGCGGTCCTCGTCGATCTCGACGCGCGACAGCCAGTCGACGGCGGTGGCGCGGATCTTGCCGTAGTGACGGTCGCCGACCGCCATCAGCCTCTCGCCGACATTGGCGCCGGCCGACACCGTCATGCGGAGGCCGTCGGCGGGGTTCTGATGGACAAATCCCCAGTCGGTGCGCATCAGGAAGCGGCGCTCGGCCTCGCTCATACGGTAGAGTTCGCGGAACTGGCCGTCGCGCATGCGGTAGCTGGCGGTGCCGGAACTGGGCAGCAGCCGGGTCGACAGGCAGTTGAGCAATGTCGTCTTGCCGGAGCCGGACTCGCCGACGACTGCCAGGACTTCGCCCGGCCACAGGTCGAAGGAGACATTGTCGCAGCCGACGCGCGAGCCGTAGAATTTGGACAGCGCCGAGACGCGCAGCAGCGGTTCGTCGGTCATCGGGCCGGCTCCATGTTTCCTGGGGCAAGAGGGGTTTCCGGGGCGAGATGGCCGCGATGGCCGTCCGCCCGCCGCTTCTCGCAATGGTCCGTGTCGGAACAGACGAACATGTGGCCGCCATGGTCGTCGAGGATGACCTCGTCGAGATAGACATTCTCAGCCGCACACAGCGCGCAGGGCTGGTCGAAGGTTTGCACCTCGAACGGATGGTCCTCGAAGTCGAGGCTGACCACTTCGGTGAAGGGCGGCACCGCATAGATGCGCTTTTCGCGGCCGGCGCCAAACAATTGCAAAGCCGGCGAGCGGTGCATCTTGGGATTGTCGAATTTCGGCGTCGGCGATGGGTCCATCACATAGCGGCCCTCGACCTTGACCGGATAGGCATAGGTGGTGGCGATGCGGCCGTGCTTGGCGATGTCCTCGTAGAGCTTCACATGCATGAGGCCGTATTCTTCCAGCGCATGCATTTTTCGGGTTTCGGTCTCGCGCGGTTCGAGGAAGCGCAGCGGCTCGGGGATCGGCACCTGGTAGACCAGCACCTGGCCTGCGGTCAGCGGATGCTCGGGAATGCGGTGGCGGGTCTGGATGATGGTGGCGCTGGCAGTGTCGGTCGTCACCGCGACGTTGGCGACCTTCTTGAAGAAGGCACGGATCGACACCGCGTTGGTGGTGTCGTCGGCGCCCTGGTCGATGACCTTCAGCACATCGTCGGGACCGACGATCGAAGCGGTGACCTGGACGCCGCCGGTGCCCCAGCCATAGGGCATCGGCATTTCGCGCGAGGCGAACGGCACCTGGTAGCCGGGGATGGCGATGCCCTTGAGGATCGCCCGGCGGATCATCCTTTTGGTCTGCTCGTCGAGATAGGCGAAGTTGTAGGTGGCGATGTCGGTCATGGTGAGACTTCCAGTCCCTTGGCATAGCGCGCCAGCCGTTCATTGAGCGTGCCGGTGTGCAGTTCGAACATGTGGTTGTCTTCGTCGTAGAAATAGATCGAGCGGCCTTCACCCTCGACGCGCGGACGCGGTGGGCGCATGTCGAGGCCGAGCCTGCCGACGCGCTCGGCATAACGGTCGAAATCGGCGTCATCGATCTTGAAGGCGATGTGGTTGTAGCTGCGCTCCGGCAAGGGCTTGCCCTCCATGATCGCGACCCAGATGTCGCCGATCAGGAAGAATTTTTCGCGTGACAGCGAGAATTGCCTGGCGTCGCTGGCATAGACCTCGCGCGCGTCGAATACGCCCTCGAGGATCTTGGTCGTCCGCTCGAGATCGCGGACGATGAAGGTCATGTGGGACAGGCCTTCGATCATTCCGCAGCCTCCCGCTTCTCGTCGACCTTCACGGGGTTTTGGCGCGCGTCGTATTCGGCGCGCATGTGGCGCACGAGATCGAGTTCGGCCTGGAAGTCGACATAGTGCGGCAGCTTCAGATGTTCGACAAAGCCGGTCGCCTGGACATTGTCGGAATGCGAGATGACGAACTCCTCGTCCTGGGCCGCGGCGACGACATCCTCGCCGAGCTCCTTCGCGCGCAGCGCCCGGTCGCAGAGCGCCATGGCCATCGCCTTGCGCTCGCTCTGGCCGAAGACGAGGCCGTAGCCGCGGGTGAATTGCGGCGGCGCCTTGGCCGAGCCTTTGAACTGGTTGACCATCTGGCACTCGGTGACCCGTACGGTGCCGAGCGGCACCGCGAAGGGCAGCTCGGGCACGTCGAGCTCCAGCTCGACCTCGCCGATGCGGATCTCGCCGACGAAGGGATGGTTGCGGGCATAGCCGCGCTGCGTGGAATAGCCGAGCGCCAGCAGAAAACCTTCATCGCCGCGCGACAGCGCCTGCAGGCGGATGTCGCGCGCCATCGGGAATTCCAGCGGCTCGCGGGTGATGTCGCCGGGAACATGGTCCTGCGGCATGTCGCCGTCCGGTTCGATCAAGCCTTCGCGGGCGAGGATCGCCGAGACGCGCGGCATGGCTTGCGCTTCGCTCTCGCGCAGCAAGGGCTCGGCGACTTCGGCGCCGGCGGCAAGCTCGGGATCAAGAAGCCGGTGGGTGTAGTCGAAGGTAGGTCCGAGCAGCTGGCCGCCGGGCAGATCCTTATAGGTCGCCGATACGCGCCGCTCGACCAGCATGTTGGCGGTGTCGATGGGCTTGGAGTAGCCGAAGCGCGGCAGCGTGGTGCGATAAGCGCGCACCAGGAAGATCGCCTCGATCATGTCGCCGCGCGCCTGGACGATGGCGAGCGCGGCCAGTTCACGGTCGTAGAGCGAGCCTTCGCTCATCACCCGGTCGACGCCGAGCGCCAGCTGCTCGACGATCTGGTCGAGGCGAAGCGCCGGCACCGAACGGTCGCCGCGCCGGCGGTCGGCAAGCAGGCTGTGGGCGTTGGCGATGGCCGCTTCGCCACCTTTTACCGCGACATACATCCTAGGCCTCCATCGTCTTGATGCGCGTCGTGCGCGGCAGGCAGGCTATGCCATCAGCGGTGGCGAGGATGATGTCGACGCCACGCGGAAAGCGCTTGATATTCTGCTTCCACTGCTCGACGAAATGGCGCGGCATCTGCGCCGGCGCGATCGTGGCGCTGGTTTCGATGCCGGGACCTTCGAGCAACAGCGGCGTGCCGGAGACCAGATCGCCGACGTGCAGGATCAGCGTGGTCGAACGGTCGGGATAATCCTGCGTGCCCTGCGAAAAGCCATCGAGCGCCATCATCTCGGCAGGTGCTGCGATCAAGGCGAAATGCGCATCGGCCGGTGTATTGGCCAATGGCGCGCCGGTATGGAACCCAAGCCAGGATCTGACCGCGGTGGAAGCTTGCAGGGCCGGGTCGAGCCAGAGCGGCGTGTCATTGTCGCAAAGTGCCAGCGCTATGGCGCCAGCGGTGGCCGAGAGCGGCACCGGCGGGCGGGCGAAGGCCGGCAGCGGCTGCACGCTGCCCGGCCGTGCCATTGCGTCCATGACGGCGCGGAACACGGTCTGGGCATTGAAGACCGGATCGGCGAAACCGCCCTCGATCGATTGCGCTGCAATGTCCATCAGTCTTCTCCGCGAACCATGGTGAAGAAATCGACCTTCGTTGCCGCCGTCTCGGCGCGGCGTTTTTCATGCGCCGTGGTCAGAGCCGACCGCAGAGGCGCTAACAGTCCGGTCTCGACCTCATTGCGGCGGGCAGGGTCCTGCCATAGCGCGTCGGCGATGGCTGCCAGCCTTGCCTTCTGCTTGTCGCGGCCAAGCGCATAGCAATGGCCGACCTGTCCGGTGGGTAGCCGGACGGTGGCGCGGGTGACGGTCGCCTCACCGACATTGAAGGGCGCGCCGCCGCCGCCGATGCGGCCGCGCAGGGTGACCAGGCCGGTTTCGGGGCCGCGCAGCAGCTCGGCGTCCGAAGGCAGTCCGGCCTCATTCCAGAGCCGGACGATGTCATCGCCGCGGGATTGCGCCAGTGTTGCCATGGCGGCCTTGCGTTCGGCCTGGTCGCGGGCTTCCTGTCCTCGCATAGGCTATCGTCCTCGTGGCTAAATTTGTCTATTGATATAGACAACTATACAAATTATACCTATTATCTAACGCGTGTCCATGACGGGTGGATGACAGCGATAGAAGACTGGGCGCTGGAAGGTTTGGGGGCAATGATGGTCGGGCGGCTGGTAGCGGACAGCATCGAGCGGCGCAGTGGCGTGTCGCTGTGGCGGCAGATCGCCGACAAGATCCTGCATGCGATCGCCATCGGCGATTTCACGGAGAATGCAGCGCTGCCGCCGGAGGTGGCGCTGGCAGAGCGCTATGGCGTCAATCGCCACACGGTGCGCAGCGCCATATCAGCCCTTGTGCAGGAAGGCGTGCTGCGGGCCGAGCAGGGGCGAGGCACCTTCGTACTGTCGCGCAAGCGGCTGTCCTATCCGATCGGGTCGCGCACACGCTTTTCGACAGGCCTGCAAGGGCAGACGACGGAACGGCACATCGTCCTGCTCGCCTCGTCGGTCGAGCCGGCCAGCCAGCGCGTCGCCGAGGGGCTGGGTCTTGCCAAGGGAGCCGATGTGATCCGGCTGGAAACGCGCGGCGAAGCGGATGGACGGCCGGTGTCGCGCGCTGCCGGCTGGTTCGAGGCTCGGCGCTTTGCCGGCATCGATGCCGCGATGGCTGAAACCGGTTCGATCACCGCGTCGCTGGCGCGGTTCGGCATCGACGATTATCTCCGGCAATCGACCGTGCTGTCGGCGCGCCATGCCGATGCGGCGGACCTTGCCGACCTCGATCTGCAGCCGGGCGCCATCGTGCTGGTCACGGTCGCCGTCAACGTGACGCCGGACGGCCAGCCGATCCAGTTTTCCGAGTCGCGCTTCCCGGCCGAACGGGTGGAACTGAAGTTGTCGGCATTGTAGGGAGTGTCGGCCTTTATGCGAGACCGTGATTTACCGCCGGCCATGTTATGATTCGACCTCGATGACAGCCTTGATCAGGCCTAATTTCTCATGCGCCCAGCGAGCCAGATCGCGCGGCGTGCCGGCGAGTGTGGTGCGGTGTGTGACGAGCTTGGCCAGGGGAACGGCGCCGTTGCGGATCGAGGCGGCGACGTGATCGAAGTCGGCGCGCAGCGCGTTGCGGCTGCCGATCAGCGTCATCTCGCGCTTGTGGAATTCCGGATCGGAAAAGCTGATGTCGTCCTTGACGACGGAGACCAGCACCAGCGTTCCGCCATGCGCGACATGGGCGAAGGCCGACTGCACCGACTGGGTGTTGCCGGTGGCGTCGAAGACCACATCGAAGCCTTCGCCTGATGTCGCCTGCTTGACCAGATCGGGCACCGCGCCGCGCGGCCCGTCGAGGGTCCGGAAACCAAGCTCATTTGCAGCGAAGGCGAGCCTTTCACTGCTCATGTCGAGCAGCGTCACGTCGAGTTCGGCGATGCGGGCGAAGATGGCGGTACCGAGCCCGATCGGGCCAGCGCCGATGACCAGCGTGCGGGCGCCGGGGTCGGCGCGGGCGCGCCGCACGGCATGCGCGCCGATGGCCAGGAACTCGACGGCAGCGGCGTCGGCCAGCGAAAGGCCGTTGGCCGGATAGAGATTTTGCGCCGGCACCAGGATGCGTTCGCACATGGCGCCGTCGCGATGCACGCCAAGCACCTCGATCCTGACGCAGCAATTGGGCTTGCCGTGCCGGCAGGCGATGCACTTGCCGCAGGAAAGATAGGGGTTGACGACGACGGGGTCACCAACGGCCAGTTCGACGCCTTCGCCGGTCTCCATCACGGTACCAGACACCTCATGGCCCATGATGCGGGGATAGGCGAGGAACGGGTGCTTGCCCTCGAAAATGTGGTAGTCGGTCCCGCAGATGCCGACATGGCTGACCGCCACAAGCGCCCAGCCGGCAGGCGGTGCCTCTGGCGCGGGCCGGTCTTCAAGGACAAGGTCGCCGGGCGAACGGCAGAGGACGGCTTTCATGCGCTAATCCAGTCATGAAATCGCCGGCCCGTTGGTGTGGCGGACCGGCGGTTGATTGCGGGGTCGCTACTTGCCGCGGCGGCGCAGGCCGTCGAAGTAGACGATGATGATGATCAGCGCGCCGGTGATGATGCGCTGCCAGAACGAGTTGACGTTGAGCAGGTTGGCGCCGTTGTTGATGGTGGCCAGGATGAAGGCGCCGAGCAGCGGCCCATGCACCGAGCCGACGGCGCCGAACAGCGAGGTGCCGCCGATGACCGACGACGCGATCGCCTGCAGTTCCCAGCCCTCGGCCTGCGTCGGGTTGCCGATGCCGATGCGGGCGGCCAGCAACACGCCGACGAAGGCGGCGCACAGGCCCGACAGCGTGTAGGCCATGTAGATGGTGCGCTGGACATTGACGCCGGACAGGCGCGAGGCCTCGGCGTTGGAGCCGACCGAAAACAGGTATCGGCCCCAGCGGCTGTGATGCAGGAAGATATAGGCCGGAATGCCGACCAGGATCACCATCCAGAACAGGTTGGGGATGCCGATGAAGGAATTGCGCGAGAAGGCGGTGAAGGTGTCGCTGTTGATGTTGATCGAATTGCCGTTGGTCATCAAAAGGCCGATGCCGCGCAGCGAGGTCAGCGTTGCCAGCGTGATGATGAAGGGCGGCAGGCCCATCTTGACGATGCCGAAGCCGTGGAACATGCCGATGGCGACGCCGACCAGCAGCGTCACCAGAATGGCGAGCCAGATGGGGAAGCCAGCATTGATCATCATGGCCACGACCACGGTGGCGAAGCCGACCACCGCGCCGACCGACAGATCGATACCGCCGGTGATGATGACGAAGGTCTGGCCGACCGCCATGATGGCGATCATCGAACCCTGGCGCAAAAGATTGGCTATGTTGTTGGCCGAGGCGAAGCTGGTCGTCGCCACGGAGAGGAGGATCCAGAGCAGAACCAGCAGCGCCAAAAGCGTCAGCCCAAACAGGACATTATAGTTGCGCTTCGGTTTTTCGACGGCGATCGCCTCGGTGCTCATATCTGTCCTCCCAGCTTTTCTTGTTTCTCGGCGAGCGCCTGAGTGAGAATATCCTCGTGGCTGGCGGCGTGAAAACCGTGCGTCGCCACCAGTTTGCCGCGCCGGAACACATGCAGCGTGTCGGCGAGTTCATAGACTTCCGGCAGATAGGACGAGATCAGGATGATGCCGGCTCCCTTTGACAGCAGCGCGCCGAACAGGCGGTAGATCTCGGCCTTGGTCCCGACATCGACGCCGACCGTCGGTTCGTCGAAGATGAACAGTTTGGCGCCGTGCGCCAGCCATTTGCCGATGACGATCTTCTGCTGGTTGCCGCCCGACAGGCTGGACGCCAGCGCGCCGCGTGTCGGCGTCTTGATGCGCAGATCGGCGATCTGGCGATCGGCTTGCGTCTTCTCCTGCGTGCTCGAAATTAGCAGATTGTTCGAAATGCGCTTGTAGATCGGCAGGTTCAGGTTGAAGCCGACCGGCAGGTTGAGGCAGAGGCCCTGGTCGCGGCGGCTCTCCGGCGCCAGCGCCATGCCGAGCTTGATCGCATCATGTTCGGAATTGACCTGCACCTCCTTGCCTTCCCAGAGGATCTGGCCGGCGGATTTGCGGTGGCGGCCGTAAAGCGTGGTGACGAACTCGCTGCGTCCGGCACCGATCAGGCCATAGAGTCCGACGATCTCGCCGGCGCGGACCGTCATCGAGACATTTTCGAAGCCCTTGCCGGACAGGTTCCTCGCCTCGATGATGGCGGCGCCCGGAGTGAAATGCTCCTTGTGATAGACCTGCTCGATCGAGCGGTTGATCATCATCTTGACCAGTTCGGCGTCGTTGGTCTCAGCGATGTTGCGGGTGCCGACCAGCGTGCCGTCGCGCAGCACGGAAACACGGTCGGCGAGCTCGAACACTTCCTCCATGCGGTGGCTGATGTAGATGATCGTCACGCCTTCGCCCTTCAGCCGGCGGATCAGGGTGAAGAGCTGGTCGGCCTCCTTGCGGGTGAGGTAGGCGGTCGGCTCGTCGAAGATCAGGAATTTGGTGCCGCGCACGGTGGCGCGGGCGGCAGCTATCAGCTGCTGCTGGCCAATGGTCAGGTCGCCGAGCGTGACATGCGCCGGCAGGTCGAAGCCGAGGTCGTCGATGATCGTCTGCGCCTGCCTGACCATGGCCCGCTGCTGCAGGATGCCGAAGCGGGAATTCTCCTCGCCGAGGAACATGTTGGCGGCGACCGTCAGGTGACGGCACAGCACGACTTCCTGGTGCACGGCATTGATGCCGAGCGCCATCGCCTCGTGCGGCGTCGCCAGGGCGGCCGGCTGGCCCTCCCAGACAATCTCTCCGGAGGTGCGCGGCATCACGCCGGTCAGAAGCTTGATGAGCGTGGATTTGCCGGCGCCGTTCTCACCGACGATGGCGTGTATCTCACCGGATTTGAAGGCCAGGTCGACCGGCTTCAGCGCGTGGGTGCCGGGATAGCGCTTCTCCAGCCCGCGCAATTCGAGGATGGTCCGCCCCGGTTCCAGAACGGGTGCGGGATGCAGTTCCTGCGCCGTCGAAATCATGACAATCCTCCCAGATTGGCCTCCCAGATTGGCCTCGCAGATTGGCTTCCCAGGCTGGCCTCACGATTGGCACGCGGCGAGGCAGGGATATGCCTCGAAAACAGCCTGGCTCAGGCGTGCGGATTGCAAAGCCGTTTGTGCGGCAGCTTGTGTCTCCGGGGCGAGGCGCCCCGGAGACGATTGCGGATGCGACGGCTCAGAGCTTCGGATTGAGCAGCGCGTCGATCTTGGGGTCTTTCATGTTGTCCTTGGTCACCAGATTGGCGCCGGTGTCGACATTGGCTTCGACCTTCTCGCCCTTGGAGGCGGCGAGCGCGGTCTTGATGCCGTCATAGCCCATCCGGTACGGATCCTGGACGACGAGGGCGGAAATGACGCCGTCGTTGAGGAACTTGATCAGCTTCTCGTCGCTGTCGAAACCGACCAGCGCCAGCTTGCCGCCAAGGTTGTTTTCCGCAACAGCCTGGCCGACGCCCTGCGCCATGATCAGGTTGGAGGCGAAGATGCCCTTGAGGTTCGGGTTGGCCGTGATCAGGTCGGTGGCGATGTTGAGGCCGGTGGTGGCCTGGCCGTCGGCGTACTTGTCGGCGACCAGCTTGAGGCCCGGATATTTGGCGGCCAGCTGTTCGGTGAAGCCCTGCTTGCGCTGTTCGAGCGAGCCGGCGCCCGGTGCGTTGGTGATCAGGGCGACGTCGCCCTCGATCTTGCCGCCGTTGGCGGCGCCGATGGCGGCTGCGAGGCCGTCGGCGGCGACGCGGCCGCCCTGGACGTTGTCGGTGGTCAGGAACGAGGTGAAGGCCTTGGAGTCGGCGCCGGAGTCGATGCCGATGACCTTGACCTTGGCAGCGGCTTCATCGATCGGCTTGCCAAGCGCCTTAAACTCGGTCGGCGCAATGACAATGGCGGCCGGGTTGCTGGCAACGGCGTTCTCGAGGATCGAGACCTGGCCGTTGACGTCGGTTTCAGCCTGGGCACCGAGTTCCGGCACGTTGACGCCGAGATCCTTGCCGGCCTTGCGGGCACCGGCCAGAACGATCTGCCAGTAGAAGGACGTGGTGTCCTTGACGATGATCGGAATGGTGACGTCCGCTGCCGAAACCGGCGCCGAATGCATGACGCCGGCGAGCATCGAAGCTGCTGCCAGCGCCATGACGGCGCGGCGGTTGAGAATGCTGGTCACGAATTTCATGAGGTTTCCTCCCTAAGTCGCCCGGTGAAACGATACGGAAGCTCCGTCCGGATAGGCGCGGTCCAAAACAGAACTTTATCAATAAAAAACAGTTGCCATGTTTTGATAATGCATCGAACAGATCGATGCAAGCGGTGTTTGATCAGTCCTTGCGAGGTCTGGCAGAGGCAGATCAATCACGCTGCTCCCCATTGGCGCCGTCACGCTTCCGTTCCGAGAATGCATGGAATATTAATTCCACATATTCGTCAATATGGAATGTTCATTCTTCTATAGATCGCAAGAATGTGAAGCCCGGGTCACTGGATATGCTTCACGCCAGCTCCTGCGCCAGCGTGTAGGGACGATATCTGGCGTATTCCTTCTCCGGCACGTCGATGTCGAGCAGTTCGAGGTTGCGCGTCAGATTTGCCAGCTTGGCGGTGCCGGTCAGCACTGTGGCGACGGCAGGTTCATGCAAGGGGAATTGGAACGCCGCGGCGGCGAGCGGATAGCCACCCTCGGCGGCGATCCTTTCCATTGCGCCGACGCGGTCGAGCACGTCATGGCTGGCAGGGCGGTAGTCGAAATGTGCGCCTTGCACCGGCCCGGTCGCCAGGATGCCGGAGTTGAACACGCCGCCAATGACCAAGGAGGTCTGCTGCGCCCGGCATAGGGGCAGCAACTCCGCTTCGGCGCTGCGGTCGAGCAAGGAATAGCGGCTGGCAAGCAGGATGCAGTCGAGCGGCGCCTCGCGCATCACGTCGAGACAGATCTGCACCTCGTTGACGCCAAGCCCATAGGCGGAAATGACGCCGGACCGTTTCAGCTCCTCGAGTGCCTTGAGGCCGCTGCCCATCAGGTCGCGAAAGTGCAGCCTGGTCTTCTCGACACCATGGGTGTAGGCGCCGATGTCATGGACAAACAGGATGTCTATCCTGTTTAGGCCAAGCCGCGCATAGCTGAACTCGACCGACCGCATAATGCCGTCATAGGAATAGTCGTAGTCGAGCGCGAAGGGCAGCGGATCGACATAGGAGTGATCGGGAACCTGATCGTCCGGCACCGGGCGGAACAGCCGGCCGACCTTGGTCGACAGCACATAGGAATCGCGCGGCTTGTAGCGCAGGAAGTCGCCGAAGCGGCGCTCCGACAGTCCGAAACCGTAGAAGGGTGCGGTGTCGAAATAGCGCAGGCCGGCATCCCAGGCGCCCTGCAGCGTCTCCATCGCCGCTTCGCGCGAACAGGCGCGGTAAAGGCCGCCAAGTGCAGCGCCGCCGAAGCTGGCCTCGGTCACTTCCAGCGCTGTCTGGCCGATGCGGCGTCTTTCCATGCACAACCTCCCCGTTGCCCGCCACTGACCGGCGCGCAGTCTACTTTATATCAGTAAAATCTAAAGTGTTGCGCCCAGATGCCAGGGCACGAACTCGTTGTCGCCGTAGCCGAAGTCCTCGCTCTTGGTCTTGCGGCCGGAAGCCGTTTCGACGATCAGTTCGAAGATCTCGCGGCCCATGCCGGCGATGGTCTTTTCACCCGAGGCGATGACGCCGCAATTGACGTCCATGTCCTCTTCCATCTGGTGGTACATGGTCGAGTTGGTGGCGACCTTGATCGACGGCGTCGGGCGGCAGCCGAAGCATGAGCCGCGGCCGGTGGTGAAGACGATGACGTTGGCGCCGCCCGCCACCTGGCCGGTCGCCGAAACCGGGTCGTAGCCGGGCGTGTCCATGAACACCAGGCCGCTGCCGGTGACTTTTTCTGCGTAACCGAAGACGCCGTTGAGCGGCGTCTGGCCGCCCTTGGCGACCGCGCCGAGCGACTTCTCCAGGATGGTGGTGAGGCCGCCGCGCTTGTTGCCGGGCGAGGGATTGTTGTCGATCGAGGCGCCATGCTTGGCGACGTGATCCTCCCACCACTTCACAAAGCCGTCGAGCTTCTGCGCGATCTCAGGCGTTGCCGCGCGGTAGGCAAGCAGATGTTCGGCGCCGTAGATCTCCGTGGTCTCGGAGAGGATGCCGATGCCGCCGACGCCGGCCAGGATGTCGACGGCCGCGCCCAGCGCCGGATTGGCCGTAATGCCCGACATGCCGTCGGAGCCGCCGCATTGCAGGCCGACGACGATCTCGCTGACCGGGATCGGCTCACGCTTCAGCTGGCCGACTTCCTCGGCGATCTCGGCCAGCACGCCCATGGCTTTTTCCACCGATTTGCGCGAACCGCCGGCGTCTTGGATGTTGAAATGGCGTTTGCCGGCAGCGACGCCCTTCTGGCCGTAGAGGGTGAGCTGGTTGACCTCGCAGCCGAGGCCGACCATCAGCACCCCGCCGAAATTCGGGTGGCGGGCGTAGCCGGCGAGCGTGCGGTGCAGCACCATCATGCCGTCGCCGGTGGCGCTCATGCCGCAGCCCTGGCCGTGCACGATCGGCACGAAGCCGTCGATGCCGGGATATTTCGGCAACAGCGTGCGGTTGGCGGTGTCGGCGATGGAATGGCAGACGGTGGCCGAGCAATTGACGCTGGCGACGATGCCGATGAAGTTGCGCGTGCCGGCGCGGCCATCGGCGCGGCGATAGCCCATGAAGGTGCGGGCGCGGTCGGCCTCCGTGGCGTGCTCAGCCTCACTCGGCGGCACGACCGGCAAGCGGCCGGATTCGAACACCAGATTGTGCGAATGCACGTGCTCGCCCGCCGCAATATCCTGTGTCGCGCGACCGATCGCCTGGGCGTATTTCACCACGGCCTCGCCGGCGGCGATCGGCTTGATCGCCACCTTGTGGCCGGGCTCGATCAGGGCACTGGCGACGGCACCGCCCGGCAGCACGGTGCCGATCTCGATGCGGCCGTTGGCGACGGCGACATTGTCGGCGGGGGACAGAAGAATGCAGTTGGAGGCGTTCACGGGCGGGTTCCTGGGTGATCCTGAGTTGCGCGGGGCGGATTGACACGCGTCTGTTTAGAGATATTGTCTTTTATCGTGAAAAAACAGTTTTGCGTCAATTGTTTTTTCGTGGGAGTTCCGCATGTCTCTGGGGTGTTCGGGAAGCAATTTCGCTTCTCAGAGCCATGCGAACGTCATATTGCGCTTCAAACCGTCCGCCGCAAGCGACGGCGTGCAACGGGTCAGGGATGTCGAAGAGCAACAACGTCTACAAGGATGCCTACAACCGCTGCCTGCGGCTGCTCGACGAAACGCGCAGCCTGCCTTCGGAGCCGGAACTGGGTACCTTGCTTGGCGTCAGCCGGACCACGGTGCGCACCATTCTCGCGCGCATGGAAGAGACCGGGCTGATCGCCTGGAACAAGCGCGCCAAGACGGTGCTGCGCGAGCCGCGTCCCGATGATTTCTTCCCCGAGGAAGAGACCGACACGCTGGCCGAGATCATCGAACGGTCGTTCATGCGCAGGCTGCTCGCCGGCGGCGCCGAAGCCGGCATGCAGATCAACGAGCTCGAACTGGCGCGTGAGATCGGCGTCGGCACCACCAGCGTGCGCGAGTTTCTGATCCGCTTCTCCCGTTTCGGCCTGATCGAGAAGCGTCGCAACAGCCACTGGGTGCTGAAGGGCTTTACGCGCGCCTTCGCGCTGGAGCTGACCGAAATCCGCGAGATGTTCGAACTGCGCTCGGCGGCCGCCTTTGCCGCTTTGCCGCAGGACAGCGCGGTCTGGACCGATCTCGACCGCCTGGAAGACGAGCATCGCCAGTTGGCAAACGACATAGCCGCCCGCTTCACCGAATTCTCCGAGCTCGACGAGCGCTTCCACCGGCTCATCCACCGGGCGTCGCGCAACCGCTTCATCGTCGATTTCTACGATGTCATCGCCATGATCTTCCACTACCACTACCAGTGGAACAAGGCGCAGGAACGCGAGCGCAACGAAGTCGCAATCGGTGAGCATCTGGTCTACATAGAGGCGCTGAAATCACGCGATCTCGGCAAGGTCGACGCCGCTTGCCGCAAGCACCTGAAGTCGGCGCGCCAGACATTGCTGACCTCGATCCCGGAGAGCCGGTCGCTGCAAAGACTCTGAACCGCATCGCGGCTCAGAGTCTCGTTTCATGCATGTCTTGCCCCAAAACCGCTATACACTTTTGGGCGGCATGCATTGAGCCTGCCGCGTCGGCGCCGCGGCGATTTGGCGATTTTCCACCCGCCGGCCCCGTGCTAGATATGGTTCGTTGCTGCGAAGAGGCAGGGCATTGGGCGTATCGAAGAGACGATGGAGCATGCCGGTCGCGCTTGTCGCGGCCTATCTGCTGTTGCTCCAGTCGACGCTTGGAGCATTCGCCTTCGGCGCCGGTCCCAATGCATCGCAGCTCGATGCCTTCGGCAACGTCATCTGCACCCATGAGGGCGCAACCCAGCTTCCGGGCGGCAACCAGCCGCCGTCCCATCTTCCGGCATGCTGCGTGCTCGGCTGCAGCATGGTTTCGGCGGCCTTTGCGCCGCCGCCCGGCGCTGGCCTGGCGCTGGGCAGCCTTTCCTTTGAAACGGTCGCCTTTGTCTTTCCGGCCGCCATCCATCTCGACTTTGCGCGTGAGCGCTCGCCGTCGAACCCGCGCGCGCCGCCGCTGACGGCCTGAGCCTGTTTGCCCGGCGGAACCTTTCGTGGGCGTACCCATCCAAAGATCAAACTGCTCGCGACCGGCAACGGCGCGACCATCACTTCATGGAGCAACCATGTCCTATTTTTTCCGTATAGCGGCGGGCGATACGCTCGGCCGCATTCTGTCACGCCTTGAAGAGCATCTTGGCATTGCCGTGCTGGCTCTTGCGCTGTCGTTCGTCGGCGCCCAGTCCGTCTTTGCGCATGAGTTCAAGGTTGGCGATCTCGAGATCGGCCACCCCTGGTCGCGTGCCACGCCGGCCGGTGCCAAGGTGGCCGGCGGCTATTTCACCATCACCAACAACGGCAGCGCGCCGGACCGGCTGGTGTCGATTTCCTCCGATATTTCTGAAAAGGCCGAGCTGCATGAGATGGGCGTCAAGGACGGCGTCATGACCATGCGGCCGGTTGCCGGCGGCCTGGAGATTCCGGCTGGCGGCAAGGTCGCCCTTGCACCCGGCGGCTATCATCTGATGTTCATCGGCCTGAAGCGGCAACCCAAGCAGGGCGAGAAGTTTTCCGCCACGCTGACTTTCGAAAAGGCCGGCCCCGTCAGCGTCGATTTCGCTGTCGAAGGCATGGGCGGCGGCGCCATGGACGATCACGCCAATTGATCCGGCCAGTTCGACAAATTTTGAAAGTCCGAGGGACCATCATGAACAAATATCTTTTGTCGGCCGGCGCACTTCTCGTGCTCGGAACCAGTGCCGCCTTCGCGCATATCACGTTCGAAACCCAGGAGGCGGCGGCCGGCTCGACCTACAAGGCCGTTTTGCGGGTGCCGCATGGCTGCGACGGCAAGGCGACGACCGCCGTGCGCGTACAGATTCCGGAAGGCGTGATCGCAGTGAAGCCGATGCCGAAGCCTGGCTGGACGCTGCAGACCAAGAAGGGCAAGTACGACAAATCCTACCAGCTCTATGGTCAGGCGGTTGCCGACGGGGTCAAGGAGGTCGACTGGAGCGGCGGCAGCCTGCCCGATGAATTCTACGACGAGTTCGTCTTCCGCGCGACGCTGACGGCCGATCTCCCTGTCGGCCAAAAACTCTATTTCCCGGTGGTGCAGGAATGCGACGGTGCGGCCGATCGCTGGATCGAGATTCCAGCGGCAGGGCAGGATGAAGACGCGCTGGAAAGCCCGGCACCCGGCATCAAGCTGCTGCCGAAGAAATGATCTCCCAGGCGGCGCGCTCTTTCGAGCGCGCCGCTCTTTTTCGTGGCGGTGACATGAGCACGACGTCCTTCCTGCAAACGGCTTGCATGACCGGCCAACGCGCCGGCCGGCTAGTCGCCGGCCTGTTGGCCATGATCGTGCTTCTTGCCATCATGGCCGGGCCAGATCAGGCCTTCGCCCATGCCGCGCTGATCAAGACCGATCCGGCCGACGGCGCGGTGCTGGCACAGGGGCCGGCGCAGTTCTCGCTGACCTTCAGCGAGCCGGTCTCGCCCCTGGTGCTGACGCTGGTGAAGCCCGACGGCAAGCCGATTCCGCTAACGTCATTCCGGCTCAGCGACCAGACCGTCGAGATCGACAATCCGCAGCCGCTCAAGTCCGGCACGCATGTGCTGAGCTGGCGCGTCATCTCCGCAGACGGTCATCCCGTCGGCGGATCCCTGTTGTTTTCCATCGGCGCGCCCAGCGAACCGCCGGCCGTATCCGAAGCCGTCGACTGGCCGTTGCGGTCGGCTATCTGGGCGGGCAAAATCTTTCTCTACGTCGGCCTTTTCCTCGGCGTTGGCGGCGCCTTCGCGCTTTCCTGGTTGGCCGGAAGTGGCCGCGCCGGGCAGCGCTTCGTTGCAGCTGCAATCCTGTGCGGGCTGGTCGCGTCGTGCCTGTCGCTCGGCGTGCAGGGGCTTGATGCGCTCGGGGCGCCGCTCTCGCATCTGGCGCAGCCGATCATCTGGCGGACCGGGCTCGGCACCAGTTTCGGCTGGACAGTGCTGGTCGCGCTGATCGCGCTGGGGCTTGGCCTGCTGTCGCTGGCCGGGCCCCTTGCCACCGCCAAACCATTGGCGCTGGCCGGGGTGGCCGGGGTGGGGATTGCCCTTGCCGCCAGCGGCCATGCCAGTGCCGCCGAACCGCAATGGCTGACGCGGCCGATGGTGTTCCTGCACAGCGTCGGCATCGCGTTGTGGGCCGGCGCATTGGTCCCACTCGGGCTGGCGCTGAAGGGGCAATCGGCGGAGGCCACGCTATTCCTGCGGCGGTTTTCTTGGGCGATCCTGCCCGTGGTGGCCGTGCTTGCCGCTGCCGGCATCGTGCTTGCCGTCATCCAGGTGCAAACACCCGCGGCATTGGTCGAGACCGCCTATGGAAGGCTGCTGCTGATCAAGCTGGGGCTGCTGGTCTTTCTGTTCACGCTCGCAGCCGTCAACCGCTGGAAACTCACCGCGCCGGCCGAGGCGGGATCGACGGAAGTTCAACGCAGGCTGGTCCGCTCGATCGGCGTCGAGATGTTGATCGTGTTGGCGATTTTCGGCGTTGCCGCTGGCTGGCGTTTCACACCGCCGCCACGAGCCCTGGCGATTTCGGCAGCGCAACCGGTGTCGGTCCATATCCACGCGCTGCAAGCGATGGCCGACCTCAGCATCACTCCCGGCCATGCCGGCCCGGTCGTTGCCTCGATGGTCATCATGAGCGGCGATTTCGGCCCGCTCGACGCCAAGGAGGTGACGCTGGTGCTGTCAAAACCCGATTCCGGCATCGAGCCGCTGAAGCGCGCTGCGAGCAAGCCCGGCGACGGCAGCTGGCGCGTCGACAACCTCCTTATCCCGGTGCCGGGCCGGTGGACGGTGCGCATCGACATCCTGGTCTCGGACTTCGAGATGGTGAAGATCGAAGCGCCGATCGATATCAGGCCGTAACCGCCGGGTGCTTCAAGGCCGAACTCATCATGGTCTGCCGCAACACAATTCGGCGAGGCGGTTGACGTGGCCCGAAAGGCCCGTCAATCATCCCGTGAAGAATGGCATCCCGTGAAGAATGGGCATCCCCGAAAATCGCGGGTTCGAACCAACAAGATCCGAAAGCAGGGAAGAAACGATGGAAAATGCCGAAATCGGCCTGATCGGCCTTGGCACGATGGGCTCCAACCTGGCCCTCAACATCGCCGAGCACGGGCACCGCATCGCTGTCTTCAACCGCACCAGGGCGCGCACCGACGCTTTCGTCGAGAATGCCGGCGCGCTCAGGGACATGGTCGTGCCCTGCTACAGCCTGGAAGAGCTTGCCGCCGCGATCAGGCCGCCGCGCCCGATCATCATCATGGTGCTGGCCGGCAAGCCGGTCGACGAACAGATCGCGGCTCTGCGTGGCGTGCTGTCGGCCAACGACATCGTCATCGACGCCGGCAACGCCAATTTCCGCGACACGATGCGGCGCTTCTCCGAGCTTTCCGGCTCGGGTCTCACCTTCATCGGCATGGGCGTGTCCGGCGGCGAGGAGGGCGCGCGCCACGGGCCGTCGATCATGGTCGGCGGCACGGAGGATTCGTGGAAGCGCGTCGAGAAGGTGCTGACGGCGATCTCCGCCAAGTTCAAGGACGAACCCTGCGCGGCATGGCTCGGCACCGACGGCGCCGGGCATTTCGTCAAGACCATCCATAACGGCATCGAATATGCCGACATGCAGATGATCGCGGAGATCTACGGCATCCTGCGCGACGGCCTGGGCATGGACCCGAAAGAGATCGGCACGGTGTTTGCCAACTGGAACAAGGGCCGGCTCAACTCCTACCTGATCGAGATCACCGCCAAGGTGCTGGCATCAGACGATCCGAAGACCGGCAAACCGGTGGTCGACATCATCCTCGACCGCGCCGGCCAGAAAGGCACCGGCAAATGGTCTGTCATCGAGGCGCAGCAGCTCGGCATTCCGGCGACGGCGATCGAGGCGGCAGTGGCGGCACGCGTTCTGTCTTCGATCAAGGACGAGCGGCTCGCGGCGGAAAAGGCCTATGGCAACGCCGGCGTGACAAAAATTTCCGGCGACAAGGACGCCTTGCTCAAAGATCTGGAGCTGGCGCTGTTCGCCGGCAAGATCGCCGCCTACGCCCAGGGTTTCGCGGTGATGAGCGGCGCCTCCAAGGAATTCAACTGGAACCTGCCGATGCCGACCATCGCCAGGATCTGGCGCGCAGGCTGCATCATCCGCTCGCAGATGCTCGACACCATGGCGGAAGCCTTCAGCAAGGGCGGCGCCTCGACCAACCTTCTAATGGCTCCGGCCTTCATCTCGCTGATGCAGGAAGCGCATCCGTCGCTGCGCCGCATCGTGGCGAGGGCTTCGGAGGCCGGCTCGCCGGTTCCGGCGCTATCTTCCGCACTTGCCTATTTCGACAGCTACCGCCAGGGCCGCGGCACCTCGAACCTGATCCAGGCGCAGCGCGACTTCTTCGGTGCGCACGGCTTCGAGCGTATCGACGACAAAGGCGCGTTCCATGGGCCGTGGGGAAGCGGTGCGGCTGGCTAGCAAGCCAGCGCTTTTCCCGGGAAAACCGTTTCACACTTTTCCTGGAATTGCTCTAAACGGAAACCGGCGGGCTGAACGCCTGAACCTCGCTGGTGGCGACCAGGCGCTGCAACGAGCCGGGTGCGGCACCGCCGATCCAGCCAAGCACGGAACGGGCGAGATCGGAGCCGGCCAGACGGAAGTTCTCGTTGACGACGAGCAATTCCGGCCGGAACAAGTGCAACAGGTCCGACGACTGCTTGGACACGACATCGACGTCGCGGCCAAGCTTGAGGCCGGCATCCTCGATGCCGGCGACGATAGCCAGTGTCGCGGCGGCAGCGCTGCTGACGAAGCCGTCCGGCCTGTTCTCGCGGCGCATCACCTGCGCCGTCCTGGTCCTGATCTGCTCGATCGTGTGATCGATGGAAACGGTGTTGAACGGAATCTCGCTGGCTCCGACCTCGCTCAGCGCATCTGCAAAGCCGTTCAGCGTGTGGCCATAATAGGTCAGCCCGGGCGGCGGCGACAGAAGCGCCAGTTTGTGCCTGCCCATGCTCGCCAGGCGGCGCACGGCTTCCATTGCGAAAACATGGTTGTCGAAGTCATGGTAGGGATGGACGAGCCCCATGTCGGTGCGGCCGTGCGTGGCAAAGGGCATGCCGTGCTCGAGCATGTAGCGGGCCCGCGGATCGTTCGGTTGGGTGCGTGAGATGATGACGCCGTCGGCCGAGCCGGTCTCGACGAGATAGCGGATCGGCTCCATCGGATCCTGCGAGCGGGAATAGGGCGTGACGATCAGGTGATAGGGCGTTTCGGCGAGCACTTCCGAAACGCCGTAGATGATGTCCGAGACGAAGCTCATGATCTCGCGGTCGGTGTTGAGCACGAGGCTGATGACATTGGTCCTGCCGGTGCGCAGACGCACGCCGGCGCGGTTCGGCCGGTAGCCGATCTGCTTGGCGACGAGTTGGACGCGGCGCCTGGTTTCGGCGCCGATTTCCGGGGCATCCTTCAAGGCGCGTGACACGGTGGTGACGCCGAGCCCGGTCATGAAGGCAAGCGTCTTCAACGTCGGCCGTCCCTGTGCCGAGGTCTCCCCGTTCTTGTCCGTACGCTGTCTGTCCATTCGTCCCGCCCGTCAGGCGCATAGCAGCCGCAGGCCATGTCAGCAATCGCCGCCATGGCGATACGATATGCGTTCCAGCCCCGGTAAAGTCTCAATATACTGAAACGTTACAGATTGCCATATCGGGTTACATGTCCTCGTTGCGAAACGCATTGGGATTCCAGGAAAATCGCCCCTGCCGCCGCTTTTTGCCCGGATCGGTCGACATTTCGATGTTTGCACCGCAGCGAGCCATGTTGCAGTGCATAAAAGGTGCGATCACTCAGGTGAATTTGTTCGCGGCCCGAAAAAATATCGAAGGCATTTCGTTGATGGGTTGCGCAGCCCACGCAATTGCCGTATCGAAAATCTGTAACGTTTCAGATTCTGGGAGGAGCCGAAATGCGATACAAACTTTTGACCGCTGCGCTGGCAGCGACGGCCGCGTTGCAGTTTGCCGGCCAGGCGGCCGCGACGGACTTGGAAGTCACTCATTGGTGGACGTCGGGCGGCGAGGCGGCGGCGGTTGCGGAACTTGCCAAGGCATTCGATGCGACCGGCAACCACTGGGTGGACGGCGCCATTGCCGGTTCCGGCGGCACGGCGCGGCCAATCATGATCAGCCGCATCACCGGTGGCGATCCGATGGGCGCCACGCAGTTCAACCATGGCCGGCAGGCGGAGGAACTGGTGCAGGCCGGCCTGATGCGCGACCTCACCGACGTCGCCACCAAGGGCAAGTGGACGGAAGTCGTCCGACCGAAGAGCCTGCTCGACGGCTGCACCATCGACGGCAAGATCTATTGCGTGCCCGTCAACATCCATTCCTGGCAGTGGCTGTGGCTGTCCAACGAAGCCTTCGCGAAGGCCGGCGTGCCGTTGCCGAAGGACTGGAATGAATTCGTGGCGGCAGCGCCGGCACTGGAAAAGGCCGGCATCATCCCGCTCGCAGTCGGCGGACAGGCCTGGCAATCCTCCGGTGCGTTCGACGTGCTGCTTGCGGCTGTGGGCGGCACGGACACGTTCCTCAAGGTCTACAAGGACAAGGATGCCAAGTTCGCCGCCGGGCCCGAAGTCGCCAAGGTCTTCAAGGCCGCGGACGATGCCCGCAAGATGGCGAAGAACACCAATGTGCAGGACTGGAACCAGGCGACCAACCTGGTCATCACCGGCAAGGCCGGCGGCCAGATCATGGGCGACTGGGCACAGGGCGAGTTCCAGGTTGCCGGCAAGACCGCCGGCAAGGATTATACCTGCCTTCCGGGCCTTGGGCTGAACGAGGTCATAGCCACGGGCGGCGACGCCTTCTATTTCCCGCTGCTCAAGGATGCCGACAAGAGCAAGGCGCAGGAGGTGCTGGCCGAGACGCTGCTCGATCCCAAGACGCAGGTTGCCTTCAATCTGAAGAAGGGTTCCCTGCCCGTGCGCGGCGACGTCGATCTCAATGCGGCGAACGACTGCATGAAGAAGGGCCTCGCCATCCTCGCCAAGGGTGCCGTCATACCGTGGACGGATCAGCTGCTTTCGCAGGACACCCAGAAGCAGAAGGAAGACCTTTTCGCCGAATTCTTCGCCAAGCCGGAACTGACCGTCGAAGACGCGCAGAAGCGCTTCGCCGACCTCATCGCTTCGGCGGACTGACCCTGGAGGCAGCCCACCTCGCTCCCGGCCTTGCGAACGCAGGGCCGGGAATGCACCGCCCTTACCCAGCCGGCTGACGAGATGAGCAAGAGCGAACGCCCCAACCTTCTGTTCCGCAACCTCAATGCGAAGGTCGCCTCGATCCCGATGATCCTCACCGCCATGGTGGTTTTCGTCGGCGGCACCGTTTGGACGGTGCTCTATTCCTTCACCAATTCGAAGCTCCTGCCGCGGCTGAATTTTGTCGGGCTCGACCAGTATTACCGCCTGTGGGCGGCGCCACGCTGGCTGATCTCGATCGAGAACCTGTTGATCTACGGCGCGATCTCGCTGGTGTTCTCGCTGGTCATCGGCTTTCTGCTTGCCGCGCTGCTCGATCAGAAGATCCGCTTCGAGGACACGTTCCGCACCATCTTCCTCTATCCTTTCGCGCTCTCCTTCATCGTCACCGGCCTGGTCTGGCAGTGGCTGCTCAATCCGGATTTCGGCATCCAGCATGTGGTACGGGACTTAGGCTGGACGAGTTTCAGCTTCGACCCGCTCTACAATTCCAGCATCGTCATCTACGGCATATCGATCGCGGCGCTGTGGCAAGGCACAGGGCTCATCATGTGCCTGATGCTGGCCGGTCTTCGCGGCATCGACGAGGACATCTGGAAGGCGGCGCGGGTGGATGGGATCCCGATGTGGAAGACCTATCTGTTCATCGTCATCCCGATGATGCGGCCGGTCTTCATCACCACGCTCGTCATCATCGCTTCCGGCATCGTCAAGGTCTATGACCTCGTCGTGGCCCAGACCAGCGGCGGCCCGGGCATCGCCTCCGAAGTGCCGGCCAAATACGTTTACGACTATATGTTCTTCGCCCAGAACCTCGGCCAGGGTTTTGCAGCCTCGACCATGATGCTGCTCTCGGTGGTGATCGTCATCGTGCCTTGGGCCTATCTCGAGTTCGGGCGGCGCAAATGAGCATGGCAGACATCACCGCTCAAACAAGCACTGCCGCCGCCGCGCGCCCGGGCATCATCGGTCCCTACGGCCCGAAGCCGCGCCGCATGATTTCGCGCCGCAACATCTTCCTCTACGGCACATTGTTCGTCATGGCGGTCTACTACCTCTTGCCGCTCTATGTCATGATCGTCACCTCGCTCAAGGGCATGCCGGAGATCAGGCTCGGCAACATTTTCTCACCGCCGCTCGAGATCACCTTCGAGCCGTGGGTCAAGGCGTGGTCGACGGCCTGCACCGGCCTAAACTGCGACGGGCTCTCGCGCGGCTTCTGGAATTCGGTGCGCATCACCGTGCCGTCGGTGCTGCTGTCGATCGCCATCGCCTCGGTGAACGGCTACGCGCTGGCCAATTGGCGCTTCAAGGGCGCCGATACGTTCTTCATCATCCTGATCGTCGGCGCCTTCATTCCCTACCAGGTGATGATCTATCCGATCGTCATCATCCTGCGCGAAATCGGCCTCTATGGCAGCCTCAGCGGGCTGGTGATCGTCCATTCCATTTTCGGCATGCCGATCCTGACGCTGCTGTTCCGCAATTATTTCGCCTCGATGCCGGAAGAGCTGTTCCGGGCGGCACGCGTCGACGGCGCCGGCTTCTGGGGCATCTTCCTGCGTATCATGCTGCCGATGTCGCTGCCGATCTTCGTCGTCGCCATCATCCTGCAGGTGACCGGCATCTGGAACGACTTCCTGTTCGGCGTCGTCTACACCCGCCCCGACACCTATCCGATGACGGTGCAGCTCAACAACATCGTCAATTCGGTGCAAGGCGTGAAGGAGTACAACGTCAATATGGCAGCCACCATCCTGACCGGGCTTGTGCCGCTCATCGTCTACTTCATTTCAGGCAAGCTTTTCGTGCGCGGCATCGCCGCCGGCGCGGTGAAGGGGTGATGGCGATGACGGCAGCCAGCGATACCAGCGTTTCAATCCAGGACCTGTCGCTGAATTTCGGCGCGGTGACGGTCCTGGAGACGCTCAATCTCGATGTTGCCGATGGCGAGTTCATCGTGCTGCTCGGGCCGTCCGGCTGCGGCAAGTCGACCTTGCTCAACTGCATTGCCGGCCTGCTCGACGTCTCCGAGGGCCGCATCTTCATCAAGGGCAAGAACGTCACCTGGGAAGAGCCCAAGGACCGCGGCATCGGCATGGTGTTCCAGTCCTATGCGCTCTATCCGCAAATGACGGTGGAGAAGAACCTGTCCTTCGGGCTGCGTGTCGCCGGCACGCCAAAAGAAGAGATCGCCAAGCGGATCGCGCGGGCGGCTGAAATCCTGCAGATCGAGCCGCTGCTGCAGCGTAAGCCGGCCGCACTTTCCGGCGGCCAGCGCCAGCGCGTGGCGATCGGACGGGCGCTGGTGCGCGATGTCGATGTGTTCCTGTTCGATGAGCCGCTGTCCAATCTCGATGCCAAGCTGCGCGCCGAACTGCGCGTCGAGATCAAGCTGCTGCATCGCAAGCTGCAGAACACCATGATCTACGTCACCCACGACCAGATCGAGGCGATGACGCTGGCCGACCGCATCGCGGTGATGAAGGGCGGCGTCATCCAGCAGCTCGATGCGCCGCAGACCATCTACAACCGTCCGGTCAACCGTTTCGTCGCCGGCTTCCTCGGCTCGCCCGCAATGAACTTCGTCGATGGCGAGCTGCAGGACGGCGCCGGCCCGGTGTTCAAGACCGATGGTGTTGCGGTGCCGCTCGACCGCTATGGTTTCGAGGGCGGCGATCGCCCCACCGGCGCTTGCGTACTGGGCATCCGGCCAGAACATATTGCCTTCGGCGAAGCGGCGAGATCGATGCCCTTTGCCGCTGACGGGGCTGTCGAGATTGTCGAGCCGATGGGCTCGGACACGCTGGTGTGGACGAAACTTGGCGGCCACAATCTTTCCTTCCGCGTCGAGGCGGAAAGGACACTTCGCAACGGCGACCCGATCCGGATCGGCTTCGATCCGGCGCGCGCTTCGCTGTTCGATGCCGCCACCGGCAACCGCTTATAACTCCCAAGCCCAAAGAAACGGACAGAGACGATGAACTGGTCATTCCAACTCTACAGCGCCCGCAATTTCCTGCCCTGGGAAGGCGTGCTCGCCACGCTCGGCAAGCTCGGCTACACGCAAGTCGAAGGTTTTGGCGGCGTCTATGATGATCCCAAGGCTTTCCGTGCCGAGCTCGACAAGAACGGGCTTGCCATGCCGACTGGGCATTTCTCGATCGACGCTCTCGAGAACGATTTTGACGGCGTGCGCAGAACCGCCGACGCACTCGGTATCACGCTGCTCATCTGCCCTTTCCTGATGCCCGATCAGCGACCGTCCGACGTGGCCGGCTGGCGCGGCTTCGGCGAACGCCTGGCCAAGGTGGGCGACGTCGCGAAAAAGGCCGGCTACGGCTTTGCCTGGCACAACCATGATTTCGAGTTCAAGAAACTTGCCGACGGATCGGTGCCGCAGGAGCACATCCTGTCATCCGCGCCCGATGTCAGCTGGGAGATGGACGTTGCCTGGGTGGTGCGCGGCGGCGATGATCCGTTGCCGTGGATCGAGAAACACGGCAAGCGCATCAGCGCCGTCCACGTCAAGGACATGGCCAAGCCCGGCGAGGGGCTGGATGAGGATGGCTGGTCGGATGTCGGCCATGGCACCATCGACTGGGCCGGCTTGATCAAGGTGTTGCGTGCCAAGAGTGCTGCCCAATACTACGTCATGGAACAGGACAACCCCAACGACATCGAGCGTTTCGCCCGCCGCTCCATCGCAGCCGCCAAAACCTATTAGGAGCAATCAGCATGGCAAAGAAACTTGGCATCGGCGTCATCGGCTGCGGCAACATCTCGAAAGCGTATTTTTCTCTGGCGCCGCTGTTTCGCGGCATTGAGATGCGTGCCTGCGCCGACATCAACATGGAGGCGGCCAAGGCGCGGGCGAAGGAGTTCAAGCTGCGCGCCGAGACCGTCGAAGACCTGCTCAAGGCCGACGACATCGACATCATCGTCAACCTGACCATCCCGGCGGTACATTATTTGGTGTCGAAGCAGATCCTCGATGCCGGCAAGCACGTCTATTCGGAAAAGCCGTTCGTGCTGTCGGTCAAGGAAGGGCTCGACCTTAAGAAGCGGGCGGAGAAAAAGGGTCTGCGGATCGGCTCGGCGCCAGACACTTTCCTCGGCGGCGCGCATCAACTGGTGCGCAACCTGATCGACGAGGGAAAACTGGGCAAGATCACCAGCGGCACCTGCCATGTCATGGGCCACGGCATGGAGCATTGGCATCCCAATCCGGATTTCTTCTTCCAGCCGGGCGCCGGTCCCGTGCTCGATATCGGGCCTTACTACATCACCAATCTGATCCAGCTGATCGGACCGGTGAAACAGGTCGCGGCCTTCGCGACGACGCCGGCCAAGGAGCGGACGATCAGTTCAAAGCCGCGCGCGGGTGAAAAGATACCGGTCAACACGCCGACGACCATCCATGGCCTGCTGGAGTTCGAGAACGGTGCCGTGGTGACGCTCAACACCAGCTGGGACGTCTGGGCCCACGGCCACGCGCCGATGGAGCTCTATGGCGAGGCAGGCACGGTGTTTGTGCCGGATCCGAATTTCTTCGGCGGTGATGTGCGCTTCACGCAAGACAGCAAGCCGGTCAAGAACCTGCCGAAATGGAAGCATCCGTTCGGCGTGCCCAACGAGATGCATTCGCAAGGCATGATGGCCAACTACCGCACATCGGGCCTCGCCGACATGGCGGTGGCGATCGCGGAAGGCCGGCCGCACCGCTGTTCGATGGAGCTGGCGCTGCACGCCGTCGACGTGATGACCGGCCTGCTGCGCTCCGGTGAAACCGGCAAGTTCGTCGCCATGCAGACCACCTGCGAACGGCCGGCAGCACTTGGCGTCAAGGAAGCCAAGGAGCTTTTGGCGAAGAAGAAATAGGCAGCACACCTCAACCCTCTCCCCGTTCCGACGGAGAGAGGGTAAAGGTGACGGGCAGAGCCAACTCGCCGCGTTGTCGCGATGCAGCCGACCGGCTCGTTTCCATTTGAGGATTTTTCCGATGCCCTACACGCCTGCCGAAAACCGCTATGAAAAGATGATCTACAACCGCTGTGGCCGCTCCGGCCTGAAGCTGCCGGCAATCTCGCTGGGGTTGTGGCATAATTTCGGCAACGACACGCCGCACAAGACCAAGCAGGCGATCGCGCGCAAGGCCTTCGATCTCGGCATCACGCATTTCGACCTTGCCAACAATTACGGTCCGCCGCCCGGTTCTGCCGAAACCGCCTTCGGCGAAATCCTGCGCACCGACTTCGCCGCCTATCGCGACGAGCTGATCATCTCGACCAAGGCCGGCTACGAGATGTGGGCCGGTCCCTACGGCGAATGGGGTGGGCGCAAATACATTTTGGCCAGCCTCGACCAGAGCCTCAAGCGGACGGGGCTCGACTATGTCGATATCTTCTATTCGCACCGTTTCGATCCCGACACGCCGCTGGAAGAAACGATGGGTGCGCTCGACCATGCCGTGCGCTCGGGCAAGGCGCTCTATGCCGGCATCTCGTCCTACAATTCGCAGCGCACGCGCGAGGCCGCCGATATCTTGAAGCATCTTGGCACGCCTTGCGTCATCCATCAGCCGAGCTATTCGATGCTGAACCGCTGGGTGGAGGAAGACGGCTTGCTCGACACTCTCGAAGGGCTCGGCGTCGGTTCCATCGTGTTCTCGCCGCTGGCGCAAGGCATGCTGACCAACAAGTATCTCGGCGGCATTCCGGACGGCAGCCGCGCCTCCCAGGGCAAGTCGCTGAAGACAGCCTTCATCAACGACAAGACCATCGCCAACATCAAGGCGCTCGACGCCATCGCCAGCAAGCGCGGACAGACGCTGGCGCAGATGGCGCTGGCCTGGGTGCTGCGCAAGGGCAGGGTGACCTCGGCACTTATCGGCGCCAGCCGGCCGGAGCAGGTCGAGGACTGCGTCGGCGCGCTCAAGGTGCTCGACTTCAGCGATGCCGAACTCGCTGAGATCGACACCTATGCGCGGGAGTCCGACATCAATCTGTGGGCGGCTTCCGCCGAGCGCAAAGGTCCGCCGCGAAAATAGACTCGAGCCGGCAAATAAGGGCGGCGGGCACTCCCGCCGTCTTTCATAGGAAGCCAAATGGCCGCGGTTCAGGGCGTTTTCGGTTTCTGCGCCGTGCCCAGTCCCGCCTTTGGTTTGGCAGGCGCCGGAGCAGAGTTCATCTTCGTCTCGATCCAGCCGGTGTAGTTGGCCAGCCGCGTGTAGATGCCGTAGGCGTCCTTGTGGCCGCAGGCCGCACTGCCGTCAGCCGGGCCTTCGCCCCAGCTGACGACGCCGATTTGGACCGGCCCGCCGGTGCCGGTCATGAACAGCGGTCCGCCGCTGTCGCCATTGCAGGCATCGCGCACGCCGCTGGTGGTGCCGGCGCAGATCAGTTGCCGGTCAGCGGGTCGGTCATGTCGGCGGCAATCGCATTGGCGGCCGCGTCGATGCCTTTTTCCGAATAGCGCATACGGTGTGACAGATCGCCGAGCGCGACCTTCAGATCATGCGCATAGATGGCCTTGATGCCGCTGTTGCAGGCGGTGTTTGGCTGCAGATCGAGGTCGGCAACCATCAGCGTGGTCGGGAAGGTGCCATCCTGCATCTTGCCCCAGCCGCCGAGGATCCGGACCTCGGCGAAGGCGAAGCCGGCCGCCAGGTTTTCGGCACCGACGATCGCGAGCAGGTCAAGAACACCAAGACCTATCCGTTTTCGGCAATCGGCTATCTCGAAGCCAAATCACCGAAGACGGGCAGCTTTGGCAGTTGCTCGGCAACGCTGATCGGCCCGCGCACGGTGCTCACCGCCGCGCACTGCCTCTACAGCCATGAGGACAAGGATTGGCTCTCCGACTATTTGTTCGTGCCAGGCCTTAACGGCAGCACAGCCGACGACGCACCGTTCGGCGCTTTCGGCTTTGAAAGCGCCTATGTGCTGCAAGGCTTCATCGACAATTATCAGGGTTATTATGGTTCGGTTCTGCTATGGGATCTCGGCATCGTCACGCTGAAGCAGGACGTCGGCACCAATCTCGGCTGGCTGGGCTATGCGAACTATGAGGATCTCGGCGACTTCACCGCCAATCTCGTTGGCTATCCCGGCGACAAGCCGATGGGCACGATGTGGAAGGCAAACTGCGAAGTGCACGCCGAAAACATCGCCCCGGAATATTTTCAGTATGACTGCGATACGTTCCCGGGGTCGAGCGGCAGCTCGGTCTATGCCTACGACAACAAGGCCAAACAGCGCATCATCACCGGTGTCAACGTGGCGGAAAGCCCCGACGCGAACACCGCCGTGCGCCTGAACGCTGCCAACGTCCAATGGATCAACAGCCTGTATAAGTAATCACTGCGCATTGGCGGTGGAGACAAAGGCGGCGGCGCAATCCCGCCGCCTTTTTTCTGGCGGACGCATTCGTTGCGACCCTTGCACGCGGCCAGCGGCAGGCGCGCATGAGGCGGAGGCTGGACTTTCGCGTCGCTATTTGGCTTCGGCAGCGCGCGGCCCATTGCGCACATAGGCCTCGATTGCCGAAGCGAAAGTGGGAGAACCGGCCTTGCGCTGCTTTTCTATGTAGCCGGCAAAATAGCTCCAGAAAGAGACGGCATACTCGCGGAAATAAGCGTCGGTCACCTTGCGCGAACACAAATCGCCGTCGACACAGAAGGACAGACGGTTGAGGAAATAGACGATGCGGTCGAAATTCTCGCTGAAATCGGCGAGCGGCATGTCACCACCGGAGGCAGTCATCGCCTCGATGCCGATCCGTTGCCGGAACACCTGCTCCTCGGTCGGCGAGGGGGTGGCGCTGAGCAGATTGTCATATTTGGCGTTGAGGCCCGTCAGACGATCCTTCAGGGCGCGCTGCGCCTGCTGGTAGTCCTTGTTTTCCCAGAGCTCGACCAGCGACATGGTCTGCTCGACGCGCTTCTGCTCCTGGTTGGCCAGGAACTGATAGACCGAGAACATCAAGGTGAAGATGATGGCGAGACGCACTGCCATGCCCGACCAGGCATAGACCAGCATGCGCCAGTCGCGGTCGGTGAAGGGATTGCTCTCCTTCTTGATCTCGTGGCTGCTCGGCCACGGAAAGCCTTCGGTGGTTTCCGGCAGCTCCGGTTTGCCGGCCGGCGCCTTTGCGGGTGCGGCGGCTGCTGTCTGCCTGGTGTTGCCCGCCGGTTTCTTCATCCGCAGGTGTCCAGTTCAATGGTGGCGGAGGGATCAAGCACGATGCCTGGCGTCTCCAGCTTCTTTTTCAGGCATGGCAACTGCAGGCGCGAAATCATGAACTGTACGTCGGGCTCCGCCGCCCCCTTGTTCGGTGACGGCAAGGCTTCGACGACGCCGCGCGAGGCGCAGTTGCTGAGATCGACGACAACGGCGCCGCTGCTGCTTTTGGCGATCTTGTCGTATTGATCGAGAAAACACGTCGCCAGTTCCGAGTTGGTGACGATCTGCTTGACGCACAGGCCGCAGGCATCGTCCGCCGAAGCGTTGGCGATCAGCAACAGGCCGCCGGCAAGGCCGGCCACCGTTCCACGCCAGGAAAACATAGAATTCTTCACAATCGATCCTATCCGTTTCATCCGGCCGTCATGCGTCAAGGCCGCGGCCGGGAATGTTCTCATATCGCGCCGATCGCGCAAGGGCCGGCACAACAGAGCCATGACGGCCTTGGGCGCCGGCATCCGCTCAGGCGCGTGGCACCGTTTCCATCGGGAAGATCATCACCGCGCCTTTCGGCCCGTTCTTGTCGGCAAGCCGCATCACCGAGCGGGTTGCCGGCGCCATACCGAGATCGGTCAGCATGTCGGAGAAGCCGGCGGAGCCCGTTCCGCGTGTCGCCGAGGCGACGCCGTCCTGCGCCAGGAAGCCCAGATCCTCCTTCTCGCTCTCCGGCGGCGCCTCGGTCAAAACCGCGATCATCCGTTCCATGCCGAAGCTGGTGTCGGTGAAGGCCAGCAGCCCCTCCTCGAGCGTGGCCTGCGGGGCGAGGCGTTCGGCAACGATATGGGTGATCGAATAGTCGCTGCCGACATAGAGCACATTGATATCGACCAGAAGGTCCGAGCTGTTCTTGGCCAGCACATGGACTTCGTCGCCCGGTGAGACGCGCGGCACGACCGAAGCCTGCAGCGGTTCGAGGCCGTCCTTGTCGCGACGTTTGACCTGGAACTGGACGTCGACGTCCTCGGGCTTGTAGTCGGAGGGCCGCCGCCAGCCGCGAAAGCCCGGTGGCGCGGAAGATGGTGCGCAGGTTCCTGGCCGTTGCATCGATCAGCTTGTGGCGGTCATCCAAGTGTACGATGATCAGCGGTGGCTTGCTGCCGTCCTTCAAGGTCACGTCGCCCGACGCCGGCAGGAACCACAGCGCCGGCTTGTCGGTCGCATCCTTGGCGGCGCCGGGAACAGCATTCTCGCGCATCACCGCAAAGCGGAGTTCGGCACTTTTGCCGGGCTCGACCAGCTCGATGTTGAAGCCGGTCTCCTTGGCTGTGGCCAGTTCGTCGAGAACCGAATTGACCAGAGCGGTTTCCTTCTCAAGTTCCTTGGCCGCAGCCGGGCGCGCCACGATGAGCTTGTAGTCGACGGCGATCTCCGCCACCCGCGCATAGGCATTGGCGGGAATATCGGCGACCTTGAGCGCCGGCTTCTTGTCGAACTCGACCGGCTTGACGCGGCTTTCCAGATTCTTGGCGGATTGCACTTCCAAAAAGCCGACGGCGTCGGAAAGCGGCGACAGCGCCGAAGGCAGGATGGCGAGCTTGCTGCCAGGAGTGAGGCGATGCAGCAGCCCGGCGCCGATCGTCGCCTCGCCATCCTTGATGACGACGGGCCACTGCATGACCGCGTCGCTCTTGTCGGTGCCGAACACACGGGCGTCCAGTTCGCCCTCGAACAGCGGTGTCGGCCGGGTGCGGCTGTCGGCCGAATATTGCTGCAGCACGGCCTGGCCGAGCTGGCGATAGGTGACGTTGGGGTTTTCGGCCAGTTTCGACAGGATGGTGAAGGTGAACAGGCCGAACCGCGGTGCATCCGCCGTACCCTTGGGCAGCGGCATTTCCGGCGTCGTCTCCACCGTCTGCGCGGCATAGAAGGCGACCAGCTTGCCCTTGGTGATCGGATCGCCACCGGTCGGGGTCAGGGTGAAGGCGGGCTTGCGCATGCCATTGTCGTCGACGCCGCGCGAGCCGGCGGCCGAGGCCACCTCGTCATAGGTCTTGATGGCGGCGGCCCGCTCGGCCTCGTTGCCGCCGACGAGGTCGGCGAACTCGACCTTACGCTCCAGCTCGTCATCGACCTCAACGGCGCGCGTCGCGGTGCCGGAATGGCAGCAGTCGAAGACGACCTAGACGAAGGCGCCATTGTCGCGAATGGCGTCGAGTGCCGCGCCGATTTCGTTGTCGATCAGCGCATTGGGCACGCCGGCACCGCGGTTGATCCATTTTTCGATGTCGACGGGCAGGAAGATCTCGTCGAGCCCGTCGGTCTCGTCGCCCTTGACCATCTGCGGCTGCTGGGCGCCATGCCCGGACAGATGCAGATAGACGAAATCATCGCGCTGAACCTTGGCGGCAAGGTCGGCCAATGCGGCCTTGATGGCCGCATGGGTCGGCAGGCCACTGGCGCCGGGGACATCCTTGGCGCGCAGCGTGACGTTCTCCGGCGCGAAGCGCACCGGGTCGGGCACATTCTTCAGGAGATAGTCGCGGACGAGGGCTGCATCGTTCTTCGGCCCGACCAGCCAGTTCCTCTGCGGCAGGTTGGGATATTCGGTGCAGGCGACCAGCAGCGCATGGTAGGTGCGCGATGCGGCCATGGTCCGGAACGATATCATGCCGGCCATGGTCAACGCGGACGCGCCGACCAGCAGCGTCCGCCGCGTCAATTTGATCATGATTGCTTCCCCAAGCCCGACCGAATTTCCAAGCGCGGCAATCCTCGCCGAAGATATTGTCAGTATTTTGAACGTCATATCGCAGAGCAATCTGCCTGTTGCCCCGCTCCGATCGATGTTCTCGACCGCCTTGCGGGCAGAATGCTGGAAACAGTAGCAAAAATGCCTGTTCGTCGCTATCTGGATGGGACATGGATCGTTTGTGCGCGGCACAAGTGACGCAAGACGGGTTGGAAGCAGGATCATGGCGGCAAGGGATGTGCTGACGAAGAACCAGCTGTGCGTGCTCGAGAAACTCGAGACCGCCAGCGGGCCGCTCAGTGCCTACACCTTGCTCGACCAGCTGCGCGAACGCGGTTTTCGCGCGCCTCTGCAGGTATATCGAGCGCTCGACACGCTGGTGAAGTCAGGTTTCGTGCATCGGCTCGAAAGCATCAACTCCTTCGTCGCCTGCGCCGAGCCGCACGACCACAGCCATTCTATGACTGCCTTCGCCATTTGCGACACATGCGGGCAAGTCACCGAAATGTCCGACCACGATGTCGGCCACCGATTGGACGAATGGGTGCGCTCCACCGGCTTCGCCGCCAAGAAGGCGGTGATCGAGTTTCGCGGGACGTGTGCCAAGTGCCTGGCCGAAGCGGCTTGAGGCCCCCTTCCACCCATCATCCACGGGCGGAGCAAAGAGCGCAGCGGCGCGGCGCAGACCTCTGGAGCTGCTTCGCCCTGGGATGACGACGATCGGCTAGTCTAATGCGCCTCGTCCCAGTTGTTGGCGGCGCGCGCATCGACATGCAGCGGCACCGACATCGATACCGCAGGCATCGCCGCGTTTTCCATGACGTGACGCACGACCGGGATCGTAGCCTCGACTTCCGCCTCGACGGTCTCGAAGATCAATTCATCATGCACCTGCAGCAGCATGCGTGCCGAAAGGCCTGCTTTTTCCAGCGCCTCCTCCATGCGGATCATGGCACGGCGGATGATGTCGGCGGCGGTGCCTTGCAGGCGGGCGTTGATCGAGGCGCGTTCGTTGAAGGCGCGGAGCGAGGGGTTGGACGATCTTATGTCGGGATAGTGGATGCGGCGGCCGAAGATCGTTTCGACAAAGCCATGCTCGCGGGCATAGGCCTTGGTCTCCTCGATATAGTCCCGGATGCCGGGGAAGCGCTCGAAATATTTCTTGATGTAGTTGCCGGCCTCCTCGCGCGGGATCGACAGTTGATTGGCGAGACCGAAGGCCGAGATGCCGTAGATGATGCCGAAATTGATCGCCTTGGCGCGGCGGCGGACTTCCGAAGGCATGCCCTCGACCGGCACGTTGAACATCTCCGACGCGGTGATGGCGTGGATATCGGCCCCGTCGGCGAAAGCCTGCCGCAATTGCGGGATTTCGGCGACATGGGCGAGTACCCGCAGCTCGATCTGGCTGTAGTCGGCCGAGACCAGCCGATGGCTCTTGTCGGTGATGAAGGCGGTCCTGATCTTGCGGCCTTCGGCGGTGCGCACCGGGATGTTCTGCAGGTTCGGATCGGAGGATGACAGGCGTCCCGTCGTCGTCGCCGCCAGCGCATAGGACGTGTGGACGCGTTTGGTGTCGGGGTGGATGAAGCCCGGCAGTGCATCGGTATAGGTCGATTTCAGCTTGGTCAGCTGTCGCCAGTCGACGATCTTGCGCGGCAGTTCGTGGCCTTCGGCGGCGAGATCTTCGAGAAGTTGCGCCGAGGTCGACCACTGGCCGGTCTTGGTCTTCGAACCGCCGGGCAGGCCCATGCGCCCGAACAGGATGTCGCCGAGCTGCTTTGGCGAACCGATGTTGATGCGTTCGCCGATGAGTTGGTAGATTTCCTCTTCGAGGCGAGCGGCACCCTGCGCCAGTTCGCCGGAGAGCCGCGACAGGATCTGCCGGTCGACCGAGATGCCGCGCTGTTCCATGCGCGCCAGCACCGGCACCAGCGGTCTTTCCAGCCGCTCATAGACCGACACCAGGCCCTTGGCGGCAAGCCGCGGTTTCAGCACCAGCCAGAGCCGCAGCGCCATATCGGCGTCTTCGGCGGCATGAGCGGTCGCCTTGTCGATGTCGACCTGATCGAAACCGACGGAGCTTTTGCCGGAGCCGGTGACGTCCTTAAGCAGGAGAGGGGTATGACCCAGCCATTTCTCGGCTAGCGAGTCCAGGCCGTGACCATGGGGAGTGCCGGCATCGAGCACGTAGGAGATCAGCATGGTGTCGTCGAACGGTGCGACATCGATACCGTAGCGGCTCATGATGACAAGATCGTATTTCAGATTCTGCGCCACCTTGAGAACCGATCTGTCTTCGAGCAGCGGTTTCAGCACCGCCAGCGCCTCGCGCAGCGGAATCTGGTTTTCGAGCGCGCCACCACCGAGCAGGTCGCCATTGCCGCTCATGTGGGCAAAGGGAATATAGGCGGCGCGCCCGGGCGCGGTGGCTATGGCCAGGCCGATCAGTTCGGCCTGCATCGGGTCGGCGGATGTCGCCCTGACATCGAAGGCGGCGATGCCAGCCTCTCGCGCCTCGGCCACCCAGGCTTTCAGGGCCGCGATATCGCGAATGCAGTGATAGGCCGAAATGTCGATCTTGCCGGTGGCCGCGCGCTCCAGCCTTAGTGCCGCGAGCAGGGAAGGGGTATCGCCCTGTTTTGACGTCTCCGCCGTCCCGCCGGCTTCGTCCGGTTCAGTGCCGGACGCGTTTCGGGCAATCGGCGGCAACCCGGCCCCAACATCTGGGCCATGGGCATGATCGGCGCGTTCGACGGTGACCGCGACGGCCTGGACATCGCCGGCCTCGGTGCTGGTCGCTTCCGCGACGCGACGGGTCAGCGAGGTGAATTCCATCGTCTTGAGGAAACCGATCAGCTTCGGGCCGTCCGGCGCGTGCAACACGAAGTCGTCCAGCCCCTCGGCCACCGGCACATCGTTCATCAGCGTCACCAGCTGGCGCGAAATGCGCGCCTTGTCGGCGTTAGCGATGATGGATTCGCGCCTCTTGTCCTGCTTGATCTCGCCGGCGCGGGCCAGCAGCGTGTCGAGGTCGCCGAACTGTTCGAGCAGTTGCGCCGCCGTCTTCGGCCCTATGCCGGGCACACCAGGTACATTGTCGACCGAATCGCCGGTCAGCGCCTGCAGATCGACCATCTTTTCCGGCGGCACGCCCCATTTCTCGATCACCTCCGGAATACCGATCTGGCGGTCCTTCATGGGGTCGTACATGGCGACGGTATCGCCGACCAACTGCATTAGGTCCTTGTCGGAGGAGATGATGGTGGTATCGCCGCCGGCTTCGCAGGCCAGCCTGGCATAGGTGGCGATCAGATCGTCAGCCTCGTAGCCTTCGATCTCGATGCAGGGCAGGTTGAATGCCCTGGTCGCCTGGCGGATCAGGCCGAATTGCGGGATCAAATCTTCCGGCGGGGCCGAGCGGTTGGCCTTGTATTCGGGGTAGAGGTCGTTGCGGAAGGTTTTCGACGAATAGTCAAAAATGACGGCGAAATGCGTCGGCACAATGCCTACATCGGTGTTGCGGGCGTCGAGCATCAGCTTCCACAGCATGTTGCAGAAGCCGGAAACGGCGCCCACCGGCAGGCCGTCGGATTTGCGGGTCAGCGGCGGCAGCGCGTGATAGGCACGGAAGATGTAGCCGGAGCCGTCGACAAGGAAGAGATGATCGCCTTTTTTCATGTCGGCAGGGATAGCGCGGCGCGGCGGCTTGGTCCATGCCAAAGGCGGCCTCAACTATCGGTTCCGGCAACACCCTGACAGATCGCCGTCACCCTGCTCACGCCCATGTTACAAAACTGTAATTTTCGTGCCCTTGAATCGCCACGTTCACAGACCCAAATACATGTCATCGGCAGTTTTCGCCGAGTCCGGAGCAAGGCCCGTCCCCCGCCTATCCCGGACACCTGCGGCAGCCTATCCCCCCTCTCCGGGCTGCCGCATCGTTTCGAGTAGAAGGCCGCCGTGGTTCCCCTCCACCACGGCGGTCTTTTTTATCTCAGACAGGCGTTTGCAGCCCGTGGTCTACTAGAGCGCCGTGCGTCCTATCGGACGCACAAAGGACGCTCTAAGACTTTGGGTCTGCTGCATCGTGCTTTTCGGAAAATCCAATTGGAATCCGGCCGATGCAGTGATCGCGGGCTTTTCGTTTTCCTGTCCTGCCTTTACGGTTCCGGTTCTGAATCGAAAGGCTTCAAAAAATGTCCGCAGTCTCCACCGTCCTCGACCGCCTCGACAAGAATCTCGACCAGAGCCTCGAACGCCTTTTTGGCCTGCTCAGGATCAAGTCGATTTCCACCGATCCGGCCTATGCCGCCGACTGCCGCAAGGCGGCGGAATGGCTGGTGGCCGAACTCAAGCTGATCGGCTTCGACGCCAGCGTTCGCGACACGCCTGGCCACCCGATGGTGGTTGCGCACCATGACGGCCCGGCGGGTTCGCCGCATGTGCTGTTTTACGGCCATTATGACGTGCAGCCGGTCGACCCGATCGATTTGTGGGAAAGCGATCCGTTTGCCCCCGCGGTCAAGGAGGTCGGGCCGGACCACAAGGTGATCACCGGCCGTGGTTCGGCCGACGACAAGGGCCAGTTGATGACCTTCGTCGAGGCTTGCCGCGCCTGGAAACAGGTGCATGGCAATCTGCCCTGCCGCATCACCATCCTGTTCGAGGGCGAGGAGGAATCCGGCTCACCATCGTTGAAGCCCTTCCTTGAAGCCAATGCCGACGAGCTCAAGGCCGATTTCGCGCTGGTCTGCGATACCGGCATGTGGGACCGCGACACGCCGTCGATCTGCGTCGGGCTGCGCGGGCTGGTCGGTGAGGAGATCACGGTGAAGGCCGCCGACCGCGACCTGCATTCCGGCCTCTATGGCGGTGCCGCCGCCAACCCGATCCGCATCCTGGTCAAGGTCTTGGCCGATATCCACGACAAGGACGGCCATATCACCATTCCCGGCTTCTATGACGGGGTCGAGGAAACGCCGTCGCAGATCCTGAAATCATGGGAGACGCTTGGCGAGACGCCCGAGACGTTCCTGGGACCGGTCGGCCTGTCGATCCCATCGGGCGAAAAGGGCCGCTCGGTGCTGGAATTGACCTGGGCGCGGCCGACGGCCGAGTTCAACGGCATCATCGGCGGCTACACCGGCAAGGGCTTCAAGACGGTGATCGCGGCGGAAGCCTCGGCAAAAGTCTCCTTCCGCCTCGTGCACAAGCAGGATCCAAAGAAAATCCGGGCCGCGTTCCAGAAGTTCGTTCAGGAGCGCATTCCGGCCGACTGTTCGGTCGAATTCCATCCGCATGGCGGCTCGCCGGCAATCCAGCTTTCCTACGACTCGCCCTTCCTGGCCAAGGCCAAGGACGCGCTGTCCGACGAATGGCCGAAGCCGGCGGTGACGACGGGCAGCGGCGGGTCGATTCCGGTGGTCGGCGATTTCCAGACCTATCTCGGCATGGAATCGCTGCTGGTCGGGTTCGGCCTCGACGACGATCGCATTCACTCGCCCAATGAGAAATACGAGCTCAGCTCCTTCCACAAGGGCCAGCGCTCCTGGGCGCGGATTCTCGATGCCTTGACGCGCTGAGCGGCGGGACCCCCGTTTTCCTGTTGATTTTTCAGCGGATCGCGGCGAGGACGGGCCAGAAGACAAGCGCTGCAGCGTCCCTTGCCGGTCAGGGGGCACTGCAGGCTCGACCGGAGAAGACAATGGCCGATATCCGTTTCCATAAAAACGACCTGCCCGACCTCTCGCACTATAATGTCGGGGCAGTGGCCATCGACACCGAAACGCTCGGGCTCAATCCGCATCGCGACCGGCTGTGCGTGGTGCAGATTTCGCCTGGCGACGGCAGCGCCGATGTCATCCAGATCGCGCCCGGCCAGAAGAAGGCGCCGAACCTCGTCAGCCTGCTGAGGAACCGCGGCATAACCAAGCTGTTCCACTACGGCCGCTTCGACCTTGCCGTTCTCTACAATGCGTTCGGTGTGATGCCGGAGCCGGTGTTCTGCACCAAGATCGCCTCGCGGCTGACCCGCACCTATACCGACCGCCACGGGCTGAAGGACATCTGCTTCGAGCTTCTCGGCGTCGGCCTGTCCAAGGCACAGCAATCGTCGGACTGGGCGGCCGAGACGCTGTCGCCCGAACAGCTCGAATATGCCGCTTCCGACGTGCTCTATCTGCACCGGTTGCGCGATGTGCTGGCCGGACGGCTGGCGCGTGATGGGCGGACCAAGGAGGCCGATGCCTGCTTCCGCTTCCTGCCGACGCGTGCCAAGCTTGACCTGATGGGCTGGGACGAAGAGGATATCTTCGCCCATAGCTGACGGTCGTCGCGGCGGTCTTCTGCCGATGGCCGGATTTGGAACCAGATGCAGGCCGCGGCGTTCTGTCGGCTCAGCTTCGTTGGTCGAAGGGGATGACATGACGGACCGAAAGCCGATAGCGACCGCGCCGACCGACGGATCCAAGGTCTCCGTCACCTGGAAGGACAGCGACGGCGTCATCAACGAGTCCCTCGCGCAATATCGCGACGACGGCTGGTGGGTCTACACCGACAGTCACACGCAAAAGAAGGTCGAGCCGACCAGCTGGCGGCCTGCCGCAAGCGACGATGACGACCAGTGAGCCAGCTGGCGAGGCCGGCTGCTTTCGCATAGCCTGAAGCCGTGATATCGAGGCCGATTCGGGGCTTTCCGCTCCGCCGTCGTCCTCTTGCTCGGAGGGAATCGCTATGGGTGTCGAAAGCCTGCTCGTCTTCATCATCATCGGTGCCATCGCCGGCTGGCTCGCCGGTCTCATCGTTTCCGGCTTCGGTTTCGGCCTGATCGGCAACATCATTGTCGGCATCGTCGGCGCGTTTATCGCCGGCTGGCTGTTCCCGCGGATCGGCTTCTCCATCGGCGGCGGCATTCTCGCCTCGATCATCCATGCCACCATCGGCGCCATCATCCTGCTGGTGCTGGTCAAGGTCCTGAAGCGAGCTTGACGCTCGACAACGAAAGAGCGCGCCATGAAACAGAACACACTCTATCTTCTCATTGGCGCGCTCGTCGTCGTGGTCATCGCGCTTGGTGTCTATGTCTATCGCGAGCAGACCAAACCCAAGGGCGTCGAGCTCAAGATCGACGACAAGGGTATTTCGATCCAGCAGAACTGAGCCGTCGATCAGCGAATGCGGGAGCGCGACATGGTGGCTTCTGACGCTCCGGAAGACGTCGATCAGCCTGGGATTACCGTTGCGGAATGGGAGAGGCTGAACAGGCCGCCGAGGCGCGAGGCGCTGCTGCGCTATCATTGGCGGGTGTTTCGCTTCCTGAGGACATCCGCGCCGGTCTGCGAATTGCAAGGGCAAGAGCAGGTATTCCGCGACGCGGTCGTCGCCACCGTGGCCTTCAACCGGCCCGACATGATCGAATGGCAGATCCACCTGGTACGCCGATACCTGGGAGAGCACGAAAGCTACATCGTTTTCGACAACAGCAACAAGGACGAGGCAAGGGAAGCCATCCGCGACCTTTGCCGCCGCCAGCATGTCCCCTATGTCGCATTGCCGAGGAACAGGCTGGTCGTCAGCAGATCGCACGGTCAAGCGCTCAACTGGATCGTGCGGAATTTCTTGCCCAGGTTCGGGCCGAAGCTGTTCGGCTTCATCGATCATGACATCTTTCCGACTGAACCATTTTCGATCCGCGCCCGGATGGAGGGCAAAAGCCTCTACGGCAGCGTGCGGCGCGATACGCCGACGCCGGGCGGCTGGTTCCTGTGGCCCGGCTTCTGTTTTTTCGATGGAAGCCTGTTGCGGCGGCGGCTGGATTTCGCCCCGAGCTACAAGTTTCATATGGATTCCGGCGGCGGCAACTGGCCGCTGCTCTACAGGTCGATCGATCCGGCGCTGGTTCGGTTCGCTGAAAACAAATCGCTTCGCTTCGGCGCTGGACATGATCAATCCGAGGATTTCTTCATGGTGGTCGATGGCTGGCTGCACGTGACGAACGCCTCGAACTGGAGGCGACAGCCGGTTGACAGGGGCGAACACATTCTCGCGCTGTTGCGGCAAGCCGGCGGTCCCGACCAGCCGGATGTGAAGTTCGAGCCCATCTGAACGGGGCATCGAACAGCGCGGTGGGTGACCTGCAAAGAGCAGACGGTGGGTGACCTGCAAAGAGCAGACGGTGGCTTTTTCGCTGCCCCAACCCCCAAAGCCGCATTCGAACACGACTTAACCCGCCCTTAAATCGCCGCATCTACTCTTCAACCCGAACGCCATAGGCATCGGGGATATCAAGCACAGCGCATGGCGAACCGCAGAGACAGTCGCATCGAACCCAGTTTCGAGGGGTCGCCGCAGGCGCGATCCTCGGTGGGTCTTTCGGTGAACGAGGAGGATCGCGTCGTGCCGAGCAATCGCAAAGCCTCCGCAAAACGCAAGCCGGCCAAAGGGAAATCGTCGCGGGTCAAGCGCGGCAGAAGCCGGCGCGGCCTGTTCGGCGTGCTCGGCCGGCTGTTCTACTGGTGCTTCGTGCTCGCCATCTGGGGCGGCATCGCCGTGGCCGGCATCGTCGTCTACTACGGCGCCAAGATGCCGGCGGCGACGACCTGGTCGATTCCCGACCGCGCCCCCAACATCAAGATCGTCTCGGCCGATGGCCAATTGCTCGCCAATCGCGGCATGAGCGGCGGCGAGGCCGTCGGCCTGCATGAAATGTCGCCCTATATTCCGGAAGCCGTCATCGCCATCGAAGATCGGCGCTTCTACTCGCATTTCGGCATCGACCCGATCGGGCTTTCCCGCGCCATGGTCACCAATGTGCTTGGCGGGCATTTCTCGCAGGGCGGGTCGACGCTGACCCAGCAATTGGCGAAGAACCTGTTCCTGACGCCCGACCGCACTCTGGAGCGCAAGGTGCAGGAAGTGCTGCTGGCGCTGTGGCTGGAGCACAAGCACACCAAGGACCAGATCCTCGAAATGTACCTTAATCGGGTCTATTTCGGTTCCGGCGCCTATGGCGTCGAGGCCGCCTCGCGCCGCTATTTCGGCAAGAGCGCGCGTGACGTCACCCTGTCGGAAGCCGCATTGCTTGCCGGCCTGTTGAAGGCGCCGTCGCGGCTGTCCCCGGCACGCGATCCGAAGGCCGCCGAGGAGCGCTCGCAACTGGTGCTCGCCGCCATGCGCGACGAGGGCAAGATCAGCGCCAAGGAACTGACCTCGGCAATGAGCGCGCCGGCAACGCGTGCGCCGTCCTATTGGACCGGGTCGGAGAATTACGTCGCCGATACCATTATGGAGGAACTGCCCGACCTGATCGGCGACGTGCGCGGCGACATCGTCATCGACAGCACCGTCGACCTGAACCTGCAGAAGCTCGCCGAGCAATCGATCCGCAGGCTAATCGACGACAGCGGCAAGAAGCTCAACGTCAGCCAGGGCGCCCTGGTGTCGATCGACGATTCCGGTGCGGTGCGCGCCATGGTCGGCGGCTACGACTATTCGACCAGCCAGTTCGACCGCGCCTCGGAAGCACGTCGCCAGCCGGGCTCGGCGTTCAAGCCGTTCGTCTATATGGCCGCGCTTGAGGCCGGCCGCACGCCCGACAGCATCCGCAACGATGCGCCGATCAAGATCGGCAATTGGACGCCCGACAATTACGGTGGCAAGTATTTCGGCAAAGTGACGCTGGCCACCGCGCTGGCCAAGTCTCTGAACTCGGTGGCCGCGCAGCTGACCATGGAGGTCGGGCCGAACGCGGTTGTCGAGGCGGCCCACCGCATGGGCATCCAGTCCGACCTGATAGCCAACACCTCGATCGCGCTCGGCACTTCGGAAGTGACGCCGCTTGAGCTGACATCGGCCTATGTGCCCTTCGCCAATGGCGGCTACAAGCCGGACATCCATTTCATCCGGCGCGTGACGACCACCGAGGGCAAAGTGCTTTACGACAGCGGCGGCGGTAGCGCGCCGCGCGTCGTCAAGCCTGAGATCGTCGGCATGATGAACTCGATGATGACGGGCACGGTCGAGATCGGCACTGCCCGGAAAGCGGCTTTCGCCTGGCCATCGGCCGGCAAGACCGGCACCAGTCAGAATTCGCGCGACGCCTGGTTCGTCGGCTACACCGCCAACCTCACCACCGGTGTGTGGTTCGGCAACGATGATGGCAGCCCGATGAAGAAGGTCACCGGCGGCGCACTGCCGGCGCAGGCCTGGCACGAGTTCATGGTCGCCGCGCATGAGGGCGTGCCCGTGCGGCCGCTGCCCGGCACCTGGAAATCGACGCCGGCCGACACAATCGTCCCCGACGAGATACCCTCGGCGAACAACACGGCACCGGTTCCGTCCACGTCGGTCGGCCAGCAGGCACCGGCGCGGCCAGCAGCGCCGGTTGCCCAAGCGCCGGTCCGCGCGGCCCGTCCCGCCCAAACCGTCGATGCCGACGGCCTTTCCATGCCGGAGGATGGCGGCGCAACCGCGTCGATCAAGCACCCGGTGCCGCCAGGTAACGTCGGCGGTCCGCGCAAGAAGCGGCAGACCTCGATCCTCGACCTCCTTGGCGGCTAAGAGGGTCGCGCGCTTTAGCCGTTTGTTTTCATGGATGTCGTTGCTTCAAAGCCGGGGCTACTTTTGGGCGACATGGATTAGCGGCAACTCGCCTCTCGCCACCCCGGCGTCGTTCGGCTACATCTCCGGCCCGGAGACCCTGAAATGGCTGAACTCGACACTAGAAAAACCATCGTGCTGACTGGCGCCAGCCGCGGCATCGGCCACGCCACCGTCAAGCGTTTTTCGCGCGAGGGCTGGCGCGTCATCACCTGCTCCAGGCAGGCTTTCGCCGAGGACTGCCCGTGGCCGGCCGGGCCGGAAGACCACATCAAGGTCGATCTCGCCGATCAGGAAGATGTCGGCATCGCCGTCTCCGAAATCCGCCACCGGCTGGAAGCGCATGGAGGTCAACTGCATGCGCTGGTCAACAATGCCGGCATTTCGCCGAAGCTCAAGGACGGCAACAGCCGCATGGATTCGATCGATACGCCGATGCATGTCTGGCGCGACGTGTTCCAGGTCAATTTCTTCGCGCCGATCATGCTGGCGCGCGGCCTGTTCAAGGAACTGGCGGCGGCCAAGGGCTCGATCGTCAACGTAACCTCGATCGCCGGAACCCGCGTGCATCCCTTCGCCGGCACGGCCTATGCGACATCGAAGGCGGCGCTCGGCTCGCTGACGCGCGAGATGGCACATGATTTCGGCCCGCACGGCATCCGCGTCAATGCCATTGCGCCCGGCGAGATCGACACCGCGATCCTGTCGCCGGGCACTGACAAGATCGTCGAGACCATTCCTCTCAGGCGCCTTGGCACCACGGCGGAAGTCGCCGACATCATCTTTTTCCTGTGCTCGCAGCAGGCGTCCTACGTGACCGGCTCCGAAATCCACATCAATGGCGGCCAGCACGTGTGACAAAACAGGGTGCTCATCCGGTTATTGTGAGAACAGCCTTGCCGCTGAAGCTGCGCTGTCGCAGTGCGTCTAGGGCGTGAGCAATGTCTGTCCACGGGATGGTAAGGGCCACGCGCGTTTCGAGTCTGCCAGCAGCGACGAGCGTGACCAGCGATGCGATGTCCGCGCCAATGCCCGGGCCAGACGTGTAGTACGCAAAGGTCTGAAGCCTCGCGCCTTCATGATCGGGAACGAACTGGCGGAATCCCACGGGCGTCAGTTCGCCGCTGCTCGAACCGAACATGACGACGGTCCCGCCAGGTGCGACGCGCTCGATCGCGTGGGCGAGGCTTTGACCGCCCACCGACTCGGTGATTAGCGAAAACGGTCCCTCGGCCATTTCGATCGCTCCGACAACCTGCTCGGCTCCAAGGCCGCGGAGATCGTCGGCATGCCGGGCAGCGGCGATGGCGGTCACCGAGGCGCCTTGCTCGCGGGCGATCTGGATCTGGAAACGACCGACCGCTCCACTTGCACCGGTGATCAGGACCTGCTGGCCGGCCAGGTCGCCGCCATGGCGCAACGTCCTCAGCGCCGTCGTGCCCGCGACTGGCAGCGTGGCGGCGGCGGCAAAGCTGACGTCATCCGGCAGGACCGCGAGACGGTCGGTTGGAACGGCGACACGTTGAGCCCATCCGGCCTGGTCGACCAGAGCGGCAATTCGGGCGCCCACGGCTGGCCCGGAACCATCGGCTGCTGCTTCGTCGACAACTCCAACGATGTCCTGACCCGGTATCCACCCATTCGGGCGGATGGCGAGCAGGCGCAATTCGCCGCGGTTCAACGAGGTCGCGTGGACCGAGACAAGCGCCTCGTTCGAGGCCGGTTGAGGCTCGGCAAGCTCCGAGATCCTCAGTCCGGTCGCGCTGTCGGAGGAGATGACGAGGGCGAGCATGGTTCATACCTCCTGGCTGCGTGGTGACGCACCGCTCAATTCGCAAGTGGACCCTATCGACTTTTGCTCCTGAATAATTTAAATATGAAGGCAATTGATCGCTAAAAACCGTCAACCATGAAGCAGCCTCTCAGCTACCCTTGGCTCGATTTCGATGTGGATGAACTTTCCGCGCCTGCGATTGCCGTGCGCGTCGACGTCCCCGAAACCAGGGCGGAGGTGCCCGCCCATCGGCATCGCAAGAGCCAACTCGTCTTCGCGCTCGGCGGCGGCGTCACATGCCGCGTCCCAGGCGGTCTGTGGATGGTACCGCCGCATTGCGGGGTGTGGATCCCCGGCGGCATGGAGCACAGCAATGTCGCAACCGCCAACGCCCGGATTTTTTTCGTCTACATAGAGCCGGGAGCCGCCGATCTGCCGGAGCGGTGCTGCACGCTTTCGATCTCGCCACTGCTGCGCGAATTGATCATCGAGCTTTCCGACCGGGTGGAGGATGACGAGGCGAGGGGCGGACTCTTGGCCAAGATGCTGCTCACCGAATTGCCACGCATGCCTGTCCAGCAATTGCATCTGCCGATCTCGTCCGAGCCGCGCTTGCGGCGGATCGCCGAAGCATTGGCGCAAGATCCTGCCGACCGCAGCACACAGGCGGAATGGGCCAACCGCGTGGCGCTCAGCGAGAGCAGTCTCGCCCGCCTTGTGGCAAAGGAGACGGGGCTGAGTTTCGGGCGCTGGCGCCAGCAATTGCACTTGATCGTTGCAATTCGGGAACTGGCTTCCGGCAAGAGTGTCCAGCAGGTCTCGGGCGATCTCGGCTATGGTTCCGTTACGGCCTTCATCACCATGTTCAAGAAGGCGCTAGGGAAGCCACCGGCCAAATACCTCAGTGGTATCGCGCAAAATGGCGGCTCTGCATTCGTGGCGTGATGCTCGCTTGAAAGGGTGGTCGAGCCGATCGCGGTGCCAGCGTGCGAGAGTGCAGCTCGGGCTTTGGAACTCAGGCCGCCGATGGCTCGGCGGTTTCGCGCCTGAACTCCGGTTTGGAACCGAGAACTTCTTCCACAATCCCCCGCGCAATCTCGCGTTCACCCATGATCACCGTATCGGCGCCCAAACCCTTGAGATGTTCGACCTCGGCATCGGAATGGGCACGGGCGATGACGTTGATACCGGGATTGGCGGCGCGGGCGCGGAGCACGATCTGGCCGGCTTCGAAGGCATTGGGGATGGCAAGGATCAGCCGGCTGGCGCCTTCGGGATTGGCGGCGGCGAACACTTCGGCATTGGCCGCATTGCCGGCGACGGTCTCGATGCTGTCCGCTTTCAGCTTCGCAAGCGTCTTGTCGGAGTCCTCGATGACCAGGAAGGGCAGAGCGGCCTCTTTCAGCGCCGAGCCGACCAGGCCACCGACACGGCCGTAGCCGATCAGGATGGCATGGCCGGTGAGTGCCGTCTTTGGCGGCGGCCCGTCCTCCTTTTTCGCCGTTGCCGCGACAGAGGCTACCTGGCCCGGCTCCGTCGCCGGACCAACCGGTTTTGCCTCAACCGGTGGTGCCGTCCTGGCGGCGCGCCGTTCCAGCCACGGCTTCATCCAGTCGATGGCCAGGAACATCAGCGGGTTGAGGACGATCGACAGGATCGCACCGGCCAAAATGAGATCGCGGCCCTGTTCCGGCAGCAGCTTCAGCCCGACGCCGAGTTCAGCCAGGATGAAGGAGAACTCGCCGATCTGGGCAAGACTTGCCGAGATTATCAGCGCCGTGGCGATGGGATAACCGAAGGCAACAACGATGGCGAACGCGGCCAACGATTTGCCGATGACGATGATGGCGAGCGTCGCCAGGATCGGCCAGCCATTGCTGATCAGGCTGAACGGGTCGAACAGCATGCCGACCGAGACGAAGAACAGCACGGAGAAGGCATCGCGCAGCGGCAGCGATTCCTCGGCGGCGCGGTGGCTGAGTTCGGATTCGCTCATGATCATGCCGGCGAAGAAGGCGCCCAGCGCCAGCGAGACACCGAACAGTTTTGCCGCACCGAAGGCGACGCCGAGTGCGATGGCGAGCACCGCCAGCCGGAACAGTTCGCGCGAGCCGGTATGGGCGACATAGTGCAGGATCCAGGGAATGACCCGGCGGCCGACCACCAGCATGACGACGACGAAAGCGGCGACCTTGGCCAGCGTGATGCCGACGACGCCCCAGATGCCGTAGCTGGCCGGCAGTGACAGCAGGCCGCTCGCATGGGCGTCGGCCTGCTCCTGACCGCCGAGCACGCCGGCGAGCGCCGGCAGCAGCACCAGCGCCAGCACCATGGCCAAATCCTCGACGATCAGCCAGCCGACGGCGATGCGGCCGCGCTCGGTCTCAATTATCCGCCGTTCCTGCAGGGCACGCAGCAGCACCACGGTCGAGGCGACCGACAACGCCAGGCCGAACACCAGCCCTGCGCCCATCGACCAGCCGAGCATCCAGGCAAGGCCGGCGCCAAGCGCGGTGGCAAAGCCGATCTGGACGATGGCGCCCGGCACCGCGATGGCACGCACCGACAGCAGATCCTTGAGTGAGAAGTGCAACCCGACGCCGAACATCAGGAGGATGACGCCGATTTCGGCCAGTTCGTTGGCAAGGCCGGCATCGGCAACGAAGCCGGGCGTGTTCGGCCCGACCAGCACGCCGGCTACGAGATAACCGACCAGCGGCGGAATACGGAAGCGGTTGGCGAGAGCCCCGAAGACGAAAGCCAGCCCCAGACCGGCGACGATGGTGGCGATAAGGGGCGTGTCATGCGGCATTGTCTATGGAGCGCCTTTCAAAAACAGCGATGTTGGATGAGCGCCGCCCAAAGCCGCCGCCTGTTTGCCATATGGTGGATGGTATGTCGGCGATGCAACCCGCAAAGCCATGAAATCGACGGCGCTGCCGCAAAAATTTGACCGGCAGCTGAGAGAACTGCCGGTCAAATCGGAATTTGTGCGGCGCTATTCGTCTCGATCCGTCAGGGCCGATCGACAATGATCAGGCTGCCCGCAGCAAGGCCTCGATTTCCGGTATGGCATGGTTGGTCAATGTCTTGGGAATTTCGGCGGTCACCTTGTCCCCGACCTCCTTGTGCAGCTTTTTGCGCATTGTCCCAAGCACCATGGGCGGTGCGACGAGCACGATCTCGCGAAATTCGCCGTCATGCGCGAGCTTGTAGAGCCGGGCGGCGATTTCATCGGCGAAACGCTCCTTGCCGATGCGATGCCAGTCCGTCTCCTCGACCGCGCTGCAGTGTACGGAGGGACCATCATTGTACCTGCCCGGGCTGTCACTGCCTTGCTCGCGGGTGGGCGGGTTGTCCTGCTGCATTTCCTGCACCACCTCGAGATTCGGATATTTGTTGTCGCCGGCGTTCCTGAGGAAAAGCGCCTTCTCGCCGTCGGCCACCATGACCCAGATACCGTGCTTGAGGATGATTGTGTTCATGAGGACAGGCTCCTTTTAGCCGCGTGGCGGCCTTTCGTAGGATTCCGCAGCCGGTTCGATCCGACGTAACGCGTGTTTTGAGAACGCACCCCGAGCCGGTAATGTTCCAGTCGACACCCCCGTCGGCGTTGGACATTCTGTTTTGCGACTTTAATCTACTGATTTGGTAGAATTTAGAAAAAACAGTTTTGCTACTTTTCTCGCCGGGCGCTAAAAGAGCTGGAATTCAAGGCCTGCGACAGCAGCTTCAATCCGTCTTATTCGTAAATGAGAAATATTTTTCTCTTGGCTGGGACGCTTTCAGAAAAGCAATTGCATCCCGTTAAGGGATGCGCGAGTGCGTTCCTTCTGGTTTCTCGCGTCCGCGCGTAGAACTGCAGGTCCATTGAGGATTCCGCTCACGTCCATGTCGCACACTGCTCCCAAGCTCAACGCCTTCCCGGTGTTCATGCGGGTCGAGGGCGAAGCCGTGGCCATCGTTGGCGGCGGCGAAGAGGCGCTGGCCAAGGCGCGGCTGATCGGACAGTCGAGCGCGGTCCTGCGGATTATCGCGGAACACGCCGAGCCCGACCTGCTCGCCTTCGTCGCCCAGGCCGGCGCGACCCATTTTGCCGCGGCTTACGACGCGTCTCAGCTCGAAGGCGCGGTCATGGTGTTTGCCGCCAGCGGCGACGAGGAACTTGACCGCCGGGTGGCCGCGGATGCGCGCCGCCTAAGCATTCCGGTCAATGCCGTCGATCGGCCTGAGCTTTGCGATTTCTTCACCCCGGCGTTGGTCAACCGCGCGCCGGTCGCCATCGCCATCGGCACAGAGGGTGCAGGCCCGGTGCTTGCCCAGATGTTGCGCGGCCGCATCGACCGCATGCTGTCGCCGTCGCTCGGGCCGCTGGCAATTCTTGCGGCTTCGTTCCGCGGGGCTGCCGAGAAGCTGCTGCCGAGAGGCAATGCCCGCCGCCGCTTCTGGAATGATTTCTTCTCTGGTGCTCCTGCGCGCGCGGCTGAAGTGGGCCAGCTTTCGCAGGCGCATGACGCCGCCGTCGATCTTCTGCTGTCGAACACGCCCGCGTGCGGTCACATCGCGCTGGTCGGCGCCGGTCCGGGCGCCGAGGATCTTTTGACCCTGCGGGCCCATCGTCTGCTGATGGAAGCCGATGTCATCGTCCATGACGCGCTGGTGCCCGAGGCGGTCGTTGCCATGGGGCGCCGCGATGCCGAGCGCCTGCCGGTCGGAAAGCGTAAGGGCTGCCACACCAAGAGCCAGGCTGAGATCAATGCGCTGCTGGTCGAGCTTGGCCGTGAAGGCAAGCGTGTCGTGCGGCTGAAATCGGGCGATCCGCTGGTGTTCGGTCGGGCCGGCGAAGAGATGGCGGCGCTTCGCGATGCCGGCATCGCCTATGAGGTGGTTCCGGGCGTCACCGCGGCCTTTGCCGCCGCCGCCGATTTCGAACTGCCGCTGACCTTGCGCGGTGTCTCCTCGTCGATGGTGTTCACCACCGGCCACGACCTCAAGGGCAATTCGCTGCCCGACTGGGCCAAGCTCGCAATTTCCGGCGCCACCGTGGCCGTCTATATGGGCCGCTCGGTGGCCGCCGAGGTTGCCGGACGGCTGATCGAGGCCGGTCTGTCGCCAGACACGGCGGTGGCCGTGGTCGAGAATGCCAGCCTCGCCAACCGGCGTCGCTTCCACGGTACGCTCGCCGACCTGCCGTCGCTGGAAGCGCGCGCCGATCTTTCCGGCCCGGTCATGACCATCATCGGCGATGCGGTCGCCGGCGCCAACTTTGAACGGTCCGAGCCGCTGGCGGCACACAGGCATGAAGGCGCGTCCAGTTCGGCCGCCGAAGGAGTTCAGCAATGAAGATACTGACCGCCAACCGCCTCACCGACGGTATTGCCGTCTGGTACGCCGATGGCGGCTGGGCCGAGACGGTGGACCATGCCGACCTCGCCCATGACAAGGCAGCCGAGGATAGGCTCGAGGCGATCGGCGCCAGGGCCTATGCCGCCAACGAAGTGGTCGACGTCAATTTGATCGACGCTGAAGTCGTCAACGGCGCCGTCCAACCGGTGCGGCTGCGCGAGAAGATCCGCGCCGCCGGCCCGACCATCCGCAACGATCTCGGCAAACAGGCTGCCAAGCAGGCAAATTGGGCAGCATAACCAAGACACCAGGCATGGGCGGACGCGCCCTGAAAGACCAAGCATGTACCGTTACGATGAGTTCGACCACGATTTTGTCCAGGCCCGCGTCGCCGAGTTCAGCGACCAGGTGCAGCGCCGCCTGTCTGGCGAGATCACCGAGGACCAGTTCCGGCCGCTGAGGCTGATGAACGGCGTCTATCTTCAACTGCATGCCTACATGCTGCGCATCGCGGTGCCTTACGGCACGCTGAACGGCAAGCAGTTGCGCATGCTTGGTCACATCGCCCGCAAATACGACAAGGGCTACGGCCATTTCACCACGCGCCAGAACATCCAGTTCAACTGGCCGGCGCTGTCGGACATTCCGGCGATCCTGGCGGATCTCGCGAGCGTCGAGATGCATGCCATCCAGACCAGCGGCAATTGCATCCGCAACGTCACCGCCGACCACTTCGCCGGCGCTGCCGCCGACGAGGTCGCCGATCCGCGTCCCTACGCGGAAATCCTGCGCCAGTGGTCGTCGGTGCATCCGGAATTCTCGTTCCTGCCGCGCAAGTTCAAGATCGCGGTGACGGGTGCCGAGCGCGACCGCGCCGCCATCCAGACCCACGACATCGGCCTGCACCTGAAGAAGAACGCCGCCGGCGAGCTCGGTTTCGCCGTCTATATCGGCGGCGGTCAGGGCCGCACGCCAATGGTCGCCCGGAAAATCCGCGACTTTCTGCCGGAAGCCGACCTTCTGTCCTACTGCACGGCGATCCTGCGCGTTTACAATCTCTATGGCCGCCGCGACAACAAGTACAAGGCGCGCATCAAGATCCTCGTCCATGAGACCGGCGTCGAGGAGATCACCCGTCAGGTCGAGGCCGAGTGGCAGGAGTTGAAGGACGCCGAGCTGAAGCTGCCGGAAACCGACATCCGCGCCATCGAGGCCTATTTCGCGCCACCGGCGCTGGCTGGGCGGCCGGAAGGCGACCAGGCGGTGAAGCTGGCGCGGCTCGATTCCAAGGGGTTCTCGGAGTGGCTCGACCAGAATGTCGTGACGCACCGCCATCCCGACTATGCGGCGGTGACGATCTCGCTGAAGGGCATCGGCGAGGTGCCCGGCGACGCCTCGGACAGCCAGATGGAAGCGATCGCCGACATCGCCGAGAAATATGGCTTTGACGAGCTGCGTGTCAGCCATGAGCAGAACCTGATTCTGCCGCATGTGGCCCGCGCCGACCTCAAGGCGGTCTATGATGCGCTGGTCGGCATCGGTCTGGCGACAGCCAACTCCAACCTGATATCGGACATCATCGCCTGCCCGGGCCTTGATTATTGCGCGCTGGCCACGGCGCGCTCGATCCCGATCGCGCAGGAAATCTCGCGCCGCTTCGCCTCGCTGGAACGGCAGCGCGAGATCGGCGAACTGAAGCTGAAGATCTCCGGCTGCATCAACGCCTGCGGTCATCACCATGTCGGCCACATCGGCATCCTCGGGGTCGAGAAGAAGGGCTCCGAACTCTATCAGGTGACGCTCGGCGGCTCGGCCGACGAGAACACCTCGGTTGGCGAGATCATCGGCCGCGGCTTCTCTTCGGAAGAGATCACCGACGCCATCGAACAGATCGTCGAGACCTATCTCGGTCTTCGGCTCGACCCACAAGAGAAATTCATCGACGCCTACCGCCGAGTCGGTCCCGCGCCGTTCAAGGAGGCGCTCTATGCTGGCGAAGCCAAGGCCGCTTGACCGTATTGGAGACGTCGATGACGGCATCGCCGCCAAGGCGGCGGGGCTCGATGCGCTCTATGGTCATCTGAAGCCGCTCGAGATCATCGAACGCTCGGCCCGCGAACTGTTCCTCGACGAGATCGCCGCGGTGTCGTCGTTCGGCGCGGATTCGGCTGTGCTGCTGCACATGATCGCCAAGATCGACCGAACACTGCCGGTCATCTTCCTTGACACCGGCAAGCATTTCGAGGAGACGCTCGGCTATCGCGACGCGCTCGCCGCCGATTTCGGGCTGACCAATATAAGGGTGATCAAACCCGAGGAAGCAGCACTCGAACGGATCGATCCGACGGGCAATCTGCATCAGAGCAACACCGACGCCTGCTGCGACGTGCGCAAGGTGGAGCCGCTGGCGCGCGGTGTCGCGCCATTTCGTGCCTGGCTCACCGGCCGCAAGCGTTTTCAGGCCGCGACGCGGGCAGCGCTGCCGGTGTTCGAGGCGGTCGGTCCGCGCATCCGCATCAATCCGCTGGCGCATTGGACGACATCGGACCAAGCCGACTATATGCGCGCACATGCGCTGCGCGAAAATCCGCTGGTCGCTTATGGCTATTTGTCGATCGGCTGCTTCCCGTGCACGCAGCCGGTGCAGCCGGGCGAGGACGCGCGCAGCGGCCGCTGGGCCGGTCATGCCAAGACCGAGTGCGGCATTCACCTGTCGGGGCTGGAGAAGTCGCTGACCGACGCATCACTATAGGGTAGGCTGAAATTCAGCCGGCCTGCGAACGGCGACCTTCATCCGGAGGCCGCCGGTTTTGCGCGGGGTGGACTTCAGCGGACCTGGATCTTGGGGCTTTAGGAATCTTTATGACTGGACCGACAACACCGGAGACCCGACTCTGGACCCCTGCGGGTTTTCACGAGGATGAGTGGACGCATGCCGAAAGCGCCGATGCGCTGTCCGGCAACGGCCGCTTCATCCTGCCGTTGCAAGTCTTCCTCGATCTCGATCCGGAGGTGCGCCGCTCGGCCAAGGAACGCCTCGGCGTCTTGCTGCAGCCGGGTGATCAGCTTGAGAAGATCGCCGACCTGCTCGACCAGCTGTCGCTGGTGGCGCTGGCTTTTCCGGCCTTCAGCGACGGCCGCTCCTTCTCCAAGGGAGAGCTGCTGCGCGGCCGCTACCATTTCGAAGGTGCCGTTCGCGCCACCGGCCAGGTGCTGGTCGACCAACTGCCGCATATGCTGCGGCTGGGCTTCGACGAGTTCGAGATATCGAACCCCGTGCTGTTGAAGCGCCTGGAGGAGGGCCGCACCGGCGGATTGGGGCTCTACTACCAGCCAGCCGCCGTGCCGGAACCAAAAGGCCCGAAATACTCCTGGCGGCGCGTTCGCAGCAGCTGACGTTGCGGTAATTCTGCGCGTCTTTACAACGCCCCTGTTCAAGCCTTCTCTTGACCGTCCGGATAGAAAATCCGTGGAATGATCGGAGAGGGGTCCTCATGCGTTACGACTATGTCATAGCCGGCGGTGGGTCCGCCGGCTGCGCGCTTGCCGCACGGCTTTCGGAAGATCCCTCGAAAACGGTCTGCCTGATCGACCGGCCCAGGATCAACAACTGGGCCTTCGAGACCGTGCCGCAGCAAGGTCTTGGCGGCCGCAAGGGCTACCAGCCGAGCGGAGGCCGCGGCGCCCATAGCGGGGCGGTCCTTTTATTCTTCTTGATTTGACGCAATTGGCCCAGGGAAAACGCTGCGCGCTTTCTGGAAACCGTTCACACTTCTGCTGGAATTGCTTAAGCCGCCGCCCGTGCCTCGCGGAACGACACCAGCTTGCGGCGGTTCTCGTCCCACAACGCCAGTTTGACGCAGCGCAGGCTTTCGAGCAGCGTGACACGGCCGATGTCGCGCAGCTCGGGATAATCCCGCAGCACCTCCTGCAACCGGTAGCACGGCACCTTGGCGGAGAGGTGGTGGACGTGATGGACACCGATGTTTCCGGTGAACCAGTTCAGCACCGGCGGGAGATCGTAATAGGACGATCCGTGCAAGGCAGCGTGCTGGAATTCCCAGTCGATATCCTTCGCCCATTCCGTTTCCTCGAACTGGTGCTGGACGTAGAACAGCCAGATGCCGGCCGAACCAGCGAGGATGACGATCGGCAGATGGACCACCAGGAACGCGCCTGGCCCGACGAACCAGATGAGGATGGCTGCCGCGACCGCGATGCCAAGATTGGTGGTCATCGACGACACCCAAGGGGTCAGGCCGCCGCGCATCATGCCGATAGGGAGCCTTTGCTCGAAGATGAACAGCCAGATCGGCCCGAGCCCGAACATCACCAGCGGGTGGCGATAAAGACGGTAGGCAAGGCGGCCCCGCCATGACATCTGCCGGTATTCTGCAACGGTCAACGTCCGGATGTCGCCCATGCCGCGTTCGTCAAGATTGCCGGCGCTGGCGTGGTGCGTCGCGTGGGCACGCCGCCAGCAATCGTAGGGCGTCAGCGTCAGGATGCCGAGCGCGCGGCCAATCCAGTCGTCCGCGTAGCGATTGGCGAAGAAGGAGCCGTGGCCGCAATCGTGCTGGATCATGAAGATGCGCACCAGAAACCCGGCCGCGGGAAGGATGAGGACCAGTCCCCACCAATGGCCATAGGCATAGGCCGCCGAGGACAGTCCCCAGAGTATGGCGAATGGGATGAGGGTGATGGCGAGTTCGACGGCGCTGCGCCGCCTGTCGGGCTTCTTGTAGCGGGCGAGAATCTTCAGCCAGGCGCGCTTGCTGTTGGCGACCGCCTCAGGGGAAATCATGTTCATCAGGAAGCATAGGCGCGGTGCCTCGCGGCCGCAAGGCAACATCACGCAAAATTACTGTGCGTAATTGTCGCGTGGCTTGGCGGTCGAGCCAGCCAACCGCCAGCTCGACCTGCTGATGACGTCGACCGCTATTCGCGATCGAGGATAGGACAGCCGCGCTCGGTGCCGAAAGTCACGCGCACGCGATCGCCACCCTGTCTGCCACGGACCGTGATCTCCCGGCGGCCGACGGACTCTATCCTTGCGCGGCGGATGCCCATTCGGTCCGCCTTGTCGAGAGCCCGGTCTTCCGTGCAGCCTCGTTGACGGCGCTCGCGCCGATCGTCGCGACGGGGTCCTTCGCAATCGTCGTAGGCGGGGTCGCAATCTTCCATGAGCTTCAGCCGCGGGCCATGTTTGCCCAATTGCAGCTGCAGATTGTCTGCTTGTGCCGGAAAGGCCGCCAAGGTGATGGCGCCGAGGCCGACAAGCGCCATCAGCGATGAGGTGATCGAAACCTTGCGCATACGTCCTCCATTTGAACCACAACCCATCTATCCTTAGATGGTTCGGCTCTCCCCGGCTATTGCCGATAGAAGTTTGCTGCCAAGATCGATTGTTGCGTTATCCCCGGCGCCAGCCGATGTCGCCGCGCTCCGCCCCATCGAGGCGGTCGAGCAGTTCTCTGAACCGGTCGGGAATGTCGGCCTCGGTGCGGAAGGCCGGCAAGGTGCGCAGAAAGCGGGTCACCGCCTCGGCACCCAGCTGGCGCCTGACCTCGATGGCCAGTCCTTCTGCCTTGTCGCCTATGTTGCGGGTCATCATCTCAAAATCCTGTATTGGCTTCGAAACTCCTCCAGCAAAGGAATGGTTCCCCCATCCTGCCTATATGGCAAGCAAAGGCGGCAGTTAGGGTAAAGTTTGAATTAAAATCGAAACGTCTTGCCTGTCACTGTCCGGCCTTGGCCGGTGGCTTCCATAATCGCTTGCCTCTTGATTTTTGGCCGCCAAACATCGATATCGGGCACAAAATCCACATCATTCGAGATTGACGGGAAACGGCGATGAGCGACCAGGCAAAAGACGAACGCGCGCCCGATGAAGTCGAGGCGACCGAGCCCACAGCCGAGCGCACGGAAGGCAGCACCGACGGTGACTATGAAGCCCTTGTGCGGCTGCTGAAGGAAAATGAAGAGCTGAAGGATCGCGCGCTGCGCGTGGCGGCCGAGATGGAAAACCTGCGTCGCCGCACGGCGCGCGATGTGCACGATGCGCGCACCTACGCGGTCGCGAATTTCGCCCGCGACATGTTGTCGGTGTCGGACAATCTGCGCCGCGCGCTGGATGCGATTCCCGCCGAGGCCAAGGCATCGGGTGACGCCGGCTTCAAGGCGCTGATCGAAGGCGTCGATCTCACCGAGCGCGCCATGCTGTCGGCACTGGAACGGCATGGGGTCAAGAAGCTCGCGCCGGAAGGCGAGAAGTTCGATCCCAATTTCCACCAGGCGATGTTCGAAGTGCCCAATCCGGATGTCCCGGCCAACACCGTGGTCCAGGTCGTGCAGCCGGGCTATTCGATCGGCGACCGCGTGCTGCGCCCGGCTATGGTCGGCGTCGCCAAGGGTGGTCCGAAGTTCGCCGCCGCCGAAGCATCGGTCGAGCCGGGGCCTGTCAATGAGCAGGCTGAGAAAGACGCTTGAGTAGCGAATAGGAGGTAGTGAGTAGCAAGGGCTCTCGCGGCCAGGAACAGGCAAGTGCCTGTTTCGCCAATTGCCATTCACTACTGACTACTTCACTACTCACTTTATGAACCCCATCGCGCTTCTCGACTATGCCGGCGTCGCCGTCTTCGCGGCGACCGGGGCGCTTGCGGCTTCGCGTAAGCAACTCGACATTATCGGCTTCCTGTTCCTGGCCAGCGTCACTGGGATAGGCGGCGGCACGCTTCGCGACGTCATCCTCAACCTGCCGGTTTTCTGGGTCGCCAACTCCGGCTATGTGCTGGTGTGCGCGGCGGTTGCGGTGCTGGTCTTCTTCAGCGCGCATCGTGTTGAATCGCGCTGGAAATGGCTGCTCTGGCTCGACGCCGTCGGGCTCGCCGCTTTCTCGGTGATGGGTGCGGCCAAGGGGCTTGCGATTACCGGTTCGCCGGTCGTCTCCGTCATCACCGGCGTGCTCACCGCCACTTTCGGCGGCATTCTGCGCGATCTCCTTGCCGGCGAGCCATCGGTGCTGCTCAGGCCCGAAATCTACGTCACGGCGGCCCTTGCGGGTGCCGGCCTTTACACGCTTGGCGATCTTGCCGGACTGCCGCCGCTCGCCTCGGACCTTGCCGGTTTTGCGGCGGCGTTCCTCGTGCGCGGTGGTGCGCTCAGATTCGGCTGGTCGTTTCCGTCCTACAAGAGCCGACCCGGCCGGCGGCCGGAAGATATTTTGTGAAGCAGCGAATGGCGAATAGGGAATAGCGAAAGCAGCCCACAGGATTGCGGCGTAGTTCTCGCTATTCGCTATCAGGCCGCGAAGCGCTGGGCTTCGCCGCCATAATAGTTGACGTAGCGTGCGCCGATCTCCTTGACCGGCATCACGACGAACACATCGACCGTCGAGAATTCGCGATCGATGACGCAGCCGTCGCCGATGCGGGCACCGACGCGCAGATAGCCCTTGACCAGAGGCGGCATCGCCGCGATCGCCGCCTTGGCATTGACGGCCTCGATCGGCATCAGGTCCATCGAGCAGTAGCGCCCGGACACCGCGCGCACGTCCCAGGCCGAATTGGTGCGGCAGTGGTGGGCGAGGTAGGTGAGTGCCTCGGCATGCGCCGCCGGCACGGTGCCGTGAAAGGAAGCGCAACCGGTCATCACACCGATTTCGTAATGGTTGATGTAAGCCCAGATGCCTTGCCACAAGGCCTCGATGGTGCGCTTCGAGCGGTATTCCGGCAAAACGCAGGAGCGGCCGAGTTCAAGGAAACGCTGGCCGGGGTGACGGGCGATGAGCTTGGTCAGCTCGAATTCACCTTCGGAATAGAAACCGCCGGCCGTGGCCGCGATTTCTTGCCGCAGCAGCCGATATGTGCCGACGATGCGGCGATGTTCGGGACCGGAAAGCGTGGTGTCCAAAACCAGCAAATGGTCGCAGAGCGGATCGAACCGGTCGGCGTCACGGCGGTCATGGGCCTGGAACAGGTCCTTCCTGGCGCCAAGTTCGTCGTAGAACACCCGGTAGCGCACTTCCTGCGCAGCCGCGATCTCGGCTTCGTTGCGAGCGAGCCGCACTTCAAGATTGCCTATACGGCCCAGCGCCGCGCCCTTTATGACGGAATCGACGTTACGTCCGGCAAGCAAGGCGCTGCTGGCGTTCGGCCGAGTGTCACATTCCGGCATAACTGTATGCACGAGTGATTCTCCTTCGAGCCATCCCTCTTGGCACGGGGATACGGTGTAGGTGCAACAGGATTGTGACAGTACCGTGATACGACGTCGTGGGCAATACTTCGTCGGCTGGCGAATACGATCAACCGGCTACGTTTACGTGATCGCGCGGTGCGGAATGGGCGGTGGAAAGCTCATGCCGCGACCACCTGCCCCTCGACGGCATTGACCAGCGCCTCGGGGTCGAGTGGCTTGGTGACGAAGCCGCTGGCGCCATGGGCCAGCACCGCATGGCGGGTCTTTTCCTGGCTGTCGGCCGACAGCACCATGATCGGCACCGGCCGCACGGAACTTTCTTCCTCATGGCGGCGGATCGCGGCGATCGCGTCCAGCCCGTCCATTACTGGCATGTGCAGATCCATCAAGACCACGTCGAAGCGGTCCTTGTGCGCGGCGCCGGTGACAGCCTCGACGGCGGCCTTGCCGTTGCCGACAACCTTGACGCGATGCCCGGCCTTCAGCAGCGTGGCGCGGGCCAGCATGGCGTTGATGTCATTGTCCTCGGCAATCAGCACCGACAGGCCGCGCTGGCGGATGCCGACGGCGCGCAGCGACGGCGCGCCGCGCTTTTCCGGCTGCGGTGGGCCGTGGCTTGGAGCATGGCTGCTCAACAGCACACGCAGAAGTGTTCCGCCACGCACCGGCCTGGCCAGGAAGGTTGCGTAGCCGCTGGCGCGGAACTCGCCAAGCATGCCGCGATCTGTCGGCGCGATCAACGTGATCGCCTCACAGTCGGAGAAACCGCTCTGGCGCAGGCGCTTGAGCAGCCTTCCGTCGCCTTCTTCCATCGCTGCATCGACCAGGATGGCATCGCAGCCGGCGGCGAAAGGCGCGGCCTGTGCGGCAGTGGTGGCGATGTCGACAGCGCCGCCATTGGCGCGGATGGTGCGGGCGATGGCGTCGGCCTCGACGGCGTTCTTCGACAGGATCACCGCGCGTCTGCCCGAGAGAGCATTCTGGCGGCCCTGCGGCGCTTCGGTGGCTGCTATCGCAGGGATTTCGAAGACGAACTCGGATCCCTGGCCGAGCAGGCTGGATACCGAGATCGTGCCGCCCATGGCGGCCACCAGGCGCCTGGAGATGGCAAGGCCGAGGCCGGCCCCGCCATGTGTGCGTGTCGACGTGCCGTCGGCCTGCTCGAACTCCTCGAAGATGCGCTCCAAGTCGGCATCACGCAGGCCCGGACCGGTATCGGCGATGGTGAAGCATATGCGGTCGCTGGTTTCGGTGCGTGCGCGTGCTATGCTCACCAGCACGCCGCCGCTGTCGGTGAACTTGATGGCGTTGCCGATGAGGTTGAGCAGCACCTGCCTGACCTTGCCCGGATCGGCGGTGATCAATTGCGGCACGTCGGGTTCGACATGGCAGCCCAGCCCGATACCCTTGGCGAAGGCGCGCGCGGCCAGCAATTCGATGATGTTGTCGGCGATCTCGCGCACCGACATCGGCTGCGGCTCGGGGTCGAAGCGCCCGGCTTCGATCTTGGAATAGTCGAGAAGATCCTCGATCAGGGCAAGCAATGCGCTGGCCGAGGTCGAGACGGCGCCAACATAAGTCTGCTGTTCCGGCGACAGGCTGGTGTCGGCCAGCAGCCTGGCCATGCCCATGATGCCGTTCATCGGCGTGCGGATTTCATGGCTGACGGTGGCAAGGAAGCGCGATTTGGCCTGGCTGGCATATTCGGCCCGTTCGCGTGCGGTGATCAGGGAGGATTCGGCGCGTTTGCGAGCGGTGATGTCGCGGGCGATGGCGCGATGCGAAACGGAACCGCTGTCCTTGTCACGTATCGACAGTTCGATCCAGGAGAACCAACGCGGGCCGCTCGGTGTATTGATGGCGACATCGGTGGAACTCAGACACTCATGGTCGGAAAAGGCGGCATCGGGGACGATGCCGACCTCGATGCCGAGATCAGCCAGAGTCTTGCCGGCAAGCTCGCGCTGATCGGTTTCGACGAGATCGGCGAAGACCTTGTTGGCATAAACGATGTGGCCGTCACGGTTGCGATGGATGACGAGATCGCCAAGCGCGTCGATCAGGCCGCGAAAGCGCTCGTCGCTCTCCTGCATCTCCCACATGCGGTCGGCCAGCGTCTCGATCTCGGCGCGGCTGCGGGCAGTGGTTTCGTCAAGAAGGGCAGAGGTGCGATGTTCGCTCCGCCTGGCGCGCAGATGCATGGCAAGGCCGGCAAGGCCGGTTGCCAGCAATGCGACGCTGATGAAGATCGGTGCCCCGGTCAGATGCGCCAGCCCGGCTACCACCGTCACGATGGCGACGAATGTCAGAAAGGGCAGGCTTTCGCGCCTGGAGAATTCCGGCTCGGGCACCAGCGGCGGCGCGGCGACAAAGCGCCGCGTCGACGCCGGCGGGAGCACCGCATCGACATCGTCGCCAGTGTCCGCCTGTTGGTTGCCGGATTCCGCGATCATGCGAAATCCTTGCCAGACAGAGATTATGGAAAATTGCGGCGGATCGTTCGAATTTTAGCGGATGAGCGCTTTTTGCCGAGGCGCGGCGGGTTCGCCACCAGATCTGGCTATTGCATCCGCCCTTCCGGCAGTTGGGCGGAGTCACATATCCACGACGACGCGGCCGCGGATCTTGCCGTCGACGATGTCGCGCGCGGCATCGACGATGCCGTCGAACCCGATGGTGCTGGACAGGCTGGCGAGCTTCTGCAGATCGAGGTCGGTGCCGATGCGGCGCCATGCCTCGAGGCGGACTGCTTTCGGCGCCATCACTGAATCGATGCCGAGCAATGAGACGCCGCGCAGGATGAAGGGCGCGACGCTGGCCGGCAGGTCCATGCCGCCGGCCAGGCCGCAGGCGGCGACCGCGCCGCCATAGGAGGTCATCGAGAGCACATTGGCCAGCGTGTGGCTACCGACAGCGTCAATGCCGCCGGCCCAGCGCTCCTTGGCCAGCGGCTTGGCAGGCTGGGCAAGCTCGTCGCGCGATATCACTTCGGCGGCGCCAAGGTCGATCAGAAAGGGGCTTTCGGCATTGCGGCCGGTGGAAGCAATGACATGGTAGCCGAGGCTGGACAGGATCGAGACCGCGACCGAGCCGACGCCGCCGGCCGCCCCCGTCACCACCACCGGGCCGCGATCGGGCAGGATGCCGTGCCGCTCCAGGGCCATGACGCAGAGCATGGCGGTATAGCCTGCGGTGCCGACGGCCATCGCGTCATGCGGGCTGATGCCTTGCGGCAGCGGCACCAGCCAGTCGCCTTTGACGCGGGCGCGGCCAGCATAGGCGCCGAAATGGGTTTCGCCGACGCCCCAGCCGTTCAGAATGACCTTGTCTCCGGTGCGCCAGTCGGGATGGGAAGACGAGATGACGGTGCCGGCGAAATCGATGCCCGGCACCAGCGGCCAGCGGCGGATCACCGGCGCCTTGCCTGTGATCGCCAAACCATCCTTGTAGTTCACCGTCGTTGCCTCGACCGCCACGGTGACATCGCCTTCCATCAGGTCGGCCTCGGTGAGATCCGTCACGGTTACCGACTGCTTTTTCTCGGCGTCACGCGAAACGAGGATGGCTTTGAAGGTTTCGGACATGTCTTTCTCCGCGATCTTGTTTGGCGACATGAACTGTGCGGCGATGGCGGCACGGGGTCAATCCTTGGAAGGCCTGGGCTTGGAAGGCCCGGGTTCGCGTCGCCAGCCGAACAGCTCGTCGAAGACGACCAGTGCCGCGCCCACCGAAATGAAGGCGTCCGCAAGGTTGAAGACGGCGAAGGACCAGACCGGCGTGTGGAACAGGATGTAGTCGATGACGTGGCCGTAGACGGCGCGGTCGATCAGATTGCCGAGCGCGCCGCCGACGATCAGCGCAAAGCCGGTGCGGGCAAGGATCTGGGACGGCGCGATCCGCGTCGCCAGGAACAGCACGAAGGCAACCACGGCGAGCGAAATGACGATCAGCCCCATGTCGCCGAAGGACGAGAACATCGAGAAGGCGATGCCGGTATTGTAGGTGCGAAACAGCGCCAGGAAGTGCAATAGATCAACCTTCTCCTGAAAAGGCAGATCGGCCTCGACCAGGTATTTTATCCACTGGTCGAGCGCGATGGCCGCGACGACGAGCAGTGCGTAGGGAGACCATGATCTCACGGGCAGGCAACCTTCATTGCTGGTCCAGGATTGGCTCGAGCTTCAGCGCGCCGCGCCGTATCTCGAACAGCATGATGCCGGTGGCAACCGCCAGATTGAGCGAATCGGCACGGCCCGCTTGCGGAATCCTGAGCAGCCTGTCGCAGCTCGCAGCCAGGCTTTCGGGCAGCCCCTGCTGCTCGTTGCCCATCATCAGCAGCACGGGCCCGCGGGAAAAATCGACCGAGCGGTAGTCGACGGCGCCTTTCAGGTGGGTGCCGGCGACGAGGCCTGAGAAGCCGCCCCGCCAGGCAAGGAAAGCCTCGGTTGTCGCCTTCGCCACCGGCACGGCAAAGATCGAACCCATGGTGGCGCGCACCGTTTCCACGGAAAATGGATCAGTGGTATCGCCGACCAGGATGACGCCTTTGGCGCCGACGGCATCGACGGTGCGGATGACGGTGCCGAGATTGCCGGGATCGCGTACCCGATCGAGAGCCACCCAGACGTCGCCATTGTCGGCGCGGACATCCTTCAAGGCGAGGAGTTTTTGCGAAAAGACGCCGACGACCATTTGCGGATTGTCGCGGCGGGTGATGGCGACCAGCACCTTTTCCGACACTTCGAGCACCATGCCGCCTGCGGCAACCGTGCGTGCCGCAACCTTCTCCACCGCCGCGTTGCCGCGCCCGGCCTTGGCGAAAACCAATGTCCTGATCTGCCAGCCGAGATCGAGCGCATCGATGACCAGCTTCAACCCCTCGGCCATGAAGGTGTTCTGCTGGTCGCGGAATTTCTTCTGAGCGAGCGCCTTGATGTCCTTGACCAGCGGATTGGCGAGGCTGGTGACCTCCTTCACCTGGCCAGGTGCGCCTGCATGCCGCTCGTTCATTCAGCCACCCAACGCGAAAACAGTGAGGTCGAGAGCGCCCGGCCGGCGGACTTTTCGCGGATGATCAGCTCACCCGATTCAATCTTGCCGCCCATGCCGGCAAAGGTATCGCGCATCAGGGCGTGGATGGCGAAGAAGGAGGCGCGGATCGAATAGGCGGTCAGCACCACGGCTAGCGGCTTCGGCGTCAGGATCGCCCGGCAAAGGTCGGTCAAATCAGGTAGGTCCTCGAACAATTGCCAGACCTCGCCCTTGGGGCCGCGCCCGTAGGCCGGCGGGTCGAACAGGATGATGTCGTAGCGGCTGCCGCGGCGCTCCTCGCGCTCGGCGAATTTGACCGCGTCGTCGACGATCCAGCGGATCGGCTTGCTGCCGAGCCCGGCCATCTCCTGGTTTTCGCGGGCCCAGCCGATCGCTTTTTTCGAGGCATCGACATGGGTGACCTCGGCGCCGGCGCGAGCCGCCACCAATGAAGCGAGACCGGTATAGCCGAACAGGTTCAGCACCTTGACCGGCCGCTTCGCCGCCGCGATCAGGCCGGCCATGTGGTCCCAGTGGGAGGCCTGCTCGGGAAAGACGCCGACATGACGAAACGAGGTGAAACGGCCGAGATAGTCGATGCCGTCATGCTTCATCGGCCAGGTCTCGCCGAGTGGTAGCTTGGGAAAACGCCAGCGGCCGATGCCCTCCTCGTCGGTGTCGCCGGTGAAGACGGCGTCGGCGCGCTCCCATTCCTTTGCCGGCAAGGCCTTTTGCCAGATCGCCTGGCCCTCGGGCCGCACGATACGGTAGGGGCCATATTGTTCGAGCTTTTGGCCGGTGCCACTGTCGAGCAGCGCATAATCGGCATTGGGCGCCACTTCCAGGATCACGGGAAGATGTTCGGTGGGCAGAGCGCCTTCGCGGCGGGCCAGGATGCGCGGCGCCGAGTTCGGTTCGGAACGACTTTCCGTCTTCGCCTCATGGCGCTCGCGCGGTGGCGCTTCCGATCTGGCAGGCGCCTGGCCGGGACGCGGACGTGACACGTCCGCCCCACCCTTCGCGGATGGATGCGGACGGTTGTCGCGGCGTTTGTCGCGAAAGGACTTCAAGCGGGGGCAACTCCGAACGGCGTGGCCGCTTTTGACATAGGGCAACCGGCTTCGCAACCAAGTCCGACAGGTCGGCCTGTCTGGTTTATGTCAGCCGGCGATGGACCAATGTCAAAGAAACAGGCAAATCTGCCGGATGTCCCGCTCCGAACGCCTGCTCGACCTGATCCAGTGCCTGCGCCGGCATCGCCGGCCGGTGAGCGGGCAGGCGCTGGCCGATGAGCTCGGGATTTCGATCCGCACGCTCTACCGCGATATCGCGACGCTGCAGGGCCAGGGTGCGCCGATCGAGGGCGAGGCGGGGCTGGGTTATGTGCTCAAGCCCGGCTTCATGCTGCCGCCGCTGATGTTCAGCGACGAGGAGATCGAAGCCATCGTGCTTGGCTCGCGCTGGGTCGCCAAGCAGCCGGACCAGCGTCTCTCGGCCGCCGCCGCCAACGCGTTGGCCAAGATCGCCGCCGTGCTGCCGGACGATCTGCGCGAGGATCTCGACGCAAGCACACTGCTGGTCGGCCCTCCTGCCGCGGCCATCGAGGGGATCGATCTTGGTCTGGTGCGGCAGGCCATCCGCAACGAGCGCAAGCTCGGCTTTCTCTACCGCGACGCCGGCGGCGCCGCGTCCGAGCGTGTCGTTTGGCCATTTGCGCTGGGCTTCTTCGACAAGGTGCGGGTGGTGGTGGCGTGGTGCGAGATGCGGCAGGATTTCCGGCATTTTCGCGCCGATCGCATCGCCGAACTCCAAGCAACAGACACACGCTATCCGCGCCGCCGCCAGGCTCTGCTCAAGGAATGGCGGGCGACGCTCGACAAGCCGCGTGGCTCATGATGACGACTGCTGCCAGAATCTGACAGTAGCATATCCTATGTTCGCCAGGTCGAGACGTTGAAACACCTTGGAGAGCAGACATGACCACCCCGAATTTCGTCATCCTCTATGTCGATCAGCCGCAGCAGAGCGCTGCCTTCTACAGTGCGCTGCTCGGCCGCGAGCCGGTCGAAAGTTCGCCGACCTTCGTACTGTTCGTGCTCGATGCCGGCTTCAAGCTCGCCCTGTGGTCGCGTCACACGGTTGAGCCGGCAGCCGCCACGTCAGGCGGTGGCGCCGAAATCGTGTTTGCGCTGGATACGCCCGATGCGGTCGACGCCACCCATGCCGACTGGTCCGGGCGCGGGCTGACAATCCTGCAGACGCCGACCGACATGGATTTCGGCCGTACTTTTGTCGCGCTCGATCCCGACAATCATCGCCTGCGCGTCTATTGGCTGTCCGACGGCGAACAGGCCAATGGTGACCAGAAATGAGCGCGTATTGGATCGCGGTGGCGTCAGCCGAACATGTCCGGTGGTCGCGCAGCCGGCTTCATGCAGGTCAACCACGGCAAGGCGGCACCGCTGCGTCGCGTCAGGGCAGGCGATGGCATCGTCTACTATTCGCCGACCACTGTTTTGGGCGAGAAAGACGGCCTGCAGGCCTTCACGGCGATCGGCACGGTGCGGGAAGGCGAGCCCTATCAGGGCGATATGGGCGCTGGCTTCACGCCGTTTCGTCGCGATGTGGCGTGGGCCAAGGCCGAGGAAGCGCCGATGAAGCCGCTGCTCGACAGGCTGGACTTCGCCGTGGCCAAGTCGAACTGGGGTTATCAGCTTCGCTTTGGCCTTTTTGAAATCGGGGATCACGATTTTCGTGTGATAGCCGAGGCGATGGGCGCCAAATTGGGTACAACGGTAAACTACGCCGTGAGCGCCTTGTAGACGGCAATGCCGGCGGCAAGATCCTCGAGCGCCGCGCCGACCGACTTGAACAGCGTGATCTCACCGGCGCTCTCGCGGCCCTTCTTCTGGCCGCGCGCCAATTCGTGCAGATCGGCGACGATGGCTTCCGGCTTCAGCACGCCAGAGGCCAGCGGCTGGACGATGTCGCCGGCTTCCTTGGTGGCGCCGGCGCGGGTGTCGACATAGACGCGGGCGAGCCGGATCGCGTCGTCGTCGCTCTCGCGCATCGTCGGCGTAAAGCCACCGACCAGGTCGACATGGGTTCCCGGCCGCAACAATGCGCCCTTGATCAGCGGCGTCGTCGTGATCGTCGCCGAGGCGACGATGTCGGTCTGCCCGAGCTCGGCATCGAGATCACTTGCGGCGCTGGCCGCGAAGCCTTCGGCGCGCAGATCGGCCGCGACTTTCTCGGCATTGGCCGGGGTGCGGTTCCAGATGCGGATGGTCTTGATCGGCCGCACGGCTGAGTGCGCCTTGGCGAGGAAGGGCGACAGCGCGCCGGCGCCGACCACCAGCAGCCGCGAGGCATCGTCGCGGGCGAGATAGGAGGCAGCGAGTGCGGAAGCGCAGGCGGTGCGCCACTGTGTCAGCCGCTGGCCGTCGATCAAGGCTTCAGGTTCGCCGGTGGCGCCATTGAGCAGGAGATAGAGCCCCATCACTGCCGGCTTGCCGATGGCATTGTTGTCGGGCGACACGGTGACGATCTTGACGCCGATGTGACCGCCGGCCGACGTGCCGGCCGCGTTGAGATCGGTCCAGGCCGGCATCAAAAGCAGGGTGGAGGCCGCACCGTCGGGCCGCTCGATCGTATGATGGTGCCTGACCGGCTGCACCGCACCGTCGCGAAACGCCGTGCGCAGCGTCTCGACCAGTCCGGGAAAGGTCAGCGCATGGTCGACCTCTGCGGCCGAAATGGTCAGCATGAAAAACTCCGTGCGGACAAAACCGCCGACCGGCGGCTCAAGTGGTCGGCTTCGGCAATGCGGACCCTTGAACTGATCCTTGGGCCGGGCTTTGCGGGGCCGCCGGCGCACGGCTGACCGCCTGGCGCAGGTTCTCGGCTTCGACGCCGCGCTGACGCGCCAGCTTGCGATAGCGGCCCTGCTTGACCCAGGTTGCCAGGCTGCCGACGATCATGCCGATGGCGAGTGCCAGGAACAGGAAAATGAACAGCGGCAAAGTCAGCGTCAGCTTCGGATTGCCGGGGTTGAACGGATCCAGGGTGAAGGCGACGAGTTCGCGGTTGGCAACGGCAAGTGCGATCAGGATGATCGCCAGGGGCACGAAGATCGCGATGAGCATGAAGCGATTGAACATGATGTTTTCCGTCGGAAGCTGGCCTGTCCGAAAGGCCGTCAGGCGCTGACGTCGCGCCTACTTGCCGCCGTTCAGCCTTTCGCGCAGTTCCTTGCCGGTCTTGAAGAACGGCACCCATTTCTCCTCGACTTCGACGGATTCGCCGGTGCGCGGATTGCGGCCGGTGCGGGCGGGACGGTTCTTCACCGAAAAAGCGCCGAAGCCTCGCAACTCGACGCGGTTGCCTTCGGCAAGGGCGTCGGTGATTTCATCGAAGATCGCGCCGACGATGTTTTCGACGTCGCGCAGGAAAAGATGCGGATTGCGCGTGGCAATAATCTGCACAAGTTCGGACTTGATCATGAGACGGGTCCCCGTGAAAGCAGTGCGGTCAAAATTATGAGGATGATTTTATTTGCTTTTTTCACTTGCCCCAAGCGGCATCTCAAGGGTGCCAGACGGAAACGAGACCGTCAAGAAACAAGCGGTCGGCTCCAAGTTCATGGATGACGTCGCCGCTGTAGGCGGGCAGACCGAGCGCACTGCCGATCGTTTGCGCCATCGCTTTCGAGAACAGGAAGCCGCCGCGCCGTTCGGTATCCTTCCACTCGACGACCTTGAGCTTGGCATCGACGCCCTTGGTCGCCAGCCAGTCGACCGCTATGGTCTCGCCGCCGACGGCGTCGATCAGTCCGTTGGCAACCCCCTGGCGACCGGTGAATATGGAGCCGTCGGCAAGCACCAATGCTTGTTCGCGGGTCATCTTGCGGCGTTCGGCGACGATGTCGACAAACCAGTTGTAACTGTCGAGGATGAGTTTGCGAACCATGGCGCGCTCGTCGTCATTGGTCGGCTTGAAGGGAGAGGGCGCGGCTTTCAGCGGCGAGGATTTCACTTCCTCCAGCTTGACGCCGAGTTTGTCCATCAGGCCGCTGACGTCGGGATACTGGATCAGCACGCCGATCGAGCCGACGATCGAGGTCTTGCGGGCAACGATGTGATCGGCGGCACTGGCGATCATATAGCCCGCCGATGCGGCGAGCGTGCCGACTTCCGCCACCACTGGCTTGTCGGCGGCCAGCTTGCGCACTTCTTCATAGATCGATTCACCGCCAACGGTGGTGCCGCCAGGCGAATCGATCGACAGGATCACGCCTTTCACCTTCGATGAAAGACGGATGGTTTCCAGCCGCTTGATCAGTTCCTCGTCCTCGGTGATCGTGCCTTCGATCTTGACCTTGGCAATATGGTCGACCGTCGAGCCGCCGAAATCGTCGCCATAGAACCAGGTTGAAAGCGCAATCACCCCAAGGGCTACGATGCCAATGGCGACGACGCGCCAGAATGTCAGCTTGCGCCGCAAACGGCGGCGGTCGATCAGGTCGTCGGCTCTCAGTGCCATGGTCAGCCTTTCAGTCGGCGGGAGGAGACGCTTTTAGACCATGATCCTCCCATCTGGAAGCAGTTCTCTCTTGCGCATTGCGAGACAAGTCAGCGCCTGGACGTGAGGTGGCTATCCGCGTCGACAGTCGACCGAGCCGGCCAGGCCCTCTCCAAGCATTGGTCTGCTCACATATTCGTGCAATCGGCACCAGGTCGGGCGACGAGACCGACGGCTGATAAATTTTACGCCGCGTGTCTGTTTCTGCTATGGAGAACACGCAGTTGTGCGGACTTCGTTTTCGTCTGTACAAAGGCGGCTGTCACATTTTTGCAGTTTTCGTGGGCTTGTGCTTGCTTGAAAGCGCCGGCGTCCCACCTATAGGCGGTGCTCACGGGCGGGCAGGTTAGAAGAAAGCAGTGAATGTTAGCGCGACCCATTGAACCGACCAACGCCGAGGCGGTGTTGGCTCCCCCGGCGGACGGCCGGACGCGCGGCGATGCTTTCGACCGTGCACAGCGTCATTCGCGCCGCGTGCGCGTTCTCAAATTTGCCGTGCCGGTGGCCGCAGCACTGATAGCGGTCGCTTTCCCGGTCTATTCCTATCTCGCCGCACCCGTCTCCGTGAAGATTCAGGCGGAAGGCACTGCCTATTCCAACGGCAAGCTGGTGATGGCCAATCCCAAGCTCAACGGCTTCACCAAGCAGAAGCAACCTTATTCGATGACGGCGCTGCGTGCCATTCAGGATGTCAGCACGCAAGGTATCATCGAGTTGGAAGGCATCGACGCCAAGGTGCCGATCGCGCCCGACAACGTGGCGGCGGTCAAGGCCTCGCACGGCACCTACGATCGCGACGGCAATACGATGAACCTGACCAGCGACGTGACGATCACCACGACCGACGGCATGCAGGCCAAGTTCAAATCGGTCTTCCTCGACATGGGCAAAGGCACTATGAAGACGGGAGATCCCGTCGATGTCAGCCGTGGCGGGTCGCGGATCACGGCGGATACGATGTCGGTCCAGGACAATGGCAAGATTCTGGTTTTCGAGAACAAAGTGCGCGTCAACATCGATTCCGCCGCCTTGAAGGCGGCACAGGGAAACAGCGGAGAAACCAATGCGGCTCAGTAGTTCGACGCGGCTCGCGGCTGCAACTTCAGCGTTGCTGCTGCTCGGACTCGTGCCGTCATGGGCGCAGACGACCAGTCAGTCAGGCCTCAAACTGTCCGGCGACAAGCCGATCCAGATCGAGAGCGACAAGCTGGAAGTCCGCCAGGCCGACAGTGTCGCCATCTTCACGGGCAATGTCAGCGTCGTCCAGGGGCCGACATTGATGAAGGCCGGCAAGATGACGGTCTACTACGTCAAGGACCCCAACGCCGCTGCCAAGGGCACGGAGGCCGCGGGTGCGGCGATGACGGGCTCGGCCAACATCGATCACCTGGAGATCTCCGACAAGGTTTACATCAAGTCGGATGCGCAGGTCGCGACCGGCGATCAAGGCAGCTTCGATATGAAGAGCCAGGTGCTGGTGCTTTCGGGCAAAAAGGTCGTTCTGTCGCAAAACGACAACGTTCTGGTCGGCTGCAAGCTTACCGTGCAGATGAAAAGCGGGCTGGCTCAGGTAGATCCATGCGCGGGGCAACGCGTCCAGATGTCGATCACGCCGCCGCCGAAATCGGGAGCGACGAACCCCTGATGGCCAGCCTGTCGTCGCTGACGGCGCGTCTTCCGGGACGGGCCGCCGGCAAGCTTTCGGCGCCGGCCACGGTGACCGTCGATGCGGGAAAGTTCAAGGGAACCCTGATCGCCAAGGGGCTGACCAAGAGCTACAAGGGCCGCAAGGTCGTCAGCGGCGTCACCATCGGCGTGCGCGCTGGCGAGGCCGTTGGACTGCTCGGCCCCAACGGCGCCGGCAAGACGACCTGTTTCTACATGGTTACCGGTCTCGTGCCGGTGGATGAAGGCACGATCGAGATCGACGGCTTCGACGTCACGTCGATGCCGATGTACCGTCGCGCACGCCTCGGCATCGGTTATCTGCCGCAGGAAGCGTCGATCTTCCGCGGCCTCAATGTCGAGCAGAATATACGCGCGGTGCTGGAAGTGGTCGAAAAGGACCGCAAGGTGCGCGAGCGCAATCTCGACGAACTGCTCGAGGAATTCCACATCAGCCATCTGCGCAAGGCGCCATCCATGTCGCTTTCGGGCGGCGAGCGGCGACGCCTGGAAATCGCGCGAGCGCTGGCGACGCGTCCGGCCTACATGCTGCTCGACGAGCCTTTCGCCGGCATCGATCCGATCGCCGTCGCCGATATCCAGCAACTGGTGCGCCACCTGACGGCGCGCGGCATCGGCGTCCTCATCACCGATCACAATGTGCGCGAAACGCTTGGCCTCATCGACCGCGCCTACATCATCCATGCCGGCCAGGTGCTGACCCATGGCAGGGCCGACGAAGTGGTGGCTAACCCGGATGTGCGGCGACTCTACCTCGGCGAGGGTTTTACGCTCTGACTCTCTGTTTGACTCAATTCCCAAGGGAAAGCGCTTTGCGCTTTTCCCGGGAAACCGTTTCACGTTTTTCCTGGAATTGCTCTGAGCGTGAAATTTGTTTCCTGACACGATTTTTGCGGTTCGCGGGGCGCTTTTTCCTCGATATTGCTCCGGGATAACGCTCCGGTAAGCGAGTTTTGCTACCAATTGCCTTGACAAGCAAAAGCCGGGCCAGTTTCTATGGCCGGCTGCAAAATTCTTGCCCGGAAGTCCGGATGCATAGACGAGGCGTTTGAAACCGAACCATGGCGTTGGCGGCCAAACTACAGCTACGACAATCGCAGTCGCTGGTGATGACGCCGCAGCTGATGCAGTCGATTCGGTTGCTGCAGTTCACCCATGTCGAGCTCGAGCATTTCATCGACGAGGAAATCGAGCGCAATCCGCTGCTGGAGCGCGCCGAGCCGCAGGACGATGCCGCCAGCGACCAGGCGCAGAAGATCGAGGCGGAGCCGCAAGCCACCCCCGAAGGCGACTGGTTCGAAAACGAGACGCAGTGGAGTGCCGAGGCGATCTCGGACAAGCTCGACACGTCGCTGGAAAACCTGTTTCCCGACGACCCGGGTACCAGCGAGCGGCTCGGTCCCGACCTGACGGCGCAATGGAAATCAGCTTCCGGCAATGGCGCGGGTTCCTCGTCCGAATGGTTTGACGCCGGCGATATGGCGGCCGCGACGATCACGCTGCGCGACCATGTCGGTGAACAGGTGGCGCTAGCCTTCACTGACCCGGCTGCACGGCTGATCGCCGCCGAGCTCGCCGACGGCCTTGACGAGACCGGCTATCTGCGTGCCGACCTGGCCGAGATCGCCGCTCGGCTCGGTGCGGATGCCGCCGCCGTGGCGAAGGTGCTGGCGGTGTGTCAGACTTTCGAGCCGGCCGGCCTGTTTGCCCGCGACTTGGCCGAATGCCTGTCGCTGCAACTTGGGGTGCGCAACCGGCTTGATCCGGCGATGAAGGCGCTGGTCGCCAATCTCGAACTCCTGGCACGGCGTGATTTTCACGCATTGAAACGGATCTGCGGTGTCGACGAGGAGGATCTGCTCGACATGCTGGCGGAGATCCGGGCGCTCGATCCCCGGCCGGGCATGGCGTTTTCGGGCGGCGCCAGCGACGCGATCGTTGCCGATGTCGAGGTGCGCGCGGCCAATGACGGCAGCTGGACGGTCGAACTCAATGCCGAAACGCTGCCGCGCGTGTTGGTCGACCATATCTATTTCGCCCAGGTCTCGCCGCAGGCCAGGAACCAGGCGGAAAAGGATTTTCTGGCCGAATGTCTGCAAAACGCCAACTGGCTGACGCGCAGTCTCGACCAGCGGGCAAAGACCATCCTCAAGGTCGCCTCGGAAATCGTTCGCCAGCAGGATGCCTTCCTCGTCCACGGCGTGCGGCAGCTGAAACCGCTCAATCTGCGCACGGTGGCCGACGCCATCGGCATGCACGAATCGACGGTCAGCCGGGTCACAGCCAACAAATACATGCTGACGCCGCGCGGCGTGTTCGAGCTTCGCTACTTCTTCACCGCCTCGATCGCCGCGTCGGGCGGCGGCGATGCGCATTCCTCCGAAGCCGTGCGTGACCGCATCAAGCAGTTGATCGACGAGGAAAAACCCGTCGACGTGCTTTCCGACGATGCAATCGTCGACATGTTGCGCGAAAGTGGCGTCGACATTGCAAGGCGTACGGTCGCCAAGTACCGGGAAGGCATGAATATCCCCTCCTCGGTGCAGCGCCGACGCGAGAAACGGGCGATGGCCAGCGCCGGGCGCTGAGGCGGGTCGATTTCCCACGGCCAGCACTTCATGTCGGTAGCTAATCAAGTTGTCCGGTTTTGGTAGCACATGATCTGTCCGCTTCTGATTTAACGTCGAAGCGGTTCA
>NZ_JAIUGZ010000016.1:0-130805 GCF_020164875.1 Mesorhizobium sp. CO1-1-8 | reverse complement strand
CCCCCCCCCCCCCCCCCCCCACAACTCGTTCCGGCAGAATCAGGCTACACCTTGAGTCCCCAAGAGCTTTTGCTAGTCTGCCGACAGCGCCGGCCTTCAACACCGACCCGCGAGGAAATGTGGCACAGGACAGCCAAACGCTTCATGGCGACGGCATCTCGGCGACGATCGTCGCGCAGGGCGCCGAACTGATTTCGCTGCGAGACGCGCACGGATTTGAATTCCTGTGGCAGGCGGGGCCAGAATGGCGGCGGCACTCGCCGGTGCTGTTCCCCATCGTAGGGCGGCTGGCGGGCGATCATCTGCACCATCGCGGCCGGACCTATCCAATGACGCAGCACGGGTTTGCGCGCGACAAGCCGTTTGCCTGGGCGCAGAAGGGGCCGCGATCCTGCACGCTGGTGCTCACCGACGATGCCGACACACGGGCGCGCTATCCGTTCGCCTTTCGGCTTGAAGTGGCCTACACGCTGGTCCGCCAGCAGCTTGATGTCACTTTCGACATCACCAACACCGGCGATGAGCCGCTGCCGGCCTCCATCGGGGCGCACCCGGGATTCAATTGGCCCTTGCTGCCGGATCTGGCCAAGACGGACTACCGGCTGATTTTCACCGACGATGAGCCGGCGCCGATCCGTCGCCTTAAGGACGGACTGCTGCTGAAAGCGCCACAGCCGACGCCCGTCGAAGGCAACATCCTCCCGCTCTCCGAGCGGTTGTTCGACGAGGACGCCGTAATCATGGACCAGCCCTCCAGTACCAGCGTACGCTATGCCGCCGAGCGTGGCCCGGCGATCGAGATGTCCTGGCATGGGGTTCAGGAGTTGGGCGTCTGGTCAAAGCCGGGCGGCGCGCCATTCCTGTGCATCGAACCCTGGCACGGAATTGCAAGCCCGGTGGACTTCGATGGTGAGTTCATCGACAAGCTTGGCCTGATGTTGATCGAGCCGGGCGCTAGGCGCGGGATGAGCTATCAGATACGGCTGCTGTGACGTTCCTGATCGGCAGATCCAGCCACACCGGGAGTGCCCAATGAAGCTGTACTTCAGCCGCAATCCCAATCCTCGATTGGCGGTCACGGTCGCACGCTATCTCGAAACGAAAGTGGACTTCGAATTCGCCTCGCCATTCGCTGCCGGGCAAATCCCAATCTCTCACTGCCCATTCTTGTGGATGATGAGGGAAAGAGCCTCTGGGAGGCAGACGCTATAGCCTGCAGGCTCTCGCGCGATGCGCATTCGGATTTCTGGCGCACCGGCGATGGCGAACCCGAGATGATCCGGTGGCTCAGTTGGGGCAAGGAGCACTTCGCGTTCGCTTGCGACACGGTGCATTTCGAACGTGGCACCAAACAGCGGTATGGTATCGGACCGATCGATCAGAAGCGGGTGGAGGAGGGGCTAAACCAATTCCATGCCGCCGCGGCAATACTCGACGCCGTGCTTGCCGAACGGCGGTGGCTGGTCGGGAATTCGGTTTCCTATGCCGATTTTCGAATGGCGACCTTCCTGCCGTTCGACGATGCCGCCAGATTGCCGCTCGACGATTATTCCTCTGTCAGCCGCTGGTACCGTCGGCTTGAAGACATCGACGCCTGGCGTGACCCTTTCAAGGGGATGGATGCACCCGAATTGCCGCCGGTGCCGCAAACGGCCGTCGCGGACCAGCGGTGAGAACGCGCGCGAAGAACCGCGCAGCAGGCCGAGTCTACCAAGGCAATGATGTGCGGGGGATCGGATGAAGATCTATGTCCTGAGTGTGGTCGAAGGACAGGAATGGGTCCTTCCTCGACAGGCGGACGACTACCAGCTGTTTTCGACGCTCTTCGGACGGAAGCAGACACAATGGCATCCGCCCGGGATGGAGATACTGCGCGAACACGACGACGGTACGCTCCGGCAATATTCAGATTTTCCATGGCTTGGCGAGCATGTGCTCCTCCTGCGGGCGAGGGCGTTGAAGTTGCTTCGACCAACCCTCGAACCATACGGTGAATTCCTGCCGCTTCGTGCAGACGAGCCAATATCGCTCTTCAATGTCACCACCGTGATCGATGCGCTGGACCAGGAACGTTCAAAGATCGTTCGCTTTGACGGTGGCGGCATAATGGTGATCGAAAGCCTCGTCCTTCGAGCGGACGCAATCGGCGGTACCGAGATATTCAAGCTGCCCGAGCATGCCGACGGGGTGCGGATATCCGATATCTATCTGCAGGAGACGATCGTGCGCCGGATCGGGGAGCTTGGGCTCAAGGGCATCGCATTCAACTTGGCCTGGAGCGACGAGCCGGTCGGACAAGGCAGGATCGAATACCCAGGTGCGGAAAAGGGCATTTCAACCGCAAGCTCGCTCACGCTTTTTTGGGCCGGTCTGCGGCGGAGAGCAGGATTTTGACGTCAAACCTGCCGGACGACGGTGCCGACCACATTGACGAGAAGGCGCGCGGCGGTCAGCGCTGACAGGCCGTCAATATCGGCCGGAGGATAGAACTCGACAAGGTCGAACCCTGCGATCCGGGCCCGTCTGCCGAGGCCGGCGATCAGGTCGATCACCTGCGTGTAGGTGAGACCGCCGGGTGTACGCGCCGCCACGCCCGGCATGATGCTTGGATCAAGGCTGTCGCAGTCGAGGGTGACGACGACCCGCGCGCCTTCCGGAATATGCCGAAGCGCGGCTTCGACGCCATGGGCATGAACCTCGCGGGCGGTGACGAAACGGCTGCCATAGCGCCGTGCCGCTTCGATGTCGGTGAGGCGCGCGCTGCCGACGCTACGCAGACCGACCTGCACGATGCCAGCGACATGCGGCATCTCGCTCGCCCTGCGCATCGGGCTCGAATAGCCGTGGCGCTCGCCATGAACCTCGTCGCGCCAATCGATATGGGCGTCGATCTGCAGAACCCAGATCGGCCCGTGCTCCGCAAAGCCGGCGAGGAAGGGAATGGTCATGGAACAGTCGCCGCCGATCAGGATCGGCACAGCCGGCAATGCCAGGATCTCGCGCATTTTCGCCTCGATCCGGGCCCGGTTGCCGGCATTGTCATGCATGGTGGTCAAGATATCGCCGGCGTCGATGCAAGAGACCGGCTTGCCGTCGAACAGCGGACCGCCGAGATCGAAATCCCAGTGCTCGACGAGCGCGGCATCGTCCTGGCTCGCAGCGCGGATGGCATCCGCCGCCAAGGCGTGGCCGCTGCTGTCCTTGCCGGGATAGGTGCTGCCGTGACCGGCCCCGAAGATCACCGCACCGGGGGCGCGGCTATCTGCGAGGCGGTCGGGAAAGCCGAGAAAGGGAGGCGAGGGGGTCATGCCTTGATGGTCCTGATGATGGCTTAGCGCACGCCGATCGGTGCGGTTAAATCAAGCGCCTCGGCTTCAGCTTTGTGTGCCCGATTGGGTAACCCAAATAAACTCTAAAATGATCGAGATCGAGCGCCCACGTGGTGTTTCAGATTTGGGCCAATGAGCCATTGGCGGTGGCATGGGCCGATCTAGAGGCCAAATAGGGACTTGCTGCCGGTGAGAACGTTGGCGCGGCTTGGATCGGCAGGCGCGATCCCGAAATTTCCGTTACGTGGCGAGAATGAACCTTGCTGGTCGCCTGGTAGCGGAACCAGGCCGGGTTCACGTTGTTACCACAGCGGGGCGACTGCCGGTTGCCGGATTCGGAGTCATCGTTTCATGACCAATGGTCCATTGCCTGAAAACGTCCTGGTCTCGCTTCCCATGATCGACGCAAAGGCGGCACCGACGCTCAAAAATGCCGAGGCGGAGGTATTTTACACCGAAGCCATCCGCGAGCTTACCGCCACCGACATTCCCTTTCTGGTCGCCGGAACTTATGCGGTAAGCGCTTATACGGGTGTCACCCGCCAGACCAAGGACCTCGACATCTTCTGCAAGGCAGGGGACTACGCGCGGATCCTCGCCCATTTCAAGCAGCTTGGATATGCCATCGAAATCGAGGACGACCGGTGGCTCGGCAAGGTGTTCAAGGGCACGCATTTCTTCGACGTCATATTCGGCTCGGCCAACGGCACGATGCCTGTTGGCGACCTGTGGCTGGAACACGCCCGCCAAACCGAGCTGTTGGGCAGCAGGGTGCGGATCATCGGCCCGACCGAACTAATCTGGTCCAAATGCTTTATCCAGGACAGAGGGCGACACGATGGCGCCGATATCGCTCATACGATTCTCAAGGCGGGCGATCAAATCGATTGGCACCGGCTGCTTTCTTATCTGGAGGTTCACTGGGAGGTTCTGTTGATGCAGCTTATCAATTTCAGATGGATCTATCCGAGCGAGCGCGATCATATCCCGGCGTGGCTGCTCGATGAATTGCTCGACCGCCTCGCCAAGCAACGGCAGTTGCCGTCTCCAAGGATGAAGATCTGCCGTGGGCGGCTGCTTTCGCAAACCGATTACGACATCGACGTCAAGGAATGGGGCTTCGCCGGCGTCGGGGGTGTGGGAGAATTCCGTGATGGCTGATCCCGTCAAGAGCAGCGCGCCCAAGGACGGCGCACGCGCGCTCAAAGTTGCCGCGGTCGGGGATCTCCATGTAAGGGAAGATGCGCAAACCTCGTATCGAGACCTCTTCGGGGAGATATCGAGCGAAGCGGACATTCTCGTTCTCACCGGAGATCTGACCAATCTCGGCAAACCTCGTGAAGCGGAGATGCTGGCCGAGGATCTGCGCAACTGCTCGATCCCGGTTGTGGCGGTGCTCGGCAATCATGACTACGAGTCTGGTGCGGTGGAAGACGTCACGAAAATCCTGCGCCAGGCGCATGTTCACCTCCTCGACGGGCAGACAGTCGAAATCGAGGAGGTCGGTTTTGTCGGCGTGAAGGGATTCATAGGCGGCTTCGGGTCACGCATGCTCGGCTCATTCGGTGAACCGGCGATCAAGACGATGGTCGCGGAAAGCGTGAACGAGGCAATGCGACTTGAAAATGCGATGCGCCAGGTGCGGGCGAAGCGCACGCTGGTGATCCTCCACTACGCGCCGATTGCCGAGACCGTCGCGGGAGAACCGCCGGAGATATTTCCATTTCTGGGCTCTTCACGTCTGGCCGAAACGATCGATCGATTCCAGGTTAGTGCTGTCGTGCACGGTCATGCACATCGCGGTTCTTACGAAGGTCAAACGCCTGGCGGAGCCAAGGTCTACAACGTCGCCATGCATGTGGCCAAGCCTGGCGGCCGCCCCTACGCCTTGCTCGAAATCTGATGCCAACAGCATGCCGTCCATGTCCATTGGCCTGGACTCAATTGGTGGCGTTGATCGACTTCGCCAACTCTTCCAGCTTGCGGGGATCGTTGCCATGACGGCGTACCAGTTCGCGAGCCTGCCTGGAGGGCAAATCCGTCGTGGCGGCCAGCTGTTGCACCTGCTGATCGTCGATGGCGACCTGCGGCAATGTATGGTCGATATTTCCTGCCTTGTCCTTCATCACGCTTCTCCTTGATCGCTTTCGACGACAACGGCTCGAAAATCAGACCGGTTCCGAACGATCTGCATTTTTGCGCCGGCATCCGTGTGCGAACCAACATGCGCCTGCGTTGGGCATAACGATCACGCCGACCGGCTTCTGCCAGGAACCATGCGACGGCGGACGAGTTGTTCCGATTGACCGGAGATAGCCAGATGCCACAGCCAAGACAGCCAGACCCAAATCGCGATGTGCCGGTGCCGCCTCCAACATGGAAGCCCGAACCGATAGAGGAACCCGAACCGGAAAGGCTTCCGGATGAGACTCCGCTCCCTAATCCCGACGAGAATGAAGAGCCACCCCTCCACGCATAGGCGAGGGGAGGTTTCTTCATCGCAGGGCAAGCGCGCACCTCGAGACACAAAATCCATAGCCTGCAGATGGGCAAAGGCTGGATGGTTGCTTCGGCGCCTCAAGTCGTCGTCTGAATGATCAGCGTCAGGGTGCCATCGCCATCTATGTTTGCAGCGACAACCTGCGAGGAATTGAGCCCATTCGCCCTCAAAGCGGATGTCGCCTGAGGTGAAGCATCGACGGAGTTCTGCAGGCGAAGCAAATCTTCAGCGCTGGTCTGATTGATCACCGCATCCGCCTGCGCCTTGATTTCGTCAGGCAAATCCTCGACGGCGACAATGGCGACGCCGGTGAAATTCAAATCGGCAGAGCCTGGATCGGGCAGCGCCAGTTCCGGCTGCGCTTCGCCCTGCGGTGGCGTCACCTGGGGAAGCTGCGGTTCCATAGTTTGAGCATAGACGGGCTGAATGTTGACCGCCCCGGAAAGTGCGACAGCTATCGTCCACATACGCATGGTCGCTCCTTGCATCCTTCGAGAGATTTTGAAGAAACCCCCATGCTGAGCGATGGTTCCGCAGGGCCTGTCCCGGGCGATTTCGTTCCAACTCCCCGGAGAGACGCCGAAAACCTGGCCAGGGCGTTCGTCACGCGGCTGTCTCCCCAGCCAGTCGGGCGGTTCCGTACGGAATCGTACCATCGATTGATCTGTACCTTGGACAGGATCAAAATGAAGCAGAGGTGATCATGGGAGGGAGCCGCATGAGCATCGCCAGATGGGCAACAAGACCTGTCGGTACGCCAAGGCGTTTCTGGCAGAGGAGCTTCGAAGTGCGCGATACGGCGACATCGTTTCGGTCAAAGCGGCGATAGAGGCCGCTCGCAGGGATGCGCCTTATTGCAGGATACAGATGATGAGTTGATGGAGACGATCGTGGAGCTGGCACGGGAACTGGGGCCGGCCGTCCTCTTTGACTCTCGCGATTGACCGCTGGGCCATGGTCGATGCGGCTTGGTACGAAATCGACAACTGGCTCATGGCTGAAAATGCGCAATCATTGGGAAATGGGACGACGGCTGGACGACAAACTCGATTGCAAGGCTTGTGGAACTATCCAAATGGACATTCCCGACAACGCTAAGGAATCGACGCCAATTCATTGCAGCAATTGCGGCGCCTTTCTCGGCGAATGGGGCGAATTGCAGGATGATTTCTACCGCCAGGCTCGCGGTACCGAAGCATTCGACTTGCGCAACGGAACCATTATCAAGAAATAGCGCGCAACAACGCGCCCCCGGGATGACACCGGCAAATCCACAAGGGGTTGGCAGATCTAGCCGACGTCGATGACGACCATCAGCCCGCCGCCCTTTTCCTCGACATTGTTGTTCGTCGTGTGATGCACCACCGGTTCGGGATTGTTGCGGTATTGACCGAAACCGACATAGAGCGTCGAGGCAGCGGCAAGAGCGAACCACACGGCAAGGAAATACTCGATTGGCTGGATGAACATGGATGCATCCCGTCGCGGATCAGCGGCTTGTCACAAGCAGCCCTCGTCGATGAACGCAGCACGCGTGTTTATGATCCCGGCCCAATCCGGTCGTGTCGAATTCTCCAGCCTAGCGCTCTTGTCGAAGCATTAGGGCGCGGTAATTCCCTTGAAGGCGTGGGCACTTCGCTGCCTCAACAGGAGCTGGCCATGAAACATCAAACACTCGACCAACTGCATGCCGTCGCCAAGATTGAATCGTCGGCTGCATATTCCGCAATGACACGAAATCAGCGCATAGAGCGCTGGGCTGAACTGCTGGAGCGTAATCCCGAGCGATGCCTTGGCGCGTTTGCAGGCACTGAACATCTGCACCCTGAAGCACGTTCAATGATGCGGGGCGAGGGTACGGCAATTTCGGTTGCCTTCGAAGATCCAGTGCTGCGCGCATCGGGTTTGAAAGACGACACATATGGTGAGGCAAAGCGCTTTTTCGAGTTGAATGACTGGCAGTTGCACGACATCGTCTGCGATTGCCACGTCGGCTCAACCATGAAAGCGCGCTGGGCTGCGACGCGGGTCCGCTCAGCCACCAGCGGCAGGTTCTTTGCATGGTTGCGGCAAAGGATAATGCGCTGACCGTAGTTGGGGATCGTCGTCGCTTCGGTGCGGCATACGATCCCCTCTGTCTTGCCGATCGGATGTCTTGCCGATGCGGATCAATGCTTGTCCTGATATAGCCGGTCGGTCGCTCGGTCGCTTTCCCTTCGTTCGGCGGGTCCACGCCGGCGGCGTGCGATAACGGCATAGGCCAACAGCACGATCAGCAACAATGGGCCGCCGGCAACGACGACCAACCACATGATATCTCCAAACATGGCGGCATCTCCTTTCCGAGACAACCGGCAAGGAGCAGAACCGTTCCGCGCAGCAGCAGGGCAATGCCACCTCGGTCACCAACTTACGGACTGCGTTCGTAGGTTCCGATGAGTTCAGCCTGCTCGAGTGAATGTTTCTGCGCCTCCCGCCAGATGCGCTCGACGCCCGCGCTGGCCGGAGCGGCAAGGCTCGGCGTGTCGAGCGCTGCCAGCCGGAAATGGTAGTGGTGAACGCCATGTCCGACGGGCGGTTCGGGGCCATCGTAATAGGCGTTGCCAAAATCATTCGTTGCTTGCCGGAGGGCGCCCGGACCCGGCTTACCGCTTTCAGCCTCGGGAAGTTCCCTTGTGTCCGCGGAGATGTTGAACACCGCCCAATGACCAAACGTTCCGCTCGGCGCATCAGGATCCTGAACGACGAGAACGAGGCTCTTTGCCTCATCCGGCACTCCAGACCATTTCAGCGGCGGCGATACGTTTTTGCCATCTCGTGTATATCTTTCGGGAATTGGTCCGCCTTCGGCAAAAGCGGCACTGCTCAGAGCAAGTGGCATGGTTCATTCCTTCCGGGAAAATTGATCGCAGCGACGCGAACCGGCACGCTATTTGTTGGTCCGCATCTTTTGTCTTGGATCGATCCCGCCAGCGCCGGTCGTGTCGTTTTCGACGTCACCCTCGACCGTGTTCTCGCCTTCAAGCTCGAACTCTTCGCCTTCCTTGATCGTGCCCTTGGAAGTCCCGATACCAGGATTGTTCGCCAAGTCGGCATCGCTCGGTTTTTTCCACTTTGGATGTTTGGTTCCCGGTCATGAGAAACTCCTTCGACGGGGATTTCAGTTTTAAAATCGCAAGCCGGAATGACTCGCTCCGGCTCCAGCTCTCTTCTCTCATTGGTTGTGGCGTGTGCGTCGGCTAAAGCCCGAATGGGTAGGTGTCGGGAACGCCGGTTCTTGCATGCCCCGGGCCAAGCGGCGTCACTGCCGCGGTTTTGTCGAACCATAGGAACGCGTCGAATTGCCGGGGCAGGGAAGCGTCCGCATAGTGACTGCGCAGCTCGGTTTCCGGCCGGTAGATCACTCCGATAAACCGCTCCAGCCTGCGTTCCAGCAGCCGGTCATGCAGCGTCGTGTCGTGCCCGAGGTCGAGCAGAAACCGCGACACAAGGGAATCGTGACAAAGCCGTTCGTAGCTGTCGGCGTGCGACGGGCGAACTTGCTTCACCTCCATTTCGCCATCCCAGTCGCTGGCGGCCGCTACAGTGCCGGAATGCGTGCCCATACCGATCAGCGCTGCCTCATCCCCGAAACGCTGCCGGCAGAGCTGGCCGATGTTCAGTTCGTCCCTGACGACACCCATCTCGGTAAAGCGGGCATCGCCGATATGGGAATTGTGCGCCCACACTACCGCCTTGGCGTTCGGGCCGCCGGCATGCAGCAGATGTTCCAAGGTCTCGAACATATGCGTGTCGCGCAGGTTCCAGGACGCCGCGCCGCCATAATACATGATCCGGTAGTAGTGTTCGGCGGACGCGATCAGCCGCGCGTTCTGACTGGCGTCGAGAAAGTCGGTTCCGTCCTGTTTTGCATAATCGAGTTGTTTGGCGAGCAAGTCCCGGCATTGTTCCAGCACGGCTTTCTCGCATTTTTGATAGCCGGCGGTGAGCACCGCTCGGCCGTAGGTAGACGGTTCGTGTTGCCAGGGCGTCAGGCAGCCATAGCGTTCGCGCGCGGTTTTGGCTGCCTGGGGATCGACCCGGTCGAGATAATCCAGAACCGCGGCGATGGACCCGCTCATATTGTAGATGTCGAGACCGTAGAACCCTGCTTGCTCCGATGGCTCAAGCTTCTCGTTGTAGCGGCGCATCCAATCGGTGAAAGCCGCGACATCGGTGTTGCGCCACATCCAAGTCGGAAACCGCTGGAATGGCGCATCAGTCCCGGTTCGCGGCCGACGATGGCGAACATAGCGGTCGATCGCCGCCGCGTCGGGCCAGTCCGCCTCGACCGCGACGATGGTGAAGCCGTGCCGTTCGATGAGCCTGCGGGTGATCGCGGCGCGCGCCCTGTAGAATTCGGACGTGCCATGGCTTGCCTCGCCAAGCAGAACGACGCGCCGGTCGGCGAACCGATCGAACAATGCGCCGAAGGCCGGATCGTCGAAATCGGGCAGCGGCTCAGCCGCGGCCGCGATCATATCAGGCAGGCTGATGGGATTCGGATGTCGAATCGGACGACCGACCTTGGTGACCGTGCCGTCTTCCGACCAACCCTGCTCGCCGATCAGAGGGACGAAGCGCACGCCGCCGAAATCCTCCTCACTGTAGGTTGCAGCACCTGTCCGGGTGACTTTGAGCAGACGTTGCAAATCGGGGTCTTCGCCGACCGGAATCACGAGCCTGCCGCCGACATCGAGTTGCTCCTGAAGGGCGAGCGGTGCGCCGGGACCGCTGGCTGTCACCACGATGGCATCGAACGGCGCCGCCTGCGGCCAGCCCTTGGTTCCATCGCCTGTCCGAACCTCGATGTTTTGGTAGCCGAGTTTTTCAAACCGCCGCTTCGCCGTTTCGGCCAAACCGGGATGGCGCTCTATGGTGTAGACCTGTTCGACGATCCGGCTCATCACCGCGGCCGCGTAACCCGAGCCCGTGCCAATTTCGAGCACGTGGTCACCAGCTTTGACATCCGCCATCTCGATCATGAACGCGACGATGTAGGGTTGCGATATGGTTTGGCCGTCGGCGATCGGCAGCGGCGTGTCTTCATAAGCAAATTCCTCGAAGCCGGGTTCGACAAAGGCCTCGCGCGGAACTTCGCGCACAGCCTGCAGAATCTCACGGTCATGGATGCCGCGCCGTCCGACATGGATATTGACCATTCGATCACGAGCACGAGGAAGATCGAGCATCTTTTAGCTCCCCTTTGGTGCAACGCTTCGAGGCTATCCTCGCGGTACCTGCCTTGAGCCTGCCTTCGCGATTCCAATTTCTAACCGCCGGGGGACCTCAAGGTTCCCGACTATTTGCGGACAGAGCCGCGAGCCCGCCGGGATAGCGTGCGGTTTCTTGGCGTGGGTCGCGACGCCGTCCCGGACGGCGGCAGTCGGGGGTTGCTCAAGCGCAAAGATGCCTCAGTTATCACCAGCGAACGAAGCTGGAGGTGTCGATGAACGGCAAGGCAGCCGCGCCGCAGGCTATCGGCCACCAACGGATCGACCTCATGGACCGTTACTGGCGCGCCGCGAATTACATCGGCCAGATCTATCTGCTCGACAATCCGCTGTTGCGCGAACCGTTGAAGGCAGAACATGTCAAGCCGCGGCTGCTTGGCCATTGGGGCACGGCGCCGGGGCTGAATTTTCTCTACCTGCATCTGAACCGCGTATCCGCGAAAGCGGCCTCGATATTCTGTTTATCTGCGGCCCGGGCCATGGCGGTCCCGCAATGGTTGCCAACACCTGGCTCGAGGGCACCTATAGCGAGATCTATCCCGATATCGGGCAGGGGGAAGATGGTCTCAGGAAACTGTTCCGGCAGTTTTCCTTCCCCGGCGGCGTACCAAGCCATGCCGCGCCCGAGACGCCCGGCTCCATCCATGAGGGAGGTGAACTGGGATATGCCCTTGTCCATGCCTTCGGTGCGGCCTTCGACAATCCGGACCTGGTGGTTGCCTGCGTCGTTGGTGACGGCGAAGCCGAGACCGGTCCGCTCGCGGCGGCATGGCATTCCAACAAGTTCCTGAACCCGATGTCGGACGGCGCCGTCCTGCCGATCCTGCATCTCAACGGCTACAAGATCGCCAATCCGACGATCCTCGGCCGCATGGAAGACCAGGAGTTGCGAGACCTTTTCGCCGGCTATGGCTACGAACCGTTCTTCGTCGAGGGCCACGAGCCGGAAGACGCTGGAAGCGAGCAATGATCCTCGCGCTCATGAGGCGATGGCGCTTTTCGCCTTTCGCGCCGCGAAAGAGGCCGCGGCGCTTGCAAACACGATGGGTGGTCTTGAATGCCTCGTGTTCACCGCCGGCATCGGCGAACGGTCCGCGTCCATCCGCAAGGCCATATGCGAAAAATTGACCTGGCTTGGCGTGGTGATTGAAGAACACGCCAACGACACCCACGCCGAAATCATCAGTCGGCCGAGAGCAAGGTGGAGGTGCGCGTGATTGTGACCGATGAGGAAAGTGTCGTTGCACGTCACAGCCGCAAGGTGATTCAAGTCTGAGGGCTGGCCGGAAAATCGGCGTCGGTTCGGCTTTATAAAGTGCGACGGCAAGAGTCTCCCTGTACGAAAATTACCAAGCGAGCGGTCCGGGGAACCAACTGCTCATGGAAATATTGTGCGACCAATCCCGGCTGACCCCGAGATCGCCGGCCGATGATCAGGCCGACAGCCTTACTTTGGGCACTGGCTGAGGAATCCATGTTTACGGACGACGTTGCGGTAAAGCGCCTGAAAATCCTGGTCGAGCAATATGTCGAGACGCGCAGGAAACGCCACGATGTGATCTCTACCGCGAAGGCCGGAACCGCCATTCGAGAGGTTATGCCAAGTTGCCCGCTTTCGGGAAAGGCTTTCGATGACCTGATTGCGGCTTGCGCCATAGAGCATGGCCTCGCTGTGCTCTTCGACAATCCCGGTACATCAGGCACTGAAAATCTGAGGCTGGCGCTTCCGATGCCACCATCGCGATGAGCAGGAGTTCAGTCGGCATGTCCAAATACTTTTTCGACCTTCGAGATGAGAGCGGAAGCTTGCAGGAGGATCCCGAGGGCCAGGAATTTCCTGATCTCGCGAGCGCCGAGGAAAACGCGATGGCATCGGCGAAGGAAATCCTCGCCGAAGAACTGCTGCATGGCAAACCGCTGCGTATCGGCTTGGCCTTCGAGATTTTTGATGAGAACCGCAACCTGGTCCTGCGCTTCCCCTTTGCGCTCGCGGCCGAAAGGGCCGGGGCACCCCTTTAACTGCGGCCCATCGCTTTGCTGGGATCATACAGGCTGGGCGCAATGCGAGCATATCCAGATGAATTGTCATTGTCTGGTTTGCATCGAAGAGACTTCAACGAGACGATGCCGGTCAGGTTCCGTGCATCGCCTGCTCACGTCCGAAATTGTCACGCCACGCGGCGGTACCGATGGCGATCTCGGATGAATTCATTGAAGAAGCGGCCCTTTGAGGAAGCTTTGGTGAAAGCGGCATAAGTGGCCGGCGCCACATCCTCATAGTCGTAACGTTTGCCGCTCGGCACAAACCAGACCGAGAGGATCCTTGTATCGGGATCGTATTGTGCGTTTCGGATCACGGTCGATGGCATAGTGGCACCCGACGGGGTCTGTTCCGAATAACCCGTTAGCGATCGTCAGGTTCCGCCGATGTCCTCGCGCCTCGCGCCGCGACTACCGGTCGCGTGGGTTGCCGAACTTCAGGTCGCGCTTCCTCGAATATCGGTCGATGCGTGGCAGGCTGTCATCAAACTCGATCCACGGCAGCCTCAGGCCCCAGTAGGCATGGGCTTGCGGCCGAAAACCTTCAGGTTTGTCAAAGAAACCGACCGTCACATAGAACTCGTCCGGCAGCCCTTCGTCACTATAGCCTATCGAGCTTCCACAGTCTGGGCAGAACGTGCGGGTAACGCCTGGCGTTTTGGAAAAGGCCTTCGGTGTTCCCCTAAGAAGCTGAAATTGCTTCGGCCGGTAACCGACCCAGATCGTCAGCGGACTTCCGATGGCCCGGCGGCAATCGTCGTCGTGATCGTAGCATATCCAGAAAGGCTCCCCGTCCATGGCTGCCGCGATCCGTCCGCAGAAGCAGGCTCCGGTCTCGCGCCGCATCGTCTGTCCATCCTGTTGCGCCTAAGAGACATTCAGGGAGCGGCCGAACGGCCGCTCCCCTTCAAGGCGAGGCCTTGAAATCATGCATCGTGATGCTCGGGCATGCTCTTGAGCTGATCCTTGGTCCAGTTCGTCACCGCGTGAACGTCGCCGTCTTCATCGCGCATGAATTCCAACTGGCTCGCGGGAACGGCCACCGGCTTGGCGCCTATGCCGAGAAAGCCGCCGACATCGATGATGACCTGACTGGCGGCTCCAGAGCCATGGACATGCGAAACGCTGCCGACCTTGTTGTCGTCCGCGTCGTAAATCGTGGCGTCTTCGAGAATGTCTGGCGTCAGTTCGGTGCTTGTGAGGCGTACGTGATTGGTGTGATCCATCGTTCGAGACTCCTGTTGGGTGGAATATTTGAACCTCTCAGCCGAGCAATCGTTCCGAACAATTTCGGGGGCGACGCCGACGACGCAAGACCCTCAAATCAGCCTCGGCCCGAATTGACTCGCAAAGTTACCGTCCGCTCGTTCGACGGGCGCGGCCGGCTGAGAGATCCCAGTGCTCTTGCCCAAGGGAAGAGTCTCGTGGATTGCCAGATCCTGCAATCCAGGAGCGAATTGCTTCCACGCATGAGCACGGACGATCTCGCGCGGCTAAGGCCGCATCTGGCGAGCGTTTTGCTGGAGTTGCGCGCGCCGCTGGAGAATACGGGGCAAAAGATCGACGCCGTCTATTTTCTGGAAAGCGGACTGGCCTCGGTGGTGGCCAGGACTTCGGAGGCTACCGAAGCGGAAGTCGGAATCATCGGGTTCGCAGGAGCGGCCTCTCGCTTGAGCGTCGGGGCCAACAGAGGCTTCTCCGCCACTGAACCGCCAGGAGGACATTTCGAGTGGCCGACGCGATGATGCCGGTGAGACACCGTTGCCCGAACCCGCGCCGGCCACTGCGGCATGTTTCGGGATGCCGCGTTGCCAATCTAGTTGCTGACAAGCAACTGGCAACAAAGGCTCACGGTTTGGTAAGAACCGTACGTACATGCACGCAACCTCCCTCGGTCGCATTCAAGGCGTGCTCGCGAATCCTGAGTTGAATACAGTCACCCCGATAAACTCCGGATTGGCAGGCTTTGTCCGATGCGGTGGAGTCCGCAGGGCGGAGTGCAGATTTGCTGGCTCGGTTCCGATATTGCCAGGCGGGCTGGCCTTCACCATCTAGCCAGGATGGCGACACCGACATCGAAAACACTCGGCTCATCCAGGCTCCAGCACGATCTCTTTGGTGCTGCCGACGACCTGCCGGAAGGTTTCCTCTACAAGCCCGAACTGATCACCGCGCAAGAAGAAACGGAACTCGCCGGGCATCTCGAAGGCCTGCCCTTCGAGGCGTTCGATTTCCATGGCCATCTGGCAAACCGGCGCGTCGTTCGTTTCGGCCTGAGTTACGACTATGACAGGCGTCAGGTCGTCCAGGCGCCGCCGATCCCTGACTTCCTGTTGGCCCTACGCGATAAGATCGCAGCATTGGCAGGCAGGCCCGCCGAGGCCTTCGCGCAAGTGTTGATCAATGAATACCGGCCCGGCGCCGGCATCGGCTGGCATCGAGACAAGCCTCATTTCGAAGACGTTGCGGGTGTTTCGTTGCTGGCGCCTTGCAGCTTCCGGCTCCGGCGGAAGAATGGCGCCAAGTGGGATCGCCGCACCATCGTCGTCGAACCAAGGTCGGCGTATCTCATGAGCGGACCATCGCGCACGGAATGGGAGCATAGCATTCCGCCAGTTGACCTGCATCGATACTCGATCACCTTGCGGACATTGCGCGCCAACTCCGCATGAGCGTCGCGCGCGAGGCGTCTGAGGCACGCCAGCGCCATCACGAGTTCTTGAACGCAAATGGTTCCGGGAACCTCCCAACCACAAGTTGGTTTGGAGGACAGGTACAGCTTCAAAGGTGGAGAATGTCATGGCCCGTGCCCGATCCGTGTTGGTGGCCGCCAGGCGTCCGTTCCATAAAACGCCGATGGCAGTCGCAAATGCATGTTTCGTCGGCACGTTGCTGACCGACGTTGCCTATTGGCGAAGCGCTGAAATGATGTGGGCCGATTTTTCCGCCTGGCTGCTCCTTGCGGGTCTGGTGGTGGGCGTGCTCGCGGTTCTTGCAGCACTGGTCGATTTGTTTACCGGCAGGCTTTCCGGTGAAGCCGGACGTGTATGGCCATACCTCCTCGGCAGTCTCGTCGTGCTCGTCGTATCGCTCTTCAACGCACTGGTGCACAGCCGGGATGCCTGGACCTCGGTGGTGCCGACGGGGCTCATCCTGTCCGCCGTCGCCGTAATCGTTATCCTCTTGCTGGGGCTGCTGGGATGGAGTTCCGGCCGCACTCAAGTGGAGGTGGTCGAATGAATGTCTCCGCAAGACATATCCGGCGTATTGCGAGCCTCGGTCTGCTGTGCGGATCGATTTTGGCGCTGCCCGCATGCAGCGACAACGAACCGAATCCCACCGACGAGGTCGGAGCGAACCCGATGCTTCCTGAACCTATTCAGTATCTGGTGCCGCCGATGCATGTCGCGTCGGTCATCGGCTGGAAACAAGACGAGAAGCCGATGGTCGCCAAGGGTTTGCAAATCCAGGCCTTCGCCAAGGGCTTGAGGCATCCGCGCTCGCTTTACACATTGCCGAATGGTGACGTTCTGGTGGTCGAGTCGGTGGCGCCGCCCGGTGCCGCGATCAAGCGGCCGAAAGACCTGATCATGGGCTGGATCGAGTCCATGGCGACGTCAGGCGGCGGCACCGAAGGAAGCAACCGTATCACCCTGCTGCGCGATACGAACGGGGATGGTGTGCCCGATGTCCAAGAGGTCTTCCTCGATCATCTCAATTCGCCCTTTGGCGTGGCTCTGGTCGGCAACGATCTCTACGTCGCCAACACCGACGCCATCGTGCGGTACCCCTACACGTCGGGTGACACCAAGATCACCGCCCCGGGCACGGTACTGACGCCGTTGCCCGGCGGGCCCATCGACCACCACTGGACAAAGTCTCTCGTAGCCAGCCCCGACGGGTCTCTGCTTTATGTCGGCATCGGATCCAACAGCAACATCACCGAGAACGGCATCCAGGCAGAAAAGGACCGGGCCGCGATATGGGAAGTCGACAGGGCCACAGGCCGCTATCGTATTTTTGCGAGCGGCCTGCGCAATCCCAACGGGCTGAGCTGGGAGCCGCAGAGCGGCGCGCTGTGGGCTGTGATCAACGAGCGCGACGAACTCGGGCCTAATCTGGTTCCCGACTACATGACCTCGGTCAAGGACGGCGCGTTCTATGGTTGGCCGTACAGCTACTATGGTCAGCATGTGGACCCGCGCGTGATGCCGCAGCGGCCGGACCTCGTCGCCAAGGCCATCCCTCCCGACTATGCCTTGAGTTCCCACGTCGCACCTCTGGGCTTGACGTTCTACACTGGAACCAACCTGCCGGACCCATATCGCAATGGCGCCTTTGTTGGCGAGCATGGTAGCTGGAACCGCAAGAGCTTCAACGGCTACAAGGTCGTGTTCGTGCCGTTCAAGGACGGCCATCCAGACGGCAAGCCGCAGGATGTCGTCACCGGTTTCCTGGTCAACGACAGTAAGGTCCACGGGCGGCCCGTCGGCGTTGCCGTCGACAAATCGGGCGCGTTGCTGATTGCCGACGATGTCGGAAACACGGTCTGGCGTGTAACTTCCGCGAGCCGGTAGGCACCTGCGCAAACGCGGATCGCACTATCTCGGTGCAAATTCCATTAGCGCCTTGACGAATTCTGCCGGCGCCTCGATCGGCAGGAATTCGCCGCAGTTGGCGATCTTGTGACCTTGCAGGCTCTTTGCGCCAGACAGCCTCAAGCCTTCGAGGTAATCGTCGATCGATCCGAAATCCGCGTCGCCGCGGATATAGAGGATCGGAATTTCGATGCGCGCCGGTACTGCATTGACCTTGGCATCCTCCTTGAACGCGCGATACCAATCAAAGCCGGCCTTAAGTGCCTCCGGCCTCGCATAGGCCTGCGTAAACGTCTCCCGCATCTCATTGGTCAATGCATCGGGACGGCCGGCGAGCAGATCGAAGAAGAGATCGAAGTAGGCGCGCTGGTGGCCTGTCACCAGCAACTCCGGTAACTCAGGCACTGCATGGAACGCGAAGTGCCAGATGTCCGGGTTTGCGATTACCTTCGTCCATGGATGAAGGCCGGGGATAACCGTATTTATCGGCACCGCGCCAACGATGCGATCGCCATGATGGCGAACAGCGGCGAAGGCAATCATGCCCCCCACATCAAAGCCTGCAACGACGATGGATTTGGCCCCAAGCGCCTCGGCGGCCGAAATCACGATATCGGCAAGAACCTTCTTTTCCGCCGACGGCGGTGGACCACGCGATTCACCGATCTCCGGAAGATCGAAAGCCAGCGTAAAGTACCGCGTGCCAAGTTCATCGATCACACCATCATAGATTTTCCGGGAATGGGGCCAGCCGTGCAGAAGGATCAAGGCCGGTCGGCCGGGCTCGCCGGCCATGGATACCGCCAGCTGCATATCGCCTGCTTCGAGGGTCCGGACGAGCATCGTCTATCCATTCTCAGGAACTCAGGAGAAAACGACCAGCGAACGAATAGGTTGCTCGACCAAGTTCCGCCGGCATCGCTCACTGCTCCCTGTTCTCCGGCAATGGTCAGTGCTCAAGAACCCAGCCACTGTGAGCCGGCTGGACCGTCACCAGGTGGAGGAGGGGCCATCTCGCCACCGGCCTGTTGGTCCGCCTGCGGAACAAGCATTCAACGCTGGCGTTGAAATGCGGGCGAACCCGCAACGGGCGAATGGGCTGTCGCGATGTCATCGCGGCGGCGATTTGCAATCAGGACAATGCAGGGAGATTCACATGCCGCTTACGGCCTTCGCGCTCAATTGCTCGCTCAAAGCTTCGAACGACAGGGAAAAATCCTCCACCGATCGGTTGCTCACGGATGTCCTGGCGGCGCTGATGCAATACCAAGTGAAGGGCGAGATCGTGCGTGCGCTCAGCCACGATATCAAACCCGGCGTGCTCTCTGACATGGGCAAGGGCGACGATTGGCCGAAACTCAGGAAGAAAATACTGGCGGCCGACATCTTCGTGCTCGGACTCCCGATCTGGCTTGGCCAGCCCTCGAGTGTGGCCAAGCGCGTCCTGGAGCGGATGGATGCGTTTCTTGAGGAGACCGATGACAGAGGACGAATGCCGGCAGCAGGAAAGGTGGCGCTGGTGGCCATCGTCGGCAATGAGGACGGTGCGCATCACTGCCACGCGGAATGCTTTCAGGCATTGAACGATGTTGGCTTCACCATCCCGGCCAATGGCGGGGTCTACTGGGTTGGCGAGGCCATGCAGGAGGTCAACTATGTCGACCTGCCGGCAACTCCGGAAAAAGTCTCGGGTGCGATCGAAATGGCAGCCTCAAACGCTGCCCATCTCGCTGGATTGTTGAAGGACCGAGGCTACTCGGGCGTTTCGAGGTGACCCGTGTCCGCCTGAACACCTTTGAGCGAACAGACCCTGGCAGGGTCGATGAGGTCTTAGTCGGGAACAGGAAGGCTTGTAGCGAGTTCATATTCAGCGGCGACCGCCGCTCAGTCTAAACGGCGCGAACCGCAAACAGGAGAGAAAGTCATGGGTCTCGGCACAATTCTCATCATCATTCTGATTATTGCATTGCTTGGCGGTTTTAGTGGGCTTGGCGGCGGGCCATTCTACGGCACCGGCTATTATGGCGGCGGCGGCCTCGGCCTGCTGCTTCTTATAGTCATTATCCTGGTCGTGCTCGGGCGTCTCTAGCCGAGCCCGCGATGCGGGTGGCAGACTGTATTACCTGCCGCTTGCGGTCCTTCCGGGGTTGCTTTGAATCGATAGCAGTCCAGCAATGACGGTCCGCCCTCTAGAGGGCGGACCAGTCGGACATGTTAGGTCAAGATCAGGACGATCTTGAACGTATCCGGATCAACGATGACGATTCGGCCGTCCGCAAGCACGAAATACTCGTAGCTTTCGTAAGCGGGGACGATCTTGACGATACGAGCCGGCAAACGATGTAGCCTGACCTTCTGCCGTGGGACTTCGACGCCGACGCTGATGTCAAAATCGACATTGGAGACAGGCTCGACCTTCGTCTCCCGGATGATCTGAGTGACTTGGGTTTTCTGTTCCACCGTCACGTTGTTGATGGAACCGGTCGACGTCGTATCCTGTGTCGAGGCCTTACCCTGAGCCTGCTCGTCGGTCTGCATCTTGGTCTTGTCTTGAGCCTGCTGGTCGGTGGTGGTGCCGGCCTTGCCCTGGGCCTGCTCGTCGGTCTTCAGCTTGGCCTTGCCCTGCGCCTGTTGGTCGGTGGAGGTGCCGGCCTTGCCCTGAACCTGCTCGTCGGTCTTCAGCTTGGCCTTGCCCTGCGCCTGCTGGTCGGTGGAGGTGCCGGCCTTGCCCTGAGCCTGCTCGTCGGTCTTCAGCTTGGCTTTGCCCTGCGCCTGTTGGTCGGTGGAGGTGCCGGCTTTGCCCTGAGCCTGCTCGTCGGTCTTCAGCTTGGCTTTGCCCTGGGCCTGCTCGCCCATCTTGGAACCGCTCTGGCAGTCAGCCTGCCCGGAAGCGCAACTGGCGTCTGCGCCAGATTGGCTTTCGGGCTGTTGTGTCTGAGCCATTGCCGTTCCACAGCCGAGCCCGATCGCCAGCATGCTGGTAATGAGAACATGTTTCATGGGAAATCTCCCGAGTAAGGTTCGTCCCTTCAGTGCGTAGAACCAGCACCCAAAAAAAATGTTCCGAGATAGTTGAGTGAGGGCTAAAAAAACGACCTCACTTGAGACATACGATGGCGGGCGGAAGCCGTCGTCAAAACGACCTTTTCAACCTTGCCGATTGCCCTAGCTGTCTCCTTAAGGAGACCGGCATGGCAATTTATAGTCTGAGAGTGGTCAGCTTCATTTTCGTTGCACTGGCTTTCGCTCCGGCCGCCGCGCATTTTTTCGCGATGTTCAACAAGATGAGGCTGGACGGGCCGAACTATCTGGCTGCGCAACGCGCCTATGATGGATGGAGCCTGTTCGCCATCGTGGTGCTGGGAGCATTGCTCTCTACGGCCGCCCTGGCAATCCTGCTCTACCGAGCGAGTGCATCTTTCGGCTTGGTTGTTGTCGCCTTTCTCAGCATCGGCGCCACGCAATTTGCCTTCTGGACGCTGACCTATCCAATCAATCAGGCGACCCGGAACTGGACTGTCCTCCCTGAAAACTGGGAGCTAATGCGGCGCCAATGGGAGTATTCGCATGCCATCGCCGCTGGTCTCAATGCCTTGGCGTTGCTGGTGCTTTTCATATCGGCGCTTCGCGCTGCGGTGCGTTGAAGGACCATGTCTCACCAGCACGGCCGCCGAGCGAGCTGGAACCACCAATGAAGCGAAATCATTGACACGCAAGATGTTTCCGGCGTGACCCGAAAATGAAGCGGGTACTATTTCGATCTTCAAAATGGTGACGGCATCGTGCCCGACAATAACGGCAACTGTTCGAATCCCGGGAACAAGCCAGAGCGGAAACAATTCGTATTTTGCAGGATGTCGCCCAAGACGAATGCCCGATTGCGATTTCGTCAAGATAACCGTCAAAGCACGCGATGAGATCGGTGCACAGATGTTGAGGCGTCGCTTGTCCTGACCTCCAGATGGAGCGTGTGATGCCGCAGTCCTAGCGGCGATACCGCACCGGGATTTGCACCACATTCTCGGATCCAGGCAGATCAAAGGCCATGGCCAACTGACGTACGGAGGCCATCTCCACGATCAGTTCCTCGATCGAAAGATCCGGCAGACCCGTCTTCACCCTCTGCCTCACCCTGGCCGCGAGCTCATGAACCCGCACCGGGACGAAAAGCGGGCTGTCGTCCAGCAGCTTGCTGATTTCGATGACCACATCGGCGTCGATGTCCTTCGGCAATTCCCGCATGGGCGTTACCTCCAATCGAAGCAACAGCCCGCCATATCGGCGCGACGGGCGATCAGGCATTGAGCGCCGGGCAATGGGATCGGAGAGGGACGTGCTTGGCGCTGGCCGATGGCCTGATTCATAAAACTGCGGGCATCGGTGTGTCACGAAAAAATATCGGTACGAAAATTACCAAGCGGCTCATCCCACGCAATCCACAAGGGCTTTCCCCGAAATCGCGGTTCCGGCAGCGGCTGTTCCAGACAGAGGAGGAACAAAAAAAAGGGCCCGGAATTGAGACTGATGGATTGGAGGCTTTAGCCATGGACAGCAGGGAAGAAAAGATCAAACGGCGAGCCCATGAAATCTGGGAGCAAGAGGGCCGCCCGGGAGGCCGCGAGCAGGAGCACTGGGATCGGGCCGTTCAGGAGATCGAAGCTGAGGGTTCGGAGACTGAACGTGGCCCGGTTTTGCCTGACCCGACAATCGCAGCCGATTCCAATAGCTTGAAGCGTTGATCGTCAAATGCCGAGGCGTCTTGAGAGCACGATCAGGCAACCAAATTGGTGAAACCTCGTTTGGCGGACAGCAACCAGAGGAGGTTTCGATGAAGAGGTTCTTTTCACTGCCGGTCTTGGCCACTTTCCTTGCGCTTGGCGCCTGCGACAACAATACCGAGCCGATGAAAGCCAATACCGGCACCATCAAGAACCCACAGGTTGACCAGGCCGCCAGACCGGAGTCCACGACTGGTGGTGATCAGCCAGCTACTGTGCCCCAGAGCCAATGAACTCCGTCTTACATTGCGACACACCTCTGCTGCGCGTCGCGTTCTACAGGCGGGTGTGCTGGATGGCATCGGACACTTCCGACGCGTGAGGCATCTGAAAAGGTTTCGCGAATGTTGGCTGCGTTCTCGATAGCCATGGCAAGCGCTGAAGCCGGAACCTGACGCATCGCCGCGCATTTCGTCTCCATGCATGACAAACCGAAATGCGGTCTCGCAATCATCGGCAGCCAGGGAGAATTTGGATGCAAGCTTCAGGCGCAGTCTCGACACACCATGCTGGCCAATTGGCCATAGAACCGTATGCGGGGACGGTGACGGTACGATTTTCCGACGCCATAGTCGCTGCCACGGAACGGGCGAAAGTGCTTCAGGAAGAAGGACATGAGCCCGTGTTCTACATCCCTTTCGAAGACATCTATTTCGACCTTTTCGAAAAGACGAACACCACCAGCCGCTCCGCTTTGAAAGGTACCGCTAGCTACTGGCGCGTCCATGCCGTGGGCAGCTCGGCTGACGATTTCATGTGGGCATACGAGACGCCTGAAACCGCGGCGCGGGCCATTGCACGGCATGGCGCATTCGATCCGGAAAAAGCGCGCATCGATGCTGAGCCCGCGGAAGACAGACGGCACACGCCCCACGTCCCGGACTAGAAATCCCGTTCGCGCCGGGGCGAGCTGATTCAAGGCTGCTGCTGACGGCGCGGAAACTCGTCATCAAGGATGCGTAGTGCCTCCTCGTATTTGGCAGTCGATGCCCCGACCTGTCGTGCCTGCCAGATATTGTCCGCCAAATCCGCGCGCTTGACCGGCAGCGCCAATGGATTTGATGCCGCTCGTCGCACGAAAGCGAAGTAATCCTCGCCGTCCCTGCGCGACATGGCGTCGACGGCCGAAACGATCGTTGGGCCGAAACCGGCCTCGTCCAACCGGGTCCGGTTCCAGCCTTCGCCCTTTTCCAGGACGTCATGGAGATAGGCGACGACCTTCTGGTCCTTGGTTTCGACCGCGTCAACGACACGGCGGCAGTGCTCGATATAGGGTCGCCCGGTCTTGTCGCGCTGTGCTGCGTGGACCTCTTCGGCAATCTTGGCCGCCCGATAAAACATGCTCATCTGGCTTGCCCTTCAGACATGGTTTCACCATCGCTCCTCGGTGTCGTGGTGCGGCAGGTCTATTCCGCAGCAAACCCAGCCAAGTCGCTGCCTCGATCCATAGTTGTAGCGCGGTTCCAGTTGAGCCGGATCGTCGAACGTTCCGACATGCAGCGCGATCTCTCCGGGCGATGCGTCATAGGCAAGGCTGAGCGGCGACCCGCAGGTGGAGCAGAACCCCCTGCGGGCAATCGGCGATGACCTGCGATAGGTCGGCGTCGCATTGGTCCAGGTCACGCTTTGGGAAGGCACCCAGGCCAGAACCGCGAACGCACTGCCGGTCGCTCGCCGGCACATATCACAATGGCAGTAATGCACTCGCGGTTCGCTTCCAACGCGGAAGCGGATCGTGCCGCAGAGACATCCTCCGCTCAGCTCCATTTTGGGGCTCCGGCTGACTTGCGGCTCCAACGCCTCTCGCGCGGTCTCATGCGAGCACCTCCATTCATCTCAGCGGAAACGCCAGCCATTTGCGTCGGTTCCTGTGGCTGTCTCAGGAACCAGTGCTTGCGCGCGGCGTTGCGTGTTTTTGCTGGCAGTGAGGAGGCTGGGAATGCATGGCCGGTTGGAGACGCACTGATGTCGATGCCGGGGCTGGCATACGGTCCCCTGGGCGATCGTTGCATGCATGTCTGCGTGGATATGCAGCGGCTGTTTGCCGAGCCGTCCCCATGGGCAACACCCTGGATCACCCGGGTTCTCCCGCAGATCGAGAGGCTGGTCGAAAGACGTGCGCCACATACGGTCTTTACACGCTTCCTGCCGGCCGGGAAGCCGGGGCAGGGCGTCGGCACATGGAAGCGCTATTATGAGCGCTGGGCTTCACTGACGATCGAGAAGATCGGGCCCGAAATGACCGAACTGTTGCCGTCTTTAGCCGGCTACTGCCCGCCCGCGGCGATCATCGACAAGCACATCTACTCGCCCTGGTTCGAAGGGCGCCTCAGAGCCCTTCTGGTGGAACGCGGGATCGATACGTTGGTCATCACCGGCGGCGAAACGGATGTTTGCGTTCTCGCCACGGTGCTAGGGGCCATCGATTTCGGCTATCGCGTGGTTCTCGTAACGGACGCGCTATGCAGTTCTTCCGACGCAACTCATGACGCACTGCTGACCGTTTACCACCAACGTTTCGCGCAGCAGGTCGAGACGGTTGAGATGGAAACGGTTCTCTCGAACTGGACTTGACGTCCGATAACCCAGCTCGGGCGGGAAGTGTCCATGCTTCCTTGCGCCGTTGGGCTGCCTATCTGTAAGAGAATGACGGACACCAGAACAGGCAGCAGACGTGACGCAACGATCGGGAAGTGCTGATCTTCCACTCCATGGCGGGCGCGTGCCAAAATGGCTCGGCGACCGCATGACGCGTCTTGGCGCCGTGATGTGCGAGGCGATCGTTCATCACTATGGTCGAGACGAGCTGCTGCGGCGGCTGGCGCATCCGTTCTGGTTCCAGTCCTTTGGTGCTGTCATGGGCATGGATTGGCACTCGTCGGGGATCACGACCAGTGTCGTGGGCGCTTTGAAGCGTGGCCTCACACCGCTTTCCGGCGAGCTCGGCATTCATGTCTGCGGTGGTCGCGGCGCGCATTCGCGCAAAACCCCGCATGAGCTGGAGGTCATCGGCCAACGCGTCGGCTTCGACGGAGCGGGCCTGGCCACCGTCAGCCGGCTTGTCGCCAAGGTCGACAGCGCCGCAGTCCAGGACGGTTTCGATCTTTACCTGCATGGTTTCATCGTCACAGATGACGGTCGCTGGGTCGTGGTGCAGCAAGGCATGAACGGTGACAGCAAGGTAGCGCGCCGCTACCATTGGCTCTCCGAGGGCCTCAAGAGTTTTGTCGACCAGCCGCATGCCGCCATCGAAGGCGCCCATCAAGGTGAGATCGTCAACCTGACCGACAGGCGCGCCGACGCGTCGCGCCAAGGGCAACTGAACCTTTTGCGGGACCTCGGACCCGATCGCATCCTGAGCGAGTTTGCAGCATTGGAGCGTGGCGCAGAGCCGAAGCGCCGGCAGGAGCCGGAGCAGCCGCTGCTCCCGCATTTGGTCATGCCGGCCCACCATGACGTTCGCGAATGCGATGTGGTCATGCATCGTCTTCACGGCAATATCGCAGCCGCCGCGGACCGCGGTCCTGCCGATTTCGCCGAACTCCTTCTGGTTCCTGGCGTCGGCGCGCGCACGGTGCGTGCGCTGGCCCTCGTTGCGGAGGTGGTGCATGGCGCGCCTTGCCGTTTTTCCGATCCCGGCCGCTTCTCGCTGGCGCATGGCGGCAAGGACAGGCATCCATTTCCGGTACCGCTGAAGGTCTATGATGAGACGATTGGGGTACTGAAGTCGGCCATGCAGAAGGCAAAACTCGGTCGCGATGAAGAAATCGGTGCCTTGAGGCGGCTCGACGATCAGTCGCGGCAAGTCGAACGATACGTGACCGGCCCCAGCCTGAAGGAAATTGTCGCGGGAGAATTCGACCAGTCGCATCTGCTTGGCGGGCGCAGCGTGTTCGGTTGGGAAGCGGCGCCGGACACAGCACCTGCTGAGCCGAGCAAGAAAGCGTGAGAACGAGTTAGAGCGGCTGTAGATCAATCGTCCAGGTCGATCAGCGCGACACCGAGGTCCGGGCGCTTGCTGCGGCGCAGATGGCCGGGCGCTTCCACCAAGGTGATTTCGAGTGTTGGCCGAACGATGCCGTCAAGCAGATGTCCGCCCCGGGTGGTACCATCGCTCAATCCAAGCACCGCATGGACGTGCAGGCTAGGCTTGTCGTCGTCTCCCAGTGCGACATCGCCGATCGCGCTCAGAACCTCGCACTGTTCGTCGACAGGGATTTTGAGGTAGGTCTTCGCGTCCGGATCAAACCAGCCCACGGTGGCTTTCTCGAAAGCCCCTATGGCGGTCAGGGACGCGCTGCCGATCTTCTGCTCGATGGCGAAAGCGGTCAGGGCCGCGAACGCTTCTTCGCCCGCGTCGAGCACCACGACAAATGTCCTTTGTCCGCCGATCTCGTTGACGAGCTGCGATTTCATCCCTGTGCTTCCATCCTTCGGCCCATTGAGTGCCGTCACCAGATCAATGGGCGCGGTGTTCCGCGTTGCGCTTGCGGGTCGCTGCAGCTTTCTTTGCCGATTCCGATCGGCTCGCGGCAGACCGTGATGCCGACGCCTTGCCGCCGCTTTTGCCGCCTTTGTGCGCCGCGGGATGACCCGTGTGTTTGCCGCGGCCGGAACCGCCTTCCTTCTTGCCACCGCCATCGTCCTTGTTGACGGTTGCCCATGCACGCCGCTCTGCCTCCTTGTCGGAAACCCCGCGCTTCTCATAGCCTTCGGCTATATGATCGGCTTTACGCTCCTGCTTGTCAGTGTATTTCGATTTGTCGCCTCGTGGCATGGCCTATTCTCCTTTCCTCCTGTTGAATAAGGGCGGAACGTCGACTCGAGGCGCTGGTTCCAACAGAAGTTCGCGTAGCCAATGCCGCATCGCGGGGCATCGCCAAACACCGCCGCACGGCGCAAGCTAACTCATTTCGGGCCGGGGAGAGCGCAGCAGCAAGGGGAGGGAAATTGGTTCAGCCGATTGCCAACCTGACCACGATGGCCAGGATCACGACCGACCTCGGCTGCTCCGCAGAGAACATAGGTCCATCGTCACCGTCCGATGCTCCTGGCACACAACCATCGCTCGGCAGGTGAGGTTCCGGTTAAATCGATCCCGCCACGGATCACGGGCTCGTGAGGAGGGAACTTTGTCCTCCGCGATTGGTTTGGGCCGCTTGAGACCCAGCCACCCGGAGCCAGCCATGTCCGATGCCAAGATGTCCCGTGGCCTGAGCAGACGCATGTTCATGACGGCCTCTGTTTCTGCGGCGGCGGTGATGCCGCTTGTGAATTCCCCGACGAGAGCTGCCCGGCCAGCGCCCGCAAAACCAGCCGACCCGCGCGACTTGTCGGCGGTTTCAATGCGTATCAACAAGCAGACCTACAATCTCGCGCTCGACAATCGAACCAGCCTGCTTGACGCTCTGCGCGACCATGTCGGCCTGACGGGCACCAAGAAAGGTTGCGATCACGGTCAGTGCGGCGCCTGCACGGTTCTGATCGACGGGAAGCGGGTACTGTCCTGCTTGAGCTTTGCCGTCATGAACCAGGGGCGGGAGATCACAACGGTGGAAGGGCTGGCTTCGACGGACGGGGACCTGCATCCGGTTCAGCAGGCCTTCATCGACCACGATGCCTTTCAATGCGGTTATTGCACACCGGGTCAGATCATGTCCGCCATCGGTTGCATCAACGAAGGCCATGCTGGGTCGGAAGACGATATTCGCGAATATATGAGCGGCAATATATGTCGCTGCGCGGCCTATCCCAACATTGTTGCGGCGATCGTTCAGGCACGCGACGAGATCAGGAGGGCTTAGGATGCGCCCCTTCGTATATGAGAGACCAACCAGCGTCTCCGCGGCAATCGCCATGGCGTCCGGTCCCGATGCCGTGCGTGTTCCGCCAACCGGCGCCAGCACGCAGTTCGTCGCCGGCGGCACCAATCTGGCCGACTACATGAAGCTCGGTGTCGCGCGGCCGGAGCGACTGCTCGACCTCAACACTCTTGCCGAGCCGGCCTTGCGGCAGATCAGGATTGACGATGACACGATCCGGTTTGGTGCACTGGTCCGCATGGGTGAAGCTGCCGACAACAGTGATGTCAGGCGGCGTTGCCCAGTCCTTGCCGACAGCCTGAAATTCGCCGCCAGCGGTCAGCTTCGCAACATGGCGAGCCTGGGCGGCAATGTGCTGCAACGTACGCGCTGCGAATATTTTCGGGAGATTTCTTGGCCGTGCAACAAGCGCGACCCGGGCTCCGGCTGCGCTGCGATGGAAGGGTCCAATCGCCAGCATGCAGTGCTGGGTACGAGCGATGCCTGCATCGCCACATATCACGGTGACTTCGCGCAGGCGCTGGTTGCGCTGGATGCCACCGTCGATGTCGAAGGCCCGCGGGGAAGGCGCACGCTTGCTTTTGCCAAGCTGCACAAACGGCCGGGCGAAACGCCCGACATCGAGACGGATCTTGCCGCCGACGAGCTCATAACCGCCATCGAAGTGCCGCTCGCACGGTGGAGCAGCCGGTCGCGCTATCTGAAGATACGCGATCGCGAATCCTACGCGTTTGCGCTGGCGTCCGCGGCTGTCGCGCTCGACATGGATGGCGAGACGGTAAGGAGTGCGCGCATTGCGCTTGGTGGTGTGGCGACGGTGCCGTGGCGTGCGCGCGAAGCAGAGGACGCGCTACAGGGTAAAGTGCTTGACGAAGCTGCGGCGCAAGAGGCTGCCGAGGCTGCTTTCGCCGATGCCAGGCCGCGCGAGCATAACGCATTCAAGATACCTCTCGGCAAGCGCACGCTGGTGCGGGCGCTGCTCGAAACCCGGGATATGAAGGGCTGAGCCATGAACCAAGCTGCACCCGCTCCAAGGGAAAACCAGGGCGACCCGGTTGTCCGCATTGATGGCCGGCTAAAAGTTACCGGACAGGCCGACTATCCCGCTGACATAGTCACGGCCAACGTCGCCTACGGTGCCCTTGCCACCAGCAGCATTGCCCGGGGCAAAGTTTCGGAACTTCACACGAAAGACGCCAGGGCCGTACCCGGTGTGCTGGACATCGTCACCTATGGCGATATGGACAAGACCGATACGCCGAAATTCGGCAAAACCGGCGCAAGTTCGATCGGGCCCCTGCACGACAAGACGGTTTTTCACGACGGTCAGATCATCGCTCTGGTGGTCGCCGAAACCTTCGAGGCGGCGGAGGAAGCAGCGATGTTGATCCGTGCCGACTACGAGAACGAACGGCCCAGCGCCAGCTTTGATTCCAAGGGTGTGAAGATGGAACCGGCTGCCGGCAAAAGCCCTATGTTCAAGGAGGATGCGAAGGCCGGTGACTTCGACGCCGCCTGGGCGGATGCGACGGTGAAGATCGACGAAAAATATTCGACGCCGACCCAGCATCACAATCCGATCGAGCTGTTTTCGACCACGGCCATATGGCAGGGCGACCAGTTGACGATACACGAGCCCAGCCAGAATGTTACGGGCTGGAAGGTGGAACTGGCACGCCAATTGAAGCTCGATCCGGCCAATGTGCGGATCGTCAGCCCCTATATCGGCGGCGCCTTCGGCTCCAAGGGGCCGATGACGGCACGCACTGCGATCGTTGCCGTCGCGGCGCGGCGGATCGGCCGGCCGGTTCGCTGCGTCGTCAATCGCATGCAAGCCTTCGGTACGCAGACCTATCGAGCCGAAACGCGGCATCGGATCCGCATGGGCGCCGGCAAGGACGGCCGCATCACGGCGTTCGGACATGAGGCCTGGGAGGTGACGTCACGGCCTGATCCTTATGTCGTCGGCGGCACGTCCGCCACCGCGCGCATGTACGATTACGGCTCCGTTCTGACGCGTGTTTCGCTGGTTCATGCCGATCGCAACACGCCTGGCTATATGCGATCGCCGCCGGAGACGCCTTATGTCTACGCGCTGGAAAACGCCATGGACGAAATGGCCGTGGCCCTCGGCATGGATCCTGTCGAGTTTCGTCGCGTCAATGAACCGGAGAAGGAGCCGATCGGAGGCAAGCCATTTTCCAGCCGCTCACTCATCAAGTGCTACGACCAGGCGTCGGATGCCTTCGGCTGGTCGAAGCGCGACCCCAGGATCGGCTCGATGCGCGACGGCGATTGGCTGGTCGGGATGGGCTGTGCGACGGCAATCTATCCGACTGCCGCCGCACCTTGCGCGGCCAGGGTTCGTCTCACCGCCGATGGCGAGGTCCGGGTTCAGTGCGGCTCGCATGAAATCGGCACCGGCGTTCGCACCATCGCCGGCCAGATGGCGGCCGAAAGGCTGGGGGTCGGCATGGACAAGATCAACGTCGAGATGGGCGACAGTGCCTTGCCGCCGGCTCCCGTGTCGGGCGGATCGATCTCGACCGCCAGTGTCTGCTCGGCGGTCATGAAAGCCTGCGACGCGATACGCGAAAAGCTCTTCGCCGCCGCTGCGGGCAGGGGAGCTCCGCTGGCTGGTTCGGGCAATGCGAAGCTGGACTTGAAGGACGAAGAGGTCGTCACCGAGACCGGCAAATCCGCAAAGCTGGCCGATGTCTTCAAGGCTATGCAGGTCGGCGCCCTCGAAGAATATGCCGAGTTTGCGCCGAAGGGTTCTTCGCCTGAAGCCCTGAGGAAACTCTATGCCGGACAGTCTGAGTTTCATGGTGGAGAGAACGACGAAGATTCGGTCAAATATGCCTTTGGCGCCGAGTTCGTCGAAGTGCGCATCAACAGCTATACACGCGAAATTCGGGTGCCGCGCATCGTCGGAGCCTTCGCTGCCGGGCGCATCATGAACACGCGCACCGCGCGCAGCCAGCTGATGGGTGGCATGATCTGGGGCATCGGCCAGGCGTTGCACGAGGCGACGGAAATCGATCAGCGATACGCGCGCTACATCAATCGCGACCTGCAGGACTATCTCGTGCCGGTCAACGCCGACATCAAACAGGTCGACGTTATCCTGGTCCCCGAAATCGACCATCAGGTCAATCCTGCTGGCGTCAAGGGCTTGGGCGAACTCGGCAATGTCGGAACGGCTGCTGCCGTGGCGAGTGCCGTCTATCATGCCACCGGCAAGCGCATTCGCGATCTGCCGATCAGAATAGACCATTTGATAGACTGACGATCAAGAGTTCTGGACGGAGCATGGAACTCGTAACCCATAGGAAATTCAAAAACGGCAGGTTGATGCCGTGGGGAAAAGGCAGGGTCGTCACCGGAGCAAAGGGATTTGTCTTACCTTTGCGGAAATACGGCAACCGCCGAAAATTACGATCCTGCCGTAAAGAGAGGAGGGGGCTTCACTGGCGATGCGGCGGCACAGTGGCGCGCAATTCTGGCGAACATCAAATCAGATCTGGAAGAACTCGGCAGTGCGTCGACTACCTCATCCGGCTGACCTTCTTCATCCAGGGGCCATTTCCCGATGGCGGCGTTCTGAGTTCACCCAATTTTCGTCTCGACGTGCTGGACGAGTTCTTTGCCGAGCATTGCCCGAAGCACTGCAGCTATAACAACCCGCCGCCCTCGGAGGTGATCGGGGTTGCAGCGCTTGCGCAAGCCGACATCGTCGTTGAAATTGTCGCGGTGGCGGCGTTGCCTGACTGAAAAAAGTTTTCGCGTGACAGCTTAGTTGCCTTGGCTCTCCGGGGCTGTGGCGGGAGCCGTGTAACGGCGGCGCACAGCATCAAGCACCCGCTTGCGGCTCTCTTCCGCCGACAGGGTCTTGTCCTCTTCCGCCTCGGCGGTTTCGCGCGCCAGGTCCTTGTCCCTGATCTGATGTCGAAACCATTTGGAATAGTCGCCGGTGCGCAAATGAAACTCCCAGGTCTTGTCGTCTATGCCCTCGGCGATCTGAGCGAAGATCATCAGATTGTGAGCCCTGAGATTCATCGCATTGTTAGGGCCATGGAAATAGAAGCTGCCAGATTCGTCGAGCTGGCCTTCGGCATATTTCCGGCTGTGCCGCTTGAGTGACTGACGTGGTTCGACCACCTTGACCGTCTTGACTTTCTTGCCTGCCTGCGGCCGCCAGAACAGCACGCGCGCGCCCTTGGGGCTGGGGATGTCCTTTGGCGGCTCAATGCCAGTCTCCTTGCAGAAGACCTTCACCACGTCCTTCGCCTTGGGGCCAAGCGCAATGATGGCTGTCACAAGGCGCAAGGCGTCTGTCGAGATCGCCTCGGGGTGAACGGTGATCAGGATTGTGCCCGGCAATTCCAATGACAAGACCGCCCGCGTGTCATCGCGCCGCTTGGGCAGAAGATGATGCGCTTCATCGATGACGAGCCAGTGCGGTCTCGCGGTGCGCCGGCGGAAACTGCTGAGCCCAGGCAGCAGGTCGGCAAAGAAATCCGGCCTCTCGTCGACGCGCAGCGCCAGTCCATTGACGACAATGTTGCTGTCGGCCTTGGCGATCAGATCCAGCACCTGCGCCTTTGTCGGCGCGCTCGAGCCGTCTCCCAGGCGGACGGCGCCTTCGAGGCCGTCATAGTCGCCCTCAGGATCAAACACACAAAACTGAAAGCCGCTTTCGACGAAGCGTTCCGTCAGCGCGGTGGCCAAGGTGGATTTGCCGATGCCGGAACTTCCGGCAATGAGGATCGTATCACTCGGCGACAGGAAGATGTCACCGCCGCCAGATGATCCAAGAACGATGCCGTCATGGCGCTTCGGCACTATCGCGTGATCACGCTTTATCAGCTTTGCGATGAGTTGCTCCACGCCTTTGCCGCGGGCGCCACGCATGACCAGGTTGGCTGTATCCTTGACCGCCGGAATTGCATTGTCGACGGCGGCGCTGCAGCCACAGGCTTGCAGGAACGCGTGGTCGTTCTCGGCGTCGCCGACGCCGACGACGTTGTGCGGCGAAAGTCGAAGATCCTGAAGGGCCGCAGCGAGCCCGGTGGCTTTGTTGATGCCGCTTGGCAGGATCATCACCGCGCCCTTGTTGAAGATGATTTCCAGTTCGAGACCCATCTTCTTGATGACCTCGAGCACGGTCGCCTGATGGGGTTCCCAGGTCGCGACGATCGATCGCCCGACCGAAAGCGGCTTGACGCCCTGCCTCTTCAATCTGGCGACGAATTTAGGCTCGGGCGATGGGGCGATCACCCGTTCTTCCTCGCTGGCCGGCGTGTAGATCATCGCGCCATTCTCAGCGACGACTTTGTCGAAGAGGCTAAGCTCGGGAAAGACGCGCTTGAGATCGGGCAGTTCACGCCCGTGACGAGGACCAGCTTGCGGCCGCTTTTCCTGAATCGCTCAAGCGCGACGAGCGTCTTCTTGGCGACGATCCCATCATGAGCCAGCGTGCCGTCATAGTCTGTCGCCAATGCAATGAAATACATTCCGCCAACCTTCTCGTTCCGGTTGCTCTGCGGCTAGAACGTGTGATCGAGGCAAAGGCTCCCCAACGACCGGGTCGCAGATCTTGGAGAAGGGGAGGGTTCGCCCTCGGAATCAGGAACTCCTTCGGTGCCGGCACGTTGACCAGACAAGCCGGGAACCGTCCCGGCCTGCGGCGCGCAAAGCCCGTCGCCGAAATCCACACCAGGTGCAATGAAAGGTAAGGCCATGGGCTTCTTTTCGAAGGACATCAAGACACTCGACGATCTCTTCGTGCACACGCTGCGCGACATCTATTACGCCGAAAAGCAGATCGAGAAGGCACTGCCGAAGATGATCGACAAGGCAACCGACCCGCAATTGAAAGCCGGATTTGAAAAACACCTCGATCAGACGAGAGGCCATATCGAGCGCGTCGAACAGGTGTTTGAGTTGCATGGCGTCAAGGCCAAGGAGGTCAACTGTCCGGCAATCGACGGCATTCTCGAGGAGGCCGATGATGTGAGCGGTGACGTCGATGACAAGGAGGTTCTCGACGCGGCGCTGATTGCTTCGGCGCAGGCTGTCGAACACTACGAGATGACCCGCTACGGCACGCTCATCGCCTGGGCCAAGCAGCTTGGCCGCACCGACTGCGCCAATGTGCTGGCCAAGAACCTGAAGGAAGAACAGGTGACCGATCGCAAGCTCACCGAAATGGCGGAAAGCAAGATCAACCTGCAGGCAGCGGAATAAGGCTGCCATCCGGCCGGCTGGTAACTCCGCCGGCCGGATGCCTAGGTTTCCGCTCCGTCAGCGAGACGGGTCGACGCCCAGGGCCGCCGATTGTTTGCGCAGCGCCTCACCGTCATCCTGCGGCACATGCCGAGTAGATCCTGCAGTTTCAGCGTAGATGCGGTACGCCACACAAGCGAGTGCCACCATGAAAAGCAGACGGCCCATCCTCAGTACCCTCCGACGACGGGCAAGATCTCGCCGGTGATGTAGCTCGAGCAATGCGGTGAGGCGAGGAACACATAGGCCGGCGCGAGTTCTTCCGGTTGTGCGGGTCGTTTCATTGGCGTGTCCGCGCCGAATTTCGAGACGTCATCGGCTTCCTTGTCGGACGGATTGAGCGGCGTCCACACCGGACCCGGTGCTACCGCATTCACCCTTATGCCCTTGCCGATGAGATTGCCCGACAGAGCCCGCGTGAAGGCATGGATGCCACCCTTGGTCATTGAATAGTCGACCAGTTGTTTTGAACCGTCGATACCGGTTACCGAACCGGTGTTGATGATCGCGGAACCGGGTTTCATGTGCGGCACCGCTTCCTGCGCCATATGAAAATAGCCGTAAAGATTGGTCTTCAGCGTCGTGTCGAAATGTTCTTCGGTCAGCTCGCCGAAATCGCTGGAATGGATCTGGAACGCAGCGTTGTTGACCAGCACGTCGATGCGGCCGAATTTTTCAACGGTCTCCATGACCGCCTTGTGGCAGTGGCTGCGTTCGCTGACATCGGCCTTGACCAGGATGCAGCGTCGTCCCTCCTTTTCCACCGCGGATTTGGTTTCTTCAGCATCCTTGTCCTCGGTCAGATAGACGATCGCGACGTCGGCGCCCTCGCGGGCGAACAACACCGCCACCGAGCGGCCGATGCCGGAATCGCCGCCGGTGATGAGTGCTACCTTTTGGTCGAGTTTTTTCGATCCGAGATAGTATGGCGCATCGTAAAGCGGCTCCGGCTCTAGCGCCCATTCATGCCCCGGTTTGGGCTGATGTTGCTCAGGGAAGGGGGGCTCGGGATACTCACGGGCGCCAGCCTGCATGGCGCCTTGCTGCTTCCCGTCGCCTTTCGACTTGTCCTTGGCATCTATGCCACGTTGGATATGGCGCTGCTTGGCCGCTTCGCCGGCTATTTCCGACTTCATCTGCATGATCGTCTCCTTGGCTTGGAGAGGAAACAACGCATGTCAGGCAAAAAGGTTTGCGCAAAAAGATCGACTGCCGAGAGAATTCCGACCAGCGTTCGGCAATGCGTAACGACGATGTCGCCAGTTGCAACAATTCAGCTGCAATGCAGCCGCGCCAGCCACCGCTGCGGTGGGATCGAGTACCTGGGGCTTGCCCGCTGCCTGCGCCGCCTTGGAGGCGAGCCAAACGTACAGCTGCGCGCTCCCAATATCGAACGAATATTTCGAAGCCTGACGTCTCCAGGCTTAAGCCTCCAAACTTCCTTGCCGAGGAACTGGAAAGTGGAGTCGGGGACCGCCGCATCCATACAGCCAGCCAACCACATCAGAAAGTCGCATAAGATATATTATGGAACTAACGCATCGGCCAAGAACTGGAAATTGCCGCTTATTTTCATAGGCTTGATCCAATCCTGGCGTATTGCGTTGAGCGGATAGCCAACGCTAGGCTGTCGAAATGAAGATGGCAAACAGCGGGATCGAAGCGGCGATCGAGGTGTTCGTGCATGGCTTCAGCGCCGACAGGAGCCGCACCTTTCCTTACGAGGCCAGCCGCGTTGGACCGTTGTGGCTGATGCGCGACGCCGAGCGCAAGAATCCTCGCGACTACCGCGGCGAAGAATGGGTTGTCCATGACGTCGCCGCTCAAGAAGCCGATGCCATCGTGCGGCAGCATGCACGACCGGGCTTTGCCATTTCCGTTGTTATCGCGAACGAGGATCCGGATGGGCCGACACGAACCGCCTACAAAGCTCTCGGCTACCGGCTGCTTCGGACCGAAGGCTTTTTCGTCCACCGATTGCGCCGGATTCCCAGCCGGCCGACGGTTGTTTCGATCGAACGCGTGCAGACAGCCGAACGGGCGGCGCAGTTGGGAAAGATCATCCGCAGGCAGCCGATCCCGGATCATTTGCTCGGCGACAGCGCGCCGTTCCGCCAGTATGTGGCAGTCGATGGCGCCGATATCGTTGGGCGCGTTCGCAGCCTGGATGCCGTGGGAGCCACCTGGTGTTCGAGCATGTATGTCGAGCCGTCGCACCGGCGTCGCGGCATTGGCCAGGCTTTGATCTCGAAGATGTTGCACGACGATCGGGCTTTTGGATCGAGATGCTCGGCGCTGGCTGCGACCCACGCCGGGGCATTGCTTTATCCCCGGATGGGCTACGAACGGATTGGAACGCTGCTGATATTTGCACCAACGAGCCGGAAGACCGTATGAAGGTCTATTCGTATCATCATGATTATAATGGTTTTTTCGAATAGCCGGCTTGGCTTAGCATCTTCGGTGCCGATGAACTTCATCATCGCCCGCAATTTCACCAGGGAACGGTGCGGCCGAGATAGTCAAGATATTCCAGGCCCGGTTTTCCCCGTTTTGCGAGGAGCACGTTCACAAGGCTGGGAATGCTCTCTTGGATGGTGAGCCGTGCGCCCGGGCCGCCCAACTCCGTGCGAACCCAGCCCGGCGCCATCAGGACCATCGAACGGGCCTCGCCCGCGTGCCGGGCCGCGTAGCAGCGCAGGTACTGGTTCAAGGCGGCCTTGCTGCCGCGGTAGACCTCGCGCATGCCGGTCGTGTTGTTACTGACGCTGCCCTGTCCAGACGACATCACGCCAATCAACCCGGACACCTCGACGAGGTCATCAAGGCTCTCGATCACCCGCAGGGGGCTCAGCGCGTTCGTGACCATGACCCGGATGAATTCGTCCGTCGTCACCTGTCCGACCGTATCCGCCTCGTTGTTCGTCGTTCCGGCGTTAACGAACAGCATGTCGAACATCCTGGCGGTCAGGCGCTGGCGCAGGCCCGCAATCTGGTCGGGCTCGCAGATGTCCAGGGTCTCTATCTCGACCCGGCCGGCATGCTCGTCTGCCAGATCGTGCAGCAAGGTCCGGGTTGCGCCGCCGCGGACGGTGCCGACGACATTCCAACCCTTTTTCAGGAACTCGGCCGCCATGGCATGGCCGAGGCCCCGCGATGCGCCAATGAGAAGGATTGTGCGAGCTGTGTCGCTCAGAATGGGTTTGGGCATGAACTGCTCTCTTTCGATGAGGTTTGACAGCCGATATAAGCAACCGCGTGCAGGCGCCAGACGCATCAAAGTCAAAGTATGGTTGCATCAAACGCTATGTCTGGCGAAGCGGCTGGGATAGGGCTCAAGTCATGACCGATGTTGATGTGGACCTGAACCTTCTCGTCGCGCTGGATGTGCTGCTCGCCGAGGGCAGCGTGACAGGGGCAGCCCGTCGCCTCGGCTTGAGCGCATCGGCCATGAGCCGGACGCTCACGCGACTTCGGGCAGCAACAGGCGACCCGCTGCTCGTTCGCGCCGGGCGAGGCCTGGTGCCGACACCGCGCGCTGCCGAACTGCGCGAGCGCGTCCATGAGCTTGCGCGGGACGTGCAAGCAGTGCTCCGGCCGCAGATCACGCACCTGGACGTCGCTTCGCTCGAACTGACATTTACCGTCCGGGTGAGCGAGGCATTTCTGGAATTTCTGTCTGGCCCCGTCGTGGCCGCGGTCACTCGGGCGGCGCCACGGATCTGCCTCCGCTTTGTCCCCAAACCTGACAAGGACGCGCGGCCGCTAAGGGAGGGGCTCATTGATCTTGAGATCGGCGTGCTTGGAACGTCCGCGCCGGAGATACGCACCCAGCTCCTGTTCCATGACAAGCTTGTCGGCGTGGCCCGCATTGGACATCCTCTTTTGGAGCGCGCGGCGGTGACAGCGGAAAGATATGCCGCCTGCGACCATGTCATGGCTTCCAAGGACGGGGAGAGAATCGAGCCCATCGATGCCGCCCTGGAGAAGCTGGGGCTTAAACGGGCGATAAGGGTTGTCGTGCCTGGATATCCGGATGCGATGCGGATCGCGCGCCAATCGGATCTGGTCGCGCTGGTGCCGCACTCATGCCTGGGCAACAGCTTGACGAACGATCTCCCTGTCACGTCGGGTCTTGCGACCTTCGAAGTCCCGGTCCCCACGCCTGAGTTCAAGATATCGGCGATGTGGCATCCGCGAATGGACGCGGACCCTGCCCATCGCTGGCTTCGCGATACTGTAATGGCCGTGTGCCGGGCAGCGTATCCGCGACGGTGAGGTTACGTCGTCATGCATACCGGCATCGGCAGTGGCCTTGGGGGTACAAGGGGGCATACGAGTCCTGGGAGCTCACCATGAAGAACTGTTTCCTTCACGCTGATTCGTAAGGGATTTCTATAACCATGCCGTCATAGGCGGGTTCGACATTGGCTGGTGTCTCGGCCATCACGGCGGCGTAGTCCAGCGGCACATGCATATGCGTCAGCACGGCGTGTCTTGGCGCCAGCCGCTCGATCCATTCAAGCGCCTCGCCAAGTGACAAATGACTTGGGTGCGTCCGGTATTGCAGCGCGTCGATGATCAGCACGTCGAGGTCGCGAAGCCGTTCGGCGGTGGGTTCCGGAAAGTCGCTGATGTCGGGGCAATAAGCGAGCCCGCCGATGCGGAAACCGAGCGAGATGATGTCGCCATGGATCTGCGGCAGCGGCTCGAGGGTGAGGGTACCCCCCTCTCCTTCGATGACCACCGGCCTGGCGTGGTCGATGAGATGCGGCCTGACGATCGGCGGATAGGAACTGCCTTGCGGCGTCTCGAAGCAGTATCCGAACGCTTCCCGCAGCCGAAGCATTGTTGCGCTGTCGGCATGGACATCGATCAGCTGGCGCTGATCGAGGACGAAACCACGCAGATCGTCGATGCCGTGGATATGGTCGGCATGCGGGTGCGTGTAGACGACCGTATCGAGACGCCTGACCGAGGCCAGCAGCATCTGCTGCCGAAAATCCGGTCCTGTGTCGATCACGACAGTCGTGCGGCCGCCATTCGCCGCGATCCGCTCGACGAGCGCGGCGGTGCGCATGCGCCGGTTCTTCGGGTTCTCCGGATCGCAATTGCCCCAGTCGCCAGTGATGCGCGGCGTACCTGGCGACGAGCCGCAGCCGAGAATGGTGAGGCGCAGGCGGTCAGTCATCGTTCAGGGACTTTGCTCTACGGGCCGCCGCACCTTGCCGAACAGCCGGAAGAAATTATCTGTGGTCAGATCGGCGATTTCAGCTTCGCTGACGCCGATTGTTTCGGCCAGCACCTTGGCCGTGTGCGCGACATAGGCCGGCTCGTTGCGCTTGCCGCGAAACGGGATGGGCGCCAGATAGGGCGCGTCGGTTTCGACCAGCAGGCGGTCATGCGGCACATCGGCGGCAATGGCGCGCAACTCAGCTGAATTCTTGAAGGTCAGGATGCCCGAAAAGGACACGTAGCCACCGAGAGCGACGCCCACCTCGGCAAGCCGGCGTCCGGAAGAAAAGCAATGCAGGATGAAAGGGAAGGCGCCCTTCCCTGTTTCGTCCTCGAGGATTGCTGCCATGTCGTCGTCGGCGTCCCGCGAATGGATGACAAGCGGCAGCCCGGTTTCGCGTGCGGCGGCGATGTGATTGCGAAACCCCTGCGCCTGTGAATCGCGTGGCGCCTTGTCGTAAAAATAGTCCAGACCGGCCTCGCCGATCGCCACCACCTTCGGGTGCGCGGATAGCCGTACAAGCTCCTCGGCCGGGATATCCAGCTCTTCCGCCGCATTGTGCGGATGGGTGCCGACAGAGCAATAAACTTCGTCGAAAGTTTCAGCGATCTCAAGCACTTGTGGAAACCGCTTCACGCGTGTCGAGATCGTCACCATACGGCCGATTCCGGCGGCTAAAGCGCGGGCGACGATGGCCGCCCGCTCCTCGGCGAAATCTGGAAAATCCAGATGGCAGTGGCTGTCGACGAGCATCAGATTTTCGCGTCCGGCTGTTCGACGTAACGCGGAAATACCCCTTCCGGCACCGGCAACGCAGTGCCCGGCACCAGCGCATGGTCCGCGTGGACATGCGCGAAATCGCGGCTCTCCGCCGGCACCCCCAACAGGTCGAGCAGTTTCGCGGCTGATCCCGGAGTGAAGGGCTGACACAGCACCGCCACGCGGCGCACCACTTCGGCGGTCGTCCACAGCACCGTTTCCATGCGCGCCGGGTTGGTCTTCTTCAACGCCCATGGTGCCTCGCCGGCAAAGTAGCGATCGGCTTCCGCCACCACGCCGAAGATCGCCGCCAGCGCCAGATGGATACCCTGCTCGGCCATCGCCTTGCGCGCGTTGTCGAGAGCGGCGACGGCCTGGTCCAGGATCGCGCTGTCGGCATCCGTCAGTTCGCCGCGCTGTGGCACCACGCCGCCGCAGTTCTTGGCGATCATCGACAGCGAGCGCTGCGCCAGGTTGCCGAGACCATTGGCAAGGTCGGCATTGGTGCGGTTGACGATCGCGTCATGGCTGTAGCTGCCGTCGTTGCCGAAGGGCACCTCGCGCAGGAAGAAGTAGCGCACCTGGTCGAGACCGTAGTGCTCGACCATCGCGAATGGATCCACGACGTTGCCAACCGATTTCGACATCTTCTCGCCGCGGTTGAACAGGAAGCCATGCGCGAAAACGCGCTTTGGCAGCTCGATGCCTGCCGACATCAGAAATGCCGGCCAATAGACCGCATGGAAGCGGACAATGTCCTTGCCGATGATGTGCGTAGCCGGCCAATAGCGCCATTGCTCGGCCTTTGTGTCGGGATAGCCGGCGGCGGTGATGTAATTGGTCAGGGCGTCGACCCAGACATACATCACATGCTTGTCGTCGCCTGGGACCGGCACGCCCCATTTGAAGGTCGTGCGCGAAATCGACAGATCCTTCAGCCCGGACTTGACGAAGCTCATCACCTCGTTGCGGCGCTCGGTCGGGCCGACGAAGTCGGGCTGGCTTACATAGAGCGCCAGCAATTTGTCCTGATAGGCGGAAAGCCGAAAGAAATAGCTTTCTTCCTCGTTCCATTCGACGGGCGAGCCAAGCGGCTCGCGACGCACGCCGTCGTCGCCGAGCGTCGTCTCGCTCTCGTCGAAATAGGCTTCCTGGCGCACCGAGTACCAGCCGCTATAGCGGTCGAGATAGATGTCGCCATTGGCGGCCATCGCCTTCCAGATTGCCTGGCAGGATTCATAGTGGCGCGGCTCGGTCGTGCGGATGTATTCGTCGTTCGAGCCGCCCATCGCCTCGGTCATGGCGCGGAAAATCGCCGAATTGCGGTCGGCCAGCGCCAGAGGCGTTATGCCTTCCTTCTCGGCTGTCTGCTGCATCTTGAGGCCATGTTCGTCGGTGCCGGTCAGGAAGAACACGTCCTTGCCGTCCAGGCGCTGGAAGCGAGCCAGCGCGTCGGTGGCAATGACCGTATAGGCGTGGCCGATATGCGGCTTGCCGTTCGGATAAAAGATCGGGGTGGTGATGTAGAATTTGTCGCGTGACATGAATGAACCGTCATGAATGTCTGAATGGAATGGCGTGGCGGTGGATATCGCATCGGGCCGGCGATTGCCATCCCGAGGCCAATGCATGCCGCCCAAAAGCGGCCCCGGTTTTGGGGGCAACGGCATGCACCGAAAGGCCGTCACATTCGCATTGCAGAATTCAGGCGGTTGATCATGGTCAAGGCGTGCTGCTTCTTGTCGAGATTGTAGGTATCGGTCTCAGATATAGCGTCCAGCGCCTCATGCCAAGTGTCCGACAGCGTTTTGGCCCGTTCGAGATCGCCCGCCAGTGCTGCCTGGCTTGCCGCGTCCGACAACAGGTCCAGCGCCCGGCGGTTGAAGATATCGAACTGGATCGCCTGGTCGCGGCCGGCCACGGCTTCGGCGAGGCGGAACGCGCCGCCGACATCGCTCTTTCTTCCCGCGACCAGGGCGTCGAGCGTCGAGGCGATCTCCAGCCCGCCATACTGCGTCAGCAGGATGGCGCTGCGGGCACTGCCCCCTGCCCGCTCGACCAGTGCCGCGCGCGCAGCCGGATCGTCGGGCGGCGGTGGCTCGGTCGTTTCCAGCACCGCCATCAGTTCGTCGGCGTCGAGCGGGGTCAATCGCACCACCTGGCAGCGCGACCGGATCGTCGGCAGCAGGCTGCCCGGCGCATGGACGATCAGGATGAACAGGGTCCGTGCCGGCGGCTCTTCAAGGTTTTTCAGCAAGGCATTGGCGGCATTGGCGTTCATGTCATCGGCCGGGTCGACGATGACGACCCGGTAGCTGCCGTCATGCGAGGTCAGCGACAGGAAGCGGTTGACCTTGCGGATTTCATCAACGGTGACGACGGTCTTGAAGCTCTTGGTCTTATCGTTCGGCGGTCGGGTCAGATGCAGCACGCCGGGATGCGCCCCGGTGGCGATCTGGCGAAACAGCGACGAGGCCGGATCGGGAGTGGCAAGGCCTTCCGGCGCCTGCGCGAAATCCGGGTGCTTCAGGAGGTGATGCGCAAGATGGAAGGCGAGCGTCGCTTTGCCGATGCCGACCGGCCCGGAGAAGATCAGCGCATGCGGCAGCTTTCCCGCGCGATAGGCAGCGGTGAGCATATCAGCGGCTTGGCTGTGCCCGACCAGGCGTCGCGTTTCGGATGGCTCCGGCACGCCGTCCAGCGTGTCGTGCTGCTCGGGCGCGATGCGCTCAAAAATCATGCCGGTGTCGCCTGCCTGTCGCGCGCCGGCGTTCTTGCCTCCAGCGCCGCGAACACGGCCGCAGTAACGACATTTTCGACCGCATCGGGATCGGCGGCAGCGTCGACCACGATACAGCGTTCCGGCTCGGCCGCCGCGATCGCCAGGAACGCTTCACGGCGAGCCTGGTGGATCGCCAGCGTCTCCTTTTCAAAACGGTCGGCGTCTGCCTCGGTGCCGCGCCGCAGCGTTGCGCGCCTCAGGCCTTCCGCTGGGTCGATGTCGAAGATCAGCGTCATGTCCGGCATCATGCCGTTGATGGCGACCTGTTCCAGCGCATCCATGAACGCCGGATCAATGCCGCCGGTGACGCCCTGATAAACGCGTGAGGAATCGAGGAAGCGGTCGCAAAGCACGACGGAGCCACGCTCGACCGCCGGCCGGATCAACTGCTCGACATGATCGGACCGCGCGGCGGCGAAAAGCAGCGCTTCCATCTTCGGCCCGAACGGTTCGGCGGCGCCTGAAAGCAATACGTGCCTGACCGCTTCGGCGCCCGGCGAGCCGCCGGGTTCGCGCGTAAGCAGCACATCGTATTTCTTGGCGCGCATCTTCCTGGCCAACCGCTCGATCTGCGTCGACTTGCCTGCTCCCTCGCCGCCTTCGAAGGTGATGAAAAAACCGCGTGCCAACCGAAAGGCCTTCTTGTCCATGGCTGAATGGGATTGTAGCGCTCTAGATAGTCCGCGTTCGGCCAAACGTCCATGCCGTCAATTTTTTGCCCTTATGCATGTCGTTCCCCAAAACCATCGCTGGTTTTGAGCGACATGCGTTAGCGCAGCCAGCCGATCGCAAGTTCCTTGACTGCATCGAGAGCGCGCTGCGGCAGTGTGCCGACGCCGATCGATTCGGCGGCGAAAAGCGGTGTCTCCTGGCTCAGCGTGTCGCCGATCCAGACGCGCAGCGCGCCCACTGGCTGCCCCTCCTCTACGGGTGCTGCAACCGGGCCGTTGTAGACGATCCTGGCGGTCAGCTTGTCGCGGTTGGTGATCGGCAGGAAGATGTCGATCGGGCCCTTGGCCTTCAGCGTCACGCCGGATTTCGCACCACCAAAAACCTCGGCCTCGCCAACCACCTCGTCCTTGGCGAAAATCTCGGTCTTCTCGAAGGAGCGGACGCCCCAGTCGAGCAGCTTTCGCGCCTCCTCGGCACGCTCCTTGTCCGAGGCCAGCCCGCTCATCGCTGCGATCACCCGTGTGCCGTTGTGACTGACCGTACCGACGATGCCGAAACCGGCTGCCTCGCTCGCACCGACCGCCAGGCCGTCTGCGCCGATGTCCATCGCCAGCAGCGGATTGCGGTTCCTCTGCGAGATCTTGTTCCAGGTGAAATCCTTCTCGCTGTAATAGCGATAGAAATCCGGATAATCGCGCCACAGGTGCAGGGCAAGCTGCGCCAGCTCGCGCACGGTCGTCTGCTGGCCATCCGCCGGCAGGCCGGTCGAATTGACGAAAGTCGACGTCTTGAGGCCGATCTGGCGGGCACGCTCGGTCATCTGCGCGGCAAAATTGTCCTCGGATCCCGACATGCCTTCGGCGATGACGATGCAGCCGTCATTGGCCGCCTGCACGGTCACGCCCTGAATCAGGTCCTCGAGCCGGATCGACGACTTGAGCTTGGCGAACATCGTCGATGTTCCCGAAGGGGCGCCACCCTTGCGCCAGGCGTTTTCGCTGACCACGAACGTATCGTCGAGCTTCAGGCGGCCGGACTTGATGGCGTTGAAAACCACTTCCATGGTCATCAGCTTGGCCATCGAGGCCGGCGGTATCGGCTTGTCGGCATCCTTGGAAAACAGCACCGTCCCGGTCTCGGCGTCGATCATGAAGGCCTGTGCGGCCTTGGTCTCGAACAGCTGCGCTCCGGCCGGAGCCTGGAAAAACAGCAGCAAGCCAAAAACCAGAAGTCCGGCGAGAGGCGGGAGCAAGCGAAATTGCATGATGTTCGACCCATTGGCCAGCACCGCCGGCAAGCCCGCAAAAAGTATCGGGCTTTTTGCACGGCGGATCAACCGCGCTGCGGAAATCCGACCAAGCTTGCGCTCAGTTGCGCACAACCAGCGCATCGGGCGCGCCATGCGACCACGCTGCTTGCAGCAAATCATCCAGATTGCGGTGGCCATCGGGATAGAGATTGACCGAATACCAATCCTCGCCATCGAGTTCCGAGCGCTGGATCTCGATCTTGCCGTATGCGGCAAGCTGAGCGGCAATACGCTTGGCCTCCGCCGCATCTTCGAACGAACCGGCAGCGACATAATCGGTGGACGGACCGGCCGGTGGCGGCTGCCGCTTCCACGATTGGAGCACGTCCGCCGGCGACATGCCGTCGCCACCCATCGCGGCGAAGGCATTTGAGGCGCGTTCGACCCGCTCGTCGGCATAGGACAGCGAGGCCACGGCAAACGGTGATTGCGGCGGCAGATTGATCTGCGGGCGCTCCGGCACGATCGGGCCGAAATCCGGAAGCGCCAGATCGCCATAGGCCGAGGACTGTGTCGACATGACCGGCTGGACAACGCCGGAATCGGTCATCTGGCCCGGAAACGGCACGGCGGCGGCGCCCGCAGGCAGGCTTGGCGACGGCCCGTTCATGGCGACCATGACGCCGGTCGGCAGTCCATCCGACGGGTCTGGCGCCCTGTTGCCGGGATGGTAGGAAGCCATTAGATACTGGTCGTCATCGCCGTCGAGCGGCGCGCGGCCGACATATTCAACCTTCACCTGAGCGGTGCCGGTGTTGGCATAGTCAAGCATCTGGGCAGCGCGCTCCGACACATCGATGATGCGGCCTTCGTGATATGGGCCGCGATCGTTGACGCGAACGATGACCGAACTGCCGGTCTTGAGATTGGTGACGCGGGCATAGCTTGGCAGCGGCATGGTCGGGTGCGCCGCCGTCAGATGGGTCATGTCGTAGACTTCGCCATTGGCGGTAAGCCGGCCATGGAAGGCATCGCCATACCAGGAGGCCAGGCCGACCTTGGCGTAGCGCTTGTCTTCCTTCGGGTAATACCACTTGCCGCGGACCTGATAGGGTTTGCCAAGCTGATCCCTGCCGCCGCCACGCTGGATGCGCCCATTCCGGGAGATCACACGCGGGCTTGCCTTCACGCCATATTCGGATTCGGCGAAATATTCCTTGGAGCGGGTCTTCTTGTGGACCATCGCTTTCGGCTCAGGCTGCGACGCACAGGCAGCCAGCAAGGCGGCCGACATGGCAAACAACGCGACCGTAGCAGCGCGACGAAGGCGCGGTTGCGCAACAGCCTGCATTTTCCCGATATCCCCTTCGTCTTGACCTAAGACGCCGTATCCAACTGTCGGAGAAGTCGAAACACTCACCCGACACATACCAACGACCCTTTGAACCCCGATCCTTTGTGCGCAGGAATTGCTTATCACGGTATTAACCGATTGTGGCCGCAACCGGGCAAGATTGTGGCGTCTCCACCGTGAGAGCCCTCTGAAAAGTAACGGTTTTCGTGCTTCTATGCGAGAGATGTGATGCCCTCTGCCACAGAGAGCCTGGCTTCGCTCCTGCCATGCCAATGCCTGCCGGTTGACGGTTTTGCCGGGCCGCGGACCGACCGTTCGGAACAAAGAAATGCGCCGCTAGTTTCATCCGCAGGGCACTCCAACAGAAGGACGAGCATGATGAAAATGGCTTCGATAATCGCGATCGCAATGTCGCTTACTGCCGGGGCTGCGATCGCCGCATGCCCGGACAAGTCGGCTTCCAACGCAGGGACGGATGCCGAACAGACCGCCGGTATTTCGAAAGATGGAACTCACGCGCCTTTAGAGACCCCGAAAGCCTCCGACAGCGCGGGCAAGCCAGCCGCCAAGGATGGCGCCACAATGCCATTGGCGGGCGCTGAAGGCGGCGGCGACAAGAATCTTGCAACCTCGCAGCAGGACATTGAGGCGCAGCAGCATGGTGATAAGGCCGCGGCGGCAAAGGCGGACGAAAACTGCAAAGACTGAGGAAAACGCAGGCCGGAGCCGATTTGCAGCTTCGGCCTTCCTCAGGCGCAATGGTCCCTTGGAAAACTGGATTTTGAGGAAATACCGCAGCTATCCCAAGAAGCGGGGGGTGGGTATTCCCCCGCCTTGCCCCCAGTTCCAACGATGGTTCTGGTCGATAGTAGGTCCGCGCACTTGCTTGGGCTCCTGCGCGGAAGCACTGCAGCGCGTCAGGCTTCTCGTTTGCGCAAACCTGTACATCGCCAGTCGGCGGCCTCCTTCTTGATGCCCCATTGGGATCGCGAGAGTCCCGGTGCCCGATTCCGACAAGCTCAGAGCCTGCCAGGACACCAGGAAGCGACACAGCGGTGGTTGACGCAGCCCTCAATGCCGCTTTACAGGAACGGGGCGTGAATCAGCCGGGAGCGCCTTCGGCGCCGATCCGGTGCCAACAGGCCAAACGAGTTGGCCCCGCGCTACCAAGTGGTTGAAAAATCACGATGGAGGAATGGCCGAGCGGTTTAAGGCACCGGTCTTGAAAACCGGCGTGGGTGCAAGCTCACCGTGGGTTCGAATCCCACTTCCTCCGCCATAATCTTTGCTATCTTGCTGTAATGAGATCGTTTTTCGGGTTTTCTTTATTTGGCGCCCAACTCAGTGCCTGACGTCCATGAACGATGAAGCCTGCCACCGTGAGGCAGAGTCATTTTGGATGGTCGCTGATTCTTATTGCAGCCTTTTTAGGAACCCCTAATATCGCGGCATTGAAATCGGCATTCTGGGGAGGAAGTTTCATGCCTAAGGTTTCGGATCTCTTTTTTAAGACCGCTATCGTGTGGCTTATCCTGGGGATAGGCGCCGGATTGCAGATGGCAATCTCGGGCGATCATGGTGCCTTTCCGGCGCATGCACATATCAATCTTCTCGGATGGGTTACAAGTGCAATTTTCGGCGGCTACTACGCCCTCAACCCGGCAAAGGCGGCCCGGAAAATCGCGATGATCCATTATGGCCTGTATACAGTCGGATTGGTGGTGATGCTGCCAGCGCTCTATCTGATGCTGCAAGGCAACCCGGCGTTTGAACCGATCGTCGCTGGCGGCTCATTGATCGTAGCTGCGGCCGTCCTGATATTTGCCTTCGTGGTTTTCTCAGCTGGTAGTGTGCGTTCGGTGTCTGGGTTATCGCCCGCTGCACTCTAGATTCGCAGAGAAGCCCGCAACCGTGAGGTAGCGGGCCAAACGCCGCCTTCCGAAGCACCGCGTCTTCCAATGCTTCTTCCGGCAGGACCGATCAGAGCAGCGCGTCAATGTCCTCAGTCTGGGGGTCGCCGTATCTGCCGTGCGAACTCTTTCAAGAACTCGGCCTTAGGGCGGTGTTCCTCCATGGTGGTGCAACGATAGGCGCACACGGCGTTCAGGCGTAGCGTTCGGCGTCAGAAGCCTCATTGCGGTCATTGATCGCCTGTTCGAGGCCGACAGCGCTTCGCCGTGCGCGCTCCTCCTTAATAAGCCTCTTCAGCGTCCGCAGATCGGCCTTGCGAAGTGCAACGGTAGACTGCTTGCCGAGATCGGGCGCCACCTTGGTTGCCGATTACGACGCTGCGGCAGGAGCCGAACGCATTTCGGCCTCACTATCCCCCTCACCATAGAACTCTTCTAAGAACGAAAACAGTGCCCACACCCTGCTTGAGTTGCAGGAGTAGTAAACCCGCTGGCTGTCACGCCGAGTCTGAACCAAACGTAGCCTCCGCAACGTGCGAAGATGCATTGAGAGCAAGGGCTGCGGAATTTGCAGATGTTCGGCGAGCGCATTAACCGAGACCTCCGCCCCGGTGCGCAATTGGAGCAGGATCAACAGCCGATGCGGACTGCCTACCACCGTGAGAAAATCAGCTGCCTCGTCGGCACGGATCAGCAAATTTGTCGAGACCATCCCTGTCCCTTAGCGGTGATCAACTCTTTCGTGTAGCCGGTTGCAGTACCTCTCAGATCGGGAGGCAAACAGTCAAGCCCATGATAATGGCCCGCCCACTGAGAAAGCAGAGAGCGGGCCGACCAAGTCTGTACGTCCATGGCCACAGCGCCTCCACGGAAGGGACGCTGATGGCATTCCAACTTGCTCCATCATTTTCGGTTCCGGGATAAACAAAATGCCCGCCACCTTTCGGCAGCGGGCAGAGTTGTGGTGTCGCCAAGTACAGCCCAGCGATACCAGAAATATAGCCTAGTTCCTTGGCAGCAGCGCGGTGCGCGCTGCTGCCAAGGACTAGTCACTGACAGTTGATGAGATGGGCGACGCCGTCACCGACGACAGTCGCTCACGCTTCGTGAAAACGGGCTTCTCATAGGTCTTCTTCATCGATCTTCCCCCTTTGCCAAATCTTTCGGTCTGTCAGCCTCTGCCTTGGAGTCGGCTGCGTGTCAATCGGGCAGCCCTCATGCCCCTTCACTGGTAAGCGGTCTCGGCCGCACAACGGTCAAATCAAATTTGGTTGGAAGGTCGGGCCCCGCCTTGTTGATGGCGGTGGTGGTCATCCGATGGACGGACGGGATGATTACCATCCGGACGTTTCGTTCAGGCCAGAGCGGCGCCCCGAAAATCAGGAAAGTAACTGCTACCAGGACGATGACCAGCCCCGCTGCAAATGCGTTCGCAATGATCTCACCAAGCTGCATGCGCTCTCCGTGAATGATTACCCGCCACGCCAAGCGAGCCGTGGCGGGTAATCAAAACCGGCGATGAAGGGACGATGATCGACGGCCACGTTCCAAATGTCGAAAAGGCTGTGTTGTTTCAGGGGTCGGACCTTTGCGCCTCGGGATCGGGCTTTAGTCGGACCCGGCCGAGCCTTTCGCGTAGCGTCATTGGCAGAGGGTGGTGTAGCGGCGCAAACGTGTAGGCCCGTCACTGATCAGCAATGACGGGCCCTGCCTCGAGACCACTTGGCCTGGGGGTGTAAGCCAAGCTACCAACCGAACTTCATTTTCAGAGCCAGGTTCCCCTGGTCTGCAAAAATCGGAGTTTCAGGGGTACGCCCCCACTCCGAGCCGTCGCGTTCGGCGACATTGCTCGCACGTTCCGCGCGTCGGCGCCCTCACGCAAAAGGCAGAGCCTTTAACCTTTGGAAAGAGAGATGTGTTTCTTCTCGACGGAGCAGGCGGCGAGCCAGCAGCAGAGGCGAATCGATGGATATCTTCGGCATCAAGGCACTGTTGATCTGCGCGCTGATCTTCATTCCGTTCGAACATCTGTTTGCCGAGCGGCCGCAGAAGGTCTTCCGCAAGGGTTTCGCTGTCGATCTGATCTATCTGCTGTTCAACGGCCTCATCATAAAGCTGGCCATCGTCATGATGGCGGCAGGCGCGCTCGGTGCCGCTGCACTCCTGGTCCCGCAAGCGATAACGCAGGCCGTCAGCGGCCAGCCCGTCTGGCTGCAGGTTGCCGAAATTATCGTGATCACCGATATCGGCGTCTACTGGACACATCGGGCCTTCCACAAAATCCCCGCGCTTTGGAAGTTCCATGCCGTTCACCATGGCATTGAGGAACTCGACTGGCTCGGGGCTTTCCACAATCACCCGGTCGACGCCATTGTCACAAAGGCAATATCCCTGACGCCGATCTTTTTCCTTGGCTTCTCCGAAGCCTCGATGGCCATCTTTTTTATCATCTACCTTGGGCACACACTGCTTGTTCATTCAAACGTGCGGATTCGGTTCGGCCCTTTGAAGTGGCTGATCGCCGGCCCGCAGTTCCATCGCTGGCACCATGCCAACCAGCGCGAAGCCTATGACAAGAACTTCGCCGGCCAGTTGCCTTTCCTCGACATGCTGTTCGGCACCTATAATGTCACCGGTGACAAGGTGCCGGAGAAGTACGGCGTCGACGACCCGATCCCTTCCACCTATTTCGGTCAGTTCGGCTATCCGCTCCGCCGCAGGAAGCTGCCGGACCGGGCAGCGCCGAACACCGAAGCCTGACGGCTGGTTCGACGGGGCGGTATCCACACCGGTGCCCTTTCGAGCCTTGGAACGGCGAACCACCGGAAGGCTTTTCGCCTCGAATCGGCTAAACCGTCGAGGCATGAACGAGACCTCACTCTATGCGCCGGTGAAGCGGTTCCTCGAAAGCCTCGACTTCGTCGTCAAAGGCGAGATCGGCGGCTGCGACATCGTCGCGCTGCGCGAGGGGGAGCCGCCGGTTGTCGTCATCTGCGAGCTGAAACTGCAGTTCAATCTCGAACTGGTGCTGCAGGGCGTCGATCGCGCAGCCGCCTGCGACGAGGTGTGGCTTGCCGCGCGCATGTCGGCCCGCGGCAAGGGACGCGAAAGCGATGCCAGGTTCCGCAATCTCTGCCGCCGGCTTGGTTTCGGTCTGCTCGGTGTGACCGGGACGGACCGGGTCGAGGTGCTTCTCAGCCCGATCGCGCCGGCGCCGCGCAAGAATGCCCGCCGGCGCTCTCGCCTGGTCGACGAGCACCAGCGCCGTCGTGGCGATCCCGTTGCCGGAGGAGGATCGCGCAATCCGATCATGACGGCCTATCGCCAAAGCGCCCTCGCCTGCGCTGCCGCCATGGTGGATGGCCCGAGGCGGCCGCGAGATCTGAAGGCGGTGACGCCGATCGCGCCCAAGATACTGCAGCACAATGTCTATGGCTGGTTCGCGCGCGTCGACCGCGGCCTGTACGATCTTACGGATGCCGGCCGTGCCTCTTTGGTCCGTTGGCCGCAGGCATCGCACGACGAATCCCGACACGCAATTTTGAACGCACCGGCCATATGATTGAAGATTCCCGCGGCGCCCGAGGCGGTCCGCTCGGTTGATTTCTCCGACAAAATATGTTGCTTGTCCCGCCCATGAAGAAGCTCTGCATGACCGCCCTGGCGTCAGTGACACTGAGTTTTCCAGCCAGCGCGATGGACAACGCATTGCGCGCCGGCCTGATGAAACTCGATCCCCAAACCCGTCTTGAACAGCGTTGCGACGCCGAAGTGCTCGACCGCATCACCCATGACGATCGCAAGTTCAAAGCCGATCGCGTCGTAGCCTACGCCTTTGCGACGCCCGAGATGGGGGCCGATGCAATCAAGAGCCCGGGTGCTGCGTTTCGCAGCAAGGGGCAGTGGTACAGGCTGAAGTTCAAATGCCAGACCGCACCGGACCATATGGAAGTCTTGCAGCTCCGCTACCGGATCGGCGACGAGATTCCGGAAGCCGACTGGGCAAAATATAATCTCTACGATTGATTTGTGATCGACATGGTTTTGCCTGGCTGTCGGCGATTGCCGCGAGCCTTGGAGCCGGCTTGACGTAGCGATGCTTGGATGCCGGCGCCACGCGTGATCCCTTGACGCCAAGGGACCACCAAGTTAGGGCCTCTGGATAATCGACGAACACTCGGCAAAATCAGCAAGGGCTCCGGTCGATGGACATTTTTTTCAGCGCTGCCAGCCTGACCGCCCTGCTCCAGGTCATCGCCATCGACCTTGTGCTGGCCGGCGACAATGCGATCGTCATCGGCCTTGCCGCTGCCGGCCTGCCGGCTGACCAACGCAAGAAGGCGATCCTCATCGGCGTGATTGCGGCAACGGTGCTGCGCATCGGTTTTGCCGCCGTTACCGTCAAGCTGCTGGCGATCGTCGGCCTCCTGCTGGCCGGCGGCATCCTGCTGCTGTGGGTCTGCTGGAAAATGTACCGCGAGCTGCGCACGTCACATGCCGATGAGCTGGAAGCGACCGAGGCGCTGTCGAATTCGGACCTCAACAGTGACCAGGCGGTCGCCGGCAAGACGAAGCGCAAGACCCTTGGCCAGGCCGCCTTGCAGATTGTCATCGCCGATGTGTCGATGTCGCTCGACAACGTGCTGGCGGTGGCTGGAGCGGCGCGTGATCATTTTCCGGTGCTGGTCATCGGCCTTGTGCTGTCGATCGCGCTGATGGGGCTGGCCGCGACTTTCATTGCCAAGCTGCTGCATCGCCACCGCTGGATCGCCTATGTCGGCCTGCTGATCATACTCTATGTCGCGCTGGACATGGTCTATCGTGGCGCGGTGGAAGTCTGGCCACATGTAAACAACGTGGTCGGCTGAGGCTGGCGGACATCCGCGTCTTCGCTCCGTGGAAGCAAGATCGCCGTGCGTTTTGCCGCATCGGGGGCCTGCCCATACCAATGCCGCAATAAGTGTGGTACTGCGCCGGCAATCCTGAAAAGCCCGGAAACCCTCTATGTCCGCTCCTCGCGTGAGTTTTGTCAGTCTTGGATGCCCGAAGGCCCTTGTGGATTCGGAGCGCATCATCACGCGCCTGCGCGCCGAAGGTTACGAAATCGCGCGCAAGCATGACGGTGCCGACCTCGTCGTCGTCAACACCTGCGGCTTTCTTGATTCCGCCCGCGACGAGTCGCTCAACGCCATCGGCTCCGCGCTTTCGGAAAACGGCCGAGTGATCGTCACCGGTTGCCTGGGCGCCGAACCGGACGTCATTCGTGAAAAGCACCCCAACGTGCTGGCGATCACCGGGCCGCAGGCCTATGAGAGCGTGATGGCCGCCGTGCATGAGGCGGCACCGCCTTCGCACGACCCCTATATCGACCTGCTGCCGCCGCAGGGCGTCAAGCTAACGCCGCGCCACTACGCCTATCTCAAGATTTCCGAAGGCTGCAACAACCGCTGCACCTTCTGCATCATTCCCGCACTGCGTGGCGACCTCGTCTCGCGGCCGGCCGCCGATGTGCTGCGCGAAGCCGAGAAACTGGCCAAGGCCGGCGTCAAGGAACTCCTGGTCATCTCGCAGGACACCAGCGCCTACGGCATCGACATTAAGTACCAGACCAGCATGTTCGGCGACCGCGAAGTCCGCGCGAAATTCCTCGATCTTTCGGAGGAACTGGGCAAGCTCGGGATCTGGGTGCGCATGCACTATGTCTACCCCTACCCGCATGTCGCCGACGTCATCCCGCTGATGGCCGACGGCAAGATCCTCCCGTATCTGGATATCCCCTTCCAGCATGCGTCGCCGCAGGTGTTGAAGAACATGCGCCGGCCCGCGCATGGCGAAAAGACGCTCGAGCGCATTCGCGGCTGGCGCGAGGTCTGCCCGGATCTCGCCATCCGCTCGACCTTCATCGTCGGCTTCCCCGGCGAGACGGATGATGATTTCGAGATGCTGCTCGACTGGCTCGATGAAGCCAAGATCGATCGCGCCGGCTGCTTCAAATACGAGCCGGTCCGGGGCGCCCGCTCCAACGATCTCGGTCTCGAACAGGTCCCGCAGGAAATCAAGGAGGCACGCTGGCACCGCTTCATGCAGCGCCAGCAGAGGATTTCGGCGACGCAGCTCGCCAGGAAGGTCGGCAAGCGCCTGCCGGTGCTGATCGATGAGGCGCATGGCACGTCGGCAAAGGGCCGCACCAAATACGACGCGCCCGAGATCGATGGCTCGGTGCACATCCAGTCGCGCCGCCCGCTACGCCAAGGCGATATCGTCACCGTCAAGATCGACCGTGCCGATGCCTATGACCTCTATGGTTCGGCGGTCTGACGGGCCGTATTTACTACATCTGGCGATAATTCAGCCTCTTAACCCGCGCAGGCGCGATCCGCTCTATGGTTTGCTGACCGTAGATGCGGGAAATGCGGATGAACACCAGACCTGCGGAACAAAATCATATCGCGACGCTGGACCTGCTCAGGCTGGCGGCAGCACTTGCGGTCGTGTTCTTCCATTATTTCTTTCGCGGCACTGCCGCCGAAGGCTACCTCGCGCAGGGTTATCCGCTTGCGGCACCGTTCGCTCTCTACGGCTATCTCGGCGTCAATCTGTTCTTCCTGATCAGCGGTTTCGTCATTGCCTGGTCGGCGGAAAACCGCAGCTGGGACCAATTTGCGATCGCGCGGTTCGTTCGCCTCTATCCGGGCTTCCTGCTCTGCATGACGATCACCTTCGCGACTGTCTTCCTTGTCGGGTCGCCGCTGCTTTCGGCCTCTTTCGTTCAGTATGCCGCCAATCTGTCGATGTTCGCGCCGGCGTTCGGCCAGCCCTTTATGGACGGCGTCTACTGGTCGATCGTTCTTGAGCTCGTGTTCTACGGCTGGGTGACGCTGGCGCTGCTCACCGGGCTGTTTCAGAGACGCAAGCTGGAATTGATCTTCGTGTGGCTGGCGATCTCGGCACTGAACGAATTCTTCGTCGGCAGCGGCGCCGCCAGGCTGCTGTTCATCACCGAGTTCGGACCGTTCTTCGCCGCCGGCGCGCTGGTCCACCACCTGCATGCTCATGGCCGTTCACTGCCTGCAATGCTGCTGCTTGCCGCCGCGTTCCTGATCTCCTGCGGAACGCTATCGGTGACGCAGCACTGGATGCTTGGCCACTACGGTATTGCCGTTGCCTCGGCCAATCTTGTCGTCGCCAACGTCGTCATGCATGGCGCGCTGATCGGTGCAGTGCTGCTGCGTAATCGTCTGCGACCGTCGGCGCTCACCCTGGCGCTGGGCGGGCTGACGTATCCGCTCTATTTGCTGCACCAGGAGATCGGCTATCTCGCCATCGACGCCGCGGCACCCCTGGTCGGCAAATGGTTTGCCGCCTTTGGCTGCGTCGCGCTCATGCTCTTCGTTTCGTGGGCGATCTGGCGCAGTTGCGAACGACCCGCGCAGCGGCTGCTCAGGGTTTGGCTCGGCCGCGCGGTCGATGCCGGCCTGGCACGGTTTCGTCGCGTCCCTACCGGGGCTCAGCCTGCCGAATGAAAAAGGGCGCCTCGCGGCGCCCTCCCCATTCGATCTCTTGCGCTGCTTACTGCGGCAGCTTGTCGTCGACACCCTTCACATAAAAATTCATGCCGAGCAGCGTGCCGTCATCGGCGACTTCGCCATCCTTCAGCCATGGCGTGCCGTCCTGCTTGGCGATCGGTCCGGTGAAGGGGTTCCAGCCGCCGGCGATCTTCTTTTCGGTGGCTTCGGCCATCGCCTTCACGTCGTCGGGCATGTTGGTGTAGGGGGCGAGCTTGACTGCGCCGTCCTTGATGCCGAGCCAGACATTGTCCGGCTTCCAGGTGCCGTCGAGGGCTGCCTGGACCCGGCTGATGTAGTACGGACCCCATTCGTCGGTAAGTGAGGTCAGCTGCGCGTTCGGGGCGAACTTGATCATGTCGGAGGATTGGCCGAAGCCGTGCAGCTTGCGCTCCTCGGCCACCTGCAGGGCAGCGGTCGAATCGGTGTGCTGGACGATGATATCGGCGCCCTGGTCGAACAGCGCCTTGGCGGCGTCGGCTTCCTTGCCCGGATCGAACCAGGAATTCACCCAGACGATCTTGGCCTTGAAGTTCGGGTTGATCGACTGGGCGCCGAGCATGAAGGAGTTGATGCCCATCACCACTTCGGGAATCGGGAAGGAAACGATGTAGCCGGCAACGCCAGCCTTCGATTCCTTGGCGGCGATCTGGCCGAGGACATAGCGGCCCTCATAGAAACGCGCATTGTAGATGCCGAGGTTGTCAGCGGTCTTGTAACCGGTGGCGTGCTCGAACATCACCTTCGGGAATTTCTTGGCGACCTTCACTTCCGGGTCCATGAAGCCGAAGGAGGTGCCGAAGATGATCTTGCAGCCTTCGCGTGCCAGGCGCTCGAAAGCGCGGTCGGCGTCGGGGCCTTCGGAGACGTTTTCGAGATAGGCGGTCTCGACCTTGTCGCCGAGCGCCTTCTCCACCTCGAGACGGCCCTGGTCGTGCTGGTAGGAGTAGCCGAAGTCGCCGATCGGGCCGGTGTAGACCCAGCAGGCCTTCAGCTTGTCCGCGGCCTCGGCCGTCGCTGCCAGCGACATGGCGGCGGTCGTGGTCATCAGGGCAATAAGCAGTTTTTTCATTGTGTTACCTCTCTGAGTTAAGCCTTGGAGCTTCCCGTTTTTTTTGTTGTCAACGATCCGGAACGAATGGCTGCCCCAAGGAAGCCGGCGTGTTCATCATCGTCAGACGCTTGTTGCGCGAGATTAGAACGAGAACCACGACGGTTGCCAGATAGGGCAGCGAAGAAAGGAACTGTGAGGGCACCGGAATGCCAAAAGCCTGTGCATGAAGCTGGCCGATCCACACTGCGCCGAAGATGTAGGCGCCGGCCAGCACCCGCCAAGGCCGCCAGGAGGCGAACACCACCAGCGCCAGCGCGATCCAGCCGCGGCCGGCACTCATGTTCTCGACCCATTGCGGTGTGTAGACCAATGAGAGATGGCCGCCGGCAAGACCGGCACAGGCGCCGCCGAAGATGACCGCGAGGTAGCGATAGCGGATGACCTTGATGCCAAGCGCATGCGCCGAGGTGTGGCTGTCGCCGATCGAGCGCAGCGTGAGCCCGGTCCGGGTCTTGAACAGGAACCACATGACGGCTGCGGTCAGGGCAATCGAGATGTAGAAGATCGGATCCTGCCCGAACAGCAGCCTGCCGGCCACAGGGATTTCCGTCAGGCCGGGAATGTAGAGGTTGGGCAGCCTTTCGCCGGGCTGGCCGACGAAGCTGGTGCCCATCATGCCGGACAGGCCAAGGCCGAGCAGCGTCAAGGACAGGCCGGTCGCCACCTGGTTGGTGGCCAGCGACAGCGTCATGACGGCAAACAGCAGCGAAAACACCGCGCCCATGGCGATGGCCGCCAGAAGGCCGATCCAGGGCGATCCGGTGAGATAGGTTGCGCCGAAGCCGCCGACGGCGCCCATGATCATCATGCCTTCGACGCCGAGATTGAGCACGCCGGAGCGCTCGACCACCAGCTCGCCGATTGCCGCGATCAGCAGCGGCGTTGCCGCGGTGGCGATGGTCAGAAGGATGTTTACGGTGATGTCCATCAACGGGCTTCCTTCAGCTTCGGTGCGGCTTCGAGTTTCCCCACGCCTTCCGGTTTGGTCAGCGCCAGGCCGATCAGGCGAATGCGGTAGTGAATAAGCGTGTCGCAGCCGAGCACGAAGAACAGCAGCATGCCCTGAAACACCCGCGCCACCTTGTCGGAGATGCCGAGCGCGCTCTGCACCGCCTCACCGCCGAGATAGGTCAGCGCCAGAACCAGTCCGGCGGCGACGATGCCGAGCGGGTTGAGGCGGCCAAGGAACGCCACGATGATGGCGGTGAAGCCGTAGCCGGGCGAGATCACGGGCTGCAGCTGGCCGATGGCGCCGGAGACCTCCGAGATGCCGGCAAGCCCTGCCAAGGCACCGGAGAGCAGGAAGGCGAAGAACACCATGCGGTTGAGGCCGAAGCCGGCGAAGCGCCCTGCCCGCGGGCTCGAGCCCAGCACGCGCACCTCAAAACCTTTCAGCATGCGGCTCATCAGGATCCAGACCAGCACCGCGGCGACCAGCGCGAAGACAAAACCCCAGTTTGCCCGTCCGGCATCCGGCATAAGTTCCGGCAACACCGCCGAATCGTTGAACTGGATGGTCTGCGGAAAGCCATGGCCCTGCGGATCGCGCCAGGGGCCGCGCACCAGCCAGTCAAGGAAAAGCTGCGCGACATAGACCAGCATCAGGCTGGTCAGGATCTCATTGGTGCCGAAGCGCGTCTTGAGCAGAGCCGGGATCGCGGCATAGGCCGCACCGCCGACCATGCCGAGCAACAGCATCAGCGGCAGCACCAGCGGGCCTTCGAACTGCGGAAACAGCACCGGAACCATCGAGCCGACGATGCCGCCGAGGATGAACTGGCCTTCGGCGCCGATGTTCCAGATGTTGGCCTTGTAGCAGACCGACAGGCCGACGGCGATCAGGATCAGCGGCGCTGCCTTGATCGCCAGCTCATGCAACTGCCAGACCTGGCTGATCGGCTCGATGAAATAGATATTGAACGCGGTCAGCGGATTGACACCGAGCAGCGCGAACATGACGGCGCCGGCAATGATGGTCAGCGCGAACGCAATGAACGGCGACAGGGCCGAAAACAGCATGGAACGCTGCGGGCGTTTGACGAGTTCGAGGCGCATCATGCCGTCTCCAGCGTGTGTTCGGCGTGGCCTGGTTCGGCGCCGCCCATCAGCAAGCCGACCTTCTCGAAGGTCGCCTCGGCGACCGGCATCGGCTTCGACAGCTCGCCATTGTGCATGACCGCGATCGCATCCGATATCTCGAACAGCTCGTCGAGATCCTGGCTGATCACCAGCACCGCCGATCCGCTGCGCGACAACTCGATCAAGGCCTGGCGGATATGAGCGGCAGCGCCCGCGTCGACGCCCCAGGTCGGCTGGTTCACCACCATGACGCTTGGCCGGCGGTCGAGTTCGCGGCCGACGATGAATTTCTGCAGATTGCCGCCCGAAAGGGCCGCGGCCTCCGGATCCGGCGCACTCTTGCGCACATCCATTGCCTCGATGATGCGTTGGGACGCGGCTTGGATGGCGGCGCTCTTGACCATTCCGCCGGAACCGACGAACGCCTTGCCGTCGGTGGCATGGCGCGACAGCAGCAGGTTTTCGGAAAGCTTCATGCGCGGTGCGGCACCGTGGCCGAGGCGCTCTTCCGGCACGAAGGCAGCGCCCAGCAGTCGGCGTCCGGTGATGGTGAGGCCTCCCGCTTCCTTGCCGCGAATGCGCACCGAGACGGCATCCTGCTGCAGCACTTCGCCTGAAACGGATTCGAAGAACTCGCCCTGGCCGTTGCCGGCGACGCCTGCGATGCCGATCACCTCGCCGGCGCGGACGTTCAGGTTGATGCCCTTGAGCGGTATCGAGAACGGCGTTGCCGGTCTGCGGCTGAGGTTGCGGATTTCGAGCAGCGGCTGCGCCTTGTCGATGCCCTCGACCGGCGCGCGCACCACGGCCTGCACCTCGTTGCCGACCATCATGCGGGCCAGCGAAGAGGCAGTTTCCTCACGCGGATTGCAGTGGCCGACCACCTTGCCGTGGCGCAGCACCGTGGCGCGGTCGCAGATGCGTTTGACCTCTTCGAGCCGGTGCGAGATGTAGAGGATGGATTTGCCTTCCGAGCGCAGGCGCTCCAGCGTCTCGAACAGCTTGTCGGCTTCCTGCGGCGTCAGCACCGAGGTCGGTTCGTCCAGGATGATGAGCTGCGGGGTCTGCAGCAGGCAGCGGATGATCTCGATGCGCTGGCGTTCGCCCACCGACAGGTCGCCGACCAGCGATTCAGGATCGAGCGGCAGGCCATAGCTGAAGGAAAGCGCCCTCGCCTTCGCCGCGATGCTGCTGATCGGGGAGCCATCGTCCAGCGACAGCGCGATGTTTTCGGCCGCGGTCAGCGCCTCGAACAGCGAAAAATGCTGGAACACCATGCCGATGCCGAGTTTTTTCGCGACGCCCGGGCTGGAAATCCTGACCGCCTGGCCGTTCCAGAATATCTCTCCGGAATTGGGCTCCAGCGAGCCGAACAGCATCTTGACCAGTGTCGACTTGCCGGCGCCGTTTTCGCCGAGCAAGGCGTGGATTTCACCTCTGGCGATGTCGAGATCGATGTGATCGCACGCCGTCAGCGTGCCGAATATCTTGGTGAGGCCACGCACCTCAAGCAGGTTCGTGCCGTCCTGATTTGCACTCACAGTGCCTCCCATCTGGTTAGCCAGATATGTTCTGTGTTCCCGCAAGCATGGTAGGCGCGCCCGGCTCTCATCGGAAAGCGGTACGCGTCTTGAAAGAGCTTCAAGAATTTCAGCGGAAATTCAAGGGATAGCAAGGCAGAACGAACTAAGAGACTGTTTTGAAATTCGCTCTGGCGAGTCATATGGTGGTTTCGAGAACCGGAGCGCAGCGGACATTTGGGTCCGTGAGCTCGGTTCTACTGCGACGCAGTAGAACGAGGAAGCGCAGAAAACGCCATCAGATGGCCGCCAGAGTAGAGTTTCCAACCAGTCTCTACGGGATGAGAATGGTCGTCCCTGTGGTCCTGCGGCCTTCCAGGTCGGAATGCGCCTTGCCGGCGTCCTTGAGTGCGTAGCGCTGGTTGATCTTGATCTCGACCGCGCCGCTGAGCACGACTTCGAACAGGGCGGCAGCAGAAGCGTCGAGGTCCTCGCGTTTTGCGTTGTAGACGAACAGTGTCGGCCTTGTTGCGAACAGCGAGCCCTTCTGTGCCAGCAACGACATGCTGAACGGCGGTATGGGTCCCGATGACTGACCAAAACTGACGAACATGCCAAGCGGCCGCAGGCAGTCGAGCGAAGCCGGAAATGTGTCGTTGCCGACCGAATCGTAGACGACGTCGCATTTTTTGCCGCCAGTGATGGCGGCGACGCCGGCAACGAAATCCTGTTCCTTGTAGTTGATGACATGATCGAAACCATGCGCCCTGGCGAGCTCGATCTTGTCGGACGAGCTGGCGGTGCCGATGACGGTGGAGCCGAGGTGTTTTGCCCATTGGCCAAGGATCAGTCCGACGCCGCCTGCCGCGGCATGGAAGAGGATCGTGTCTCCGGACTTCACCTTGAACGTCCGGCGCAGCAGATATTCCGCGGTCATGCCCTTCAGCATCATCGCCGCGGCCTGTTCGTCGCTGATGCCATCCGGAACCTTGACGACGCGGCTGGCATCGATGACGCGCTGTTGCGCGTAAGCCCCCGTCGTCACGGCATAGGCGATGCGATCGCCCGGATTCAGCCAGTCGACGCCCTGGCCAACCTCCAGCACCACGCCGGCGGCTTCGCTGCCTGGGACTAGCGGGAACCCGCCGGGCGGCGGATAAAGGCCCGAACGGTGATAGACATCGATGAAATTGAGGCCGATCGCGGTGTGCCGGACCAGGATCTGCCCGGATCCCGGCCGGCCGGGGTCAGCGTCCTCATAGGTCAGAACTTCCGGGCCGCCATTGGCGTGAATGCGGATCGCTTTGGACATTGCTAGGCTTCCTGTGGGCTGGGCTCTCTGTGGGAGTGGCTGATCAGGCCTTTTTGGCACCGAGATTGGGAAAGAACTGCATGATGCCACCGATGCAGGCAAGGTAAAGCCCGGTGATGGTGATGCCGATCTTGGTGAAGGTGCTGACCTGCTCGCCCAGCACGCCGATCTGATCGTAGAAGGCAGCGAGTGCCGCCTGGGCCAGGGCAAGCGCGCCGAAAGCGCACCACAAGAGAGTCATCCCAAGGTTGATGCGCCGCAGCCGCACCACCCGCACCGGGTGGATGAAGTTGATCGGCACGAAAGTCAGGACGCCGGCCACCACCACAACCGCGAACGAAACCCATTGCCCGGGCTCGATGACGAACAGGGTGAACACCACCATGTTCCAGACCACGGGGAACCCCTTGAAGAAATTCTCCTTCGTTTTCATGCCGGTGTCGGCATAGTAGATGGCGCTGGAAACGACGATGATCGCCGCCGACAGGAATGACAGGCCCTCGCCCATGAAGCCGCGTTGATAGAGCGCGAAGGCCGGGATCAGCACGTAGGTGACGTAGTCGATGATGTTGTCGAGCAGTTCGCCCGACCATGTCGGCAGTATCTCCTTGACCTCGAGCTTCCGCGCGATCGGCCCATCGATGCCGTCGACGAACAGGGCCAGCCCGAGCCACCAGAACATCGCCGTCCAGCGCTCCTCGCTTGCCGCGACCAGCGACAGGAAGGCCAGGAACGACCCCGAGGCGGTCAAGAGGTGGACGGAGAACGCCCTCGCCTGTGGCCAGGTGACCTTCTTCTTCGGCCTGGGGATCCGGTCCGTGATCTTTTTGGCGGCTTTTCGGGCCGTTGTGTTCTTGCTCACGGGCCCCGCCAATCCAGCTTGCAGATTTCGGCCGAGCGGCCGGCGAAATTCCAGTTGCGGCCGAAAGCCCGCATCTTGCTCTTGTCGGACCTGGCCACGATGATCTCAGGCGCGATCCAGTATTCCGAATTGCTGATCACCGTGTCCTTGTCGCGGTCCTTGCCGGGGATGGGTGTCACCGCTCCGTCGATAATCCTGGGTATCTGGAAGATACGCGTCTTGTCACGCGTCTCATAGGTGATCGGCACCTGCTCGACGCCGAGGAATTTGCCGACCAGGATGGAGAGCAGCGATGTGGTTCCGCCTGCCTTGCCCGTGAAGATCTTTGTCAGCGCCTTGACCGCGTAGACAGAGGCGCGGCTGTCGATGAACAGGCCCGCGGTCCAGTTGCCGCGGCTCATGTAGCCGGGGATTTCCATGACCAGCCCGAGATTGAGATTGGACAGGTCGACGTCGCCGAAATGGCCTGCGTCGATGCGAAACCCGGCCCATGTCTGGCAATAGCCTTCGGTCGGCGGATGATTGCCGAGCGACAACACGCAAGGGCAAAAAACCGTGCAATTGCAGGAGAGTACGAGTTCTCCCTTCATCGCCCAGCTCTGGTCTGCCATCGATTTTCCCCCACTCACAGCGAGACTACTAGCAGCGCGGCTGCCCAGACAAGCAGTATCGCACCGGCCAGCCGGGTTGGAACCCTGCTGGCTGTTTGTTTTTCGATCAGGGTGAACAGCCCGATCAACGCCATCCAGAAGACGTTCATGACGCCGACGGCGAACATCACCAGCATCAGTGCCCAGCAGCAGCCGAGGCACCACAGGCCTTGCTCGACACCAAGCCGGAAGATGCTGAGAGGCCTTGCGCTCCAGTTCGAAAACAGGATCGAGAAGGGGTTCTTGCATTTCTTCAGGCAGGCTTCCTTCAGGCCACTGAACTGATAGAGGCCGGCAATCAGCAGAGCGAGCGCACCGGCAAGGCCGACGACCGGATCGAGCATCCCGGCTGACGAGGCAAATGCATGGGCGGCCAGGGTCAGCGCCGCGAACATCATTGAAGCGGCGAGCCAGACGCTGAGGTAACCGGCGACCAGCACCAGCGGGTGAACGACCGGCTCGCTTTTGATGCGAGCCGTATCGGCGATCTCGCAATAGGTACGGATCATCGGCGCCGCCGAAGGCAGCATCGTCGCGATCGCCATCAGGAACCACATCGAAACGAGCGCGCCGGCCTGCAAGCCGAGACCTGCGTTCAAAGGCAGCGGTGAGAGGCACAGTACAAAGAACCGTTCCAGGAAATCGGGCAGCGGCGGTTGCGGCAGGCTGCGCAGGATCGTGTCGCCAGGGGCGCCGACGCCCGCAATCCCGCCTTCGGCGCCGCGGATTGCCATCGCCGCAAGAGACAGCCAGGCAAGCAGGATGCAAGCGCCGACAACCACGTTTACCGTGACGCGAGGATTGCGCGCGATGCCGGCCATGGCGCGGCCGGCGCGGTCGAGATGGCTGAAGTCGTCCTGCTGCGCGGTCATGACATCCGAATGGGCCGAATCGCCGCGTTGATCAAGCGGCATGATCTGACCTATATGCTCATCGAACGGCAGGTCGGGTGGACCGCCTCGCATTGCAAGCCGGAAGCCGATCTTGGAGCATCAGCAAACTGCGCGGATACTGATTGCCGGCACTGGGCCGGCAGGGCTGATCGCGGCGCTCGGTTTTGCCGCCGAAGGTTTCCCGGTGACACTGGTCGGGCCGGAGGCCGCCACCCCCGATGGCCGCACGACGGCCCTGATGAATCCTGCCTTGAAAGTGCTCGACCGGCTTGGCGTGCTCGAAACCGTCAAATCCAAGGCGGCGCCTTTGAAAGTGATGCGCATCGTCGACGCCACCAGACGGCTGATCCGCAGCCCGGTCGTCACCTTCCGTGCCAGCGAGATCGACGAGGACCAGTTCGGGCTGAACCTTCCCAACAGCGTCCTCAACCCGGCACTCGCCAGCAAGGTTGTCGCGCATGCCGGCATCGAATGGCAGCAGTCGATGGTGGCTAACTGGCATCTCGATGCCGAGCACGTCCGTGCCGTCCTGACCGACGGCAGCATGGCCGACGCAGCGCTGGCGGTCGCGGCCGATGGGCGGTTGTCACCGGCGCGCCAGGCGGCCGGCATCTCGACCTCGGCCCGCTCCTACCCGCAGGCAGCTCTCGTCCTCAATTTCGGCCATAGCGGCGACCACGCCTTCACCTCGACCGAATTCCACACCGAGACCGGTCCGTTCACGCAGGTTCCCCTGCCCGGCAATCGCTCCAGCCTGGTCTGGGTGGTCAAGCCCGAGACCGCGACCGACCTCGCCGCACTGGACGATGCGACGCTTTCTCAGCGGGTCGAACAGCAGATGCAGTCGATGCTGGGCCGGGTGACGGTCGAGTCGGGCCGGCAGATCTATCCGCTTTCGGCGGTGACGCCACTGCGTTTCGCCCGAGATCGGGTGGCGCTGGTCGGCGAAGCCGCCCATGTGTTTCCTCCGATTGGTGCGCAAGGCCTCAATCTCGGCATCAGGGACGTCGACGATCTGATTGGGATCGCTTGTGAAAATAGAGCCGATCCTGGTGCAGCCAAGGCGCTTGCAGCCTACGATTTCAAGCGCCGCCCCGACATTCTGGCGCGCAGCAGCGCGGTCAACCTGCTCAACATGTCGCTGCTTTCCGACATGCTGCCGGCCCAGATGGCCCGCGTTGCCGGGCTCGGCGGGCTCGGAGGCTTCGCGCCGCTTCGGGCTTTTTTCATGCGCGAGGGACTTCGTCCAGGCAGCGGTTTTGCCGCGCTTGCTGGCGGGTTAGGGAAACAGGTCCGGCGCTAGGATATTGTGCCGGATCAGGTAGAGCAGCCCGGTGACGGTCACGACCGACAGGCAGGTTGTGATCAGCACACTGGCCGACGCCCGTTGCACCCAGACGCCATACTGCTGGGCGATGACGAAGACGTTGGTGGCGGTCGGCAATGCCGCCAGAAGCACCGCCGAGAAGACCCATGTCTCAGAAAAATTGCCGATCCAGCTCAGCACGACATAGCAGAGCAACGGGTGCAGGATCAGTTTCAGCACCGCGATCGGAACCATCTCATGCGGGACGCGATTGAGCGGCCTGAGCGCCAGGGTGACGCCCATGGCAAACAGCGCGCAAGGTGCGGCCGCCCGGGAAAGATATTCCAGAAATCGCTCCACCGGCACGGGCGGTCGAAAGCCGATATAGGCGGCGCCGACACCCAGGGCGGTTGCGATGATGAACGGGTGCAGCACGATCTTGCGCACGACACCCAGCGCAAGCCGAAGAGGAGTGGTCTTCTCGTCGCCCGACAGCGCCATCATCATGGGTGCGATGGCGAAATGCATGATGTTCTCGAAACAGAAGATCAAGGCGACCGGCACAGCCGCCTCCTCGCCGAAGGCCAGCAATGCCAGCCCCGGTCCCATATAGCCGATATTGCCATAGGCGGCCGCGAGCGCCTTGATGGTCGATTGCGCTATCTCGCCGCGCGAGGTCAGGACCGACCCCATGAACATCAAGGAAAATATCATGAAGGTGGAGACGACCGAACCGAAGATGAAGCGCCATTCCGTCAGGTCTTCGAACGGCGTCTTGGCAAGCAGTTGGAAGAAAAGTGCCGGCAGCGCGACATAGACGATGAACGTGTTCATCCAGCCGAGCGCCTCCAGCGGCTGCCTGGTGATGCGCGCCACCAGAAACCCGACAAAAATCAAGCCGAAGAACGGAAGAACAAGACCGACGACGTCAGACATTTTTATGCTGGTCCGAAACCCTGACGCCGGGCTAGCCCGTTGCTCAATAGGGCGTCAAGCGCCTCGGGATTGAATTGATGCGCGGTCTGCGCCAAATAAGCCCAAGGAATTCAGTGGTGAGTACGATGAAAACAGCCAAATTCGCAATCGGACAGGTGGTTCGCCACCGGCTGTTTCCATTCAGGGGCATTATTTTCGACGTCGACCCGCAATTCGCCAACACCGACGAGTGGTACGAAGCGATCCCCGCCGACGTTCGGCCGCGCAAGGATCAGCCTTTCTATCATCTGCTCGCCGAGAATTCGGAGACCGAATACATCGCCTACGTCTCCGAGCAGAATCTGCTTGAGGATCAGTCGGGTGAGCCGGTCCGGCATCCGCAGATCAAGGAGATGTTCGACAAGAAGCCGGACGGCGGCTACCAGCCGAAGCGGCAGTCCAGGCATTAGCCTACTGGAAGACAATCACAAAAAAGCGGCGCATGACCCCGCTTTTTTATTGGCTCGGCGGTATCGGCCGATCAGTTGGCGGTCTTCGCCTTGTCCTGCTCTTCCTTGAGCTTCTTGGCGAAATCCTGGTTGTTCTTGGCGACGAAGTCCTGAAGCTTCTTTTGCCGGTCCTCGATGTCAGACTGCTGCAGCGCCGGGCCGTCATAGGCGCCGCTGAAGCCCTGCAGGGCGATCTTGATCGGATTGGGCTGGTTCTGGAAATTCACCGAGGTCAGCGTGATCGCCTGGCCTTTCTTGAATGCCGCGACGAGCTGGTCGGTCAGCGGCACTTCGGCCACGCAACGATCCGGGAAGCAGATCACATAGTCGAGCTTCTGCGCCTTGCCGGTGTCGATCTGCAGGCCGATGCCCGGAGGCACCAGACGGCCGGTCGGAACCGTCACCTGGAACACCTTGCGGTTCACCTTGCCCTTGAGCTCGATCAGGCTGACGCCGGTGACCAGCTGGCCGTTGCCGGCGGTGGTGATGTTCTGGACGTTGCAGATGTCGACGTCTTCCTGCTTGGTGCAGGCCTTGAACCAGCCTTGCGGAATCTGCTGTTGCTGCTGTGCGGAAGCGGCGGGGAGTCCTGCGCCCAGAAAGCCGATCACGCCAGCGGCCATGACCGACAGGCGGTACGCGTTGCTGTTCAGGCTCGTCATGTCGTGCACTTCCTCTCAAATGATCCCGGGACCGGCTTCTTCGTGCCGTGTGACCAGCTACCTGTTGCCGAAATGAGGCAACAGAATGACTTCGGAGGGCGTGTTACACTGCAAGCGATGCCGAATCCAGCCCGGCGTCAGCAATTGTTGAGCGCGCGGTTGGCCGGCGCACAGCGGCCTCATGCTAGGGTGCGCACCGAATCATCAAGCCGACCTGTTAAGGAGACGGTCATGGGCCGCGTTGTTGTTTGGCTGATCACCGCGATGTCGTTTCTCGCACTTTCGCATCAGCCGGCCGCATCGGAGCCGAAGCACGCGATCGCCATGCAGGGCGAACCGGCGCTGCCGGCCGACTATACGCATTTCGACTACGTCAATCCCGATGCGCCGAAGGGTGGCTCGATCACCTATTGCGTCGTGGGCAGCTTCGACAATCTCAATCCTTTCATCCTCAAGAGCCTGCGCACGACGGCGCGCGGCATGATGGACACGATCTTCGGCAATCTGGTCTTCGAGCCGTTGATGCAACGCAATGCCGACGAGGCTTTCACGCTCTACGGTTTGCTGGCCGACAGCGCCGACATGGACCCGGAGCGCAAGAGCATCGAATTCCATCTCAATCCGAAGGCCAAATGGTCGGACGGTCAGGCGGTGACGCCGGAGGACGTGCTGTTCAGTTATGACGTCTACACCGAGAAAGGTCGCCCGCCCTACAGCGACCGCATGGCCAGGGTCGCCAAGCTCGAAAAGACCGGCGACCACAGCGTGCGCTTCACCTTCAACGACAAGGCCGATCGCGAATTCCCGCTGATCATCGCGCTGACCCCGATCATCCCGAAGCATGCCTTCGACAAGGAGACTTTCGACAGGACGACGCTCAAGCCGGTGATCGGCAGTGGCCCCTATACAATCGCTCAGGTGCAGCCCGGCCAGCGCATCGTGTTCAAGCGCAACCCCGACTATTGGGGCAAGGACGTCCCGGCCAAGCGCGGTTTCGACAATTACGACCAGATCACCATCGAGTATTTCCTCAACGCCAATGCCAAGCTCGAAGCGTTCAAGAAAGGCCTTTGCGCCATCGACGATGACAGCGATCCGGTGAAGCGCGAGCGCGATCTCGATTTTCCGGCCTTCCACAAGGGCGATGTGGTCGCGCAGACCTTCGACACCGGCATTCCGCCCGTGGTGACCGGTTTCCTGTTCAACACGCGGTTGCCGAAATTCGCCAACCCGGTCGTGCGGCGCGCGCTCGGCATGCTTTACGACTTCGAATGGGCCAACAAGAACCTGTTCGGCGGCAAATACACGCGCACGATGAGTTACTGGCAGAATTCCGAGCTTTCCGCGCTCGGCCATCCAGCCGACGACAGGGAGAAAGCGCTTCTGGCGCCCTACCCCGGCCGCGTACCGGCCGATGTCATGGACGGTACATGGCGGCCGCCGGTGACCGACGGATCCGGTCAGGACCGCCGCGTCTTGAAGGCAGCCTTCGATCTGCTGAAAAGTGTCGGCTACCACGTGCAGAATGGAACGATGCTCGATCCCGAAGGCAAACCCTTCGGCTTCGAGATCTTGACCGCTTCGCAGGACGAGGAGCGCCTTGCCGGCATCTACCAGCGCACGCTGGAGAAGATCGGCATCGACCTCACCATTCGCAGCCTCGACGGCGATCAGATCCAGTCGCGCAAGCAGCGCTTCGATTTCGAGGTCCTGGTCGGATCGAGCGGCTTCAACAATTCCTTGTCACCCGGCATCGAGCAGAGCGGACGCTGGAGTTCGGCCGCGGCCAGGACGGAAGGCTCGTTCAATCTCGCCGGCGTCGCCGATCCGGCTGTGGACGCGGCAATCGAGGCGATGCTGCGCGCCCGTTCCAAGGAGGATTATGTTGCCGCCGTTCGCGTTCTCGACCGGCTGCTGATCTCCGGCAACTATATGGTGCCGATGCAGCACAACTCGCAGCAATGGATTGCCTACTGGAACTATTTGGCACATCCGCAAAAGACGCCCATATTTGGCTATCAACTGCCGACCTGGTGGCGCAAGCCGAATTGAAAAGTCAGGAGATCGAGATGAGCGAACCGAACGCCATCACCGTCGATGTGGTTTCCGATGTCGTCTGCCCTTGGTGCTTCGTCGGCCAGAAGCGGCTCGACAGGGCAATCGCCGCCGTCGGCGATGTCGACGTGCATGTCCGCTGGCGCCCGTTCCAGCTCGACCCGACCATTCCGCCGGAAGGCAAGGACCGCCGCGAATACATGCTGGCAAAATTCGGCAGCGACGAGCGCATCCGCGAGATTCACGCGCGCATCGAGCCGCTCGGCGAAGCGGAAGGCATTTCCTTCGCCTTCGACGCCATCAAGGTGGCGCCGAACACGCTGGATGCGCACCGGCTGATCCGCTGGGCTGGGGCCGCCGGCGAAGCTGTTCAAAACAGGCTTGTGCGCCGGCTGTTCCAGTTGAATTTCGAGGAAGGCGCCAACATCGGCGATCATGCCGTGCTGGTCGAAGCCGCGCGCGAGGCCGGCATGGATGCGTCCGTGGTCGCCACGCTTTTGCCGACCGAGGCCGATGTCGAGGCGGTGCGCACCGAGATCGCCACCGCGTCGCGCATGGGCATTTCTGGTGTGCCGTGCTTCCTGCTGGAGGACAAATACGCGGTCATGGGCGCACAGGATGCCGACACGCTGGCCGATGCCATTCGCCAGGTTGCGGCTGCCAAGGCGCGCGGCGAACTGGAAAAGGCCGGCTGAGCCGACCGCCCTCTCCTCTCCGCGACAGCAGCAAACGTTACTTCACCGTCGCCTTGGCCTTGCTGATGAAAAATCCATGGCCGTTCGTCGCCGTGCAGGTCAGTCCCTTGGTTGACGACTGGCACGAGAACGGCCCGGCGCTCCAGCTGTTGCCATAGCCAAGCTTGTCGACATCGCTGCAACAGCCCTGCTCGCCTGGGTTTTCGATCAGCGTGGCTGGCCCCTTCGGACCCAGGATAATCGTGACGTAGCTTGGCTCGACGCGCGAGCAGCTCAGCTCCGGGCCACCATCCCTTGGCTCATAGGTGCCGGTGCCGCCTTTGGGCGTGTAGATGCAGCCGATGTTGCCGGACGGCGTGTTGAACTCGATCTGGCCTTCGGCGCTGGCCGGGATGCTCTGCTCGCCGGCATGCGCCAAAGGTACGAGGGGCAGCCAGGCGAAGATGGACAGGATTGCGGCCGCGCGTGCAAGCATTGGGAGTTTCCTTGTTGGAGAACCGGGCATGGATGTGTGGCGACGATGCCAGGCAAGGTTCAATGCCGAACGGATGAATTGTCAAACGCAGGTCCTGAGCCGACCCGACGAGACGGAACGCGCCGCTCAGACGAGTTTCCGGTCACTTCCTGCCTCCGGCAATGACGATGAGGGCAAGTCCGGCGAATCCCGCACGGCAAATTTCTGTTGTTCGGGTCAGCCCCGCACTGAGAAAATCGCTCAGTTCGTACGATTTGAGTTCACAAAACCGTGTGACAACCTTCCCTAGGGGAAGCTTGTCCGGCGGCATGCCTCCGCAGATCAAGCTTGTGAAATCAATAGCAATATTCCGATTTTTGCCGACGTTGTCGCCATATTTCAGCGTGTAACCTGTTGCCTCACGGCCACGGCTGCCGAGGCAATCCGGTCGGCCCGGTTTTAAATTAATGGAAAATGATCAATTGGTGTTACCATCCGTAACAAAAGAAAAAGGTTTGGGCGGGATCGTGATTCGGGTCGGTAGACCATCGCAAGAGTCAGTACCGGAAAAAACACCTCGCGATGCCGCAGGGCGATCGCTTCTGACGCCGGTGTCGTCGATGCGCAGCTTCTGGGGCCTGATGAGAGCCTACTGGTTCTCGAGCCGCTGGAGGGAAGCCTGGACGCTGACGCTGGTGATAGCCTTGCTGACAGCGCTCTCCAGCAAAGCCGACGTCTGGTTTACCGTGGCGGCGGGTGAACTAGCGACCTCAATCGCTTTTTTCCACGACGCCGCGAATACCACCCCACTTGAATCGCTGCTGACCAACGCAGGCCTGCTTGTGCTGTTGGTCGTGCTCAAGGACATGGGCATCACAGGTGCCTCCAAGTTTGTGTCGGCGACATTGCATCGCAAATGGCGCGGCTGGCTAAACAGCCGATTCAATGAGGCGCTACTCGACACCAACCACACGCACTACCATGCCCAGCATGGCTCGTCCGGCACGGCAGCGCCCGACAATATCGACCAGCGCGTGCAGGAATCGATAAAGGATATGACAGGCGGCGCCATAGGGCTTGCCATGGGCGTGTTCGGTGTCTTCACCTCGTTCTACTTTGTTGGCGGCGCATTGCTGAAAAACTCGGTGGAGGTGAAGGGACTTGAGTTTTTAGGAAGCTATGGCAGCGCCGCCCTTGCGCTGCTGGCGGTCGCCATTTACGTCCCCTTCAACACTTGGATCGCGATGAAACTCGGCGGAATGCTGGAGTGGCTAAACATCAGGATGCAGAAGGCTGAAGGCAGCTATCGCGGCGAACTGATCACGTTATTGCGCCGCAGTTTCCATGTCGCGGCCTCGCAAGGCGAAGACGTGCAGAAGACGATACATGGCCGGCTCTATCTCGACATCGATAGCACTTGGTCGAAGTTCAACATCGTCAACACCGTCTATGCGGGGTTCGAATCGGTCTATAATTTTGTCGGTGCCAAAGTTGTCGCTTACGGACCGGGTCTGGTGCCGTTCATCCACAACGGCGTTGACCTCAAGGGCTACATAACCGGTTCTGAGCAGGTCAACGCGCTGATCAGCAAGTGCTCGTGGTTCATCCACGTCATGCCTGCCCTTGCCACGTTGCGCGCCAACAGCCAGCGCGTCATCGAATTGGCGCAGGCGATCGAGAATGTTCAGCACCCGCAGGAGTTCTACAGCCAGACAGGCCGCTCCGACTTCTGCTATGCCAGCCAGAACCCGGTCTTCGGCCTTACCATCCAGAAGCTCGAACTGGCGCATCAGGGTGAGGATGCAACGCCCTTCCTCAGCGCCGCCAATTTGCGCTTCCGGCGCGGCGAGTGGACCTTCCTGAAAGGCGAATCCGGCAGCGGCAAGACTTCGCTGATCAAGGCGATCAACGGCCTGTGGCCCTACGGCCGCGGCACCATCGTCTTCCCCGAGGGCGTCAAGAGTTTCTATGCCGCCCAGGAGGTCAAGCTGCAGCAGGTGACGCTGAAGCAACTGGTCTGCCTTCCGGGCTCCGAGCAGGACCATGGCGACGCGCAGGTCGCGTCGGCGCTGCACAAGGCGGGGCTCGGCGACTTTATCGAGCACATGGGCGACGAAAGCCGCGAAGGCAAAAGCTGGGACCAGGTGCTGTCGGGCGGCCAGAAACAGAAGCTGGTGGTGGCCCGCATCGTGCTGCAGCAGCCGGGGCTGCTGTTCCTCGACGAGGCGACCGGCGCGCTCGACCCCGATGGCAAGGTCGCCTTCCACCAGGCCATCAAGGACAACTGCCCCGATGTCACGGTGATCAGCGTCATGCACGAAGCGGTTGCGCCAAGATCGATGACGGGCAGCGAATTCTATCACAGCATCGTCGCGATCGCCGACGGCGTCGCCACCAAGAAGCCGCTGGTTCCGACCCTGCCCGTCGAGCTCACCACCATTCTGGTGCAGCCCAGGCCGGCCGAGGACAAGTGGCTGCGCTTCTCGCGCCGGCTGAAGCAGAAGTGACCGTTATTCCACCCCGGTCTGCCTAGTCGAACGGCGGCCGGTGATCACAGTCTCGCGATCCCGACCGCTCGTCGGCACTTTCCCTCCTCACCGCGATTGACACGGCAAGGCGCGCTCCTATGTTGCGCCCGCATGCAGACAGTCAAACGCGAACCCGCAAGCGGAAAGGTCACCGCGCCATGCCTGGCGACAGTCACAGTCGAACGCAACAGCCGTCCGCCCTGACGTGACCTCACATGGTTCATGTCCTGCCGGACGGCAAGGAGTGAGCCATGAACGAATTTACCGCCGTAGCAAGCGACGAGGCTGTCGCGATTGCCCGTATCCTAGCCAACGATCACGTCGCCGACATTGTCGAGGCCCTGAACAGGGAGCCGCGAGAGACCGCGACGGAACTGCTCTGTGAAGTGACGTTCGAACGCCTGGTCGAGATCTTCGACCAGCCGGAACTCGACGGCGCGTCCGAACTCATGGAGGCGCTCCCGCGCGCCAAGGCGGGCAAGCTGCTCACCGCCATGTCGGTAGACCGTGCCGCCGACATCCTGCGCGAGCTGGAAGAGCCGGCCCGTTCCGAGCTGCTTGGCGGGCTTGCGCCGCCGCTGCGCACAACGCTGCTCTCCATCCTCGGCTATCCCGAAGGCAGCGCCGCATCGATCATGACGACGGAGTTCGTCAGCGTGCCCTCGGACTGGACCGTCGGGCAAACGCTCGACTACATCCGCAAGGTGGAGCGGACGCGCGAGACCGTCTACGCGATCTATATCGTCGATCCGCAGACGCACCTGCTTGTGCGCTCGACGGGCCTGCGCCGGCTGATCACCGGGGAGCCTGATGACTCGATCATGACGGTGGCACCGGATCATCTTCCGGTGACGGTCAGCCCGCTGACCGATCGCGAGACCCTGGCGCAGACGATCTCCAAATACGATCTGCTCGCCGTTCCGGTCGTCGACCATGGCAAGGTCCTCGGCATCGTCACCATCGACGACATCATCGACACCATGATCGCGGAGACGACCGAGGACGTGCACCGTTTCGGCGGCATGGAGGCGCTGGACGAGCCGTACATGAAGATGAGCTTCCTCGCCATGATCAAGAAACGCGGCGGCTGGCTGTGCGCGCTGTTCATCTCGGAGATGCTGACGGCCAACGCCATGCAGAGCTATGAGGGCGAGCTGGAGAAGGCGATCGTGCTGACGCTGTTCATCCCGCTGATCATGAGTTCCGGCGGCAATTCCGGCTCGCAGGCGACCTCGTTGGTCATCCGTGCGCTGGCGCTGCGCGAGATCGGTCTTGGCGACTGGTGGCGGGTGGCGCTGCGCGAGCTGCCCACTGGTCTCGTGCTGGGCGCCATGCTCGGCGTGGTTGGCTTCTGCCGCATCGCGCTCTGGCAGTATATGGGCTTCTACGATTATGGCCCGCACTGGCCGCTCATCGCCACGACGGTCGGCGCGGCACTGGTCGGCATCGTCACCTTCGGTTCGCTGTCGGGGTCGATGCTGCCGTTCGCCTTGAAACGTATCGGCTTCGACCCTGCAAGCGCATCGGCGCCGTTCGTCGCCACGCTGGTCGATGTCACCGGGCTGGTGATCTACTTCTCGGTGGCGCTGGTGATCCTGCGCGGCACGCTGCTGTAGCCGTTCCTTATCTCCGCCGTGGCAAATACCTTGCCCGGCGGAGTTCAGCAGTCCGGCTTTGCCGTCAATCCACCCGCGCGCCGTCCTTCACGCGATAGGTCGGCTTGTACATGGTGACCAGTTCTTCCGCCGCAGTCGGATGCACGGCCATCGTACGGTCGAAATCGTCCTTGGTCAGGCCGGCCTTCAGCGAGATGCCGAGAAGCTGCGCCATCTCGCCGGCGTCCGGCCCCAATATGTGAGCGCCAAGCACTTTCTTCGACGCGCCATCGACCACCAGCTTTATCAGCATCTTCTCGTCGCGTCCGGACAGCGTGTGCCGCATCGGCCGGAATGTGGCGCGGTAGATCTCGATATCGGGGAAGCGTTTGACGGCATCGTCCTCCGACAGGCCGACCGTGCCGATTTCCGGCTGTGAAAAGACGGCGGTCGCGATCGTCTCGTGATCGGGCGCGGTCGGATTTCCCTTGAAGGCGGTTTCGATGAAACACATCGCCTCATGGATCGCCACCGGCGTCAGCTGCACGCGGTTGGTGACGTCGCCGATCGCCCAGATGCTGTCGATGTTGGTGCGGGAATATTGGTCGACGGCGATGGCGCCAGTCTTGGTCATCTCCAGTCCGATGCCTTCCAGGCCCATATTCTCGGTGTTGGGAATGCGGCCGATGGCCAGCATCACCTGGTCGACGGTCAGCACCTCGCCGCCGCTGACGAGCGCGTCGAGCCGGCCGTCCGGCCGCTTGCGGATCCATTCGGACACGGAATGGCAGAGGATCCTTATCCCCTTCTTTTCCATCGTCGCGTGCAGCATGCGCCGCAGGTCCATGTCGAACCGGCTGAGGATCTCCTTGCCGCGATAGACCAGCGTGGTGTCGACGCCGAGACCGTGAAAGATGTTGGCGAACTCGACGGCGATGTAGCCGCCGCCCTCGATCATGATCGCCTTGGGCAATTCCTTGAGGTCGAAAGCCTCGTTGGAAAAGATGCAATGTTCATGGCCGGGCAGCGCCGGATGCGCCGCCGGGCGGCCGCCGGTGGCAATCAGGATCTGGTCTGCTGTGACGGTGCGATCCTCACCCAGGAGATGCACGACATGCGGATCGACGATCATGGCGCGCGAGTGGAAGGTCTCGCCGCCGGCGCCCTCGACGTTCCTGACGTAGATCGCCTCCAGCCGGCTGATCTCGCGATCCTTGTTGGCGACCAGCGTCTGCCAGTCGAAACTGGCTTCCGGCACCGTCCAGCCATAGCCGGCGGCGTCGGCAAAGTGCTCGGGAAATTGCGAGGCATAGACGTAGAGCTTTTTCGGCACGCAGCCGCGGATGACGCAGGTGCCGCCGAAGCGGTATTCCTCGGCGATGCCGACACGCTTGCCGAGAGCCGCGGCGACGCGCGCCGCCCTCACCCCGCCCGAACCGCCGCCGATGACGAAAAGATCGTAGTCGTAACCAGCCATGACGCGGCTCTCCAGGCTTCAGAAATGTGTCAGACAGGTAGGCCGCAAACCATCAAAAGAAAAGCCCGGACAAGCCGGGCTTTCGCGGGAGGCCGCAAGGCCATCGAAAATGCGGGTCAGTTGTTGTCCGCGGGGGCCGCGCCATCGGCGGGGGCTGCGCCATCGGCCGGAGCGGCGGCTCCGTCGGCGGGCGCGGCAGGTGCTGCCTGCGCCTTCGCCTTGGCGGCTGCGGCCAGCGTTTCGCCGACCTGCTGGGCGAGATCGCGGCCGAGGCCGTTCTGCCAGATGTCGGCTGCCTTGACCAGTTCGCGGGTCACCGTCGGGCCGCTATCGAGCAGCTTCTTGCCCGAATCGGAATTGTAGAAGGCGGCGATGTCAGCCAGTTCCTTTTCGGAGAACACTTTTGCGTAGGCGAGTGCGGCTTCCTTCTCGAGGTCGGCGCGGCGCGAGGCCAGCGCCAGCGCCTTCTCGCTGATCGTTTTGCCGATCAGTTCCTGCATGTCCGGGTTCTTCTGGATCAGCTGCGATTCGAGCGCCGCGGCTGCCTGCGGCAGGATGTTGTCGAACGGGTCGGTCGCGTGGATCGCAGCGACCGCCGCGCGGGCGGCCTTCAGGTGCGATTCCGTGACATCCTGCGAAAACGCCGGCGAAGAGAAGGCGAAAACGGCCGAGGCCGCCAGAAGGATGGAAAGGCTGCGAACCCGGTTATGCAACATCATGATCGGTAGAACTCCCTGGTTTTCGGGCGGCATGGACGGTTTGGATACCGTCGCCGCCGGCGATGATGGCCGCTGAAGCCAGCCCGATGAAAAGACCATGCTCGACCACGCCCGGAATGGCGTGGAGAGCATTCGAAAGCGCTCTTGTATCCGGAATGCGGCCAAAAGATGCATCGAGGATAAAATGGCCGCCGTCTGTAACAAAAGCCTGCCGCCCCGTCATCCTCAATGTGACCGGTCCGGAAAGACCGAGCTTTTCAGCCGCTGCGGCAACCGCGATTTCAGTGGCGCGCAGGCCGAACGGATTGACTTCGATCGGCAGGGGAAAACGGCCGAGCGTCTCGACCATCTTGGAGCGGTCGGCGATGACGATCATGCGCTGGGACGCCGCGGCGACGATCTTCTCGCGCAGCAGCGCGCCGCCGCCGCCCTTGATCAAGGTCAGTTCAGGGTCGACTTCGTCGGCGCCGTCGACGGTGAGGTCGAGTTCCGGCGTTTCCTCCAGCGTCGACAGCGGCACGCCAAGCTCGCGGCACAGCAACGCGGTGCGCTCCGAAGTCGCCACGCCGATGACGGTCATGCCGGTGGCGACCTTTTCGGCAAGCAGCCGCACGAACTCCTCGGCTGTGGTGCCGGTGCCGATGCCGAGCCGCATGCCGTCGCCCACATGGGCAAGTGCTGCTCGCGCGGCTTCGACCTTCAACTGCCTTGCATCCATGTCGGTAATTGCCCCGGAAATTCGCTGCCGGGCTCGTAGCATTTTTGCCGGTCCGGTCAAAGCCCCAGGCGGCGGGTCCTCGGGTGATGCGGGCATAGGAATTATTTCCTTGACCGGTGAGGGCAGCTATGCTACATTTTCGTCCATGGTGCTGATTTGCGCCAACAACCCGCCGCCGAGGCGGGTTTTTCATATCGGTCGGCCGCCGCGAATGCCCGGCCTGATGGGCAGGCCAGCCTGAGCGAGCCGGCCCAGCGCTTGCCTTGACGCGCCGCAGCCGCTATCGCCTGCCCATTGCACACCTGCCCAGGACAGACCATGACCCGACCGATCATCGTATTCGACCTCGACGGTACGCTGATCGATACAGCGCCGGACCTGCTCGACAGCCTGAACCACAGCCTGGCCGCCAGCGAGATCGCGGCGGTCGACGAAGCCGGCTTCAGGCGTTTTGTCGGTCACGGCGGCCGGGTGATGATCGAGCGGGCGCACGCAGCCCATCAGCGATCGCTTGCTGTCGAGGAGCACGACCGGCTGCTGAAACTTTTCCTCGACCACTACACGCTCAACATCCCCGGCAAATCGCGCCCCTACCCCGGTGTCGTCGAGGCAATCGCACGCTTCGAGGAGGCCGGCTATATCCTCGCCATCTGCACCAACAAATACGAAGCCAACTCGCTGGCGCTGATTGAGGCGCTCGGCCTGACCAGACATTTCGCCGCTATCGCCGGCCAGGACACGTTCGCCTTCCGCAAGCCCGATCCGCGCCATCTGATCGAGACCGTCAAGCTGGCCGGCGGCGACCCGCACCGCGCACTGATGGTCGGCGATTCACAAACCGACATCGACACGGCAAAAGCCGCCGGCATCCCGGTGGTGGCGGTCGATTTCGGCTACACCGACCGCCATGTCCGCGAATTCGAACCCTCGGCGGTGATCTCGCATTTCGACGCCCTGACGCTCGACCTGGCGCAAAGGCTGATCGCCGCTGCCGGAAACTGACGCCGGGCACCGCCTTGACTTCACCAGCCCGCCTCCCTTATATCGCGGCTCGCTTGGCCTTCGGGCAACGAGCGGGCGATTAGCTCAGCGGGAGAGCACACCCTTCACACGGGTGGGGTCGCAGGTTCAATCCCTGCATCGCCCACCATCTAATCTCTCGAAATGGTTGGATGAATTGGCCCACACGGAAATCCAATCGCACGCTTGGGCGGGCGGTGGGTGTGCCACCACGACGGGAAGGCAAAGTTAACCTGTCGCAGAGACGCTCAGCCCCGCATTAGGTCCTTCATCATCACCCGCGACTTGATGATGTGTGTCTCCAGAATTGGCGGTGTCGATAGCTTGGGGGAGAGCAACAGGTTGCCCACCGTCACACCCCGAACATTCGCGCCGTAATACCTCCGAACCACCTTCACATAGTTTCTGCGGCTGTCGCCGTTCCGGTGGGCGATGTGGTTGCGAATGTAGCGAACGTCGGTCAGGAAGCTGGCGTGATTGATGAGGTGCCCGTAAACCGGATCGACCGCGTCGATGAGCTTCTCCAGATTTGCGCGGAGGGCCTTGCCCTCATTCCATTTCAGATTGATCGGGTTCGGGCGGTTGTAGAATCGCATGGCGTGCATGGCTTGGGGGCCGTTGTTCTGGCGTGCGAGCAATACCGGAACCGTTCCATCAATGTAGGGCGCACCGCACACCATCTTGGTGCAGAAGCTGTGCATGGTGTTTTCGACAAGGATGGCCAGCCGGAGCAGCGCTATCTCGGCGATGTGTTTACGATGGGCCGGAGCCAAAGCGACGGTCGAGGCCAGTAATGCCCTCAGTCGGTCCGTCTCTGCCTGGAATGCCGCGTAGTCCCCCACCAGAGACGGCATGGTTCACGCAAGCGCCGCCATGAGCACTTCGTTTCGAATGCTGCGCGTCTTGATGCGGTGTAAGTTGCCGCCTGTGAAGCCTTCCGCATACCTCGCCGCCTCGGCGTCTGACACCCGCCCGTCATCCTCAGACCTAATCAGCGCGTCGATATCTGACATCGCTTTCTCAATCTTCTCGGGGTTGGCATGAGGGCTCTTGTCGACGGCCACCATGAGAGTGTGCGCAATCTGGTACTGCTTGAAGACGGTTTCTGAGAAAGCCTCCGGGTCGATGGCAGCCAGTTTGGCAAAGACGGTCTCGAAGCGCTGCGCTACTTCGTGACCGCGTGGAAAATCCTCGTCAAACTCCTTGTAGTAGCGCGTGATTTTGTCTGCGTTGAAGTCGGTCAGGCCTTCCATGAAGTTGATGGCGAGGTCGGATATGAACTGGACTTCCTGCATGCGGGCGATGTCGTTTCCGGTAAATATGCCTGTCCGGCGCCAGAATGGTAGCCGCTCGACCGCCTCATTCAGGGAAAACTGCTTAAATTCGCCCGAATACTGAGCGTTTCGTTTTTCCTGCGGATTGAGGTTTTTGGCGATGGAGTTGATGCGGCCGAAGATTTCGATGACGTCGCTGTCGTTGGCGCCAATGAGGTAGCCCACCGATAGCTTGGTTTGGGCAAAGTCCTGCTTCTCTATCCGGCTCAACTCCGAATATGTGACCTTCTTCTTGTGGTTCGGGTGTTTGGCAGCGAACTCGTCGTCCTTGTAGGAGATGATTGTCAGGATGCGCTGCTGGCCGTCAACCACCTCCTTGATGCTCTTTTCGGCATCGAGATCGATCTGGTGACGGATATAGATGGTGGGTACGGGCTTGCTCTCGAAGATGGTGTTGATGAGATAGGCCTTCTGGGGCGTGCTCCACACCGACCGCCGTTGGTACCACGGCCGGACGTTAAGCGACTTGTCGCGGTGGAAATTCAGCAGCTCCTGGATAATCAGCGACTCGTAATCAACGCGTTCCATAGCTCATCCCACCGTTTCTGGGTGCTTTGTATCTTGATAAACAAGTCTTTCCAACCTGCCGATTCGACAAGATTGATTGCCGCCGAGCGTGTCTTGGGGGAGAATCTGAAGCGCGAATGAACTAGTTTGAGGCTATGTATGAGACGAAGGCTGACCTTCTGGAGCGGTCCCTGTCGCTGCTGTCTGATCCTCTTCGAATGACATAGCAGCGCGGCGTTCGGCGAATATTTCAAGTCGTTCAAGTTGGTCGGAATTGAGGTAGTGGTGAACTGTCCGATTGGACCCCGTCAGGATAGACAGGAAGCCATCAATAGCGGCATCGAAGTCGACCTTCTCCATGTCGTTGAAGATTGCGATCTGAAACACAGGTGTGTCCTCGGTCCCGTGTTTACGAAATGGCGGTCCATGAGAGAGCGTAAGTTGTTGTGAGCTTCGCAGCAAAGGCTGTTGTAGATAGAATAATAGAGGTCGTTCAGACCAGCCATTTCGAACCGTGTTTGAATGGTCAGCGGCCCACCTAGACGCGCGAGCTCTCTCGTGTGCTCTTCGTATCGAGCGGGTGCATCGCTTTCGATGCTCGCTAGGAAGGGATTGGTACCCTTCATGGCTTCCTTACAGACTAACTTGAATTGGTGGTGGTAGTGGGCCTGCATCTGATCTGCGTAGGCGGGGTCGGATGCTAGATTCAGCAGGTCGACATGAGCCTCAAGGCATGAGCGTAGAATGGCTTGAACGCCTGCGGCGCGGCCAGAATCTATCAACGTCACCGCGCTGTCGATCTGCTCGATTATCGTGGCGTAAAGCGCCATAATGAGGCGCTGAATCGCGTCGCCGCGATTGAATACAGTTACCTTAAGCGCATCAATTGTTGCTGCAAGCTGTTCTTTTAGCAGCTGATACATAGCCTATTCCTCGTCCAATACAGGAGCTTATCAGCCGCTACCCCTTTGGAACAGGTTACCTTTACTTGTCGTAGGCCGCGCTCGCGGTGCAATTATGCGTACTTCCTGAAGATCGAACCTCAAGTCAGCCCCAGCTAGCAACTACAGTTCGCCCTTCCCCACCAAAATTCTTCTAGGCAAAATTCAAGGCGCTGCTGTAGCTCTGGAACTGGCAGACGTCGGAGCCGCGCCGCACTTTCTGCTCGAGATTCCAGAACGAAACCTCGATGTGGTCGTTGGCGCAGTAGACCGTGTAGCGTTCCGGTTCCATCGCTCGGGCTTTCTGCACGGGACGGAGCTTCACCGAGCCTCATTTGCCCGACAGGTCGCTGACTGCTTCGTGCGTTAGCCGCTGATGCGTAGTCGCAGCAATGGAAGGTGGCGAGATAGCCGGGGAGTGCGTGCATGAACTCCTGTTGATGGGCCCAAGCTCTGCACTGCACTGCGCCGGTCGAGCCGCGATCAGCGCTTCATCGAGTGCAGGATGGCCTGCATGTGCTCTTCCAGGTCGAGTTCACCCCGAGCCTCGGCGGTCAACAGGTAATCGGCCTTGGCCCGGCGGTCGCCCCGGCTGATCGCCGGATAGGAGCAGATGGCCAGCAATGCTTCCTGTTCAATCCGGTCCGCCCTCTCGCGTTCGTGGCTGCTGCTGCGCGCTTGATGAACAACCCTGTGAAGCCCGACATAGCTGGCTTCGTGGGCTCCGATCAACGCCCGCAATTCGGCTGACGCCCCTTCCCCTTCGGCAAACGTCGGTTCGACGACCGAGGCCACGGCGGCGAACGCAAGAAGTGTACGGCGGGTGACTTCGGGCATGGCTCGTATCCCTGCTGCCTGATCATGCAGGCGCACCATAGCACCGGCGAAGCAGTTCGCAGAGATGCTCGGGGACGCGACCACACTGTCTGCTGACAAAATGTATTCGCTTCCGCAGCCCCCGCCCAACGGCCAGTGTGGCCTTAAGTCGCAATGATTGGCCTCCGAAAAGCAGGTTTCGGGCTTCATTGACGCTGCGACCAACACCATATGGTGATCCACAGCCCTCCAAAACGAGAGAAGCTCGCTTCGACGCGGTCGCATTGCGGCCGCCAGCCGGCAATGGCTATGAACCAGGAACCTGAAAAACCATGCCTGAAAATATCAGACCGATTTCGAAAGACGTCCCCCTCATTCAGCTAGGCGTCTATCAATGCCGCTTCCCGGTGAGCGAAGACCGGTCAGTACCCGGCGGTTATCGTTTCTGTGCTGGGCCAACTTCGGCGGATCGCGTCTATTGCGATCACCACCACAGCATCGTGACCGCCGTCGACCCTCGTCGAACCCGTTCAGGTCTTCACGCCGCTCAACGACGCGCCGCGTAAATCAAGCGGGCAGCGGCCCCTCATTCGGGCAGTTGCAAACCGGTGGACTGAATCGGCACGCATTCAGCTGCGGAACAAACCGGCGCGCCAGCGAGTTTCTGTCCGACGAAACTTGAGGGAAAGCCATGTCCAGATTTCTGCTGGCGACAAGCGTCGCCGTTCTTCTCGCCGGCGCGCCTGCCTTGGCCGCGGACGACAAGCCGCTGCCGCCGCCCAATGCCAAGAAGCTGTCGGAGATCATCTCCAAGGTCGAGCAGCGCGACGGCTTTCGCTATGTGGACGAAGTCGACTGGGACAGCGGCGCCTACACCGTCACTTATTACACGGCAGACAAGGCGAAGGTCGAAATCACCTACGATCCTGTGACGGCGGAGCCGAAATAGGGTTCGGCGTAGACATTTCGTTCCCGGCCGTGTCAACGACCATTCCCGGCGCGGGTGCCTGCCCTTGCGTCAGGCCCGCTTTGATGGCTGACTGTCGCGCCACAGCAGTTCACCGTTTCATGGAACGGTGAACTGCTCTAACTCTTTGTTTTGACGCAATTCCGGAACCGCTTCACACTTTTCCTGGAATTGCTCTGGGCGCCGCATTGGGGGATGGGCATGGCGACGGCGAAGCACGTGATGAAGCGCCTATTGATGATGTTGGCCGGCTACTTCGTGTCGGTTCTGGTCGGGCTGATCGCCATCGCGGTGATCTATGGCGTGCTCAGTTCCTTGCCCAACGCGCCCAACTATTTCGACGTCATGGGCGTTTCGCCGATCGCGGTGCTGCTGGTGCCGCCGCTCGGCATGTTCGTCTATTTCCTGACGATCGTGGTGACCGCGCTGCAGACGCTTATCTTCGCGCTGATCGCCGAGTTCTTCTCGTTGCGCAATGTCCTGCTGCACATGGTTTTCGGTGCCGGCGCCGCGGTCGGCGGCTTCGCCCTGATCTGGCCGAGCGCACCGGAAGATATGGACCCGGAGCGCTGGGTCGACATCGGCATCATTGCCGCTGCCGGCCTTGTCGCCGGGTTGCTCTATTGGCTGATCGCCGGGCGCGACGCCGGCTTCCGGCGGCCACTGTTCGAGCGCTAAATCAGCTCGAAGGCGAGCGCACCGCTTCCGTGGCGTCCAGGGCCTGCTTCAGCCGCGAGTCGCGGTCGTAGACGTCGCCGAAATATTCGACCTTGCCGGACAGATCAGGCCAGGCGGTGAAATAGGCGACATAGACCGGGATGGTGCGTGTCACGTTCTCGGTCGAGTGGCCGTGCTTCAGCTTCTCGGCGATATAGTCCACGGAGGTGCCAAGCACCGCCGCCGCCATGCCGCGCGGGTCCTGCAGCCGCACGCAGCCATGGCTGAGCGCGCGCATATCCCGCTGGAAGAATGATTTCTGCGGCGTGTCGTGCATGTAGATCGCGTGCTTGTTGGGGAACAGGATCTTCAACTCGCCCAGCGCGTTGGCCTCGCTCGGCTGCTGGCGCACGCTGTAGGGGATGTTGGAGCCATAGGCGCCCCAGTTGACCGCCGACGAAGGAATGCGCTTGCCGCGCGAATCCGTCACCTCATAGCCGGCCCGGTCGAGATAGCCCGGATCGCTGCGCAATCTCGGCAGCATCTCGTTGACGATGATCGACTGCGGCACGCCCCAATAGGGATGGAAATCGACCTGCTTGATCTGGTCGTAGAAGAAGGAGGTCTGGTTGGTGGTCCGGCCAACGACGACACGCGTCTTGAGCTTTTCCTCGCCATTGTCGATGTAGCTTGCGGTAAAGGCCGGCTGGTTGATGAAGACGCGCGGGCTGCCGAGATCGGAGGGCAGCCAGCGCAGTTCCTCCAGCGCCACTTCCACCTTCAGCAGCTTGTCGGCCTTGGATGTTCCGGCCAGCGTCGCGACGGTGCGCGGGCCGATGACGCCGTCGCCCTTCATGCCTGCCTTTTGCTGCACGGCCTTGATGACCGGGACCAGTTCCGGAACGTAGACGTCGCTGGTGGCCAGCCTGGCCAAGATCTCGCCATAGGCGCCCCCCATCTCGTCATCGAGATTGCGCGCGATCAGGGTCAGCAGCTTCGGCAGTTCGGGGCTGGTTTCGCCCGGCTTCAGCAACAGTTTGGGGTCGACGACGATTTCGTTTTCAGCGCTGGCCTGCAGCGATTCGAGTTCGACGCGCAGCGCCTGGTATTCCGTATTCTGCGGATGCCGCGATTCGAGATAGGTGCGCACCTGCTGGGTATGAGCCAGCGTTTTCAGCACGCCTTGCAGATCGAGCGGCTTGGCCGGGAAATCATAATAGCCGGTCATGCGGTTGGGATCGACGCGGCCGTTCTGGGCGTCGTGGGCATACCGCAGCACACGCGCGGAAAGCGCCATCTCGAAACGGACGAGCTCTTTCAGTTGCGCATTGGCATCGGCCGACGATGCGCCGGCAGCGGGCACTTCGACCGTATAGTCGGCGGGCGTGAGGCCATAGCTTGACGCCTCGCCAAGCACCCGCACCGCATCCTGCGCACGGCTGTTGAGGCTGGTCCCGCTTATCCAGATGAAATCCGGATTGGCCGAGTAGTAGGCGATCAGCGCCTTGGCGATGTCGGGCTCGGCTAAGAGTTCGTAGTCGCCTAAGCTGGCAACCGCATCACGAAACGCGGCACCCGTAGCCGACGGAACGAAGGCGGCGTCCTGCGGTGTCGCCGGCTCCGGCGTCGCGGCCAATGCCGAGAAGTCGACGCGAACCAGCCGGTCGGCCTTGTAGGTGTAATAGGACGGGCTGCTGATCTTCACATTGCCGCCGCCACCACCGGACACTTTCGGTTTTGGCTTGTTCTTCGGCGGCGGGGGCGGAAACTCGCCTTTCGGCGCATGCTTGACGCCGCCGCCGAAAAGCATGTCGAAGAGCCCCTGTGCGCCTGCCTGGGGTACACCGAAAGCCAGCGTTGCCGTGATTGCCATCAGCGGCATCACGGTTGCTTTGTTTCCGAGGAATTTCATGAATCACCCGCTCCGGCCGCAACCGGTTCCCGTTCCGCACGCTAGATCGTCCCGCTCACCGCATGGCGGATGTAAGGCGCGACTATACTGATTCATACCGATTTCGTTAAGCTTTCATAAATTTTGGAAAGCCTGTTGCAGAACGGTTTCACAAGATCGTGACGGCTGGAGCGGAGGTGGTTCCGCCCCAGCCGGAAATCCGTCGGGATCAGGCGTTGGCGCCGCCATCGATGGTCAGAGCAGCGCCGGTGACGAAGCGGCCTTCCGGGCCTGCGAGCCAGGCGACCATGCCGGCAATGTCGTCGGCCTTGCCGAAGCGCGGCGTTGCCATCTTCCGGCGCTGATGCTCGGCATGCGGGCCGTCGGCCGGGTTCATGTCGGTGTCGGTCGAACCGGGGTGGACGACATTGGCGGTGATGCCGCGCGGGCCGAGGTCGCGCGCCAGCGCCTTGGTCAGGCCAACAAGCGCCGCCTTGCTGGCCGAATAGGCCGTGAGGCTGCCGTCGGTCGCCCGCTCGGCAAGGTTGCTGCCGATCGAGATGATGCTGCCGCCCTCACCCATATGGGCGGCCGCTGCCTTGGAAGCGATGAACGGGGCTCGGAGATTGACCTCCATGGTCTCGTCGAAATCGGCGAGCGACAGCGCGTCGATGGGGGCGGCGCGCCAGATCCCTGCGCTGTTGACCAGGATGTCGAGCCGGCCGAAGGCGGCTACGGCGTCGTCGACCGCCTTGTCTATGGCGACCGCATCGCGGTTGTCGGCCTTGATCGCGATGGCGCGGCCACCCTTGGCCTCGATCTCGGCGACAACAGCGCGGGCCTGCTCCTCGCCATGCACATACGTCAGTGCGACGCTGGCGCCATCGGCCGCCAGCCTCCGCGCAATTGCCGCACCGATGCCGCGACTGCCGCCGGTGACGAGCGCGGCCTTGCCGTTCAATTTGCTGGATGACATCGAATTCTCCTTTTATGTAATGATCGATACATAAATAACTGTCAGCCTTGCCCGCCGGCGTCAACTGAATTATGTATCGATCAACACAGAAAAGAGCGTCATGTCGGAACGAGGCCGCCCCCGCACCTTCGATCGAACCGCAGCCCTGCGCCGCGCCATGCAGGTGTTTTGGGCGCGTGGTTACGAAGGCGCATCGATGAGCGAACTGACCGCCGCCATGGGCATCAACTCGCCTAGCCTCTACGCCGCGTTCGGCAGCAAGGAGGCGCTGTTCCTGGAGGCGACGGATTTTTACTCGCACACCGAGGGCGCCGACATCTGGCTGGCATTGGACGAGGCTCCGACCGCGCGGCAGGCGATCGAACAATTCCTGTGCCTGACGGCGAAAGCCTATGCGCAGAGCGATCGACCGCAGGGCTGCCTGATCACACTCGGCGCACTGCATCAGGATTCGAGCCGTGGCGCCATCTGCGACGATCTGCGCCGTCGTCGTGCCGAAAACCACACCGCCCTGCAGAAGCGTCTGGAGCGCGGCGTTGCCGAAGGCGAATTGCCGGCGAATTTCGATGCGAGCGCCGCCGCGACTTTTTTCGCCACGGTCCAGCACGGCATGTCGATCCAGGCACGCGACGGTGCATCGCACGATGCCCTGCTGGCGACCGTGGCCGGGGCCATGGCTGCCTGGCAGACGATGGCCGGCGGCAACGCGTGGTGACAAACGCCGGCTGGTGTGCTCGAAATTCGGAGTTGCCAGCAATGCTAGGGCCGGCAAGGCCGGGAGGGATGAGAGCGTGAAAAAGGGTTATCGCGAACTGCTGGACGAGGCGAACGCCGTGATCGAGGTGGTTTCGCCGGAGGAAGCGGCAGGGCTGCTCGACGATGAAGGCACGATCTTCGTCGATCTGCGCGATCCCCGCGAGGTGGAGCGCGACGGCCGGATTCCAGGCGCCAAGCATGTCACGCGCGGCATGCTGGAATTCTGGATCGACCCCGAAAGCCCTTACCACAAGCCGTTCTTCGCCTCGGGAAAGAACTTCGTGTTCTTCTGCGCGGGCGGCTGGCGCTCGGCGCTGGCCACCAAGACGGCGCAGGACATGGGGCTGTCGCCGGTCAAGCACATCCTTGGCGGCTACACCGCCTGGAAGGCCGCCGGACTGCCGGTCGAACCCGGCGAGAAGAAGAAATAATCTCGACCGCCGCTCAGTGCAGCAGCAATGGCTCGCGATGCGTCACGAAACCGACCGCGCGTTCGACCACGCCCTTGTCCGCAAGGATGCGGCGGTGGCCGAGCCCGTCGGCCCAGTAGAGCCGCACATGGCCGCCGGCGCCGGCATAGCGCCTTGCATGATCGGCCGAGACTTCGCGGTCGTCCGGCGCGTGGATGACCAGGGTCGGCACCGGCGCCTGGGCGAGCTGGCGGTCGCCGGTGAATTCGTGCAGGGGCCGGCCGGAAAGATGCTCGACCCGGTCCGCCATGGCGGCTTGCGAGCGCGGGCCGACATTCAACATATGACTGAAGTCGGCAAAGATCGCCGGCAGGGAACTGGGCGCCGCGATCAGCACCAGACGGCCGGCCGCCAGCGGCGGGATGTTCTTGACCGAACCGGCGATGGCATTGGCGGCGACCGCGCCGCCGAAGGAATGGCCGACCGCTGCCGCGAAGGGGCCGAACCATTCGCCGGCAACCCGCACCGCATCCACCGCATTGACCATGTTCAGGCGCCGGCCCTGGGACTGGCCGTGGCCGGGCAGGTCAAGCGAAACGACCCTGTAGCCGGCGGCGCGATAGCCTTCGATCAAGGCCCGCATATATTCGGTGCGCGAGCGCCAGCCATGGACCACGAGCACCGTGCCGGCAACGCCCCTGCCCGGCTCGGGCCGGAACTCGTGCACCATGACGCAGCCGGTCGCGGTCTTCAGCCGGTGATGACGCGCCTCGGTCATGAACCCGGCCGCACGGTCCACAGCGCGGCGCTCGCCATCGCTGAGCGCCTTGACATTCGGGGTGCGGCAGAACAATTCGAACGCCGCGCGTCCGGTGAGCCGCGGCGCGACACGCTCTGCCGCACCGAACACGCCCCGGATGACCTTCAGCCCGAATGATGCCATAGTGAGAATCCATCCATACGTTCAAGCATGAACATAATAGTTCAAAGATGAACAATAAACAAGAGCTGCCTTGGGACAACCCGCGTTTCCGCAACTGGGTCGCGGTGGCGCGCGCCTGCCATGTGCTGGAGCGCACGCTGGCGGTGAAGCTGGCGCCGCTCGATTTGAAACCGGCGCAGCTCGACGTGCTGATGAACCTCTATCGCCACCCCGGCATGTCGCAGCACGATCTTGCCCGCAAGCTGCTCGTCGGCCGCTCCAACATCACCATGCTTTTGCCGCAACTGGAAGCGCGTGGCCTGCTGCGCCGCGAAGGCGACGAGAAGGACAAGCGCATCCTGCGGCTCGCGCTCACCGAGGCCGGCGAGGCGCTGCTGATGCAGGCGCTGAAAGTGCATATGGCGCTGATCGAGAAGGCGATGAGCCAGTCGACGCCGGAACAGTGCGACATGATCGGCGATCAGATGCGCAAGATCTATGATGTGCTGAAAGAGGCTTGAGCGTCCCTTTCAGCCCAGACCTACCACATCGTCTTCTTCGCCCGTTCCGGCCATTCCTTGTCGTAGGTTTCGCCATCGATGTTGCTGCGGCTGGTGATTTCCAGGATTTGTCCGGGCGTCGGCAGCGACTTCGGGTCGACGTGCCTTGCCGCATTCCAGAGCTCGGAGCGGACGATGGCCCGGGCGCATTGGAAATAGACCGAATCGATCTCGACGACGGTTACCGAGCGCGCCGCCTTGCCGTCCACCGTGAATGATGCGCACAGCGCTGTATCCGTTGTGATATGAGCGCGGCCGTTGACGCGCAGCGTCGTGCCGGAGCCCGGCACCAGGAACAGCAGGCCGACGCGTGGGTCGCGGATGATGTTTTTCAACGAATCGGCGCGGTTGTTGCCGCGACGGTCCGGCATCATCAGCGTCTTCGGATCGTGGATGCGCACGAAGCCGGCGAGATCGCCGCGCGGCGAGCAATCAAGCCCCTCCGGCCCGCTGGTTGCCAGTGCGACAAAGGGCGAGGCTTCGATGAAGGCGGCATATTCGGGAATGACGTGGTCGAGTTCCTTGACCAGCGAGGCCTCGCCGGGAACGCCATAGAGCGCCTCGAGCTGCTCGACCGTGGTGATGACGGACATGTTTTCGCCTCCAGACCTTTGCCGGCGCTACGCCATCTCGATGACGTTTTGACGACAGCGAGGGGAATCAATTTAGTGGTCCCGGCTCAGGCCCTTTTCCGCAAGTTCCGCGAGATAGGCCTCCCAGCGCGCATCCTTCTCGTGGCCGAGCGTATGCAGGTAATTCCAGGTGAAGATGCCGGTGTCGTGGAAATCGTCGAAGGTGATGCGCACGGCGTAGTTGCCGACCGGCTCGATCTTGAGGATCGCCACATTGCGCTTGCCGGGAACCGTCACCCGCTGCTCCGGCGAATGGCCTTGCACTTCGGCCGATGGCGAGGCGACGCGCAGCAGTTCCGCCGGCAATTCGAACGGATGGTGGTCGGGAAAGGTGACGGACAGAAGTTTGCGGTCCTTGGAGACCCTGAGCTCTTTCGGTGCGGTCATGCTGTTCGATCCCGTCTCATCCACCCTTCCCTACGCCGCTTCGCCAAACGGGAAAAGGCTTGATGAGACCGACCGACATGCGATGTCGGCTGAGAGATGTTACCAAAGATCGAGAGGCGCTATCTTGAATGGCAGGCCGGATCGTATCACATAGCGGTATATAACGAAGCCGTTCACGGCCACGGGAAGCGCTTGAAGCATGGACATGATTGATCCTTTCGGCCGCACGATCAGCTATCTCCGCGTGTCGGTCACCGACCGCTGCGATTTCCGCTGCACCTATTGCATGGCCGAGGACATGGCCTTCCTGCCGAAGAAGGACCTGCTGTCGCTGGAAGAGCTTGACCGGCTGTGCACGGTTTTCATCGAAAAGGGTGTCAGGCGGTTGCGCCTCACCGGCGGCGAGCCGCTGGTGCGCAAGAACATCATGCATCTGGTGCGCCAGCTGTCGCGGCATCTCGCCAGCGGCGCGCTGGAAGAACTGACCCTGACCACCAACGGCTCGCAGCTGTCGCGCTTTGCCGCCGAACTCGCCGATTGCGGCGTCAGGCGTATCAACGTGTCGCTCGATACGCTCGATGCCGACAAGTTCCATAAGATCACCCGCTGGGGCCATCTCGACAAGGTCATGCAAGGCATCGATGCCGCGCAGGCGGCGGGGCTGAAGGTCAAACTCAACGCGGTGGCGCTGAAGGATTTCAACGACGCCGAACTGCCCGAGATGATGCGCTGGGCGCATGGCCGCGGCATGGACCTGACGGTCATCGAAACCATGCCGATGGGTGAGATCGATGCCGATCGCACCGACCAGTATTTGCCGCTGTCGCTGCTGCGCGCGTCGCTGGACCGCCAGTTCACGCTGACCGACATTCCTTTCAAGACCGGCGGCCCGGCGCGCTACGTCGAGGTCGCCGAGACCGGCGGACGGCTCGGCTTCATCACGCCGATGACCCATAATTTCTGCGAAAGCTGCAACCGCGTCCGGCTGACCTGCACCGGCACGCTCTATATGTGCCTGGGCCAGGAAGATGCCGCCGACCTGCGCGCGCCCTTGCGCGCCTCCGAAGGCAACGAGCTGGTCGCCGAGGCAATAGACGAAGCCATCGGCCGCAAGCCCAAGGGCCACGACTTCATCATCGACCGCCGCACCAGCCGCCCATCGGTGTCGCGCCACATGAGCGTCACCGGCGGCTGATCTTTTCATGAAATTCATGCAAGATCGCTTCGGGATCATGACTTCGAGGCGAGCATGCGGCTGCACTTTTCATTCCTGGTCATTGCGACAATGGCAGCAACCGGTGCGGTCGCCGCGCCGTTCACCTATGTGAACGAGCGTTTCGGCACCGTCTGCACCTTTCCCGACGAGATCTTCACCGATCGCCAGCCGGAGCCCGACAATGGCGACGGACAGCAATGGCTGAGTGCCGACGGTGCCAGCCTGATCTGCTCGGGCGTCCTCAACATAGACGACGATACGCCTAAGGGTTTTGTGGCGGCCCAGAAAGCCAGCAATGAAGCCGGCTACAAGGTCGCCTACAGCAAGACCGGAAAGGATTGGGCCGTGCTGTCGGGCCTGAAGGATGGAAAGATCTTTTACGAGCGACGTCTGTTTGGGAAAGACGGCATCATCCGCACGGTCCGGGTCGACTACCCGCCGGCGCTGAAGTCGAAATACGATCCGCTGGTCGGCGCCATTGCCGGCAGCCTCAAGGGGCCATGAAAATTTCGGATCACACCCCAGAAAAAGTCTCGTTTGCGAACCGCAGTCGGATTTACGACCGGTCTGTTCCAGCCTAGCCTTTCCTGGAAGCGGATCTTCGCTCACAGGGGGAATACACCATGCGCAAACTCGTTCTTTCTCTTGCATTGCTTGGCCTCGCGGCCATGCCCGCTGCGGCGCAGTCGATCGGCGGCACCTATACGGTCGCCGGCACCAACTTCGACGGCTCGGCCTATGGCGGCGAAGCCACCATCACGCTGACCAGCGGGACGACCTGCGCGATCCATTGGGAAACCGGTGGCTCGTCTTCCGACGGCATCTGCATGCGCAACGACGATGCCTTCTCGGCCGGCTACGTCATGGACAAGGACATCGGCCTTGTCGTCTACAAGATGATGGGCGACGGTTCGCTGCACGGTCTTTGGACCATCGCCGGCAAGGAAGGCAATGGCACCGAGGTGCTTACGCCGAAGAAGTAAGTTCGCCATCGCAGGCGTTATTCTGGGCCACAACAAGGCTGTGGCCCAGTCCTTTGCTGTTGCTGTTTCATGCCCGGCTGTTACAGGCTTGCTGCCTAAAGCGCGTCGCGTTTGGAGGGATTCAGGCGACGCGCTTTAGGTCTTTGTTTCCTATGCATGTCGTTCCCCAAAACCGAGGTCACTTTTGGGCGACCTGCATGAGCAGAACCGGTAGCCATCTTGCCCCTGTCTCCAAATCTTCGCGGCGCGTTGTTCATGATGGTGGCGATGGCCGGCTTCACGCTCAACGACGCCATCACCAAATACTCGTCGCAATCGATGAACATGGCGCAGGTCATGTTGATCCGTGGGGCTTTCGCTTCGCTTTTCGTCGGCTTGCTCGCCTGGCAGCGCGGCGCTCTCGCCCGCCCGGGCTCGATGCTGCAGCCTCTGGTCGCCTTGCGCGTGATCAGCGAGGCCGGCGCAACGGTGAGTTTCCTCGTCGCCCTCGCCCATCTGCCGATCGCCAATGTTTCGGCGGTGCTGCAGGCGCTGCCGCTGGCGGTGACGATGGGAGCGGCACTTGTCTTCGGCGAGGCTGTCGGCTGGCGGCGTTGGCTGGCCATCGCCATCGGATTTGCCGGTGTGCTGATCATCGTGCGGCCGGGCTTCGAAGGGTTCAGCATCTACTCGCTGTCGGCGCTGGCCAGCGTCGCCTGTTGTGCGGTGCGCGATCTCGCCACCAAGCGGATCCCCAAGGCCATCCCGACATTGCTGGTGTCGACGGCAACCGCGCTTGCCATGACCATCGTCGGTGCCGCGCTGTTGCCGACCATGGGCGGCTGGACGCCGATGACGGGGGACAGCACGGCCTTGCTGGCCCTGGCGGCGGTGCTGGTGCTGATCGGCTACCAGTTCATCATCATGGCGATGCGGGCCGGCGACATCTCCTTCATCGCGCCATTCCGCTACACGGCCCTGATCTGGTCGATCCTGCTTGGCCTGTTCATCTTCGCCGATACCCCTGATCTGCCGATGATCGTCGGCGCCACCATCATCATCGGCTCCGGCCTTTATGCGCTCTACCGCGAGCGTGTGGTCGGCCGGCGAAAGATCGTGGCCGAAAGCACGGGGCCGACCATGGTGCCCGACGGGATCTAGCCAGGTCATTTGAAGGTTCTTGTGATTTCCGGCGGCTGGCGTACAGGCTTCGTGGCATGAAGCGAAATGTCTTTGGGATCATCCTGGCCGGCGGCCAGTCGAGACGGATGGGCGGCGGCGACAAGAGCCTGTTGCCGCTTGGCGATGGCTGCCTGCTTGACCAGGTCGTCTCGCGCTTCACCCCGCAAATCGAATCGCTGGCGCTCAGCGCCAATGGCAACCCTGCACGGTTCCTGCGCTTTGGACTGCCGGTGCTTGCCGACAGCGTGCCCGGCTTTGCCGGGCCGCTCGCCGGAATCCTGACCGGCCTCGAATGGGCCGCGACCAACACAGGTTGCAAGGCGATCGTCAGCGCTGCCGGCGACACGCCCTTCCTGCCGCTGGACCTTGTCGAGCGGCTGGCAGCGGCCGCCGATCAAAGTCCCGGTTCGATTGCCGTCGCCTGTTCGGCCGGCAAGCGGCACCCGACTTTCGCCCTCTGGCCGACGGGCTGCCGCGACGCCTTGCGGCACTTTCTGGTCGATGAGGATATCAGGCGGGTTTCGGCTTTCATCGACCGGCACGATTTTGTCGAGGTAGAGTTCCCGGTTCTGCCATCGGCGCGGGTCGACCCTTTCTTCAACGTCAACGAACCGGACGATCTTGTGTCTGCCGAGCGTCTGTTGCAGAGCATCAAGCCATGAACAGACGCGTCTTCGGCATCACCGGCTGGAAGAATTCCGGCAAGACGACTTTGACCGAAAGGCTGGTCATCGAACTTGTCCGGCGCGGCTGGAAGGTGTCGACGGTGAAACACGCCCATCATGATTTCGACATCGACAAACCGGGCGCCGACAGTTTTCGCCACCGGCAGGCCGGTGCCACCGAAGTCGCGATCGTCTCCGGCGTTCGCTGGGCACTGATGCACGAGCTGCGCGGCGAGGACGAGCCGACATTGGAGACTGTCCTGTCGCGGCTTGCCCCTTGCGACCTCGTGCTGGTCGAGGGCTACAAGCGCGAAGCCCACAGCAAGATCGAAACCCGCCGGCTGGATGCGAAGGACCGTACGCCGCTTTCGGCGGAGGATCCCAACATCGTCGCTGTCGCCGCCGATTTTGCCATTGAAGGCGAGCAGCTGCCGGTATTCGATCTCGACGATGCAAAATCGATAGCCGACTTCATCGAGCGCACCACCGGGCTCGTTGCTTGAGCGCTGACGCAACGGCAGAATAGCCTTGCCCATTTTTACGGTTTTGCAGTTGCTTTTTTCTTGGAAAGAGTGGGAGTATCGCGCCAGCGGGCGGTCAAAAGCACCGCCCCACAGAGCCGTTCGGAACGACGGCCGGGACCATAAAGAGAGGACCATCATGCGTATTTCACTGCGTATCGCGCTTGCCGCATCGGCCGCGCTGCTGACGCTCGGCGTCGCCCAGGCCCAGGAAAAGACCCTGAGGATCGGCACCGAAGGCGCCTACCCGCCTTTCAACAACCTCACCGCCGATGGCCAGCTCGTGGGCTTCGACATCGACATCGCCAAGGCGCTTTGTGATGAGATGAAGGTCAAGTGCACCTTCGTCGCCCAGGATTGGGACGGCATCATTCCAGCCCTCCAGGCCGGCAAGTTCGACGCCATCGTCGCCTCGATGTCGATCACTCCCGAGCGGAAAGAGAAGGTCGACTTCTCGAACAAATACTACAACACGCCGTCGGCGCTCGCCGTGCCTAAAGACAGCACGCTGAAAGGCGTGACCAAGGAAGATCTCGCCGGCAAGACCATCGGTGTGGCCACCACCACGACGCATTTCAACTATGCCTCGAAGACCTACACCGACAGCACCGTGAAGGGCTATCCGAGCAGCCCCGAGGAGCAGGCAGATCTTGCCAATGGTCGTCTCGACGCCATCGAGGACGACATCGTCGTGCTGCAGCAGTTTCTGGATTCGCCTGACGGCGCCTGCTGCAAGATCCTCGGCCAACCGTCGCCGCAGCCGGTCGAGATCTTCGGGCCTGGCGCCGGCATTGCCGTGCGCAAGGGCGAAACCGACCTGGTCAACAAGCTCAACTCGGCCATCGACGCCATTCGCGCCAATGGAAAATACAAGGAAATCAACGACAAGTACTTCAAGTTCGACGTCTACGGCGCCGAGTCCTGATAAATACGGTCAAGACGGCGGGGAATTTCCCCGCCGTCTTTATATTCGTCTCAGGAACGCCGTGGGGATAAGACCGGTCGATGCCAGCCCAGAGCATATGGACACTTCTAAGTTGGGGACCCGAAGGCTGGCTTGACGATATTGCCTATGGCGCATTGATCACCATTGCGCTGGCGCTTGCCACGCTGCCCATCGGGTTGACGATCGGCTTTTTCATTGCACTCGCCAAGCAGTCCGAAGAACCCTCGTTGCGCCTTGCCGCCAACATCTACACCACCGTCTTTCGCGGCCTGCCGGAGCTGGTGACGCTTTTCCTGTTCTTCTTCGGCATGCCGATCCTGCTGCAGCATCTCGTCAGGTATTTCCGGCCGGACACCACCATTGACGTCAACAGCTTCGTGGCCGGCATGATCGTGCTTGCGCTGATCTTCTCGTCCTATGCCAGCGAGGTTTTTCTTTCCGCCTTCCGCGCCATTCCCAAAGGCCAGTATGAGGGCGGCTATGCCATCGGTCTTTCGAACTGGCTGACCATGCGCAAGGTGATCGTGCCGCAGCTGCTGCGCATCGCGTTCCCCGGACTGGAAAACTGCTGGCTCAGCCTGCTCAAGGACACGTCGCTCGTGTCGGTCGTCGGCTTGGCCGAGACACTGCGCAATGCCAGCATTGCCGCCCGCGTCACCAAGCACGCTTTCCTGTTCTTCGGCGTCGCCTCCCTGGTCTTTCTTGCCCTGGCCGTCCTGTCGTCCTTCGCCACCAACGCGATTCTGCGCTCGCTTGGCCGGCGGGAGGCCCAGCGATGAGCGCCGCTGCCACGATGGTCGAACGTCCCCCGCCGCGGGCGCGCGGCTGGCCGCGCAGGCGTATCGCCGGTTACGCGCTGGTCTGCCTGTGGATTTTGTTCGGCATTGGCATCGTCAGCTATCTCTTCCTTGCCTGGAATCCCGATTTCTTCGCCAAATATGCGCCTGCCTATTTGCGAGGGTTGGGGGTAACGCTCGCGCTGGTTTCCATATCGATGGTGCTCGGCGCCATTCTGTCGGTGCCCGTCGCGTACGGACGCATGTCCAAGAACCGGATCCTGTCCGGCCTCGCCTATTGCTACGTCTATTTCTTCCGCGGCACGCCGCTGCTGGTCCAGACCTATCTGGTCTATTACGGACTAGGCTCGTTTCGCGTCGAACTCCAGTCGGTCGGCCTCTGGGATTTTTTCAAGGACGCGTTCAATTGCGGCGTTTTTGCCTTTGCGCTCAACACCGCTGCCTACCAGGCCGAGATTCTGCGCGGCGCCATCGAGAGCGTGCCAAGAGGGCAATGGGAAGGGGCGGCATCGCTTGGCCTGCACAAACTGCAGACCTTGCGCAAGGTCATCCTGCCGCAGGCGTTGATCGTCGCCTTGCGGCCCTATGGCAACGAGCTGATCCTGATGGTCAAGGCGTCCGCCATCGTCGCCATCATCACGGTCTATGATCTGATGGGCAATGCGAAGCTCGCCTTCGCCAACTCGTTCGACATCCAAGCCTATATCTGGGTCGCCCTCGTCTATCTGGTGATGGTCGAAATCCTGCGCCATGGCGTTGAATGGATCGAACGCCGGATCACCATTCACCTGAAACGCTGACCGTTTTCAATGCGGCTGCACCAGTCGATCCCGCCCTACGCATCTTGACGAATTGCGCGCAGAGCCTAGACGTCTCGCAGCAAATTCCGTTTCCATTCTGAAGGGCAGGCTCATGGCATCTGTTGCATTTCTCGGTCTTGGCGTGATGGGCTATCCGATGGCCGGGCACTTGAAGAACAAGGGCGGCCATGACGTCACCGTCTACAACCGCACCAAGGCCAAGGCCGAGCAATGGATTGGCCAGCACGGTGGCAGCCTGGCAGTGACGCCGGCGCAGGCTGCCGAGGGCAAGGATTTTGTCTTTTCCTGTGTCGGCAATGACGACGATTTGCGTTCGGTGACGACCGGTCCGGAAGGCGCCTTCAAATCGATGAAGAAGGGTTCGATCTTCATAGACAACACCACGGCCTCGGCCGAGGTCGCTCGCGAGCTGGCGGCGGCGGCGCAAGCTGGCGGGTTTTCGTTTCTGGATGCGCCTGTCTCGGGCGGTCAGGCCGGCGCCGAGAATGGCGTGCTGACCGTGATGGTCGGCGGCGAGCAGGACGCTTTCGACAAAGCGAAGCCTGTCATCGACGCTTTTGCCCGCATGGTCGGCTTGATGGGGCCGGCCGGTGCCGGCCAGCTCACCAAGATGATCAACCAGATCACCATAGCCGGCCTCGTCCAGGGCCTGGCCGAAGGCATCCATTTCGGCAAGCAGGCCGGGCTCGACATCGAGAAGGTGATCGAGGTGATTTCCAAGGGCGCCGCGGGCTCCTGGCAGATGGAGAACCGCCACAAGACGATGAACGCCGGCAAATATGATTTCGGCTTCGCCGTCGACTGGATGCGCAAGGATCTCGGCATCTGCCTGGCCGAGGCCGAGCGCAATGGCGCCAGACTGCCGGTCACCGCGCTCGTCGACCAGTTCTACAAGGATGTGCAGGCGATGGGCGGCAAGCGCTGGGACACGTCCTCGCTGCTCGCCCGTCTGGAAAAATAGGTTTCTGCGGTGGCAGAGCTCTCGCCTCAATCCAGCGCCGCGGAAATCGTCGCCCATCTTCGCGCTATCGGATCGGAGGAGAACCGCCTCGGCATGTTGCGCTATGGCATCAAGTTCGACCGTGCGCTTGGCATCTCGCACGGTATGCAGCGGCAGATCGCCAGGAAGGTCAAACGCAACCACGCGCGCGCCTTCGAGCTATGGGACACCGGCATTATGGAGGCGCAGTTCATTGCCTCCGTCACGGCTGACCCGAAACGATTTTCTGCTGGAGATTCAAGACGTTGGACGGCGAGTTTCGACTCCTGGGACATCGTCGACGGCGTCTCCGACCTCTTTGTCGATACGGACGCCTGGAAGGAACTGATCAGTGAGTTCGCGGCGGACGAACGGGAATTCGTTCGGCGCACGGCCTTTGCCATGATGGCCTGGTCTGTCGTTCACCGGAAGAAGGAGCCCGGGGCGACCTTTCTCTCCTTCCTGCCGATCATCGAAACGCATGCTACCGACAGCCGCAATTTCGTGAAGAAGGCCGTGAACTGGGCGCTTCGGTCGATCGGCAAACGATCGATGGACATGCACAGTGCTGGCCTTGCTGTCGCCGAACGACTGGCGCAGTCGGCGGACAAGACGGCGCGCTGGATCGGCAAGGACGCCGTAAGGGAGCTGACCAATGCCAAGACGCTCGCGCGGATCGCCGCCAGGAAAGGCTGACGGCGCGGAAATCCGCTTTCCGGCATGTCTGGATCTCGCTGCCTTGCGATGCAGCGCCGACATGTGATGCGGCGGGAGCGTTGACGTCGTTGACAGCGGCGTCTTTACTTGAGCCTCAAGGGAAGCGGCCAATGAGCAATCCTCTAAAATCATCCATAGTGCTGGCAGCTGCGTTGTTTGTGTCCGCCGCCGTCGATGCCTCGGCCGAGACCGCGCACATATTCTGGAAGGATCTGCGCCCGGCTACGCAATCCGCCGCCGAAAATGTCGGACTGCCGATGATCGCGGCAAAATTGCCCGACCATGGCGAGACGTTGTCCCTCAACCTGCAGGACAGAAGCATTCAGCTAGCCGGCTACGCATTGCCGGTCGATCGCGACGGTGATCTCGTCTATCAGTTCCTGCTGGTACCCTGGACGGGTGCCTGCAGCCACATGCCGACGCCGCCGCCCAACCAGATTGTCCTGGTCACGCCGGCCCGTCCCTACAAGATGTCCGAGGCCTATCAGCCTGTCGCGGTCACCGGCGCGCTGAAGCCGGACATGGAGAAGAGCCAGCTGTTCGTCCTCGACGGCGTCAGCGTCATCCAATCCGGCTACACGGTGCGCAAGGCAGACGTGGTCGCCGTCGACAGCGTGCCGGACACCATCATCTTGCCGGTGAACTCGCCCTGGAGTTTCCTCAACAAAAAGAAGAACTAAGCGGAACGACCTTGTGTGAGATCAAGCTCAGGCAGCGTTGGCACCCGATTCCTTGTCCAGCACCATGTAGTCGAGCGGGATTTCGGTCGTGTACTTGATCTGCTCCATGGCGAAGGACGACGACACGTCACGGATTTCGATCTTGGCGATCAGCCGCTTGTAGAAGGCGTCATAGGCGGCGATATCGGGCACCACGACGCGCAGGAGATAGTCGACGTCGCCGCTCATGCGGTAGAACTCGACCACCTCGGGAAACTCCTGGATGACTTCCGAGAAACGCCGAAGCCATTCATGGCTGTGCGAATTGGTGCGGATCGACACGAAGACGGTGACGCGCACATTGACCTTTTCATGGTCGAGAATGGCAACGCGCCGCTTGATGACGCCCTCTTCCTCGAGCTTCTGGATGCGCCGCCAGCAAGGCGTCGTCGACAGCCCGACTTTCTTGGCGACATCGGCGACCGCGAGTGTCGCGTCCTCCTGCAAGAGGCGGAGAATTTTTCTATCGAGGCGATCCATATCGTGCTCCCAAAGGAATAGAATGCCTATACTCTGCCTTATCTAGGCCATTCACAAGAAAGAAATTCTGCTGATCGGGCAAAAAGCGAGTGATTTCTTGCTGAAAGGTCAGCCGAGGCGATAGCGGATTTCCGAACGCAGAAAAGGCAGCAAATCCATTTCAAACCATGGATTCTTCTTTAGCCAGCCGGTGTTGCGCCACGAGGGATGCGGCAGCGGCAACACTTTCGGACCGACGGAATTCTCCCAGATGGAGCGCCACTCCATGACCGTTTCGGTCAGGGAGGGCCGGCGCGCCGCACCCATGTGCCAGGACTGCGCGTAGATACCGATCGTCAGCACTAGATCGATCCGTGGCATCGAGGCCATCAAAGGCGCGCGCCAGGCCGCCGCGCATTCGCGCCTCGGCGGCAGGTCTCCCCCCTTGGCATCCTGGCCGGGAAAGCAGAACCCCATCGGGACGATGGCGAATTTTTCGATGTCGTAGAATTCGTCGCTCGTCACATCAAGCCAACTGCGCAAGCGGTCGCCGGAGGCGTCGGTGAACGGCATGCCTGACAGATGCACCTTGGTGCCGGGCGCCTGGCTGGCGATCAGGATACGGGCGCTGGACGATGGGCGCAGCACCGGTCGTGGTTCATGCGGCAACGGCTTGCCGACCGGATTTTCCACGCAGATACGGCAGGCGCGGACCCTGGCGACGAGGTTTTCGAGTTCGACAGTCATTCTCAGGCTGATGCGCTCGGTCGGCTGGAGACGGCCTGATGCCAGCGCAACACATTCGCGCATTCATCCGGCACCTTGATGCGTGCCGGCTTCATGAAGTCGACAGCGATCAGGCCGGTGATGTCGGCGATCGAATAGCTGTCACCGGCGATGAACTCCCGGCTACCCAGTTCGCCGTCAAGCAGCCTGAGGAACGCCACGGCCTTCGGCTTGTTGGCCTCACCCCATTCGGGGACCTGCGGGATTTCCCATTCCTTCATGGCCGGATGGATGTGCCGGAAAGCCTGCATGACGCAACTAAGCAAATTGAATTCCATCCGCCTCTGCCACATCTCGACCTGCGCCTTGCCGAGTGCGCCACGCCCGAACAGCGCCGGTTCGGGATGCAATTCCTCGAAATAGCGGCAGATGGCGACGGATTCGGTGATGACGGTGCCGTCGTCGAGTTCCAGTATCGGCAGGCGTTGCAGGGGATTGCGCGAGCTGACCGCCTGTTGCCTGTGTTCCAGCGCCCCCATGTCGATGGGCACTTGCGGAACCTCGATGCCTTTCTCGGCCAGGAAGACGCGGACCCGCCGTGGATTGGGCGCCCGGCCACCGTCGAAGAGCTTCATTCCATCCTCCTGTTCGTTCTGGGTTCCAGTTCCGGGATGCGCATCACCAGAAGCGAAAAATCTCGCGCACGGCATCGCCGATCGACGCCAGTGTGCCGTGCCTCTTCTCGACGACTTCGCCGTGATGGCTGTCTCGCCAATTCTGCGGCTGGTCGAACGTTCCCGCCCAGATGCCGGCCTTTCCCGCGCGCGCGATGGCTTCCTCGCTCTCGAAGTCGCCATAGGCAACCGCCCAGCCCGCCTCGACCTGCGCGCGGTTGAGATCCTTGCCGCCGGCGGTGCAGTCGCCGAGCAGCCGGCCATAACGATCACGCTGCCAGCCGGTACAAGAGACGGGCTTGCCGGCGATCAGGCGAACGAGCGACTGACGCGCAAGCGTGCCGCAGGAATAGTCGGCGCCGTTCTTGCGGCAGGTTTGTGTATATTCCGGAGCATCGATGCCGCGCATACGTATACGCTCGGTGCCAAGCGTGATCGAATCGCCGTCGTTGACGATGGCTGCGCCTTGCGTCTTGCGTGTCTCCACCCGGTCGAGGCGGGCCGCCAGCAGGATCAACAGCCCGAGGATGATGACGGCAAGCCCGTTATCCACCAGCCTTCGCCACAGGCTGCGGGGTGGCGCGACGTATCGCGGACGCCGCCTCGGCGACCAGGAACGGCTCATATGGCAAACGGTTGGTTAATCATTCGAACGTAGCTTAACACTTGGAAACCGCTGCTCGCATAATTGAAGTTTTAATGCCCTTGCAACGCTCGAACACAGCGGACAAGTTCATTGTGGACCGCAGGAAACCCCATCGCAACAGCGATGTGGCGCGCGCGGTGCGCAAGACGCGTGACCGTCTTTCGCAGCAGGCCGGCAATCCCGATTTCGATCGCGAATTGCTGAAGCTCCACGCCCGCGCGATGGCAAGCGGCGCCATAGCCATCCCGCTGCTCATCCTGGCGATCGCGGCGGCTGGCCGGCTGGCCGGAATCGGCAACGAGATCGGGCTTTGGGCGCTGTTCACCCTAACCTGCTACACCATCGTTGCCTTCATGGCGCGGCGCATCGAGCGCACTGAAGCTTCCGAGCTCAACCCTTTGCAAGCACGACGGGAATTCCTGATTGGCCATTTCCTGTGCGGCCTCGGTTGGGCATGGTTCGTGTGGCTTGGCTGCAGCGTCTGCGAGGTCGATCCGTTCCACATCGTCAAGGCCGTGGTGCTGTTGTTCGCCATGGCGGCGACCGCGGTGATGACCTCGTCTCTGCGCGGGGCGCTGCTGGCGACCTTTGCCGTTCCCGTGGCGCTCTACGCCTATGCCGGCGCCAAGCTATGGATGCCGGTTGAGGCGATCATGGCCGCCCTGCTGGTCGTGTCGCTACCGTTCTTCGCCTATGTGGCCCATCATCTCAACCACTCGTCCCTGATGATGTTGTCGTTCCGCTCCGAAAAGGATGCGCTGATCGCCGAACTGGAGACGGCGAAATCGATGTCGGACGAGGCGCGGCGGCGGGCCGAGGACGCCAATCTGGCGAAATCGCGGTTCCTCGCTTCGATGAGCCACGAATTGCGCACGCCGCTCAACGCCATTCTCGGTTTTTCCGAGGTGATGTCGAACGAGGTGCTGGGACCGATGAGCAATCCCACCTATCGCGACTACGCCCATGACGTGCACGAATCCGGCCAGCATCTGCTCGACCTGATCAACGAGATTCTCGACCTGTCGCGCATCGAGGCCGGCCGCTACCAGCTCAACGAAGAGCCAGTGATGCTGCTTGGCATCGTCGAGGACTGCTGTCACATGATGGAGTTGAGGGCGCGCAACAAGGATATCCGGGTCGTCCAGGATTTCGAACACGAGCTGCCGCGCCTTTTCGCTGATGAGCGTGCGGTGCGACAGATCACGCTCAACCTTCTGTCGAATGCCATCAAGTTCACCGCCACCGGCGGTGAAATCCGTGTCCGCGTTGGTTGGACCGCGGGCGGCGGACAATATATTTCGATCAAGGACAACGGGCCGGGCATACCGGAAGACGAGATCCCGATCGTGCTTTCCGCCTTCGGCCAGGGCTCGATTGCCATCAAGAGCGCCGAGCAAGGCACCGGCCTTGGCCTGCCGATCGTGCAAGGGTTGCTCGCCATGCATGGCGGCGAGTTCGAACTTCATTCCAAGCTGCGCGAAGGGACCGAGGCGATCGCCATCTTCCCGCTCAGCCGGGTGATGGAGGAACTGCCAGCACTGCCGACCGCGGCTGTGGCGGCTCGACGGCGGTAATATAGCAAGACTCTAGCCGCGTACCGCCGCAGCCATGCCCGAACTGGTCAGCGCGGCGGCCTTGACCAGACCCGCGGCAAGGGCGGCCCCTGCCCCTTCGCCATGGCTGATGCCCAGATCAAGCAACGGGCGCAGCCTGAGCCGTTGGGCGGCGCGTGCATGCGCGGGTTCTGGCGACTGGCTTGCCAGGAGGCAATGATCGAGCGCGGCGGGATTGACGCCATGCAGCACCGCTGCGGCTGCCGTCGCGGCCACTCCGTCGAGCAGTACGGGGATTTTTTGCATCCGCGCGGCAAGGATGGCGCCGGCGATCGCCGCGAATTCACGGCCGCCGACCCGGCGCAGCGCCTCGAGCGGGTCGCCGAGATGGCCGCCATGAAAAGCCAGCGCGGCATCGACCACGTCGGCCTTGCGTGCCTGCATCGCCGCATCGGCGCCCGACCCTGGGCCGACCCAATCGGCACCCCTGCCCCCGAACAGCGCCGCAAACAGGGAGGCAGCGACGGTGGAGTTGCCGACGCCGAGATCGCCGAGACACAAGAGATCGGTGCCGCCGGCGATCGCTTCCATGCCGAAGGCCATGGTGGCGGCACAGCCACGCTCGTCCAGCGCGGCCTCTTCGGTGATGTCGACGGTCGGGATGTGCAGGGCAAGATCGAAAACCTTCAGCCCGAGATCGTAGGCAATGCAGATCTGGTTGATCGCGGCACCTCCGGCGGCGCAAAGTTCGACCGCATTGGCGGTCGCCGCCACCGGCCGTGGCGAAATGTCGTGGCGCGTGACGCCGTGATTGCCAGCAAAGACCGCCATCAGCGGTCTTGTCACCGCGGGCGGAGCCCTCCCGCTCCAGGCTGCCAGCCAGGCGGCGATGTCCTCTATACGGCCAAGCGAATTGCCTGGTTTGTCCGCCTTGGCAAACAGCGAGCGTACGCGGGTCTCGGCTGCCGTGTCGGCCGCCGGCAGATTGGCCAACAGGTTGCGAAAATCGTCGAAAGGCAGTGCGCTGGTCATCTTGTTATCGATCATTCCCTGGAGTTGGTGAGCGGCATAGCCGCCTTGCGAGGTTGGCACAACCTCTGGGATGAGGGGCCTGCCTTTGCCGCAAAGCCGGCCCCGAAGGGCGCAATCGCGAGGGCTTGCATTGCCTTTGCCGTTGCACCATGTGGAGGTAGAACAAGGGATTCCGGATGGAAGCCCAAGAGAAAGTCATGACCGCCATCGAATCCCCGTGCATCCTGGTCTGTTCGATCGACATGAAAACCGGCTTCTGTTTCGGTTGCGGTCGCACGCGCGAGGAAATCGGCGCCTGGATCGGGATGACGACGGAAACGCGCCGCAGCGTCATGGCGCAATTGCCGGCCCGGCTGGAAACGGTCGAGCGCCGGCCGCGCCGGGAAACGCGCCGCACCCGCATGGCGCGCGAACGCGACGCGCTGTCGTGAGGTGCGGATGAGCCGGTTGTTCTGGGTCTTGATGGCCGCGATCGGGGTGGGAGCAGTCCTGCTCATGCTTAACGATTCCGCCGGCAGCACGCTCGGCGTGGAGAACAACGATTTCAGCCGGCTGATCTGGCTCGGCGCCTTTGGCGCCCTTATCGGCGCCGGCCTGCTTCGCTCAGGCAGGCCCCTGGGCGCCATGGCCCGCAATCTCGGCGCCTGGGCGGCGATCGCACTCGCGCTGATCGCCGGTTATCAGTATCGCTATGAGTTGCAGGATGTCGCCAGCCGGGTGACCGCGGGCCTTGTTCCCGGCAGCCCGCTTGCGCTTGGCGTCGAAGACGGTCACGCCACGGTGACGCTCGACAAGGCGGACAATGGCCATTTCGAAGCGCGCATCCTGGTCAACGGCAACCCGGTCCGGGCCGTGGTGGATACCGGCGCGACCAGCACCGTGCTGACGTCGCAGGATGCGCAGGCCGCCGGTTTCAATCCGGCCGCGCTCAACTACACCATACCGGTTTCGACCGCCAACGGCATGGCACGCGCCGCGGCCGTGAAAACCGATCAGATTGCGATCGGCGGCATCATGCGCAGGGATATGTCGGTGATGATCGCCGCACCCGGCATGCTCAGCCAGTCCCTGCTCGGCATGAACTTCATCGGTTCATTGTCGGGCTTTGACGTGCGCGGCGACCGCATGATCCTCAGGGATTGATCCCCGAAGCTCAAGCCGCTTCGGCTGCTGCTCCACCGAACTCGACGGCCGCGAAAGCCGTCTTCAGCACGTCCGGGCCGGCGCCGGGTTTTGTCGCGTCGGTGGACAGGATCTGCCGGTACCGGCGCGCGCCGGGCAGGCCATGGAACAGTCCGACCATATGGCGGGTGACATGGCCAAGCCGCCCTCCCTGCTCGATATGGCGTGCCGCATAGTCCGCCATCGTATCGATCAGCGCGGCGAAATCGAACGGCTCGGGCTGGACGCCGTAGAAAGCGGCATCGACGCCGGCCAGAATGCCGGGCGTGTGGTAGGCAGCGCGGCCAAGCATGGCGCCGTCGACATGGTCAAGATGCGCCAACGCCCCTTCGATCGTCTGAATGCCGCCATTGATGCCAATGAATTCGTTATGTTTTCGGGCTTTGAGCCGATAGACCCTGTCATAGTCGAGCGGCGGGATGTCACGGTTTTCCTTGGGGCTCAGGCCTTCCAGCCACGCCTTGCGTGCATGCACCCACAATGCGTCGGCGCCGGCATCGAAAACTCCATCCGCCAGCGCATCGAGGGCCGGCTCCGGATCCTGCTCGTCGACGCCGATGCGGCATTTGACGGTTACCGGGATCTTCACCGCCGCTTTCATTGCTGCGACGCAGCCGGCGACGAGGTCCGGCACCTTCATCAGGCAGGCGCCGAACGTGCCCGACTGGACGCGGTCCGACGGACAGCCGACATTGAGGTTGATCTCGTCATAGCCAAAAGCCTCGCCGATGCGCGCCGCCTCGGCAAGTTTTTCGCGATCCGAGCCGCCGAGCTGCAGCGCGACCGGATGTTCCATTGCATCGAAGCCGAGCAGCCGCTCGCGTGCGCCGTGGATGACCGCGTCGGCCACCACCATCTCGGTGTACAGCAGCGCATGGCTCGTCAGTTGGCGGTGGAAGAACCGGCAATGCCGGTCCGTCCAATCCATCATAGGTGCAATAGCCAGTCTATGATCTTGATTTTTCATGATTTTTTCTTTAACATCAAATCGTTAGAACCTGCAGAGTGCACACGAATTTACGCCGGAATACGACCCTTTTCGCCACGTTTCGATCTCTCAGTGCACACGGAGCGCACACGAAAAAATGGCCACCTACACAAAACTCTCGTCCGGTTCCTGGCGTGTGCAAGTCCGTCGCAAAGGTCGCTACGTCAGCGAGACCTTTTTGCGCCGAGACGACGCACGACGCTGGGCAACCGACGCCGAGCGCCAGGTCGATCGCGGTGAGACGCCGACGAAGTCCCGAATAGCGCGCCTGAAGACCTTTGGCGAACTCATCGACCTTCATATCGACGACATGTGCGATGTAGGCAAGTCCCCTCTCCGTTCCAAGGCTGCGACACTCGATATGCTGCAAAGGCATCTTGGAAAGTGCAATGTGGCGGCTCTCGATCGCGAACGGCTCATTCGCTTCGGCCGTGATCGCGCCGCCCTGGGGGCCGGACCGGTAACGCTCGGCATCGACATCGGCCTGATTAAACTCATTCTATCCCACGCTGCTGCGGTGCACGGCCTGCCGGTCAAGGTCGAACCCGTTGACCTCGCGCGTATCGCCCTAAAGAGGCTTGGCCTTGTTGGCAAAGGGCATGAGCGCGACAGGCGGCCTACCCAGGATGAGCTCGACAGGCTGATCGCGCACTTCGATGCAAACCCTCGTCAGACTGCACCGGTTAGCCAGATCATGCGTTTCGCCGTTGCAACCGCGATGCGCCAGGAAGAAATTTGCAAGGTGCGTTGGTCCGACTTGGAAGCCCGCACGCGGATGCTTCTTATCCGGGACCGGAAGGACCCGCGAAACAAGAAAGGCAACAATCAGCGCATACCGCTATTCGCAGCGACCGGTTACGACGCGTGGGCCATTGTCGAGGAGCAGCGGGCAAAGCGAAGCAATGACGACGATCGCATTTTCCCGTTCAACCACAGGTCAGTCGGCACCGCGTTCCGTCGAGGGTGTGCGGACCTGGGCATCCACGACCTTCATTTTCATGATTTGCGACACGAAGGCACGAGCCGCCTTTTCGAAGCCGGGTTTACAATTGAACAGGTAGCTCTGGTCACAGGTCACAAGGATTGGAAGATGTTGCGGCGCTATACGCACCTCAAGCCGGAAATGCTTCACACTATCCAAGCGGCGAAGGCTGCATAAGGGCCGAGTCCGGGAAACTGGCAGCAGGCCATGTTGAGGCCGATCGGGATGACGCTAATGGTGAAAAGCTGGCGCTTGGTCCCGACGAGCAAGACCGTGTGTGGCGTAAGCGTACCGTCAACCGGCGATCCCAGCGACGTGCCGCGCGAAGTTGTCGAGAACGTCTTGCCATTCCCGGCGCTGCTCGTCGACGGAAGGGGATTGGTTCGGCGTCAAACGCTTGACGGACACCGACGCCCGCCTCGGTCTCCGCGAATTCGACACGCACATGACGGTCGTCATCCATCCGCCACTCGATCAGCCGCGTCGGCTCGACCCTGGTGTAGGTCGCGACGAAGTCAAAAACCATGCCGTCATGCCCTGGCTCAATGCGGAGCTTGAGCAGACCGCTGACCTGCAAGTCACTCGACGCCTAGGTCGTGAGCCAGTCGTCGGATGCGTCCCACCGCACGATGTCGGCCGGATCGTTGAAAGCCCGCCAGACGGTCTCGATAGGCGCGTTCAGGTGGGCACGAAAGATCAGTTTTCGAATGCCATGTGCTGGCTGGGCGTCTAAATGGGAAAGTCGCCTCCAGCCAGTACATGGGGGAACCAAGCGTCAGATTGCCACCACTAGACTGCACGTCTCTGGTTCCTATTCTAAGGGCAGCACCTCGGAACGCTTGACCTGATCAAGAGCGAAGCTCGTTTCGATCGAGGCGACCCCGTCCAAACGCGTGAGTTTGTGCTTGATGAACCGTTCGTATGCTTCGAGATCGCGCACAACGATGCGCATCAGATAGTCCCGCTGCCCAGTCATGAGGTAGCAATCCACCACCTCCGGCCAGCGCGCCACGGCGAGCGCGAACCGGTCAAGATCTTCTTCGCGCTGCCGCTCGAGCTTGATCGACGCGAAGGCGCTGATCGGCAGGCCGACCTTCTTCTGGTCTATCACTGCCGTGTATCCTTTGATCACGCCAGAATCTTCCAGCAAGCGCACACGTCGGGTGCAAGGAGACGGTGACAAACCGACGCGATCAGACAGCTCATTGGCCGTGATCTTGCCGTTGCCTTGGATCGCCGCGATGATTTTCTTATCGATATCGTCCAACACGCGCATTAGCCGTTTTCTTTCAAAACAAACATCAAGTTGGCGAAAATTCCTAAATGGCTGTGCACCGAAAGGCAAGTTTGGTTACTTCTCGTGCATGAACAGGTTTAGCCTCCACCCCTCTCAAGGGACCTGATCATGACAGCGCAACGGCTTTCCATCCTGTCCGAACTCGAGCGTAAAGTGCTGTGGCTGGCAACCTGGACAATCCACAATGCCAATCATCTGCGCGACAATGGCGACGGGATGAAGGTGGGAGGCCACCAGGCGTCTTCGGCCTCGCTGAACACGATCCTGACCGCACTCTATTTCGCCATCCTGCGGCCTGAGGACAGGGTAGCGGTGAAACCGCATGCGAGCCCGATTTTCCACGCGATCCAATATCTGTTCGGCAATCAGACTCGAGAGAAGCTGAAGAATTTTCGCGGCTTCAATGGCGCACAATCCTATCCGTCGCGCACCAAGGACGTTGATGACGTCGATTTCTCCACCGGTTCGGTCGGGCTCGGCGTGGCGCAGACACTTTTCTCTTCGCTGGTGCAGGACTTCATACGGGCCAAGGGCCTCGGCACTGACCTGCCCGAAGGCCGCATGGTGGCACTGATTGGCGATGCCGAGATGGATGAGGGCAACATCTTCGAGGCACTGCTTGAGGGCTGGAAGCATGGTCTTCGCAACACCTGGTGGGTCGTCGACTACAACCGGCAGAGCCTCGACGCGGTCGTGCGCGAGGGACTTTGGGAGCGGTTCGAATCGATGTTCCGCAATTTTGGATGGGACGTGGTGATCCTTAAGCACGGCGTCCTGCAACAGGCGGCCTTCACTGAGCCCGGCGGCGAGAGGCTGCGCGACTGGATCGATACCTGCCCCAACCAGCTTTACTCGGCCCTGACCTTCCAGGGAGGAGCAGCCTGGCGCAAGCGCCTGCTCGACGACCTTGGCGACCAGGGTGACGTTTCTCGGTTAATCGAAAGACGCGGCGACGACGACCTCGCCCAACTGATGAGCAATCTGGGTGGGCATGACCTGCCATCGATCCTGGACGCGTTCGAGCAGGCCAGGACACATGACCGTCCCACCTGCTTCATCGCTTATACGATTAAGGGCTTTGGCCTGCCGCTTGCCGGACACAAGGACAATCACGCCGGGCTGATGACCCCGACCCAGGTTGAGACCCTGCGCAAATCGATGAAAGTGCGCGAGGGCCGCGAGTGGAACCCGTTCGAAGGCCTCGCTACGCCGGAAGCCACGCTGAAGGCGTTTCTTGCCGGTGTGCCGTTTGTGCAATCCGGCCGCCGCCGCTACGCTTCGCCGGTCATCGACGTGCCGGAGCGGCTCGAATTCGGCGCCCAACCCTCGATGTCGACCCAGCAGGGCTTCGGCCTGGTCATGCATGAGATCGCCAAGAGCGACACGCCATTTGCCAGCCGCATTGTCACCACCGCCCCCGACGTTACGGTGTCGACCAATCTCGGCGCATGGGTCAACCGCCGAGGCCTTTTCGCCCGGGAGGAGATGGCGGACCTGTTCAAGACCGAACGCATTCCTTCGACCTACAACTGGACCTTCTCGCCGAGGGGCCAGCATATGGAACTTGGCATTGCAGAGATGAACCTGTTCGTCATGCTGTCGGCGCTTGGCCTGTCGCATTCGATCTTCGGTGAGCGCCTGCTGCCAGTGGGCACGCTCTACGATCCCTTCATCGAACGGGGGCTCGATGCGCTGAACTATGCCTGCTATCAGGACGCCCGCTTCATGCTGGTGGCAACCCCATCCGGCGTAACGCTGGCACCAGAAGGCGGCGCGCACCAGTCGATCGCCACGCCGCTGATCGGCATGGCCCAAGACGGCCTGGCGAGCTTTGAACCTGCCTTCGTCGACGAACTTGCCGCCATAATGCGCTGGTCGTTCGAATACATGCAGCGATCGGGCGAAACTGAAGCGGATAGGGTGACGTGGCTCCGCGACGCAACCGGCGGTTCCGTCTATCTCCGCCTGTCCACGCGCTCGATCGAGCAGCCGAAACGCGTGATCACGCCCGAGTTGGAGGAAGAGATTCTCAACGGTGCCTATTGGATGCGCAAGCCCGGTCCCAATGCTCAGATCGTTGTTGCCTACACCGGCGCAATCGCGCCGGAAGCTATCGAAGCGATCGGCCTGATGGCGGAGGACCGCCGCGATGTGGGCCTTCTCGCCGTGACCTCCGCCGACAGGCTCAACGCAGGCTGGACGGCAGCGCAGCGCGCCCGCGATAACGGCCTTTCACACGCACGCAGCCACATAGAGCGGCTCTTGGAAGACGTGCCTTCTTATTGCGGCATCGTCAGCGTCATCGACGGCCACCCGGCAGCCCTGGCTTGGCTCGGATCCGTGCACGGTCACCGCACTCGCCCGCTGGGCGTCGAGCACTTCGGTCAGACCGGCACCATCGCCGACCTCTACCGCTATTTCGGCATCGATGCTCGTGGCATCATCGCTGCGGCGGAGGCGCTGACGCCCGGCCGACCGATCAGGAATTTGCGGGTAGTTTAGTCGCGCGTCAGGTTTGCCAGTCCGCAGCTTTTTGCGGGACCGGATGACGGTGCCGCTGATTATGGCGCGGCGGCGACTCAACAGTTCAAAATTACCACGAGGTTACTGGACTGCGGCTGATCATCCGCAGCCGATACCGTTTCTCGCTTGGGGGGTTACGCAGAGCGATAGGCGGCCGCAGCATAGATGTCGCGGGAAGGCGGGGACCCGTTGCACCGCTATCTCAAAATTGGTTCTGCACCTGGACTACCTAAAAAGCTCTATTCAAGTGTCCCATCGAAGTGCGAGCAAGGAACGCCATTCGCAAGAAGCTTCGCAGAGTTTGAGTGTCGTTTAGATCGGATGTCACTGCGTTGAAAGGCAATTCAGCTCCAGGCGCGAAAATCGGACGGTACACTACGCCAGCACATCGGCATTCCGGCATCGATTGCATTGTCAGACTAAAACCCTTGCCCAAACTTACCATTCCGATCAACATGTCTCTGCCCACGGGAAAATGCTCAACTTGCGGGTCGTATCCTATATCTGACGATTCGCGGGTCAGACACTCGTGGATTACTGTTCCGATGTCGCATTTGCCGCCAAGAAAGCTCATATCCATCAAATCTCTCCAGTGAATCGTCTCCTTTCGAGCCAAACTATTGCTCTCTGGCAGAACAGCAACTACCCGATCCAGCCAAAGCTGGATGACATTGCAGTCAGGCACTTCGGGCCGACCCGTCAGCAACGCCACATCGAGGCGCCGCGCTCGAATTCCGGCTAGTAGGTCCTGCACGGCGGCTTCAACCAATACAGGGTCAGTGCGACGATGCCTCGACACGAAACGACCCAGCAGAGCAGTGACAAAGCTTGCGCCGCATGAAGCATCAAAACCGATCCGAAGCACCCCCCGTCCGGACTCGGCCACTATGTCTGCGGCTTCGTTAAGTTGCTCAAGGGATGCTCGGGCCCGCTCCAGAAACGCCCGACCTACTGCTGTGGGTACAACACCACTTGTGGTTCGATCGAATAGCGTCGCGCCGAGCTGATTCTCCAAATCCCGAATACGTCGGCTGATGGCGGACTGTCGGATGTTGAATTTTGTCGCGGTTTGCCGAAAACTACCGAGGTCTGCCGCCGCGATTGCGTAGCGGAGATGGCGGTGCTCAATTTCGCGCATCCACGTCCAGCCGGTTTGAAGGCTTTGCTTACGCAGTCTGCCTGTTTGACCCACGGTTCTCGTCAGTCATAGGGCAACTGTCGATCGGTTCGTCGTCGCAAAGCACAGTCCCCCCTATTCGATAAATCTGGCGCGTCGTCGTAAGGGCGGCCGGCGAGATGTCCACCATGATCCCTATAATCGACATGCCGTCGCTTTCTTTCGAGGGACCAAGTCGCTTCGGGCTCCAGCCAATCGAGGCAAAACGCTCGAACCAAAAATCTTCGCAGACGATAGTCAAATGGCGGATATGGCGTTGAAGGCACAGCTCCAAGACGCCGCAGCAGATAATACCGGCGGCCTGGCAAGAGCGGCCTGGCTCACGCAAATGACGAGCGACGAAAAAGCGGGTCCATTCAGAAATATCTTGGCCGCGTTGTGCGAGACCGTTGACCAGTTGCGGGAAAACCTCGCTCATCAAATGCGGTTTGAGACTTGGAACCAGCCTGGAGCCGGCTACGACCTGACCGGCGGCTGTAATGCCCAGAAGATGAGTGGCGTCCGGCGTATCGAATGCGTCGATCTCCCGACCGTCGGGGCGCTTCAGCGCATGCCAGCCACGCTCGCCGACATAGATCTGATGGCGCAGCTGGAAGTACTGATCGAGCTGCTCTCGATAGCGCACACGGTTTGCGGCATCAACGACGTGAACCTTGAACATCGTGGGGTCCTCATGGATGAGGACAAGGAGCATGCGCCTCCCGCCGGCGCCATACTCTGATCTGACGATGGTTCAAAGCTGGATTTCGTGCCTGCGAACCGCCTCGACAATTGCCTGCACTATGTTGGCCGTATCGAGCTTCTGTCTCACATTGCGCAGATGCGTATTGACCGTGCTCTCCGAAATGCAGAGGATTCTCGAGACTTCCCAGGCTGTCTTCCCTGCTGCGGCCCATTGCAGAATTTCACGTTCGCGTTTGGACAATCTCGGCTTCGGCTGCTTGTGCAAACCGCCGACCAGCCGATGGGCAGCCGAATAGGCATGACGGGCCAGAGCGTGAACGGTGCAGCGCGCCGACGGCGTCAAATCGACCTCGCTCCCTGCAAGCGTTACGGCAGCGCTTTCATTAAACGGGCACTGGATCGGTATGCAGATTCCTTCTCGCAGCCCAAACTCCGCAGCCTCGTCCATCACACGCCGAGCGTCCGCATCAATGCGACCTCGGGAAATGTCGCTCCAGAGAAATGGTGTCAGCGCGGTCCGGCACAAGGCGGCGCACGGATCATGACGATAATGCCCCGCGGCCATATAGTGATCGTACCAATCGGCGGGCCAACCGTTCACAAGGATGTGTTCATCGAGTGAACTGGTATTCGGGTTCGGCAAGTCAGTGACGAGACAGGCCACAAAGCCATAAGTTTGCACCTTGGCATGTAATTGCCTGATGACTTCCTTGACGCTGATTGTACCGTCCATTTTCGCCGTAGCTTCAAAGATCACGGCCAGATCTCGCTGCAATACGCGCTGGGTTGTCTTCGGCACTTCAAGATCGCTCCGGTGTATTGAGACGGAAAAAGATACGTGACTTCATCTCCATGGCAATCCACGCCGCGACGTTTGATTACTATAGTAGGTGGCACTAAAGAGCACGGCCTGACTGCCTCATCCGATGAGGCTGAGATCGGTTTTTGCCCGCAATCTGAGGTTGCTTCGACAGGCGACGAGCTTGTCACAGGAGCAACTTGCCGATCTTGCGGGGCTTGATCGCAACTATGTCGGCAAGTTGGAGCGGGAAGAGAACGCACCGACCTTGGACACCCTGGAGGTCCTGGCGCTGGCTCTTCAAATTGATGTCGAGATTCTGATCCGGCGCAGCCTTCGGCGACACTCAACCATGCCACCCGAAGATCAATAACTGCTCAGGACCCCAGTTTGCGTTTATCGGCCACACGACCAGGTGCCACCTTGCTGCGTGCTGCAGTGCCTTTCGTGGGCTGACGGATGAGGTCATCGACACTCGCCCCCAGCGCACTGGCGATTTTGGCGAGTGACAGGATCGTTGGGTTGCGGCGCCCGGCTTCAAGGCCGCTCAGATATGAGCGCGTGAACCCGGAACGGAACGACAATTCCTCCTGGGACAGCGTCTGTTCACGCCGAATCCTTTGAACGTTGAGGCCGACAACCACACGTAGATCCATGGCGGGATGGTCGCCATGGCGTACACTTTAGGACGACATACTATAGTGCACATTCGTCATTGACAGCCGCAAGCATTGCTGCTTTCCTAGTCGCGATGCGGAACATCGTACCGAAATAAGGAACATTCTGTGGCCGGCAATCTTTCGTTGGAGCGCGGCCTCGCCGTATTGGACCTGCTCAAGGATACGGATGAGCCGATTGGCGTGCGGGACCTTGGCCGCCGCCTCGACCAGAGCGCCGCTGCGGTGCAGCGCATCCTGAACACGCTCGCCGAATATGGCTACGTCGAGCAGGTTACGGAGTCGCGACGCTATCGGCTTGGCCATTCTGTCCTGGCACTGGCAGGATATATTTTGCGTAAGGACCGTCTCATTGGATTGGCCGAGACGGAACTTCAGGCCTTGGCCGCCGAAGGCTGTTTCAATGCTTTCCTCGCCGTGAGGCGGGGCGATAGGGGCCTCTATCTCCTGACTGTGCAGAGCAAAAGTCCGGTCATCATTCGGTCCTCTCCGGGCGAAACGTTCCCCTTGCACTCGACGGCGCTTGGCAAGGCCCTGTTGATGGAGTTGAGTGCCGAGGCCGTCATCGGAATCTTGGGGCAAGGTCCGCTTGAGCGCCTTACGCCAAGGACTGTCACGGAGACGAGCAAACTCATAGCTCAGATTACTGGCTCCGAAAGCGTCGGCTATACCACGTCGCTTGACGAGAACTTCGCTGGGCTGATCGCGGTCGGCGCACCTGTGCGCGACGCGTCGGGCGCGATTATTGCGGGAGTAAGTGTAGCCTATCCCCGTTCGGTAGGACCGCACGTTGAAATCGCCGAGATTGGCGAGGCGGTTATGGCGGCCGCGACCCGGATTTCCGTCAGCCTTGGTTATCGCGGCGCCATCAGCCATCCGGCCGGGGGTCCCAGCCATGCTGCTTAACGAATCAAGGCTACGGCAACGCATGGCTGATGCCGGGCTGGATGCAGTCGTCGCGACGGCGCCAGAAAACGTTACCTACATGAGCGGATTCTGGGCCCTCCCCCAATGGATTCGCCGGGGTCCGCAAGCCTATGTGGTGTGGCCCGCGTCCGACCGGGGTACGCCAGAAATCATCACAAGCACAAGCACTCTGGATCTCGTTGCTGACCAAGAGGTCGGTGCCGCAAAGGTTCGCCGCTTTGGCGAGTTCCATGCGGAACTTGGCCCCAATGCGGTCGGGGACGCAGTGGGCCAAGAACATCTCCAGCTTCGCAGGCTGCCGCCTCACCGAGATGCCATAGCTGCCCTTGTTGCAGCTTTGGAGGAGGCACGGCTTGGAAACGGCCGCGTCGGCATTGACGAAACCGGGTTTGCAAGCGGACATCTGGAGGCATTGGCTACACGTTTGCCAAACGTCAAAATCACGCCGGCGGCGGCGCTGCTGCGCGACGTTCGCGCCGTCAAGACGGATGACGAGATCGATCGGCTGAGCCAGGTCGCTCGAATCGCCGAACGTTCTATCGGGGCCGCGCTTGGCGTTGCCAAGGAGGGCGCGACTGAACTTGATCTCGCGCGCGCATTTCATGTCCAGACCATCGAAGATGGCGCGTTCCCGGTCCTGGGATGCATCGGTTTTGGCGAGCGAAGCGCGCTCATGAACGTCCAGCCGTCTGATCGCAGGTTGCGAGCCGGCGAGATCATACGCTTCGATGTCGGTGGCCGATTTCACCACTACCGCGCTGACGTTGCTCGCATCGCAACATTAGGCGATCCGCCCCACGAAGCTCGACGCCTTCACAAAGCGTTGCTGCGCGGAGTCCAGCGCGCCTGCGAGATCATCCGACCGGGCATCGCCGCATCGCATGTTTTCGGCGAAGTCATGCGCGTCGTTCAGCGCGAAGGAATTCCGCACTACAGACGCGACCATGTTGGCCACGGCATCGGCCTTGATGGGTATGACGCGCCGACGCTTTCGTCGAACAGCAGTGAGGTTCTCGAAGAGGGAATGGTCCTATGCGTGGAGACGCCCTACTACGAAATCGGCCGATGGGGATTGCAGGTCGAGGATATGCTCGTCGTTCGACATGGCGGCGTCGAGCGATTGATGGAAACGGACGGCGAAATCATCGTGGTGCCGCTATGAGCCACGCCACAGGATTTTCCTGCATTCGATGCGGCACCGCCTTTCCTGTCGATCTACAGATTGACTCACGGGGTTGCCCCAATTGTGTTGCCGTCGCGCCAGCCAATCTGAAAGTGGTCTACAATCGTCAGAAGCCCTCACCTTACGATGAGACCCAGCAAACCAAACTGCCCTCACTGTGGCGTTACGCCGACATGCTGCCTTGCACGCCCGGCGAAGCGATCTCCCTGGGCGAAGGCCTGACGCCGCTATTGCCTGCGACGGTGATCGGCAGCGCTCTTGGTGTCCCCAATCTTCTTATCAAGGACGAAGGTCGAAATCCGACATGGTCTCACAAGGACAGGTTTTCGACCGTCGCCGTATCGCTGGCGCGTCTGGCCGGAGCAAGGGTTGTCGCCACGGCCTCCTCAGGAAACGCGGGCGCCTCGCTTGCCGCTTATGCCGCACGAGCAGGCCTGCGGTGCGTCGTCGTCACATTCGCGGGCACCGCAGGCGCGATGCTGGCACAGATCAAGAAATACGGCGCCGAGATTGTGCCATTGGCCGACAAATCCCAACGCTGGCCTTTGCTGGCGGCAGGCGTTGAGCGGTTTGGATGGTTTGCCACCTCGCCGTTTCAGGCACCGGTCGTCGGCAGTCATCCTTTGGGGATCGAGGGCTATAAGACGCTTGCCTATGAAATCTTCGAGCAAATGAATGGCTCGATGCCTGATTGGTGCGTTTTGCCGGTCTGTTACGGCGATGCCCTTGCGGGGTTGTTCGAAGGTTTCACCGACCTTCTCGATCAGGGGAAAATCGACCGCGTTCCCCGTCTCGCTGCCGCCGAGATCCATGGCTCCTTGTCTGAAGCACTCGCCAGCAAGACTGACATGATCACGGAAGCTCCGGCCGCGTTCGAAACCCTGGCAGTGTCGATCGGAACCACGCGAAGCACCTTCCAGGCGCTGCGAGCGCTTCGTCTTTCGGGCGGCACCGCTGTACGCGTCGGCAACCGCGGGCTCATTGCGCTGCAGCAGCAGCTGGCGGCCAGTGAAGGTATCTTTGCCGAACTTGCTTCGGTCACGCCTCTCGCAGCGATTGAAACTCTAAGGCGACAAGGCGCCATCGTCGCCTCGGATCGCGTGGTCGCAATTATCACGGCAAGTGGCCTCAAGGATCTCGATCGGTCAACAATACCCGATGGTCGGCAGACCGTGTTTGAAACCGCCGAGGAAGCCTGGAAGCATTTGCTTAAAGACGAGGGTTACTGCTCTGCGCGATACGAAACCGTCTGAGTATTTATCGCCAGAAGACCATTCGGGATCGATGCCGCAGGCAGGTTCAGGACATCGTTCTTTCCACTGAGCCGGCCTCAAAAAAGAATCCTCCTTCGAGGTGCCATGGCCAACACCGGCGCAAGCTCGATCAAAAAAATGGGAGAAATTTCGTGATCTCAAGAGTTATTGCCCACTGCATAGCCGCAATCGGAATCTTTGCGGCTTCAGCCGCTATGGCAAAGGAAACAATTACTGTCGGAATTACGCCGACCGGCGTGCCATTCACATTCGTTGATGCAGCCACGCAAAAGCCAACTGGTGCGATGGTTGATCTCGCCACGGCCATCGCGGCGGACATCGGAGCGGATGTCGAATTTCAGATCAATGCCTTTCCTGCGCTGATCCCCGCACTGACGACCGGCAAGATCAACCTCATTTCGGCCAGCATGTTCGTTACCACCAAACGCCAGGAAATTATCGATTTCAGCATTCCGGTCTACGCCTACGGGGAAGCGATGTTCGTCGCCGCTGACGACAGTAATGATTATACGATCGATCAGCTTAAGGGCCAGAACGTCGGCGCACAGATCGGCTCGACATATGCCGATGCGTTACAAGCGTTAGGCGTGTTCGGCCAGGTTAAGCTCTATGACTCGATCGCCGATATGATGCGTGACGTCGTTCTGGGGCGCATCAGGGCTGGCTTCGGCGACAGGCCCATCGTTGCATACCAGATTTCGCGAAATCCCAAGCTCGGTGTCCGTCTTGTAGGCGGCTATCGACCATTGCACGAAGGTGAGGTTGCGTTGGCCGTCGCCAAGAACAATTCGCAGCTTTTGAACGCGGTGAACACTTCGATAGCCAAGTTTGAGAAGAACGGCGAACTGGCGAAAATCTTATCCAAATATGGACTTTGAGGCGCTGCACCGGCCCAGCGATAGGACAGCCAACTGGTCGATTTGGACCGCGCGCTGATCTGGGAGGTGACGCCCGGATTCGGAAAGGGCAGGCCATGAGCACATTCGTTACGAACGCAACAGAATATCTGCCAATTCTACTCCGGGGTGTCTGGCTGACAGTGCTGACCACGACGCTTGCGTTGTGTCTTGCAACAGCCCTGGGGCTGGTGTGGGCGATAATGAGAACGTCCGGAATCAGCTCCCTCTCCGTCCCGGCGCGCTTTGTCGTTGAGTTCTTACGCGGCATCCCGCTGCTGGTCGTGTTGTTTTATATTTACTTCGTTGCACCCGACATTGGCATCAATCTGACCGCGCTCCAGGCTGGCGTGCTCGGTCTGGGCCTAGCCCATTCCTGCTACCTCGGCGAAACGTTCCGGGCCGGAATTGAAGCGGTCGATAAGGGACAGATAGAAGCAGCCAAATCGATCGGCATGCGGCGGCCTTTGATGATGCGCCGCGTCGTGCTGCCACAGGCGCTGAGGATCGTGCTGCCACCCTACGCCAACAACATGGTGATGCTTCTCAAGGATTCCTCGCTCGTGTCGGTTATCTCGGTGCAGGAACTGACCATGCAGGGAAAGATGCTGGCATCGTCAACCTTCGACAATATGACCGTTTTTACCCTTGTGGCCGCTCTCTATCTTTGCCTGACGATCCCTTTGAATTTCCTTATGCGGCGCGTTGAGATCCACATGGAGTCGGCGGGATGATTACGTTTGACAACGTGCATAAATCGTTCGGCCGCCACGAAGTTCTCAAAGGTATCGATGCCGAAATTGCCAAGGGCCAAGTCGTATGCCTGATAGGTCCTTCGGGATCGGGCAAGTCGACGCTTCTGCGTTGTGTAAACGGCCTGGAAGACTACCAGCGCGGTCGCGTCAGCATCGATGGCGTCGTTGTCGACGCAGCTTCGCCACACCTTCACTCAATCTGCACCCGTGTATCGATGGTCTTTCAGAGGTTTAACCTCTTTCCGCATCGCACGGCCCTGGAGAACGTCATGGAGGGGCCTGTCTATGTGTTGAAGGAAGACAAGCAAGAGGTCCGTGAGCGGGGCATGGCGCTGCTCAACCGTGTGGGTCTCGCGGAAAAGACTAATTCGTATCCTTCGTCGCTGTCGGGTGGCCAACAGCAGAGAGTTGCCATCGCTCGTGCCCTGGCAATGCGCCCCCAAGCCATTCTCTTCGACGAGCCTACGTCAGCGCTGGATCCGGAAATGGTGGGCGAGGTGCTGCAGGTCATGCGTGTCCTGGCGGACGAAGACATGACCATGCTTGTGGTCACACACGAGATCCAGTTTGCCCGGGAAGTAGCCGACAGGGTGCTCTTCCTCGATGGAGGTCGCATCGTCGAGCAGGGTCCCGCCAGGGAACTGCTTCGCGAGCCGAAACATGATCGCACCCGTGATTTTCTGCGGCGCGTGACGCACCCCATGTGAAAATCACAGGCAGGTGGCGCTTGATGCCGATAGGGCTCCCGCAACTTCCCAACAATCGCTATTGCGATCATGCCTGATCTCTCAGCACCGATTGCAGCGTTCGCCGGTTCCACGAAAATCGCGTCCACTCGGTTTCCGCGGCGGGCCTGATCTGATCGATGTGGGTCGGCTCAAGCGGCAGCGCCAAAGGCCAGCCGTCCAACGTGGCGAGCCAATCCCCGTTGTAAACTGTGTCGGCGTGGCGATGCCCCTCATCAGGCATGATCGCGATTGTGGCCGCCTCGGGATTGTTTCGCGCGAACCAATCGGCGACCAACGCTGCCGCTCCGCTCGTTGGGCCCATGAAAACGCCATGCGTTCGAAACAGCTCATGAGACTTTGCATAGGCAGGCAAAGCCCCCACCCAGTGAACCTCATCGATCATGTCGTGCCTCACATTCTCCGGAAGGACGCTGTTGCCCAGCCCGCGCAGCATACGTCGCCCCGCAGGCTGGCCGAAAAGGATGCTCCTGTGCGTGTCGACCGCGACGATCCGGAGTTCTGGAAACAGTTCTCGCAGAAAACCCCCAGTACCGCACAAGGATCCCCCGGTCCCCACACAGCCAACCAGACAGTCAATCCGGCCGAACGAACGCACAACCAGGTCCGCGAGGCGGCCATATGCAAGCCGGTTCTCGGGACTGTCGTACTGCCGTGGCCAATACGTATCTGGCTGTTGCGAAAGGATGTGCTGCAGATGTTCAAGACGGCCAGGTTGATTGCCGTCTCCCTTCGGATCGGCAATTGCCACGACCTCCGCCCCCAGCTGCTCAAGGCGCCGCGTGAGCTTGACGTCGATCAGGCTAGAGGCGGTAACAAGCGTAAGACCATAGCCTCGGGCGGCGGCCAGCATCGCAATGGCGAGGCCGAAAGTCCCAGACGTCGTTTCGACAATATGACCCCCGCGCGCGATGCGGCCGGTGGCTTCCGCACGATCGACCATAAATCGAGCCGGCATCAGCTTCATCAGCGAGAAACATGCTGCGTTCAGATTGGGAGCCAGCCTTGCGAACCGCGGAGCTTCGAAGGCACGCAGGTAATCTCCATTCTGTATCATTGGAGTACCACGCCTTCCGCGTTGAGCGAAAACACCTGAACATCGGCAAAGCCTGCATCGGTCGCTGTCTTCGCGATTTCACCGGCACGCAAGGCTGCTTTTGGCGCGTTCGCATCCAGGAGGATGCCGATCAGGGTACCGCTGTGGGCGACCTGAACGCCGCAGGCGCCAAACCACTGAGACAATGCAAGCACCGTGTCAAAATGGGCCTTGGGCAAATGTTTCTGACTTATGCAAGCACTCACGGTCGCAAGCCGTCCGAGCAACATCGGATCCTGCAGCCGGACGGAACAATACGCCAAACCTCGAAGAGCTCGAAACGTCTCGATTTCCTCGCTGTCATAGCGGGCTCGCCGCATCCCCAGAGTGTCCACGGCCTGATCGTCGGCGCCGCGGAACCCCACAACGAAGACGGGCGGAAATTCTCCGCCGAAGTGTTCGATTGGACGCCCTTCCCGGTGTGCAAAGAGGATCGCCTGATCCTGGTAAGCTATGGCATCACTGGCACCTTCAGCAGCAACCGCCAACCGAGCAACCGTCGACTGACAAAGTGTGGTTCCTGCGGAAGCTGCAACAGCGCGGATCGTGGCTGTAACATCCGCCGTGGACGAGCCGTAACCGTGTCCGATCAAGATAGCGCTCTCGATCGTGAGATCGCCGCCCTGTCCGCCTAGGCCCAAGTGGCCAAGCGTCAGTTCCGCGGCCCGAGCTGCCTTGGTGCGGTTCTCGGGGCGAGTCCGAACGCCACCTTCCTCTCGCGGCCAGAAAGTGACCGTCGATTCTTGCGAAGGCAGCGGAAGCGTGACGAGGCCCCTGTGGAGACGCCCCTCCCCGTCTTCAAAAACGCCTTGCAAAAGCTCGCCGTGATGGGCGCTGGCCCGAGCCGTGCCCACGCAAAGCGGGCGATGCCCCTTGCCTTCCGCGTCCACCATATTTTTCCTAATGAATTTGCCCTTGCCCTTGCCTAGGTTCGACATCGCGACATCTCCTTCGCTGGAAGCATCTCTGAATAATGCTTTGGATCGCCCGCGTTCGTCTTTCACCAATTCTAGGTATTTTACTTGGTGCAAATTTGAAGGCTGGTGGCTTGCCCGAGAGCATCGACGATTCGGATGACAGCTACTCGCAGATGCGCCTTGAGCCTGACCGGGAGCGGACGCCTTCTTCAGTCTCCGATATCGGGAGTACTGACGGCGACGCGCAGACGCTGGGACGTCCGCGATATCGCCCAAGCGCATCAGATCCGACAGCGCGACACGAAGTTGCGGCCAGGGGAATTCGGAACAATCCTCGCACGATTGCCCTTCTTCGAGCACGACAGCCAGTTTCGCGCAGACACCCGGAATGGACTGCGCCGGCGCGGCCCATAAGGCGGCAGCGAGTTTCTGCTCCTCCATTGCTGCCGCCTCCTCCTCCCGTCTTGCCGCGGTATAGCCGACGGTCCTGTCGGCCAATGCCCATCGTGTTGTGATCCAATCGGTTCGATGGGACAGAACCGCTTCTGGAAAGTCGCCGCGTATCGGCCTTCCCGTTGAGTGAGCCGATTTCGATAAGCTGGGTCTCCAGCCTTTGCTGTTTTCGGCACAAGGTGGTCGTCTTGGTTGGCCGCGTGCCATTGCTCCAATAGAGACAGGTCGTCTCGTAGTGCTGCCGGATGATCGGTGCCGTGCGGAATTGCTCGTCGCAAAGCGGCCACCGCGGCGCTTATGAAGGGTCGCCTGCGAGTGACAACAGGACGAGTCGTGTAATCTCAGAATCAGCCATGATCCGTGTTTCCCAACAACTGGATTGTGATTAGGTCGGACAGGTGCAACATGCCTATGTAGAATTGCATTGATGTCAAAACGAAAATTTGGAGTATAGTGCCGAAGGGTTGGAGGGCCTCTGTCGAGGTGGGAGAGCGCAATCAAGAGCGGGTTACGATCGAAATTCCACAGAACTTTCGAAGTTTTGTGAACGGCGCATTGCTTCGCGTTCAGGCCCAGTATCCCTCGCTTCGCTTTTCAGTATCACCTGAGGGCATAGAGGTAGCCTCTCTTCCGCTCGACCATTTGGAGGACGTGCGCAAGAGCATTCTGCATACCGTTTATCGAGAAAAAATTTATGTCGAGACCCTTCCGCTTCGACAGGCGCTGATCACTGCGGTCACTGCGAAATGAACGTTTGGCCGCTTAAGTTTCGAGAGCGTCCAAACGGAGAATTGCTGTTCACCGATGATGCCGGTGGATTCTTCGTGGGAAGTCGTCAGTTTCTCGAGAGGTACACAGGCGACGGTTTATCGGCCATGGACAGCCATTTTCTCCGCGACAACGGTCATGCGTTCGAGCGCGAAGGCGATCCCGACTGGATGTCATTTGCCTATCGGTGGGCACGGCGGCAGTCGAAGCCGCAAGACCTCTCATACCTTATCTTGATCCCCACACTTCGCTGCAATTTGACCTGTGGCTATTGCCAGGTCTCGCGCGCTCCCGAATCGGCGCAGGGCTTCGACTGGACCGATGAAACATTGCAGGCGGTGCTCGGCTTCATCGACGCGATGAAGGGTCCGGAAATCAAAATCGAGTTTCAGGGTGGAGAACCCTTGCTTCGGATTGATCTGCTCGAGCAGGTTCGCGCCTTCACCCGTTCAAAGTTTCCGAACAGCCAGTTTGTTGTCTGTACAAATCTGCAGCGCTTGGGCGACCGAGAGTGGACCTTGCTCGACCAGCCGGACACGTTCGTCAGCACCTCGTTGGACGGAAGCCACGAAACCCACACACGTCAGCGCACGCATGATTCCCAGGCTACCGACATGTTCTTCGGCAACCTGGCAGAAGCCGTGCGCCGCCTCGGCCCCGGCAAGGTTTCAGCATTGCCGACAATAGACGTTGACCGACCGCCAGATTTCGAAGACCTGGTTGATAATTTCGAGTTGCACGGAATACGATCGATCTATCTCCGCCCGATAAATCACCAAGGTTTCGCTCGGCGTCGAAAGAGCGATCCAAAATCAATCGCCAAATGGAATGCGCTTCACTCCGATTTCATCGACTACATTATCGACCGAAATCACCGCACCGGCCGTTACGTCGAAGAGTACTATTTCAGCCAGTGTTTGAGTCGGTTTCTGAGATCGGGAGCCGACAATCACGTTGACCTGCGCAATCCAAATTTCTTCGCCTCAGACTACATCGTCATCGATCACGACGGGCAGTTGTACCCGACAGACGAAGCTCGAATGCTCTCCCGTATTGGACGCGTTGATCTGTCGATTGGGACCGTTGCCGCCGGTGTCGACCAGACGAAAGTACAACTTCTCAATCAGGTTTCCATCAACAACTTCGATGCCGACTGCATCCACTGCGTCTATCAACCCTTTTGCGGAACAGACGTCGTCGATGACCTGTCACGGGACGGACGCGTTGATCTGGCTCGCACTGAGACCTGGTTCTGCAAACGGCATATCTCGCTCTTCGACAAGGTCGTCGAGGTCATCACTCGCCGCGATGATGCGGCGATGCAATCGCTAGCCCGATGGGCACGCGTGCCATCGTGGGGGGATCACATGATCCCTGTGCACGTATGATTCCGCTTCGTCTCAAAATCGAAACCGATGTCGTCGATCCCTACGTTGTTCGCCTCAGGTCGTTCGAAGGAATGTTGGAGGACAGCAGCAACGCCGGTTCGCTGGACGCAGCGTTGGAGAGCGCCAGTTGCGGAAAACGCCGACTTTATCGGAACGATGGGCACGCTTCGTGTATTTGGGGTCGATCCGAGCGAAGTGGATGGGGATGTGATGTTCGTCGTGCCGTGGCGAGGAACCGCACATCGCCTGATCCGGGCGAATTCTCGACACAACACGCTTTTGGTGACGGAACGGTGCGATCAGCTCTGTTTAATGTGCTCGCAGCCGCCAAAAAAGCAGCACATCGACATGTTTCCGTTCTTCGAAACAGCCGTGCTCTTATCGCCAGAAAATTCGACCATCGGCATATCGGGAGGCGAGCCCACGCTCTTCAAATCAGAGCTATTCGAGTTCCTGGAGAGAACGATGTTGGCCCGCCGCGACATCGTTTTTCACGTCCTGACCAATGCCCAGCATTTTAATCGTCATGACCTCGTTAAGTTTCGTCATCTGGATTTGACTCGCATCCTTTGGGGCATCCCAGTTTACTCGAGCGATCGTGAGGCCCACGACCGTATCGTGGCGAAACCAGGTGCGTTCGACCAGGTTAGAAAGAGCCTGTCGCTCCTGTGCGAGGCTGGCGCAAAGATTGAACTGCGCACAGTGCTAATGAAGCCCAATGCACCCAAGCTATTTGAGCTAGCGAAATTTGTTACGACGGCACTGCCGTTCGTTAATAAATGGGCAATCATGCAGCTCGAAAACATCGGCTACGGTCGACAGAATTGGAACTCCTTATTCTACGACAGTTCCATGGGCTTCGACGTGGTCGGCAAGACACTGGACTTTTCCATAAGCCGCGGGATCGATACCAAGCTTTACAATTTTCCGCTCTGCACAGTTCCCGACGAGTATCGGACCTTTGCACCTTCGACGATCTCGGACTGGAAACGAACCTACGTTTCAAATTGCACCGATTGCAGTCTCCGGAGCGAATGCGGCGGTTTCTTCGAATGGCATCCGAAGGCACACGGATACGAAAGGTTTGGTGTCGCATGAAAAAGCGACTTTTCACGATCCCCTCTTTGCTCGCTGCCGGGTTCATGCCGATCGAGAGCGTCGCAATGCCGCTCGCGCCTCCTAGTGACGACAGCAAGACAAAATCACTTTTCGATATTTTCAAGCTTGATCACAAGTTCACACTGGCGGGTCACAGCTCACACAGCAGCCATAGCTCCCATAGTAGCCACCGATCGTCGGCGGGAGGCACCTACTACCCGCCTCTCGCGCCCGTCTATCAGGCGCCGGCGCCGATCTATCAGGCCCCGGCCTACCAGGCGCCCACGACTGCGCCTGCAGCTCCAACGCCTTTAGTCGTCCTTCCCGGCAACGCCAATAAATTCAAGGAAATCGTTCTTCAGGTCCAGTTTGCCATGCTCTCGTTCGGCTACTACAATGGCGAACTGGACGGCAAGATGAGTCAGCAGATGAGGGCTGGTCTCTCAAAAATGCAGTCCGACTACAATCTGAAAGTCACAGGTACTATTACACCCGAGACGTTGAACGCTCTGCGGATTACCGCAGAGTGACGTGTGCAGTCTGGATGGCAGTTTCGCGCGCCATCGACTATGCGCCGGCACGTCGTGATTGAGCCGCCGCTGCTGGCCGGCCATAGCAGTGTATTTTTGGAACGCTGGCGCGGCGAGCAGCTGTTCCGCTGCTGGGCGCAATCCTGCCGGGCAGTTTCTGACGCAAACGGGGCCGGAAGCGGATGGACCGCTTCTGGCGTCCAAATCACGATAGGGGACAAACAAATTCGATCTGGTTGCTGGCACGTCCCAGTTGCAGGGTGGCCAGCGCGAGTTCCGGTCTGCCTTCGGTTACTGCAGCAGCGCGGCTGTCCTGTCGAGCGCTCCGGAAAAACCCTTGAGCGAAAGCACGAGGTTGGTCTCCTTGCCACCGTCCGCGATCACCTTGACCTTGAGGCTCGATGCGTTGCGCAATGCAGCCAAAGTGTCTCCCTCGAAGCTCAGGTCGACCAGGCAGCCCCCGGGTACGCAGGTTCGGAAGCGTAGCGCCGGAAGCACCACGCCGTCGTCGATTTGCAGCGCCACGCCTTGATCCAGGGCAAGGCCGAACGGCAAAATGAGCGTTCCTTTCACGGACTCGCCATTCGGGTACAATTCGATGGCGATCACCCGCTGCCGCGACTGTGCGTCAGTCTGCTCCTGTGACATTGAGCAGGCTTTGGCTGCCGCACCGTTCTGGGTGGAGATGTTGCAAGACACCGTCCAGTCGCCGTGCCCTTCCCTTAGAGAAGTCGCGCCACCTGGCAGCCCGGCCTCCTGGGCAAACGCCGAGATGGCAAAGCCCATGACCAGCAGCGCGGTGGCTATCAGCAGAACGCTTCTGCCCCAATTCTTCCGAGTCATATTCTTGCCCGTTCGTTTGGAAGCACTCTCCATTAGGAGAACCGCTCCGAATGGTCCGATATCTCAGCCTTGTAGCGAGGCTCGCATCTACCAGCGCACGCTGAAGCCGACCTTGGCTCCTATGGAGTTGCTGTCGCCGAACTTCTCGAGACTGGTCTTTGCGGTTGCTTCCCCGAAGACGGCGTATTTGCCGTCCGCGAAGTCCAGCGAGCCGCCGAGGCCGACACCACCCCACAGAGCCTGGTTCTGGCTGACCAGCTTCACGCCCGATACATCGACATCGGTGCCGTCGAGGAAGTCGTAGTAAAGATTGGCGATGCCGTAGATGTGCGTGCGGCTGACCTGGCCCGCCGCATCCGCCCACTGGTCCTCGTAGTCCGCCGACAGGCCGAGACGGCCGATAAGACTGTCGCCGCTGCCGGGCGACACGACCGTGCCGAACTTGTCGGTGAACGTGTCGAAGCGGACGTCGGAGTAAGCAAGCTGCGCCTGCGGTGTCAGCGACCACTTGCTGGACAGTGCGATCTTCTGGCCGCTCTCGATGCTCAGCGCATAGCCGAAGCCGTTATTGCCATCGGCCAGTGTGCCGAGCGTGGCGGAGCGGATATCGCTGTCATACCATGTCGCCTGCGCCTGGGTGTCGACATAGAAGCCGCTGTTGCCGAACCAGGTCAGCGTGCCGCCGACGCCGTAGCCGGTGGCTGCGATCGAGCCTGTGCCGAAGATCGAGGATATGTCCGCCGAAGCGGTGCCGTAGTGGGCCGTGATCCCGCCGATCAGCACGCCGGCCTCGTTCTCATGCAGCAGGCCGTCGACGCCGGCATAGAACTTCCAGGTCGTCACGTTGTAGTCGGTGCCGGTGGTCGATGTCTTCGGATCGAGCTTGGCGTGCGCCGCCTCGATGCGGGCCCAGATGGCCTTGCCGTCGACCGGACCCTGACCGGGGACATCAGCACCTTCCGGCGTCGCGCCCTCGCCCCACGACCTGTTGCCGATGCGCTGCTGCAAGGTCCCGAGTTCGTTGAAGGTCTGCAGCACGCCTTCATAGGCCTCGTAGAGGGGCGCACTTGGAGCGTAGAGCGGGCCTGGCGGGTTGTCGGGAGTGGTGAGCGCGGAACGTAGATACCAGTCGCCGTCATCGGGCGTGCTGACGCCGTTCTTGTAGAGCCGGTAGGCATAAGCGCCGCCGACCACTGCCTGGTCGCCCTGGAAGACGTAGTCGCCGGCAAGCGAGAAGGTGCCGGCCGAGGTGCCGCCGACATCGATGATCTTGATGCCTTCCACCGTCTGCGCGCCGCCGCCGCCGAGATTGGCGACCTTGAGCGTGGTGGTCCCGGCCGTGTTGCCGGTGACGACCAGCCGGTCTGTAGCCGAAGTATCGCCACCGAGCACGGTCTCGATCTCCAGCGTGCCGCCATTGCCGGTATAGTTGCCTGCAATGGTGAGCGTGCCGGGCACACCCGGATTGCCGGCTGCGATGACACCGCCCGCGGCATTGGTGGTATTGCAGAGGGTGCCGGTGCCTTCGAGGCGCCCGCCGGAAAGCACGTTGACGTCGCCGCACAGGCTGCCCGAGACGTTGACGGTGCCGCCGCCGATCGCGGTGGTGCCGGTGAAGCCGGAAGAATCTGCCGTCAGCGCGAGCGTGCCGGCACCTGTCTTGGTCAATGCGCCGGCGCCCGAGATCACCCCGTTGAGCGTCAGCGTGGTGCTGGCATCGGTGGAGAGCGTGCCCTGGCCGAGGACACCAACGGCCCGGCCGCTGGCAAAACTCGCTGTGGTGTTGAGCGTGCCGCCGTTGAAGGAGAGCCCGCCCGCCGCGTCGCCGAGATTGGCATCCGCCGAAACCTGCAGCGTCCCGCCACTGATGGCGGTGCCACCAGTGTAGGTATTGGCCCCGCTCAGCACCAGGGTGCCGAGATCGGTCTTGACCAGATGCGAGCCGCCGGTGAGCGCGGAAGCGATCGTGGCCGTGTAGCCGGCGCCTGCACTGGTGCCGTCGCCGACCCGGAT
>NZ_JAIUGZ010000015.1:0-171874 GCF_020164875.1 Mesorhizobium sp. CO1-1-8 | reverse complement strand
GCATTCCCGATCGTGTCGGCGTCCTGCGTCGTCAGCAGCACTGCCGCATCGCTCCCCGCGACAATCGCCACCGATGGACCGTCATCGTTGAAGGTAACGGTCAGCGTGCCTGGTGCCGTCGAGCCGTCGGCATCGGTGATCACATAGCCGAGATCAACCGTCGCATTGTTTTCATCGTTCGGGCCCTGTGCCTGCAGCACATTGTCGACCAGCGTCACCGTGTAGGCGCCGGTTGCCGGGTCGGTCACATGCACCGTGAACAGGACGCCGCGCGGACCTGTCGCCGTCAGCGTGTCGTTGCCGGCGTCCCAGCTGTAGGTCACGTTCTCCTGGCCGACCGTGCCGTTGGTGCCATTCAGCGTCGCGAAAGAGAAGCCGTTGGCGCCGGCGCCGTCGCCGCCGAGGCTGCCGCCGAGCGTGCCGTTGTAGGTCGCTTCGCTGGCACTGGTCGGAACCTCGCCTACATTGGCGTCGATGTCACCCGTGGTGCTCGCCGCATTGCCGCCGGCCAGTCCGTCGTCATCGACCGTGGCAGCAGCCGTGCCGCTCGTCGGCGAATTGGCGTCCGTCACGACGAAGCTTATACCGGCCGTCGACGTGTCGCCGTCGCCGTCCGTTACGGTATAGATTGCAGAAGCCGCACCCGTGCCAAAGACCGAATTGTCGGCGGTGAACGAGTAGTGACCGTCGGCCATGACCTTGATCAAGCCATCGCCGATGTCGATTGGCTGCGAGTAACCGTCGCCGCCGAAGACCAGGGCGGTAGCGCCGATATGCGTCACCGTGGCGCCGTCGGCGCCGGCGACGAAGTCCAAAGTGCCAGTGATCGTCGCGCCTTCGGCAACGTTCTGCGAAGCCTCGGCGGAAGCCGTCGGCACGTCGTCGGACACGGTCACGTTGACGGTGCCGGTTGCCTGGTCGCCGTCCGTATCGGTGGCGACCACGCCGACATGGCCCAGATTGACCAGGTCGTCGGCGTTGATGCCGGGATGTGCGTCGTAATTGTTGTTCAGCGTCGCCGTCACGGTCGCCGCGTTGTTGGCAACCGACAGATCCAGCGTCACCACCGTCACGGCGCCGTCCTTGCCGACGACCTGGGTGTCTGAGACCCTGGTCCAAGTCAGGTTCGCGGTGTTCAAGCCCGTCAAATCGGTGCCGAAGGCGATCGAGGCGATCGCGTCCGATCCCGGCGTGAAGGTGATCGCGTTCGAGGCGAAGTCCGGGCCGGCCGGTGTCGAGCCGTCGCTCAGGTTCTGGTCGTCAAGCGCCAGCGTGATCGGAGCGCCCGCAACCGGGCCTGCGCCGTCGGTGATCGTAAAGGCGATATTGGCCATCGAAGTATCGTGGTCGCCGTCCGTCACGGTATAGGTCGCGTTGACCGCCACCGGGCCGGAGCTGTTGTCGACCGAGGCATCCGGCGTGAACGAATAGGAACCGTCCGCCTTCACCTGGATGGTGCCGGCGCCGATGTCGATCGACTGCGAGTAGCCCGTGCCGGCATCGAAGATCAGCGGCGTGCCGTTGACATGAGTCACCGTCGCGCCGTCGGCGCCGGCGACGAAGTCGAGTGTTCCCGTAAGCGCCGGGGCACCTTCCGCGATCGACTGCGAGGCTTCATCATGCGCCGTCGGCACGTCGTCGGACACCGTCACGTTGACGGTGCCGGTTGCCTGGTCGCCGTCCGTATCGGTGGCGACCACGCCGACATGGCCCAGATTGACCAGGTCGTCGGCGTTGATGCCGGGATGTGCGTCGTAATTGTTGTTCAGCGTCGCCGTCACGGTCGCCGCGTTGTTGGCAACCGACAGATCCAGCGTCACCACCGTCACGGCGCCGTCCTTGCCGACGACCTGGGTGTCTGAGACCCTGGTCCAAGTCAGGTTCGCGGTGTTCAAGCCCGTCAAATCGGTGCCGAAGGCGATCGAGGCGATCGCGTCCGATCCCGGCGTGAAGGTGATCGCGTTCGAGGCGAAGTCCGGGCCGGCCGGTGTCGAGCCGTCGCTCAGGTTCTGGTCATCAAGCGCCAGCGTGATCGGAGCGCCGGCAACCGGGCCTGCGCCGTCGGTGATCGTAAAGGCGATGTTGGCCGTCGAAGTATCGTGGTCGCCGTCCGTCACGGTATAGGTCGCGTTGACCGCTACCGGACCGGAGCTGTTGTCGACCGAGGCATCCGGCGTGAACGTGTAGGACCCGTCCGCCTTCACCTGGATGCTGCCCGCGCCGATGTCGATCGACTGCGAGTAGCCCGTGCCGTCATTGAAGATCAGCAGCGTGCCGTTGACATGCGTCACCGTCGCGCCGTCGGCGCCGGCGACGAAGTCCAGCGTTCCCGTCAGCGCCGGGGCACCTTCCGCAACCGCCTGCGTTGCCTCATCATGGGCTGTCGGCACGTCGTCCACGATCTTGACGGAGAGCGTGGCGTTGGCGCTCTGCAGATCCTGGTCGGTCAGCGTGACGGTGAAGTTCTCGAACAGGTTATTGGTGCCCTGAATGGTATCATGCGCCTCGTTGTCGACCAGCGTGTAGGTGTAGTTCACCTGGCCGGTGGCGGCATTGTAACCCGTCACGTTGAGTGTGTTGCCGAGCGCGGTGGTGAACGAGCCCGCGGTGAACACGCCGTCGGTAATGAAGGCGTTGCCCTCGATCGCCAGCGAGTGGATGCCGTCGGGAGAGGAGATGGTGAAGGTGCCGGCGCCGATTTCCGCCGTGCTTGCCGGATCGGAGCCAGGTCCGCCCGGCGTGCCGACATTCAATGCCGCTTCGTTGACGATGACGTCGCCGCCATTGGCCTCCGGCGTCAGGTCGGTGATCACAGGCGTGGAGTTGCCGATCGAAATCGTCAGCGTGGTGTGCGAGGTGTCGCCGTCGCCATCCTTGATCGTGTAGGTGAAGACGTCGTTGACGCCTCCGGGCGTGCCGGCAGAGCGCACATAGCTGTAGGAGCCGTCCGACTGGAGCGTCAGCTTGCCGTAAGTGCCCTGGATCTCGACGCCGAGCGTGGCTGCATTGTCGACATCGGCATTGGTGTTGCCGGCCTGGACGCCCACCACCGTCGCCCCGTCGGCGCCTTGGGTGTCGGCAACGCCGTCCGTGGTGTTGGCGTCGACCGCATCCGTACCGCCGACAAGCACATTGCCTGTGGCGGGGCCAAACTGGCCGGCGGCGATACTGTCAGTGTCGGCAACAGCCGTCGGCACATCGTCGACGATGGCGACGGCAAAGGTCGTGCTGGCCGAATCGCCGTCAACATCCGTGACAGTGATGCTGAAATTGTCCGGGACGGTGTCGTTGTTGGGATCATAGCCGGCTGTCTGATCGGTATGAGCGACCGATTCGGTCACCGTGTAATTGTATTCGATGGCACCGGTGCTCGGATTGTAGGAGACGATCGTCAGGAAGCCGTACTGCCCCGGGATCTCCTGGCCGACGGCGGTGACGGTAACGCCGTTGATGACGATCGACCCGATTCCATCCGGCGCGTCGATGCTGATCGTCCCAGTGCCGGACGTTTCCGAATGGCTCGGTGCGTCGCTGCCCGGCGATTGTGTCGGGCCGCCATCAAGGCCGGTTTCACTGGCCGCTTCGCTCGGGGCAAGCAATGACGTGGCCGTCACTGTAACTTGCCTGTCGACGATCGAGGGGAACAGTTCGCGCCTGTCCAATTGTTCAAACTGCAGAGCCGTCGGCGGCAGCAGTGCCGACAGGTCGAACCCGTCGCCGATGCCGCCGGGGGGAACCGAGAAATCTCCGCCTGCGCTTGAATTCGAACCGCCCGGGCCGGCCGAGATGGAGCCGTCGGTGCCGAAGGCGACATCGACATGGCTTGCCTCGAGTGCTGCCAGCAAGGCAACGCGGGGCACCTCGACGTCGCCGATGATGAAGGTCGGCACGTTCAGGGCGCCGTCCTTGATCACGATCACCGAGCCGTCGGCCTGTTCAAGCACAAGGTGGTGGCCGTCGACCTTGATGTTGTCGATGGAGGCGTTGGCCGGAAGCCTTACCACATGGCTGGCGTCCGCCACATATTCGTGCGGCGCAGCTGCCGGCGGTGCCTTTGCTTCCGCGGGGGCTTCTGGCTTGACAGGCGCTCCGCCGACATCGACTGGCACCGGTTCGGACGCTGCCGGCGCGGGCTGCTGTGTCGAACTTGCCTGGGCGACCCGGATCTCCGCCGGCGATGTCTGATCGCCGTGTCCATTGGACGCAGAATGCTCGTTCAAGGAACCCGAAAAGCTGTCCAACTCGATATTGTTCGTCATGACTGAAACCCCTCCGATATTTACCGAATAGAGACAGCGGCCACTTCTACTTTGCAACTACCCTCTAATCTATTTCATATATTATGATATGCATTGCTCGGCATTTTTTACACGTGGTAAACCGCAACAATATAACCTGGTATATGCGGGATTCTGACGGCCTCCCTGACGGAGGACTGGCCGAGATCTTTTGGCAAATCAAAGTATAAGTTTGAATAAAATTTTAAATAAAATGGATAGAGACAGTTGCTGGATCTTTATCCACCTTCCTTTCCAATAATTTGAGACAAGATTGGTAGCGTCCACAGTCAAAGGTGGGCGTTATGAAAAAGCAAAAATCAGTTCCGGGAAAAACCCGGATCCAAGTGCTCCTGCTGGCAATCGGGCTTGTCGGCCTGGCGGGGCCGTCATTCGCGGGCGATATCGCCGCACCCGGCAGGCCTCAGGAGAAGGTCCAGACCCCGCCCTGTCTCGGCGGTGTTTCGCTGGTGAGGCCTCAGCCCTGGCAGCCCGCGGGCGCTTACCGGATCGGTATGGTCACCGGCAGCTATGGCCCAGATATTGGCCGCGGGGATGGCTCGTCAACGGCGCGAGATGACGCCGGGATAGATCCGGTGCAGACCGCGTCGATTATTCCGGGGGTATTCGGATCGGTTGCCTTGTCCATGCGCAATTTTCCCGTCGCGGCGCGCTGGGCGCCCGTCTACCGGGCAATCACCGCCTGCTCGGCAGGCAGCGCCTGCGAGCACAAGAGCGCGGCTTTTGCCGGCATGATCGCCGCCGCTCAAGGCAAGGGGTTCAGCGAGAAGCTGTCCTTCGTCAACAGCAGCGTAAATCGCCTGATCGCCTACAGGAAAGACAGCGTCGTCTACGGCAAGCTCGACTATTGGGCGAAGCCTTCGGAGATTCTCGAGCGGCGAGCCGGCGATTGCGAAGATTTTGCCATCCTCAAGATGACGGCCTTGCTGAGGGCCGGCATTCCGACGCAGAGCATGGCGCTTGTCGTCCTCCAGGATCGCAAACGAGGCTTCTTTCACGCAGTGCTCTCGGTAAGCACAGGCAGCGGCACCTTCATTCTCGACAGCCTCAGCAACACTGTCGTGCGTGACAGCGATCTCCCGGATTACGTTCCGCTCTATTCGTTCAGCACGGACCGGGCCTGGATCCACGGCTCAAGACCGGGCGGAGCCCAGATGGCCGATATCAAGGGCGGTTTCGCAACCGTCGCACCCGGCGAAGGTTTTCAGCCGTAAGTTCTCGTTGGATTGGTGGTGATTCAGCCGCCGAAGACGAACGCCATCAGCAGCTCCGGCTCGAGCACCGGAGCCCGCACCGCGTTCAACTGACCCCGGTATCGACGGTCACCGGCGCCGATGACAAAGCCGGTGGCCACCGGCGATTCGCCATTGGCCTCGAGCCGCGTGAAGATGTCGGCCACATTGAGATCCAACGCCAGCTTGAGGTCGTGCCGTGCGTCATCGCTTGGGGCGATCGGCAATTGACGTTTGACCAGTTGCTGGAACGGCGCGTTGAACGACAGGATCTTCTTCGACGAAGCCAGGGCAAAGGCCGGAGACGGGCAAGCGACCAGTATGGCGTTGATGGTGTTGATCGATGCAAGCCTTCGCAAGGTCAGGTTTTCGTCCCCCAATCCACGCATGCAGGCCACCCGGATCGCGGATGTCAAATTGCCTGTCTGGGGCTGGCTTTCGGCGATCTCGTCGATGAGCATGCCGATCGTGCACTTCCTGCTTTCGGCCATCTGCTTCAGCGACATCCAGAATGCCCGCTCCAAACGGATGCCGCGCCGTATGCCGCCGCGCGCCACAACCCGAAATTCCAACCCGAAATCCGCGGCGGCGACTGGCGGAAGCAGCCCTTCGCGATCGGAATGATGAGGGCTGGCGCTACCGCTCACTCATCGCCTCCTCACGCGCCTTGTTGATCGGCTTCAGGAGGTAGTGCAGGATCGTCTTGCGCCCGGTCTTGATATCGACCGAGCAGATCATTCCAGGAATGATCGAATAGGCCTTGCCGTCTCTTTGAAGCGTCGATTTGTCGGTCGCCACACGCACCTGATAATAGGGTTCCCCCGTTTTCTGGTCGACCAGGCTGTCGGCTGTGATGTTTGAGACCTTGCCCTCGATGCCGCCGAAGATCGAGAAATCATAGGCGGTGACCTTGATAAGCGCTTCCTGGTCGGGGCGGATGAACGCGACATCCCGCGGCGAGACCCGTGCCTCCACCAGCAACGTTTCGGAGGTCGGCACGATGCCGGCCACGACGGCGCCAGGCTGGACGAAAGCGCCGACCGTGTTGAGCTCCAGCGTGTTGACGATGCCGTCCACGGGAGAACGGATATCGGTGCGCGCGACCTTGTCGGTGGCTCCCCTTATGGTCTCATCCACCACCGAAAGTTCCGCCAGCGCCTGGGTAAGGTCGTCCAACGCCTCCTGCTGCAGTTGCAGGCCGAGTTCCTCGACCTGAAGCTGGGCTTCGGTGATCGACGATCTGATCTTCTTTATCGTTTCGCCTGCAAGGTTCAGCTGGCCGTTGAGTTCGGTCTGTTCGCGCTCTACCCGGAGTTGCTCGGTCCTTGCCATCAGGCCTTTCTTGACCATCGCGTCGACCAGTTTTGCCTCCTGGTCGCTGACGACCAGGTTCTTTGTAAGACGGTCGGAATTGGCCTCCGCCTCGGCCAGCTCCTTCTCGCGCTGATCGAGGCGTGACTTGAGCACGGACAGCTTGTTGTCGAAGTTCCCGCGCCGGGCGATGAGCAGCTTCTGTTCATTGTCGCAGATTTGCGGAGCGACCGACTGAATGTCCTGAGGGCACGGAAATGGACCCGAGAGATTGCCGGCCTGTTCGTATTTCAGCCTTGCTATGCGCACTTCCAGCGCGCGCGCCTTGGCCTGCTGCTCGCCCAGACTGGACGTGTTGAGCGTATTGTCCAGGCGAATGATGAGATCGTTCTTCTTGACGACCTGGCCGATCGTCACGGCGATTTCCTGAACGACACCGGCTTCACTCGCCTGAATGATCTGGGTCTTGGAAGCGGGTATGACCTTGCCATCGCCGCGTGCGATCTCATCGACTTCGGCAAAGGACGCCCAGGCGACAAAAACCACGAAGAGCGCTCCGATGATGAATATGGACGCCGACGCAAACAGCGGCGGTCGATCTTCCCTGGCAAGCATTTCCCACGCCCCAACGCATTGGATGCAGCAATAATTGTTTTGTCAGGCGCTTGTTTTCTGCAACGCCTGTATGACTTGGTCCTTCGGTCCGTCGGCAACGATCTTGCCCCGCTCGATAACGATCAGGCGGTCGGCCAGTTCAAGCATGCTGAACCGATGTGTGGAGACGATCAGCGTGGTGTCGCGGTCAAAGGCGACTTTGAGCTGCTTGATCAGCTGGCGTTCCGATGCGAGATCCATCGAGCCCGATGGTTCATCCAGAAAGACTATTTTCGGTTTGGTCAAAAGCAGGCGTGCGATTGCCACCGTCTGCCTCTGGCCGCCGGAAAGATTGGTGCCGCGCTCGCCGACATTCATGTCGTAGCCGCGCGGGTGGCGTGAGACGAAATCGTCGACACCGGCCGCCTTTGCCGCTTCGATGATCTGTTCGTCTGAAGCCTCGGGGCATGCCATCAGGAGGTTTTCCTTGATGGTGCCCGAGAACAGGTCGCCGGCCTGCGCAACGATGCCGACCGCGGCGCGAACCTCGGACGGGTGATACTGGCGAATATCGATCCCATCCAGCAGCAACTCACCGGAAGTCGGCAGGAAGAGCCGGCCGATCAGCCGCCCCATCGTCGTCTTTCCCGATCCTATGCGGCCGATGATGCCGATCCGCTCACCCGGCTTGACCGAGAAATTCAGGCCGGTCAAAACCTCATTTTCGGAGCCGGGATAGACAAACCCGACATTCCTGAACACCATCGCCCCCTTGCGAATGGGGCGGTTGACGAAACCCACCGTGTCAGGTCGATCTTCCGGTTGAGCCATGATCGAGTTCACCATTCTCAGCGAGAGCATGGCCTGGCGGAACCGGGACAACGTTATGGCGATCTGGCCGAGCGGCGCCACGGCCCTGCTCGCCAGCATCACCGTTCCTATGATTGCTCCTGTCGAAACATGCCCTTCCGAGAAGGCATAGGCGCCGGCCACGACCAGGGCGACGGTCACCAGCTGTTGTATGGACTGGGTGATGTTGCCCGCCGCCGCCGAAAGCTGCTTGATCTTCTCGGACGTGTTGGCGGCGTTCTTGGAGTGCTCCCCCCATTTTCGCAGCAGATACGCCTCGGCGCGCAGCGACTTGATCGTCTCCAGCGTCGAAATCGATTCGACCAGCAGGGCCTGGCGCTGAGACGCTTCGTTCATCGAGGCGGCGACGCGCTTGCCGATGCGGCGCTGGGTGACCAGGCCGACGATGACGGACATCACGAAGGCCAGCGCTGGTATGATCACCAGCCAGTCGCCTATTGCATAGATCACAAGGAGAAAGACGAAGACGAATGCGGTGTCGATGAACACGCTTATGGTGTTGGAGGTGAAGAACTCCCTGACGAATTCATATTGCGTGACCCTGTTTGCGTATTCACCGGTCGAGCCGGGACGCGCCGACAGCGACGAGTTCAGCACTTTTTCGAACAGGAGATAGGATATCCGGAGATCCGCCTTGCGGCCGGCATAGTCGATGAGGGAAGCCCTGGCCGTCTTCAAAAGCAGGTCGAACAGGATGACCGCACCGATGCCGAGAGCCAGGACCCACAGGGTCGATATTGCCTTGTTCGGCAGGATCCTGTCGTAGACGTTCATGGTGAAGATCGGCGAGGCTATGGCCAGCAGATTGATGAACACCGCCGCCAGGACGACTTTCGAATAGGTGCGCCAGAAAGCGCCCATCGTCCCCGTAAGCCAATGTCTCCGCTCGATCCTGGCCGCCGAGCCGACCGACATGGTCTCGGCGGCATTGGCATAGGTGATCGAGAAGGAAGCGCCGCCGCTGATGTAGCTGGCGGCCAGTTCCGATCTGCCGATCGTGGTGCGGCCGTCTTCCTGGGGCGCGGTGATATAAGCATCGTCTTCGCCTAGAGCGAGCAGGGCAACGGGCAATTGGCTGACGCGAAAGACGATTGCGGGCAGGTCGATACGCCCCCTAAGAAAATCGCGGTGGTTGAACTCGGTGACTTCCAGGCCGATGCGTTCGGCAAGGTGCCTGATGTCGTCGACCGCAATTCGCGTGTCCGAGAGCGGCACGCCGGCAAACAGCACGGTCTCCGCGCTCGGCCTGCCGAGATATCCGGCAACGGCTGAGAAGCAGGCCTTGAACGCCTCCTTGGGGGAGAGGATGTTGGGTTGCTGGTTCACGATCTGCCCGTCAGGACGCTCGCTGGACCTTGCGTCGTCTTATTTCTTCCTCACCGGGGCGAGAATATCGAATGGCAGGTCGTTCTTCTGCTCCGATGGCGTCCGCGCATAGGTTTCAGTGTCTGCGGTTTCCGGTGCCGCAAACTCGGTTCGCGCATAGGCCGTCGCTTGTTTCGCCGGCTGAAGGTTCATCGTTTTCAGCAATTGTCCGGTCGCGGCCAGAAGCCGATACTGGGCAAACAGCGATGCGTAGGACGCGGTATCCGCCAGCGTTGCCGTGTTGAACCGCGTATTCTGCGCATCCAGCACGTCGAGCAGCGAGCGCTGTCCGACCTTGAACTGCTCGCGATAGGAACCGACCAGCTTCTCATTGGCGGCGGCTTGCTGCCTCAGGGTCTTTGCCAGATCGGCTTGCCGGAAACGGCGATCCCATGACGTGCGAACGGCTTCCTCGATTTCGCGCTGCACCTGGTGCAGCGCCAGGCGCTGTTCGCTGGTGCGGCGGATCTGCTCCTGCTCGTTGGCCTTGTCGATACCACCGCGGTAGAGATTCCAGCGCAGGACCACACGCGCCTGCAGGTCGGTGGTGTCGCCATCGTCGCCGTCAATGTCAGTTCCCGCCCGGGCGCGACCTTCAGCGATGATGGAGGGGCCAAATTTTGCCCGTGCGGCATCCACGAGGGAAGCCGCCGCGTCGATGTCGCTGTTGGCCATGTGCACGCGCGGGTTGCTTTCCCGTGCCAACCCTATTGCCTCGTCAAGCGATCGCGGGAGTGCGGCCGAGACATCGCCCGGCCTCGAAGGGCTGGTCAGTGGCTTTCCGACGGTCTTGAAGAAGCGGATCTTGGCCGCTTCCAGTTCCTCGGTCGCCTCCTGCATGCGCGCCTTGGCGGCAAACAGCCGTTCCTCGGCCTGTTGCCGGTCGGCCTCGTTCAGCGCGCCGCCCGAGATGCCTTGCCGGATGTCGCCGAGAATTCCCTGGTGGAAGCCGAGATTCTTCTTCGCTTCGACAACGATCGAAGCCTGCAGCATGTACTCCAGGTAATCCTGGACAACGGACAGCCCGATGAATTCGGACCGCTCCAGCACCCGGAATGAAGCGCCGTCGACACGCGATGCCTGACGGTTCAATTCGGCCCGCCTTGCGCCGCTGTCATAAAGCGTCTGCGAAACTGTAAGATCCGTTTCAGCCGGATAGAGCGCGTCGTCTTCGATGGAAAGTGAGCGCCGGGATGGATTGTCGAGCCGGCGAACGCCGGCCGATGCCTCAACATCAACACTGGGAAGATAGAGGCCCTTGGCCTGCCGCAGCTCGAACTCGATTGCTTCGCGGTTTTCGATTGCCTGTCCAATCTCGGGATTGGATTCCACCGCGACAGCCATCGCCTCCTTGAGCGTGAGCGCGTGAGCACTCCCGCAGGTCAGCATGGTGGCCGCCATCAAAAGACCAAGGCGCCTGCCTATGGTCGACATATTTGTCGTATTCATTAATCCCACCCTAACGTTTCCCCAGCGTCCTTTCAGAGCGCTAACCAAGCCAAGGCCTGCCCGTCGGTGGATTATTCACAAATTCACGAAATATGTGAGCGATTATTGATTTAGAAGTCGCTAAACAGCCCTTTTGGGCAACAAGGCTGCGAGATGTAGCAAAAATAGCACATAACGTCGGCTCGCTGCGGTTGTATCCGGACGCCGCACTCCGCGGGAAATCCACAAGGCGCCGCGCTGTGGGCCGTAGGGTCAGAATCATGGCCGGTTTGGAGAGCAGTCGCTCAAAACCCAACCGACAGTTGTAGTATTTTCAAGCACGCGACCGTGGCCGCTCGCCCGTTACGGCCATAAGCTGGTCAGCGCGCACCATTGCGGAACCACTTTTTTGTCGCGGCCCGAGCCGACGCCCCTAATTTGCGCTCAACGCCACCATGCGGTCGAGCGCCGCGGTCAGGCCGCGAAGCGAGACCGGGAAGCTCAGCGGGGTCTCGGCCTCCGTGGTGACATTGAGCTCCAGCACGAGCCTCCCCTCAGCTTTTCAAGCGTCGGCCGATCGACGGTAAAGACGCAGACGCAACCCGTCGGCAGGCAGGTCGTGATGCGCTGCGGGGACAGTGGCGGTTGGTCGTCGATCTGCAGCGTCACGCCCGGATCGAGCAGGATCCCGAAGGGCAGAAGCAAGGTAGCCGTCGTCGAACCGTCCGGGCGTGCCGCGATCTCCACGGCAAGAAGCCTCTGCCCGTTCTGCTGGACCCGGTCTTGCGCGAGCACACTCTCGCCACCATCGGCGAATGCGCGGCATGACCGGCTGCATTGCCTTCTGCAACCGCTCGCTGGATAGTCTCGGCATGTTGGAGACCCTGGCGACTCACTGGCCTCAAATTCTGGCGATCATCTCCGTGGTGATGGCGACGGCTGGCATCGTCCATGCCGTCATGACCAAGGAGGATGTCCGCGCCGCCACCGGCTGGGTCGGCGTGATGGTGCTGTCCCCGATCCTCGGCGTGCTGATCTATGCCGTCGCCGGCATCAACCGCATCCGCCGTGCCACGATCACCGCCCAGCGCCCGTTTGCCGACGGCGCGGTGTCCGCCAAGCACGAGCGCGACGTCGCTGTCGAAGAGGCCCTGATCGTCGAGCGATACGGGCAACGGTTCATGGGCTTGCGGACGCTCGGCGACAGGGTGGCGCGGCGCGCGCTCAACCCTGGAAATGCAATCGATGTGCTGGAGACCGGCGACGAGGCCTATGCCGCCATGTGCGCGGCGATCGATGGCGCCGAGCGCAGCGTCCTGCTCGAGACCTATATTTTCGACAATGACGCCGTCGGCCTGCTCTTCGTCGAGGCGCTGGCCGGCGCTGTCCGGCGCGGCGTTACCGTCCGCGTGCTGATCGATGCCGTCGGCGCCCGCTACTCGGTGCCGAGCATCCTTGGGCATTTGCGCGAGGCCAACATCCCCGCCGATGTCTTCAACGGCAACATCGTCATGGGCCTGCGCTTGCCCTACGCCAATCTGAGGACCCACCGGAAGATCCTGGTGGTCGACGGCATCGCCGCCTTCACCGGGGGCATGAACATCCGAAAAGGCTTCTCCGCCGAATTCGCCGGCTCCAACAGCGCCAGGGACACACATTTCCGGGTGACCGGTCCGATCGTCGCCGACCTCTTTTCGGTCGCCGCCGAGGACTGGCGCTTCGCCACCAACGAGGCGCTGAAGGGTGACGCCTGGCGCATTGCCCCGCTGTCGCCGTCGCCGGGCGCACCGATGATGGTGCGGGCAGTCGCTTCCGGCCCGGATGCCAGCAACGAGACCAACCACAAGCTGCTCATCGGTGCATTCTCGGTCGCCCGCAAGTCGATACGCCTGATGTCCCCCTATTTCCTGCCGGATCGGGAACTGATCAGCGCGCTGATCACCGCCGGCAGGCGCGGGGTCGAAATCGACATCGTGGTGCCGGCGGTGAACAATCTTTTCCTCGTCGACCGCGCGATGATGGCGCAGTTCGATCAGGTGCTCAAACACTATTGCCGTGTCTGGCGAACCGAGGGACCGTTCGACCATTCGAAGCTGCTTTCGATCGACGGCGTGTGGGCCTATGTCGGATCTTCCAATCTTGACGCCCGATCGCTGCGGCTGAACTTCGAGATCGACTTGGAGGTCCTCGATGCCGGCTTTGCCAGCGAGATCGAGGCGCGGATCGGGTCGGCGATCGCCTCCGCCGTGCCGGTGACGCTGGAAGCCTTGCGAGCCCGGCCGTTTCTTATCCGGCTGTTCGACCGGGTATTGTGGCTCGGTTCACCCTATCTCTAAGGCGGAGGTGCGCTTGAGGAATTCGTCTGTCATGGAACATACGCCGAAATTGCCTATTTGACTGTATCCGGCTTCTGAATTGAATCCAGCGAGGACGAGCAGCACAGAGATGCACAGAATTGGACGCAGCCTCCCGGCAAGCATGCTTCTGTCCCTTCGTGACCGCCGGATGCAGAAGGCTAACGCCGCAGCACTCAAGACGACAGCCACCACCGGCACGCTGGTTGCCTCCTACAATGTCCACAAATGCATCGGCGTCGACAGAAAATTCGACCCGGAGCGGATCATCCGCGTCATCCGCGAAATCGACCCGGATGTCATTGCGCTGCAGGAAGCCGACAATCGCTTCGGCGACCGTGATGGTCTTCTTGACCTGCCCCGGCTCGAACGGGAAACCGGCCTGGTTCCGGTGCCGATTTCGGCCACCGGCAAGGGCCATGGCTGGCATGGCAACGTCTTGCTGTTCAAGAAAGGCGTCGTTCGCGACGTGCACCAGATCAAGCTTCCGGGACTGGAGCCGCGCGGCGCGGTGGTGGCGGAGATCGACCTCGATGGAAGCCGGACGCTGCGCATCATCGCCGCCCATCTTGGCCTGCTGCGCCGCTCGCGCTCCCAGCAGGCACGCGTCGTGCTCGACCTGATGAACAGCCCGGACGAAAGACCGACCTTGCTGCTCGGCGACCTCAACGAATGGCGGCTTGGCAACCGCTCCGCTCTCAACACGCTGCATGCGACGTTCGGCCCGCAGCCGCCGGCGGTCCCCACCTTCCCGTCGAACCTGCCGCTGCTGGCGCTCGACCGGATCATGGCCAACAGGCATGGCATGATTGCCGCCATCGATGCGCATGACACGCCGCTTTCACGCGTTGCCTCCGACCACCTGCCGCTGACGGCCTTCGTGCGCCTGGAGCGGGTGGACGATAACGCCTTGATGTCTTCCGCGTCTCAAAGCGTGTAAAATTAGGCGGAACGCCCAGTTCTTCCGCGAGTTAACATGTCTTGAACACGCAGGAGGACGAGATGAAAAAACTGATTCTGGCTTCCCTGTTGGCATTGGCCGCGACAGCGGCGATCACCGCGCCGACGCAAGCGGCAAGCGTGACCATCCAGTCCGACGACGGCGACCGATATTTGCCGGATGACGATTCCGATAGTGGGATTGTTATTCGCCGTCATCACCGGGATCGCTATTATGACAATCAGTATGATGGCGACCGGAACGTTCAGTATGACAATGGCGAATACCGGTACGGCGAATATCGTCGCCATCACCGGCATCATCGCTGCCATATCGAACTGGTCAAGCATTGGCGCCACCACCACAGGGTGATCGAAGAGGTTCGCGTCTGCGGCTGATCCCGATCTGACCAACCGGCCGGCGAAAGCCGGCCGGTCCATTACGAATGATCGGCTGCCAGCGCGGATGTGAGAGGCGATGCTGGACCGCGTCAAATCGTATACCCAGCACGCACGGCTGGATTCCGATCTTTGTCGCCATTGCTCTTGGCACGGTGACCTCGCTCTCCACCATCCCCGTCAAGGCATAGCAATCGGTTAGCGGATCCCACCATGGACCGGTCGTGGCCGGATCCGTGTTCGGGTTGGGCTTGCTCTTCGCATATGGTGCCTCTGGACACAGCCGTGGAAGGCTGAAAAATGTGAAGCGCAACTCGACTTTCGGAGTTGAACCGGAACACCAGGAGGATGGCGCTGAAATTGGAAGATATTGCCGGCCATCCGGCGTTGCATCGCTACGTTCAGGAACAGTCCCTGGCGCTGATCCGAATCTATGAAGAGAGCCCTCGGCTGGCTTCCATTTTCGCCACGCAGCAGCGTTGGCTGATGGGTCATGTCGGCCTCGCCATGCATTTCAGGCGCGATCCGCACGACCGCCGCAAGGAACTGACGGTATCGCGGTTCATCGAGTTCGTTCACCAACATGAGGTTGCCAGCCGCAACACGGCGGACGCTTTCATCAAGGAGATGCTGCACTACCACATCGCGGAGTATGTGTCGGGTGGCGACGGCCGTACGCACCCTTTGCAGCCGACTGCGGCAACCGTGCAGACTTTTACCGGCTGGGTTCTTGCCCATCTGCGAACACTGGATCGCCTCGACGGCGCTGACCGCTTGGCCAGGTTCCTCGAACACCCCGAGATGGTTGCCAGGCTGCAGCCTCTGGTGGCGGACGGCCTGCTTGCCTCCAAGCCGGTGCGCGAGCCCAACCAGACCTTTTCCCTGTTCATCTGGCTCAACAATGGCGGTATCGTCATGGACTGGCTGATGTCGGGCATCGACCCCGATCACGCTGGCCTGGACCAGATTCCGACCAGCGTGGTGTCGATCGGAGATTTTGCCAAATGGCTCAAGCTCTCGCGGACCCATCTGGCCCGCAAGCTGCGCGCTGCCGAGAATCTCGGCAGCATCGGCTGGCTCGGCCAGCGAGGCCATTCGGTGATGTGGGTGTCGAACACCTTCTACCAGGAATACATGACCGTCCAGGCGGCCAAACTGGCCATCGTCGACACCGCTTTTAATGCCTGTTTTCCGCCGGCTGGAAGCTGATCGGTGCGGCATCCCCGTTACGGGGATGCCTTTCAATGCGGATGATCAAAATCCCGGAGTTCTCAGTCGATGTCGAACGACACGCCTTGGGCGAGCGGCAGCGCCTTGGAATAGTTCACCGTGTTGGTGGCGCGCCGCATATAGGCCTTCCATGCGTCGGAGCCGCTCTCGCGGCCGCCGCCGGTTTCTTTTTCGCCGCCAAAGGCACCGCCGATCTCGGCGCCCGAGGTTCCGATGTTGACATTGGCAATGCCGCAATCCGATCCGTCGACACCGAGGAAGCGTTCGGATTCCTGCAGGTCGCGGGTGAAGATGGACGACGACAGGCCGGCACCAACCGCATTGTGTTCGTCAAGCACGGCGTCGAAATCCGAATATTTCATCACGTAGAGGATCGGCGCGAAGGTCTCTTCCGTCACCGGGGAAACCTGGCTTGGCATTTCGACCAGCGCCGGGTGCACGTAATACGCATCCGGATGGCCGTTCTCGACCCGCGTGCCGCCGGTCACCTTGCCGCCATGGGCGGCGGCTTCCTTCAGCGCCTTTTGCATGGCGTCGAAAGCCGCCTTGTCGATCAGTGGCCCGACCAGCGAGGAGGTCTCCAGCGGGTTGCCGACAGATACACTCTCGTAAGCCTTCTTGAGACGCGGAACCAGGGCGTCGTAGACGCTGTCATGCACGAACAGGCGCCGCAGCGTCGTGCAGCGCTGTCCCGCCGTGCCCATCGCTCCAAACGCAATCGCGCGCAGCGCCATGTCGAGATCGGCGGTCGGGCAGACGATGCCTGCATTGTTGCCGCCGAGTTCCAGCACCGCGCGGGCAAAGCGCTTGGCCAGCCGTGGGCCGACGTCGCGGCCCATGCGGGTCGAGCCGGTCGCCGAAACCAGCGGCACTTTGGGGTGATCGACCAGGATCTCGCCGACGGCGCGGTCGCCGATCAGCACCAGCGCCAGGCCATCCGGTGCGTCCGCGCCGAAGCGCTTGACCGCACGCTTGAAGATAGCCTCGCAGGCAAGTGCGGTCAGCGGCGTCTTTTCCGACGGCTTCCACACCACCGCGTCACCGCAGACCAGCGCCAGGGCGGCATTCCACGACCACACAGCCACTGGGAAATTGAAGGCGGAAATGACGCCGACCACGCCGAGCGGATGCCAAGTTTCCATCATCCGATGGCCCGGGCGCTCGGTGGCAATGGTCAGGCCGTACAATTGCCGGGAGAGACCTACGGCGAAATCGCAGATGTCGATCATCTCCTGCACTTCGCCGAGCCCTTCGGACGGGATCTTGCCGACCTCGATCGAAACCAGCCGGCCAAGCTCGGCCTTGTGCGCGCGCAGTTCCTCGCCGAGCAGCCGCACCAGTTCGCCACGCCGCGGGCCCGGCACCATGCGCCAGGCTTGGAAGGCCTTGTGCGCGGCATCGATCACCTTGGCCGCGTCGGCCGGCGAGATCGTCTTCAACGCCGCAATCTGCTCGCCCGTCACCGGGCTGCGCACGATCAGGTCGCCGCCGACAAGCGCCTCCTTGGCCACACCCAGTTTCACCAGCAGTTCGGTCGTTTCCTTGTCTATGGTCATTCCTGTCCCTTTCAGATCCGTCGCCATCATCTGGCGTCGGTCAAAGCCTGGCGCCATGCTGCCCGCGTGCACAAAGGCACCTCAGGCACGATCATCGCGTGGCATTACTCGTTTCAAGGGAAAATCACCACCCCGGCATGGTCTAAGCCCAAACTGCACGATTGAGCCAGATGGGGCAGATGGCGCTCAGTTTGCCTTCTTGGCCGGTGGGCGTACCGCACCGTCCTTGATCAGCCGGTCGATATGCATGCGGATATGGGCAGCTTCCGCCGCCGTGTTCGCAAGCGCTATGGCGCGGTCGAAGGCGACACGAGCCTCGTCGCCCCGGTCGAGCTGCATCAAGAGGCCGCCCTTGAGGCCGAAAAAATGGAAATAGCCGGAAAGCCGTTCTTCCAGCGGCTCGATCATGGCCAGCGCCTCTGCCGGTCCACGCACCTTCGAGACCGCGACGGCCCGGTTGAGCGTGACCACCGGCGACGGCTGCATCTGCTCCAGCAAGCGATAGAGCAGGTCGATCTCGTTCCAGTCGGTATCCTCGGCCTTTTCGGCCCGCGCATGCAGCGCGGCAATCGCCGCTTGCACCTGGTAAGGGCCGGGCTTGCGATGGCGCAGCGCCTTGTCGACCAGTGCCAGCCCCTCATCGATCATCTTGCGGCTCCACAGGCTGCGATCCTGGTCTTCGAGCAGCACGATCTCGCCGCTTTCGTCGAAACGGGCCGGTGCGCGCGCATGCTGCAGAAGCAAGAGCGCCGTCAGCCCCATGATCTCCGGCTCGGTCTGGAACAGCCGCAGCAACAGCCGTGCCAGCCGGATCGCCTCCTCGCATAGCGGCGCGCGGGCCGGCGCCTCGCCGCTGTTGGTCGAATAGCCCTCGTTGAAGACCAGGTAGACCATGGCGGCGACGGCGGCGAGCCGTTCCGACCGCTCGACCGCGCCAGGCGTCTCGAACGGCACGCCGGCGTCCGCAATGCGCGCCTTGGCTCGAGTGATGCGCTGCTCCATGGCGCTTTCGCCAACCAGGAAGGCGCGCGCGATCTGCTTGACGGTGAGACCGGAGACGATGCGCAGCGCCACCGCGATCTGCTGCGTGGCCGGCAGATCGGGATGGCAGCAGATGAACAGCAGCCGCAATATGTCGTCGCGGTAGTGCGCCCCGTCCAGCCGCTCGGCGATATCGCTCTCGGCGTCTTCCAGATCGGAAACCTGGTCTTCCTCCGGCATCGGCGCCTGCTTGGCGCGCTTGCGCACCGCATCGATGCCGCTGTTGCGGCCGACGAAGATCAGCCAGGCCGCCGGATCGCGCGGCGGCCCGTTCTGCGGCCAGTTCTTCAGCGCCCTGAGGCACGCGTCCTGGAAAGCTTCCTCCGCCGTATCGAGATCGCGGAAATAACGCAGCAGCGCGCCCATCGCCTGCGGGCGGGCGGCGCTGATCGCGGAGCTGATCCAGGCCATTTCGGTCATGCGGAAACCCTTGTGGGGTTGAAGACCGAAACCGGCCGGATTTCATAGGAACCGCCGCTCGGGTTGACCTCGGAAAGCTCACGGGCAAACTCCACCGCCTCGTCGAGATTCGCGCATTCGAGCGTGTAGAAGCCGAGAAACTGTTCCTTGGTCTCCGCGAACGGCCCGTCGATGACGACCGATTCGCCCTTGACCTTTCTCAGGGTCGTCGCGGCGGTCGTCGGAAGAAGCCGTGCCACCGGGCCGAGCCGGCCGGCCTTGGCATATTTTTCCTGAACGCCGAGGATATTGGCCATGACCTCGTCGTCCTGTGCCTTGCTCCAGGAGCAGACGACATCTTCGGAGGCATAGCAGAGGATTGCGTAGAGCATGGCTGGTCCTTTTCTCTGTCAAAGGACGAAACAGTAAGACCGATCCCGACATGACGTCGATAAAAAAATCCGGATGTGACGGATTTGGCCACGGCCGGCCGCGCCGGTCAGCTTTCTCCCAGTTTCAGCCATCGCAGCACGAGAGCTTCCTCGTCATCGAGACCGGCAATCGCGCGTTTGCGTTTGTTGGCCTGCGCCATTTCATCCAGCAACCGCCCCTCGGACCACGCTTCGAAGACCCGCGGATGGACATAGCATTTGCGGCAGACGGCACGCGTATTGCCCAGCCGCTCGGCAACCTTGTCGATGACGCTGTTCATCGCCCTGTTTCGCTGCGCCTGGCTTTGCGGCAGTTCCGTTTGCGCAAACAGCGACGCGGCGTGAATGGTGCCGCCCCAGGTGCGGAAATGCTTCGAACTGAAGGCGTCACCGACCGCCTCACGGATATAGCGGTTGACGTCCTCGGAGCGGACCGGCCGCCTGTTACCGTCCTCATCGAGATACTGGAACAGCTTCTGGCCCGGCAGGTCCTGCGCGCCACGCACAATCCTGGCGATGCGGCGGTCGGCCAGCTTCAGCTTCCACTCCTTGCCCGACTTGCCCTTGAAGGCAAAGCGCAGGCTTGAGCCGACAATATCGACATGCCGGTCGCGCAACGTGGTCAACCCGAAACTCTTGTTGTCCCGGGCGTAGGCGGCATTGCCGACGCGGATCATCGTGTTGTCGAGCAGCCAGACAACCGCGGCGACGACACGCTCGAACGGCAAACCACGACGGCGCAGATCGCTGTCGATCCTGTGCCGCAGGTCCGGCAGGCTCTCGGCGAAAGCGACAAGGCTCGAATATTTGGCACCATCACGCTCCTCGGCCCATTGCGGATGATAGCGATATTGCTTGCGCCCGCGCTGGTCCCTGCCGGTTGCCTGGATATGGCCGTCCGCGTCCGGCGAAATCCACACATCCGTCCAGGCCGGCGGAATGACGATCGTCTCGATGCGCGCTTTGGTGGCGTCCGAAACCGTCCGTCCGTCCGGCCCCTTGTAGGAAAACCCCTTGCCTGTCTTCAGCCGCCGGATACCAGGCTCGGCATCGCTGACATAGCTAAGCGACGCATGATCGGCCGAGCTTTGTGCCCCGTTTTTGGGCGCACCATCTGGCGATACAGCGTCCTCGCCAGCCGGTCGGCTGGGCGACAATCCGGATTTTTGCAACATGTCGGCTCCACGCGAATTCCGTAGATAAGCCACTGGCCGACCGCTGGTTCCACGCGCCGTCCGAAAAGCCCTTCGCGCCGATCGTGCAGGCTGCGCCTACAGAGCGGCTTGCAGCTTGATCGACGGCGCGGACAAACGCCGCCTCGCCGCGAGCAGCGGAATACCGCTGCGTGTAGGACCTGCTCTCAGGCTCTTTCGAGCACGACCGGAATGACGTCGACAGCTTGCTCGCCGACCTGTCCACCCGTGGTCTTGAGCACGCCGACGATTGGCGCCACGTCCGAATAGTCGCGGCCGTAGCCGACGGTGATATGGTCGTTGCTGGCCCGCATGCCATTGGTCGGATCGAATTCCTGCCAGCCAGCGTCGCGCCCGCACCAAACCTTGACCCAGGCATGCATGGCATCGGCGCCTTCCAGCCGGGGCTTGCCCTTCGGCGGGATGGTGCGCAGGAAGCCGCTGACATAGCCAGCGGGAATGCCGAGCCCGCGCAGGCCGGCGATCATGATGTGCGAAAAGTCCTGGCAGACACCGCGCTTCAGCCTGAAGGCATCGCTGGCCCGGGTCCGCACCGTCGTCGCCTCGCCGTCATAGGTGAAATCACGATGAATGCGATTGCACAGGTCCATGGCCGTGCTGGCGGCGGAACCGGCGATGCTGCTGCGTGCGTAGGCGGTGATCGCATCGTCGATGCCGGCATGAGTGCTGGCCGTCAGGAAATGGTGCGGTGCATCAGGTGCCAGAGACCGCACCGCGGCGAGCTCCTGCCTGAGCCGGACGACATCGGGCGACACGTCGAGCCCCGGCTCGGGCCGAGACACCGACACGCGGGCGCTCATCCTGATGTCGAGCGCATCATGCGCATCGCGAAAGGCGATCGAAGTCACGTTGTTGCCGAAGAAATCGGAAAAGTCGGAACGCTCGTTGGGCGCCGGCGCAAAGGACAGCGATGCGGCGATGACGCGCTGCACGCCTGATATCGTCGACGGCAGTACGCGCACCTGATGACGACCACCGCCGGCAGCGGAAGCGTAATCGTAGTGGAGATGAAGCCTGATATCGTAGAGCATGATTTATCCGAAATAGGCTTTGGCTAGGCTGTTGTAGAGGCCGCCGATTTCGTAGGCGAGCTCGTCCAGCGCCTTTGCCGTCATATCCGAAGGCTCCTTGATGGCGATCTGGGTGTTGAGCTTCAGGATTTCCTTCGCCGCCGGCGACATTTGCCCCTCCCCGCCGAGCGACGGCAACAGGCCGATTTCGGCCTTCAGCCTTTCGAGTTGGAACAGAATGGAGCGCGGGTTAAGCGGATCGAGCGCCAGCAGATCGATCACTGTGCGCCGACCGGCCTGCACCGGATATTGGCGGCGATGGGTCATCACGCTGTCGCCGATCTCCAGCATCATGTCGAGCGCGCCGTCCGGCGCCTTGGCGCTGGTCAGCCGCGACAGCGTGCGGGAGATCTGGATACCGCGCTCCAGCCGGCGGCCGATCTCGAGGAAGCGCCAGCCGGCGAAGCGGTACATGTTCTCGTGCAGCAGACCGGAAAAGCCGGCGAGCTTACGCAGGATGACTGTCATCGCCCGGGTCGCGTCGTCACCGGGCGCGACCGTCGTTGCGAACTGATGGATGGTTTTCGACAGGTCCTTCAGCGCCAGCCAGCCATCGGGCGAGAAGCGGTCGCGGATCTGCCCGGCGCTGTAGACCGCGCTATCCAGCGTGCCTATCAGCCCTGACGGGATCGCCGTCTCCACATCGATCCCGAAAGGTTCGAGATAATCCCTGATGTCGGCGAGCAGCGGCATATCCGGGTCGGAAGTTTCGGCGAGCCGCACATGATAGGCGCGCAGGATGCGCACCGTGTCTTCCGATCGCTCGATATAGCGGCCGAGCCAGGTCAGGTTCTCCGCCGCGCGACTGGGCAGGCTGCCGGGCCTGGTGCGGCTGAAACTGTCGCCTTCTTGTGGCAGCAGCGTCTCGCGCTCCACCGGTTTGTCGCTGACAACCCAGACATCCGCTGCCTGGCCGCCGCGCTGCATGGCGATCGCCGTCGGGTCGAGCGACAGGCCGATGCGGGCAAAACCGCCCGGCATCACCGTCCAGCCCTCCGGCGTTCGCGCCAGGTAGACGCGCAGGCTCGCTGGCCGCGGCTCCAGCCAGCCGCCGACATAGACGGGCGTTGTCGAAAGCGTCACCGCTTCCTGGCCGACGAAATCGCCGCCATCGCGTTCGATGCGCGCCACCAGCTCCGCCCGCTCTCCAGCCGACAGGGCCGAGCCGAGCTTCGTTGAATCGTCATCCTCGAAGGCAAGTCTCGTCGACAGCGCCGGCCCGATCACCATGCGATCGATGTTGGCCAGCACATGCGCGCGTTCGGTTGCTTGCCCGCACCACCATGTCGCGACGCTTGGCAGCAGCAATTCCTCGGCCCGCAAGGCCCGTGAAATCTTGGGCAGGAAGGCGAGCAGCGCACGCGTCTCCATCAGGCCGGAGCCAAGCGCATTGACGGTAGCAACCGCGCCCTGGCGGATCGCCTCGACCAGGCCCGGCGTGCCGATCTGCGAATCCGGGCGCAGTTCGAGCGGGTCGGCGAACGCGGCATCGAGCCGCCGCCACAACACGCTGATCGGCATCAGGCCGGAAACCGTGCGCACCATCAGCCGGCCGCCGGAGACGGTCAAATCCTCGCCTTCGAGCAGCATGATGCCAAGGTAGCGGGCGATGTAGGCGTGTTCGTAATAGGTTTCGTTAAGCGGCCCCGGCGTCAGGATGGCGACGCGGCCGTCGGTCTCCTTGGCCATGCCGATCAGCGCGTCGCGAAAACGGCGGAAAAAGCCGGCAAGGCGGTGCACATGCATCTCGCCATAGATGTCGGACAGCGCGCGTGTGGTGGCGACGCGGTTTTCCAGTGCGAAACCGGCGCCGGACGGCGCCTGCGTGCGATCGCCCAGCACCCACCACCGACCGTCAGGCCCACGGCCGAGCTCGAAGGCACAGAAATGCAGGAAATGGCCGCCGGCCGGCCTGGTGCCGACGACAGGCCGCAAATATTCGGGGCTGGCGGCGATCAATCCCGCCGGCAGGATGCCTTTTTCGACCAGCCGGTTCGGCCCGTAGATATCGGCGATGGTTTCCTCGAACAGTTCGGCGCGCTGCACGAGGCCGGCGCTGATCGCCGCCCACTCGCTCTCCTCGATGAGAACCGGGACATGCGCCAATGGCCATTCGCGCTCATTGGCACCGGCCTTGTCGTAGACGCGGTAATAAACGCCGGCATCGCGCAGATACTGGTCGGCGCGGGCAAAGCGCTGGCCGAGCTTTTCAGCACCGAGTTCCTCGAGCGCCTCGACAAAATGCTTCCAGGCCGGGCGAGGATTGCCCGACGCATCGACCATCTCGTCGACGACGCCGTCGATCGGCTGGTAGTGCTCCAGCAGGCTGTGGGTCTGCGGCTTGCCGCGTCCCCGCTTGTGATTCCCCTTTGCCATCGCTGATCAGAGTCTTGCCGGCCGCCGAAGGTCAAGGGTCATCGGGAAATCTTCCGCCGGTTGTTCTTCACGGATCACATAGGCGGATGGCGTATGGCCGCGCGGTTCGAAGCGGGCGAGCCGCCGAGCTTCCGCCTCGTTGCCATTGACCGGAAAGGTGTCGTAATTGCGCCCGCCGGGATGGGCGACATGGTAGACGCAGCCGCCGACCGCACGGCCCGACCAGCGGTCATAGATGTCGAAGACCAGCGGTGTGTTGACCGGCAGCGCCGGATGTAGGCCCGATGCCGGCTGCCAGGCCTTGAAGCGGACACCCGCTACCGCCACTTCGCGATTGTCAGTGACCTTCATCGGCACGATGCGGCCGTTGCAGACGACTGCGTGACGCTCCGGGTTCAGCCCTTCGGTCTTGACCTGCAGCCGTTCGACCGAGGAATCGACGAAGCGCACGGTCCCGCCGATCGCGCCTTGCTCGCCCATCACATGCCACGGCTCCAGCGCCTGGCGCAGTTCCAGCTTGATGCCGGCATGCTGAACCTCGCCGCAGAACGGGAAGCGGAATTCGAGCTGAGCATCGAACCATTCGGGCCTGAATTCGAAGCCGTTGAGCTTGAGGTCGTCGAGCACGTCGAGGAAATCGGCCCAGACATGATGCGGCAGCATGAAACGGTCATGCAGCGACGTGCCCCAGCGCACGAAGCGGCCGTCGAGCGGGCTCTTCCAAGCGCGGGCGATGATGGCGCGGACCAAAAGTTGCTGCGCCAGCGACATGCGCGCATTGGGCGGCATCTCAAAACCGCGGAATTCGACCAGCCCCAGCCGGCCGGTCGGTCCGTCCGGCGAAAACAGCTTGTCGATGCAGATTTCCGAACGATGCGTATTGCCGGTGACGTCGGTCAACAAATTGCGGAACAGCCGGTCGACCAGCCATGGCAAGGGTGCATTGCCCCGGTCTGGATGCGGCACCTGCGCCATCGCGATCTCAAGCTCGTAGAGCGAGTCGTGACGCGCTTCGTCAAAGCGCGGCGCCTGGCTGGTCGGCCCGATGAACAGGCCCGAGAACAGATAGGACAGCGACGGATGGCGCTGCCATTGCAGCACCAGGCTCTTCAACAGGTCCGGCCTTCGCAGGAACGGGCTGTCATTGGGTGTTGCACCGCCGACCACGACATGGTTGCCGCCGCCGGTGCCGGTGTGGCGGCCATCGATCATGAACTTGTCGGCGCCAAGCCGCGTCTGCCGCGCCTCATCGTAGATCGCCGTCGTCGTCGCCACGCAATCCTGCCAGTTGGACGCCGGATGGATGTTGACCTCGATGACGCCGGGATCGGGCGCGACGCGGATGACGTTGAGGCGAGGATCGTGCGGTGGGCCATAGCCTTCGATATGCACAGGAAGGCCGGTCGTCTTTGCCGCGTTCTCGGCCGCCGCGACCAGTTCGAGGTAGTCTTCCAGCGCCTCGACCGGCGGCATGAATACGCACAGCCGGCCATCGCGCGGCTCGACCGAAAGTGCAGTGCGCACAGCACCGCCGATCTCGGTGATCTCCTGCTCGACCCGCTCCTGCTGGCCGCTCGCAGCGGTGAACGATGCCGCTTGCTGGCGGCGCGCCATCTCGTCGGCGCCTTCCAGTTCGGCTGGAGCCGTTCCGGCCAGTATGGCTTCACGCGCGGGCAGCGGGCCGCGTGGCAGTGACGGATCGACCGGCACGATATAAGGGAATTGCTCCGGCGGCACATAGGGCAACGTGCCGAGCGGCAGGCGGTAGCCGACGGGTGAATCGCCGGGCACCAGGAACAGCCGGCCGCGCCGCGTCTTCCATTTTTCCGAGCGCCAGCGCGGATCCGATGCCTGGCTGTTCCAGCGCTGGACGGGGAGCACGTAGCCGGACGGCTTGGTCAGCCCGCGTTCGAACACTTTCGCCATACGGCTGCGTTCTTCCGGATCCTCCAGCCTGGAGTTGGACGGATCGACATTGTCGGGCAGCTTGCCTTCCTTGAGCAGCCATTCGGCCGGATCCTCATAGGCTTCGCTGACCATGGCCTTGTCGATGCCGAGTTCGCCGGCAATCGCGGTGAGCAGGCTTTCGGCCTGTGCCGGGCCGATATCGGCTTCGCTCTTTTCGCGGGCGATCAGCGACGGATCGCTCCACACCGGCTGGCCGTCGGCACGCCAGTAGAGCGAGAAGGTCCAGCGCGGCAAGCTTTCGCCCGGATACCATTTGCCCTGGCCGTAATGGAGAAAGCCGCCGGGCGCGAAGCGCTCGCGCAGTTTACGGATCAGTTCGTCCGCCTTTTCGCGCTTGGTGGGACCGACGGCGGCGGTGTTCCACTCGGCCGACTCGAAATCGTCGATCGACACGAAAGTCGGCTCGCCGCCCATCGTCAGCCGCACGTCGCCGGCGGCAAGCGCTGCATCGACCTTGTTGCCCAGAGCGTCGAGCGCCTGCCAGCTTTCGTCCGAAAATGGCTTGGTGATTCGCGGATGCTCGGCGATGCGGTCGACCCGCATCTCGAAGCCGAATTCGACATTGGCGAAGCTCGCCATGCCGGAAATCGGGGCCGCGTTGCGGAAATGCGGCGTGGCGGCCAGCGGCACATGGCTCTCGCCGGTGAGCAGGCCCGAGGTTGGATCGAAGCCGATCCAGCCGGCGCCGGGAAGATAGACCTCGCACCACGCATGCAGATCGGTGAAGTCGACGGCGGTTCCGGCTGGACCGTCCAGCGCCACCAAATCTGGCTTCAACTGGACCAGATAGCCGGAAACGAAGCGCGCCGCGATGCCGAGATTGCGCAGGATCTGCACCAGCAGCCAGCTCGAATCCCGGCATGAACCCTTTTTCGCGGCAAGCGTCTCCTCCGGCGAGAACACACCGGTCTCCATGCGCACGATATAGGCAATTTCGCGCTGCAGCCGGGCATTGAGATCGACGAGAAAATTGACAGTATTCGGCGCGCTGCGGTCGATCGTCCCGAGCAAGGCCGACAGCAACGGACCGGCCGGTTCCGGCCTGCGGTAGATCGCGAGATCATCGCGTATCTCCTCCGGATATTCGAACGGAAACGCCTCCGCCGATGGCTCGACAAAGAAATCGAACGGATTGTAGACCGTCATGTCGGCGACGAGGTCGACCTCGATCTTCAGCTCGGTCACCGGCTCCGGAAAGACGAAGCGGGCGAGGAAGTTGCCGTAGGGATCCTGCTGCAGATTGACGAAATGGTTCGCCGGCTCGACCTTGAGCGAATGACTCAGCACCTTGGTGCGGGAATGCGGCGCCGGCTGCAGCCTGATGATCTGGGGACCGAGAACCACCGGCCGGTCATATTTGTAGTGGGTCAGGTGGTAGACGGCTGCCAGAATTGCCATGGGGCCCCGGAATTCAGCGTTTCAAACGATTTCGCTGAACCCTGACACATCTGGCGACCATTCTCCAAGCAGAGATGTTGCGGTGCACCTAATTTAAGCAACGGTTGCCGGCTCAGAAAAACGCCTGTATCCCCGTCTGCGCCCTTCCCAGGATCAGCGCATGCACGTCATGTGTGCCTTCATAGGTGTTGACCGTTTCCAGGTTCTGCGCATGGCGCATCACGTGGTAGCCGATCTGGATGCCGTTGCCGCCATGCATGTCGCGGGCCTGACGGGCGATGTCGAGAGCCTTGCCGCAATTGTTGCGCTTGACGATCGAGATCATTTCCGGCGCCATCTTGCCTTCATCCAGCAACCGCCCGACACGCAAGGATGCCTGCAATCCCAACGCAATTTCGGTCTGCATATCGGCAAGCTTCTTCTGGTAGAGCTGCGTGCCGGCCAGCGGCTTGCCGAACTGCTTGCGATCAAGACCGTATCGGCGGGCGCGGTGCCAGCAATCTTCCGCGGCGCCCATCGAGCCCCAGGAAATGCCGAAGCGAGCCCGGTTGAGGCATCCGAACGGTCCGCCGAGGCCCTTTGCGTTGGGCAGCAGCGCGTCCTCGCCGACCTCGACGCCTTCCATCACCACTTCGCCGGTGATCGACGCCCGCAGCGACAGCTTGCCGCCGATCTTCGGCGCCGAAAGCCCCTTCATGCCCTTTTCCAGCACGAAGCCGCGGATCTCGTCCTTGCCGTTCTCGCCCTTCAGCTTCGCCCAGACGACGAACACATCGGCGACCGGTGCGTTGGAAATCCACATCTTCGAACCGGACAGCTTGTAGCCGCTGGCTGTCCTCTCGGCGCGTGTCTTCATGCCGCCCGGGTCGGAGCCTGCATCCGGCTCGGTCAGGCCGAAACAGCCAATCCACTCGCCGCTGGCGAGCTTGGGCAGGTACTTCCTGCGCTGTTCGTCCGAGCCATAGGCATAGATCGGATACATCACCAGCGACGACTGCACTGACATCATCGAGCGATAGCCGGAGTCAACACGTTCGACTTCCCGCGCGACCAGCCCGTAGGTCACATAGTTGGCGCCAAGCCCGCCGAATTCCTCGGGGATGTTGATGCCGAGCAGGCCGGCCTCGCCCATTTCGCGGAAGATCGCGGTGTCGAAGGTCTCGTTGAGGTAGGCGTCCTCGATCCGCGGCGCCAGCTTGTCGGTGGCGAAAGCGGCCGCACCGTCGCGCACCATGCGCTCGTCTTCCGAAAGCTGGCCCTCGATCAGGAACGGGTCTTCCCAGACGAATGCGTTCTTGTCGGCGGCCATCGCGTTTCTCCCCAACCGATGCATGTCGCTCAAAACGATGACATGCATGAAGCAAAATGTTGGCCCGTTCTATCGGCCTGCGCCTCGAAAAAATCAAACGAAATTGATTCACCGATCAATGACCGTTAGGAATGGATCATGAATGTCCAACGCCGCCTTTTGCCCAACATAAGCGCCCTTGCCGCCTTCGAGGCTGTGGCGCGACTGGGCAGTTTCACCGCTGCCGCCCAGGAACTCGATCTGACCCAAGGCGCGGTTAGCCGGCAGATCAAATTGCTGGAAGATCAGTTCGGCCGCCGGCTGCTCGAACGCGACAGCCGCAATGTCAGGCTGTCGGCATCGGGCGAAATCTACGCCGAGGCAGTGCGTTCAGCACTTGGCCAGTTGCGTGACGCAGCCCTTGGATTGATGAGCAATCGGCATAGTGGCATCCTGAACCTTGCGATTTTGCCGACCTTCGGCACGCGCTGGCTGATGCCGATGATCCCCGATTTCGTCGAAAACAATTCCGATATCACCATCAATTTCGTCACCCGCGTCGGCCGCTTCGACTTCGCCAGGGACAGGCTGGATGCCGCCATCCATTATGGCCTGCCGGACTGGCCTGAGGCCGACTCGACGCTGTTGGTGCGCGAAACCGTGGCGCCGGTCGTGTCGCCCGAATTCCTCGCCGGCCGCGCCATTGCGTCACCGGCCGATATCGGCCGCCTGCCGCTGCTGCACATGGCGACGCGTCCTGGCGCCTGGACCGAATGGTTCGAGTATCAGGGCCTGAGCGCGCCGACCGGGCCCGGCATGCAGTTCGAGCAGTTCGGCACCGCCGCCCAGGCCTGCATGGCGGGGCTCGGCGTGGCGCTGCTGCCGCTGATCCTCATTGCAGGCGAATTGCAGCGCGGCCAGCTGGTGCCGGCGCCAGGCCAGCCCATGCAAAGCCGCAGCGCCTACTATCTCGTCGTCCCGCACGACAAGCGCGGCCATCCGCCGGTCGCCAGTTTTCGCGACTGGCTGCTGAGCCAGGTCGAGAAGGAGCCGGCCGTTCTGGCGTGGTAGCTACTTCCGCTTCAGCGCATCCGCCAGCGCAGCGCCGAATGCTCCTTGCTGTGCCGGCCGCTCCGGCTGGCGCTGCGGCGCCGGCGAACGTGGTGCCGGCCTGCCGCCACCATTGTCGCGCGGCCCGCCACGCGGTGCACCACCCTCGCCACCGTCCTTGCGCATGGACAGCGCAATGCGCTTGCGCTTGATGTCCACGTCGACGACGCGCACCTTGACCACGTCGCCAGCCTTGACCACCTCATGCGCATCCTTGATGAACCGGTCGGCCAGTTGCGAGACATGCACCAGCCCGTCCTGATGCACTCCGATATCGACGAAGGCGCCGAAGGCAGCGACATTGGTGACTGTGCCTTCCAGCAGCATGCCGGGCTTCAAATCCTTGATGTCGTCGATGCCGTCGGCGAAGGTCGCCGTCTTGAAGCCGGGGCGCGGGTCGCGGCCGGGCTTTTCCAGCTCCGCCAGGATGTCGCGCACCGTCGGCAAGCCGAAACGCTCATCGACGAAGACGCGCGGGTCGAGTGCCTTGAGCGCGGCACTATCGCCCATCAACGACCGCACATCGCGCCCGCAGGCGGCGACGATCTTCTTGGCCACGCCATAGGCTTCCGGATGCACCGACGAGGCATCGAGCGGCTCGATGCCATTGGCAATGCGCAGGAAGCCGGCGGATTGTTCGAAGGCCCGAGGTCCAAGCCGCGGCACCTTGAGCAGATCCTTTCGGCTGGCGAAGGGCCCGGTCGCATCGCGATGCGAAACGATCGCGTCGGCCAGCGACGCACCCAGGCCTGAAACGCGCGCCAGCAGCGGCGCCGAGGCTGTGTTGAGATCGACGCCGACGGCATTGACTGCGTCCTCGACCACCGCTTCCAGCGAACGGCCGAGCCGGTATTGGTCGACATCGTGCTGGTATTGGCCGACGCCGATCGACTTCGGCTCGATCTTGACCAGTTCGGCCAGCGGATCCTGCAGGCGCCGGGCGATCGACACCGCGCCGCGCAACGACACGTCGAGGCCGGGGAATTCCGCCGCCGCCGTCGCCGATGCCGAATAGACCGAGGCGCCTGCCTCGCTGACGATCACTTTCAAGGGCTTCGGCCCGCCATCAGCCGGCATGTCGGACAGCATGTCCGCGACCAGCTTTTCCGTCTCGCGGCTGCCGGTGCCGTTGCCGATCGAGATCAGTTCGACCTTGTGCTGGCGGATGAGCTTGGCCAGTTCCGCTTGCGTGCCGCGCACATCGTTCCTGGGCGGAAACGGATAGACCGTCGTCGTGGTCAGCACCTTGCCGGTGCCGTCGACCACCGCCACCTTGACGCCGGTGCGGATGCCCGGATCGAGCCCCATCGTGGCGCGCGAACCAGCCGGGGCGGCGAGCAGCAGATCCTTCAGATTGCGGGCGAAGACATGGATCGCCTCTTCCTCGGCCCGCTCGCGCAAATCGCGCATCAAATCGAGCGTCAGGTGCAGCGACAGTTTTATACGCCAGGTCCAACCGGCGACCTCCGTCAGCCAGCGATCGCCCGGCAGGCTGCCGCCGATGGCATAGGCATTGGCGATCATCCGCTCCACCGGCTTCACCGGTGAGGTGTCGTCGGCATCGACCTCGATGTCGAGGGACAGCACCTCCTCGTTGCGGCCGCGCAGCATGGCCAGTGCCCGATGGCTCGGCACATTTGCCCAGCGCTCGACATGATCAAAATAATCGGAGAATTTCGCGCCGGCCTCCTGCTTGCCGTCGACCACTCTGGCCCGCATGAAGGCGCGTTCCTTCATATAGGTGCGCAATTTGCCGACCAGATCGGCATTCTCGGCGAATTGTTCCGACAGGATGTCGCGCGCGCCCTCGAGCGCCGCCCTGGTATCGGCCACTTCTTCGCTGACATAGGCCAGCGCCAGTTCGGCAGGCACCAATGAGCGGTTCGCCAAGATGGCTTCGGCCAGCGGCCCCAGCCCGCGCTCCCTGGCGATCTCGGCCTTGGTCCGGCGCTTGGGCTTGTAGGGCAGGTAGATGTCCTCAAGTTCCGCCTTGGTGGTGGCGGCGACGATCTTGCCTTCAAGCTCCTCGGTCAGCTTGCCCTGTTCGCGGATCGAGCCAAGGATGGTGTCGCGGCGCGCGTCGAGCTCGCGCAGATAGGCAAGCCGTTCGGCAAGATCGCGCAATTGCGTATCGTCCAGCCCTCCGGTGACTTCCTTGCGATAACGCGCCACGAACGGCACTGTTGCGCCCTCATCGAGCAGTTCGATAGCCGCGGCCGCCTGTTCGGGCCGCGCGCCGATCTCGGCTGCGATGATGGCTGCAATGCGCTTGATGTCGGATGCCATGTCGTTCCTGCTCTCATCCAAAGAGCGGCGACCATAGGCGCAGACGTCCAGCCCGCCAACCGCCGCGCTTCGATCCGCCCGGCGGGTCCACAGGAAAGCGTATGCTAATGTGGCGGCTCGGGTCCAGCCTAGACCATGCGGCTGAGCGCCTCGAAGAAGGCGACAATCTCGACATCGAGCGGATCGTCGACCGGCTCGGGCTGCGACGACATCTTGGCGATCACCACCTCGGTCCTGGGATCGACATACAGCCACTGGCCATGAATACCGATGCCACAATAGGCGCCGTTCTCGTGTCCAGTCTGGTACCATTTGTTCCGGTAACGACCTTTGGGAAACAGTGGCAGCATCGCGCCGCGCTGCCAGGCGTCCGCACTGCCGCCGGTGCTTGTCGTGTCGCGCACCCAGGCTTCCGGCACGATGCGGCGGCTATTGGCCACCCCGCCTTGCCGCATCATCTCGCCGGCACGCGCCAGGTCGCGCGGCGTCACCGAAATCCCGCCGGCCGTGCGCGCCGTGCCTTCCATGTCGACGCCGATCGAGGCTTCGCTGACGGCGCCGAGCGGCAGCCACAGCTTCTCGCGCATCAGGTCGCTGAACCGCTGGCCCGACGCGCGCTCAAGCAGCAGGCCGAGCAGATCGGAATTGGGCGAGCGGTAGCGGAAGGTCTGGCCATGCGGCTCGGCAAGGCGCTGCAGGGTCAGGATGAACTCGCGCAGGCTCTCCGTGCCGCCACCCGGATTCCACAGCGTGGCGCGGCGGTAGCGGGCGAAAGCGCTTTCCGGATCGAGATAGGCTTCCTCGAAATCGAGGCTGACACTCATGTCGAGCACGTGCCGCACGCTCGCATCGCCATAGGCCGAGCCGGCGGCTTCAGGGATATACTGGGTCACAGGCGCTTCCGGATCGAACACCCCCTCGCCTTCCAAGATACCTGCGACAATGGCGGTGAGCGACTTGCTGATCGAAAAGATGATGTGGCGGGCGCCGAAGTCCATATGCGGCGCGAACCAGTCGCCGATGATCTTGCCGCTTTTCATCACCGACAGCGCGTCGGTGCTCGAACGTGCGAGAAATCCAGCCACCGTCTCCGGTTTGCTGCCCACCGAAACCTTTTCGTCGAGCAGCCCGCCCATATCGCGCACGGGGGCTTCGACAACGCCTGGTGCCGCCGCCACGCGGGCGGTCGGCACCAGTTCGCCGAGATTTTGGAACGACCACTGGTTGAACGGGTTTTCGCGCCAGTTGGCGAGCAGCACCTGGTTGCGGCGAAAGCCATAGCGGGTCTCAAACGCGGTCTTGCCGGTCATGGCGTTTCCTTCCGGGGTCGTTTCTTCTTGTGGGGCTCAGCGAAGTGCCGTTGCGATAGCGTGCACGGCTTTCAGCGTCGCTATGGAATAGGCACCATTGGCGAAATCCGGCCAGGTCGAAAGCTTCACCACGACCATTCCGGTGTTCCAGTCGATATGGATCATCTGACCGAACACGCCGCGGCACATCAGTGCGCGCGAGCGCGGGTCCTCGATCCAGAACTGGTTGCGATAGCTGCCCTCCGGCAGGCTGGGGCTGAAGTCCGGCCCATGCCTGCCGTTGCGCGTCGCCTCGACCCAGCCGGCCGGCACGACGCCGCCACCATTGTCGAGGATCAGTTGGCCGAAGCGGCCATAGTCGCGCAGCGTCGCGTTGAAGCCACCGTCGGCCACCGCATAGCCGGCGCTGTCGACCGTGAAACAGGCGCTCTCATCAGCGCCGAGCTTTTGCCAGAGTTCTTCCGAAACCAGTTGCGGCAGCCTTTTGCCCGTCACCCGTTCCATGATGAAGGCGAGTACATCGGTCTCGATCGAGCGATACTCGAATTGAGCACCATGCGGGCGGATCGTTCCCTTCAAGCCGAGGATCAGTTCGAACATGTGCGAGGGCCAGCGGAAGGCCGGATCGCTATCCGGCGGCACCGGCTTCCAGCCGGTGGCGACATCGACCTGGCCGATATCGGAATAGCGGTCGGTATATTCCTCGGAGAAGCGGACGCCGCTGGTCATGTCCAGCACATGCTGCACACCGGCGCCGGCCCAGCCGGTAACGACGAGTTCCGGCAGGTAGTCGGTTACCGGCCTGGCCGGATCGATCAGCCCGCGCCCAACCAGTATGCCGAGCACCGAACCGGTAAGGGACTTCGCCATCGACTGCGACAGGTGCAGGGTACGCTCATCCATGCCGTTGAAGTAGCGCTCATAGGCAACCTTGCCGTCCTTGAGCACCAGAAAACCGTCCGTATAGGTCTCGTCGAGCAGCCCGGCGAGCGTTGTCGGCATGCCCTCGCTGTCCTCGACCTGCAGCCCGTCGAGATCGACCTCGGCGCGTTCGAGACGGCGGCGATGGCCGTTGCCGCGCCAGACTTCGGCGGTCGGCAGAATTTCACGAATGTGCTGGAACGCCCAGCGGTTCCACGGCGGCCGGTCCCAGTCGAGCTTCGGCGGTACCATGGCGGGCGGCGAGCCCTGCATGATCGGCGGCCGCGGATCGGAATTGCGATAGGAGTCCATGACGGCCGAGTCCCTTGAACATAAAAACGGACCCGGCGGCGTGTGCCGCCGGGTCCGTCGAACCCAGTTTACTTCTGCAACTCGGTCCAGATCTTGGTGTAAAGTTCCTGGGTCTCCGGCGGGCACATCTGCTGGAGCTCGCCAAGGGGTTTGTCCGCGGCTGGAATGATGACTTCCGGCGCGTCCTTCATATCGGCAGGCATGTACTTGTCCGAACCGGTGATGGCATTGGCGTAGCGATGGAAGGCCGAGAGACCTGCCGCGTTTTCCGGGTCCATGATGAAGTTCTGGAAAAGCTTGGCGTTCTCGACGTTCTTGGCTTCCTTCAGAACGACGACGTTGTCGCTCCACAGGCCGTAGCCTTCTTTCGGATAGTTGTAGTGGATGGCCGGGTTGGCCAGCCGCTGGCGCAGCGCCGAGCCGTTCCAGTCGCTGGTCGCCTTGAAGTCGCCGGCGCCCATCTTCTCGATGGTGTTGTATTCCATCGCGATCCAGTTCGGCTTGGCCGCCACCAGCAGGTCGCGCACCTTCTTCAGCACCGCCTTGTCGTCGGTGCATTGCTGGCCGCCGACATACTTGATCGCGGCGAACATCACATCGCCCATCTCCGGAACGACATTGACCTTGCCCTTCAGCTCGTCAGGCGTGTTGAAGACGATGCCCCACGTGTTGGCCGGCCCCTTGTAGGCATCGGTGTTGACGACCACGCCGATCGTGCCCCACGCCCACGGAACACTGTATTTGCGACCCGGGTCGAAATCGGGATTGGCCCATTCCGGCGCCACGTTCTTGAAGTTTTCCATCTTGCCCGGATCGGTCTCCTGGATGAGGCCTTCCTTGATCCAGATCGGTACGTAGGTCTGCGACGGCACGGCGATGTCGAAGCCGGTGCCGCCCTGGCGAACCTTGGCCAGCGCGGTGTCGTTGGAATCGTAATCGGTGATGGTCACCTTGACGTTGTATTTGGCCTCGAACTTCTTGATCACGTCGGGGCTGGTGTAGTTGCCCCAATTGTAGATGTTGAGCACGCCGTCGGCGCGGGCCAGGCCCGTCGAGGCGAGCAGCGCCAACCCCATGGCGGTTGCTGTCGTCTTCCAGTTCATGGTTTTAACTCCCATTTTCGGTTCAGTCTCGTTTCCTGCTGACGAAGAAAAACAACGTGACGATCGCGACCGAAAGCAGCAGGAAGGCGGTCGATATCGCGTTGATCTCGGGTGTGATGCCGCGGCGGATCTGGCCGAGCATGTAGGTGGGCAGCGTGTCCTGGCCGCCCGATTTGACGAACTCGGTGATGACGACGTCGTCGAGCGAGATGACGAAGGCCAGCATCAGCCCGGCCAGGATGCCGGGCCACAGAAGCGGCAGCGTGATGCGCCGGAAGGCCTTCCAGGGCGTCGCGTAGAGGTCGGCTGCGGCACGCTCCAGCGTCAGGTCCATATTCTCAAGCCGCGCCCGGATCGGCAGGTAGGCAAAGGGAATGCAGAACGCCGTGTGCGCGGCCACCAGATAGCCGATGCCGGAATAGCCGGTGAAGATCTTGATGCGCGAGAAAAAGATCAGCAGCGCCACCCCAGTGACGATCTCGGGCACCATCAGCGGCTGGTTGATCGCCGCATATTTGAAGGTGAGGCCGGGATAGGGCGCGGTGCGGGTGGTGGCGAGCGCCGCCATGGTGGCAAAGATCGTGGAGAGCACCGCCGCGATGGAGCCAATCTGGAAGGAACGCAGCGTGGCATCGACGACCTGCGTGTTCTGCCATGCCGACTGAAACCATTTCAGCGAAAAGCCGCCCCATTCGGAGGTCGAGCTCGCCGCGTTGAAGGCATAGATGACCAGCACGATGATCGGCAGATACAGCACGATAAAGCAGGTCGCGGCGATCGCGGTGAATCCTGGCTGGTGCTTGATGGAAAAGTTCTTAGCCATGACGCACCCCCGACTTGCCGGCATTGCGCACATAGGCAAGCAGCGCCACCATGACGATGATCATGACGGCGATCGACAGCGCCGAGCCGAGTGGCCAGTTGCGGCCCTGCCCGAACTGCAATTCGATCAGGTTGGACAGCATCATGTTCTTGCCGCCGCCAAGAACACTCGGTGTCACATAGGCGCCAAGCGCTGGAATGAAGACCAGTATGGAGCCGGCGATGACGCCCGGCTTGACCAGCGGAAAAATGATCCGCCGCAGCACCTGGAAGCGCGACGCGTAAAGATCGTATCCCGCCTCGACCAACCGGAAATCGAGCTTTTCCATGCTGGCATAGATCGGCAGCACCATCAGCGGCAGGTAGACATAGGTCATGCCGATCAGGATCGCCGTGTCGGTATAGAGGATCTGGATCGGCGCAGAGATGATGCCGAGCTTGAGCAGGATCGTGTTGATGATACCTTCGTTGCGGATGATCTGCAGCACCGCGAAGGTGCGGATCAGGAGGTTGGTCCAGAACGGAATGGTTATCAGGAACAGCCAGAGATCGCGGGTCTTTTCGCTGCGCGTCGCCATGAAATAAGCAGTCGGGAAACCAAGCACCAAAGTGGCGATCGTCGTCACCACTGAGAGCTTGATCGAGCGCAGGAAGATGGTGACGTGGGCGGCAGCGATCGAAAGCGTGTCGTCGAAGATATCGCGTTCCAGAAACACCGCTATCCAGGCTTCCGGCGAAAACTGCCACTTCACGTCGCCATAGGAGCCTGGCGTCAGGAACGAGTAGACGAGCACGATCAGCAGGGGGCCGGTCGCGGCGAGAAAAATGACCAGCAGCGCTGGCGCTGACAAGAGCCAGCGGTCGCGGACATCGCGCCGCTCCGCTGCCTTGGCGACTTCTTCCGCGGTCGCCATCGTCAGTCCTTCAGGACCTGGGCGGCATCGCTGCCGATGAGGATGCCGACCGCGTCGCCCTTCTCGAAACCGCAGCCCGCGCTGCGCGTGTTCTGCTGGCGTACGGTGAAGAGTTCGCCACTGTCGAGATGAACATGGATGTGGGTGTCGGTACCGAAATAGACGATGTTGTCGATCGTCCCCGAGAGTTCGCCCTTGGCCTTGGTCAGCTTGGCGTGTTCAGGCCGAACCACGACCGTGGCATTGGGTTTGGGCTGGAAACCCTGGGCCACGGTCGCCTCGATGGTCGCACCGGACTTGAGCGTGGCGCGCGCCTTGCCGTTGGCCATCTCGCTGATGGCGGCCGTGAGGAAGTTGGTTTCACCGATAAAGTCGGCAACGAAGCGTTCGGCCGGCTTGTCGTAGATATCCCAGGGCGAACCGACCTGGAGGATCTTGCCCGATGACATGACAGCGATGCGGTCGGACATGGTCAGCGCTTCTTCCTGGTCGTGGGTGACGAAGATGAAGGTGATACCGGTCTCGTGCTGCAGCCGCTTCAACTCGATCTGCATCTCCTTGCGCAGCTTGTAGTCGAGTGCGGACAAAGGCTCGTCGAGCAAAAGCACCTTCGGCTGCGGTGCCAAGGCGCGGGCCAAGGCCACGCGCTGCTGCTGGCCGCCGGAGATCTGGCTGGTGCGACGACCGGCGAGTGCCTCCATCTTGACCAGCTTCAGCATCTCGGCGACGCTCGCCTTGATCTCGGCCTTCGGCTTACCCAGCATTTCCAGGCCGAAGCCGATATTGTCGGCGACCGTCATGTGCGGGAACAGCGCATAGGACTGGAAAACAGTGTTGACCGGCCGCTTGAAGGGTGGCAGCGGCGCGATGTCCTGGCCGTAGAGCAGAATTTCACCGGCGGTTGGAAAGTCGAAGCCGGCGATCAGCCTGAGCAACGTCGTCTTGCCGCAGCCGGATGGCCCCAGCAACGTGAAGAATTCGTTCTCGCGGATAGATACAGAGACCGTGTCGAGGGCAGCTACCTGCCCCTCACCTGATCCGAAAATTTTGCTGACGTTTACTACTTCAATCGCATTCCGATCCGGTTTGTCCGGCACGATTACGCCTCACTGTTGACCCCGCTCTTGCTGGCGGAGCTCTTCCCCTGTTCGATGTGACCACATGGCCGGTGGGTTGGCAAGCCCGGCATTGGGTCACAGTTCAATCAGTCATTGAGGCTTGCAAGCCCCATGCCGTAGTCAGGCCTGATAGGTGACCTTGCCGCCGCAAATCGTCGTCACGGGCCGCACCTTGTGCAGGTCGGCCGGGGCGGTGTTCTCGATATCCATCGACAAAACCACCAGATCGGCCATGTAGCCTGATTTCAGCGTGCCCTTGCGGTGCTCGGCGAATTCGGCGTAGGCGCCCTCGATCGTGTAGCCGGCGATCGCTTCATGCAGTGAGAAACTCTGGTCCGGGTCGCTTTCTGCCCACGGTTTGCGCAACACTGCCGCCTGAATGCCCAGGATCGGATCGATCGGCGACACCGGCCAATCGGATGCAAAGACGACATGCGCGCCGGCATCCTTCAAGGTCCGCCAGGCATAGCTCAGCGGCCAGCGCGCCGGCCCGATGCGCGACACGGTCGGCTCCAGCGGAAAATCCATGGCGCCGGGCGGATGCGGTGGTTGCATGGAGGCAATGACGCCGAGTTCGGCGAAACGCGGCACATCAGCGGTGGTGGTGACCTCGATGTGCTCGACCCGGTGACGGCTGTCGCGCTTGCCGTTCGCCTTCTGCGCCGCCTCATAACCGTCGAGCACCGCGCGCACCGCGCCGTCGCCGATCGAGTGCACGGCGATCTGCAATCCGCGTCTGTCGACCGCGACGGCCAGATCTATGAATTGTTGCGGCGTGAACAGCGGCTCGCCCACCCAGTCGGGCCGGTCGGCGTATGGCTCGACCATGACAGCTGTCCAGGAATCGAGAACGCCGTCGTAGAACACCTTGACCATGCCCGACGACAGCCATTCGCTGTTGTAGCGTTCGGCCATCGATGACGCCTTGTCGAGCATGTCGAGCGTCATGAAATTCTTGTAGTGGAACGGGATCCTGACGCGGCAGGGCAAGCCTTCCTCGGCTTCGATCTCGGCCAGCAGCTCGAGCTGGTAGAGGTTGCCGTCCATGTTCTGGATCGAGGTGATGCCGTGGCGGGCGCACCAGGCGAGCCCGCGCCGCATGATGTCGCGGTCGGCGTCCCGCTCGGCCGCCGTCGGCATCGGGTCCGGTTCGCCGCCGGTCGACAGCCCCAGCCTAACCCGGCCTTCGCCGGCAAGGTCGAGCACCGGACCAAAGGCCTCGCCCTCGCGCAATTCACCGGCGGCCAGACCATCGTCACCCATGACGATCTCATTGCCCGGACCAAGCGTGCGCCCCTGCTGGATGCCGGCCATTTCCAGCGCTTTGGTGTTGGCCCACATGGTGTGATGGTCAGGCGCGGCCATGCAGAACGGTCGATCGGGCAAAATGGCGTCGAGGTGATGGCGCGTCACCCGCTCGCTGCCGAGCACGGTGTAGTCGACACCTTGGCCGACCAGCATCTCCGCGTCGGGCCGCGTCGGCGCATAGTCGCGGATCGCCTTCTGCAGCGCCTCGAAGCCATGAATACCGGTGAGTTGAAGGTGGGCAAGTTCAGCCCCGCCCGAAAACAGATGCATGTGAGCTTCGATGAAACCCGGCAGGACGGACCCGCCCTTGGCGTCGATCACCTTGGTGGCCGGTCCCTTGAACTCTTCGATGGAGGCGCGGCTGCCGATGGCCATGACGGCGCCGTCCTTCACGGCGACGGCTTCGGCGGCGGGATTGTCGTCGTCCATGGTCCGCACACGACCGTTGATGACGATCAGATCCGCATTGTGACCCGCACCTGTGGCAGACATCGCGACTCCGCGCTTTTGACGACTGACTGAGACCGACAAACCCTCTTGTCCAACGACCTGCCACTCCACCGGAACGACGCCATGGACGAAAAGAATGCCAGTGCGCTGTCTTGGAAATTCCCCTTGTCATCCCAAGAGGCAGCGTGGATAAAGAATGCGACTGAATATTCGCGTTTGTCAACATGCCGAATCTGGAATGTATTGTGGACAGCAAGCTCCACCATGTTGAGACCGGGCGGGGAACGAGGACATCAAGCCGTGAAGCGCAGTCTTGACCGCAAAACCAGGATAGCGCTCGAGCCGCGCAAGCAACCGCGGCAGCAACGGTCGAGCAAGGTTGTCGACAGGATTCTCGACGCAGCTCTGATCCTGACGCGGGAGCAAGGAACCCGGACGCCAACGACGCTTGCCATCGCGCAGCGCGCAGGCTTGTCGGTCGGTTCGGTCTACCAGTACTTTCCCAACAAGGAAGCCATTCTTCTGGACCTCGCCCGGCGCTGGCTGTCCTCCTTTCCGGAGGTGATCGAGAGGCGCATCAAGGTCCCCCAGCCCACCAACCGCGAAGATTTCCGGCGCGAGGTGCGCAAGCTCTTTATCGACACGTCCAGTATCTATCTCGAAAACGCGACCCTGATGCCGGTGATCGAAGCCATTTCAGGCAACGCCGATCTCAGGCCTATCCAGGACGAATATGATGAGCAGATCATCGCGCTTTATGCCGCCTGGCTGCGGCATGTGAATCCTGCTCTCGAAGACAAGATCGCCAAACGGCTCGGCCTTGTGATGATGGAAGTCGGGCACGCCTGCCGGCTGGTCGGACTGAAGAGGGATCGCAGGACGTTCGACCTCATAGAGGACGATGTGGAAACCATGTGGCTCGCTCTGGTGAGCCCCTATCTCAACCTTGACTGATTTCGCATTTCGAGAGGAATTTCATGAAGACTGTTTTCTCCCCCCTGCACGCCGGCCATGCCGGCCAAATGGAACTGGTCACATCAGCCATCGTACCGGGTTTCGAAAAGCCATCGAGGGCCGAATTCATCAAGGCACGGGTCGCAAGCGAGAAACTGGGTCCCATCATCGCGCCGCACGAACATGACCTTGCCGCCGCCAAGCGCATCCACAAATCCGACTATATCGACTTTCTCCCGACGGTCTGGCCGCAATGGCTGGAAGCAGGCCTCACGGGCACGGCGATGCCCTTCACCTGGCCGACGCGCGGCCTGCGCGGCGACGTGCCGCCAAAGCGCATAGACGCCCTGCTGGGCTATTATTCCTTCGATGCCGGCGCCACCTTCGTCGAAGGTACTTGGGCGGCGATCAAGTCTTCCTACGACGTGGCGCTGACCGCCGCCGGCCTGGTCAAGGATGGCGAGGCTTCCGCCTTCGCGCTCTGCCGTCCTCCCGGCCACCATGCCGGGGCCGGCTTCATGGGCGGCTATTGCTACATCAACAACGCCGCCGTCGCCGCGCAATGGTTCCGCGACCAGGGCGCCAAACGCATATCGATCCTCGATGTCGACTACCACCACGGCAACGGCACGCAGGAAATCTTCTACGACCGTGCCGATGTCCAGGTGCTCAATCTGCATGGCGATCCGATGATCGAGTACCCATTCTTCCTCGGCCATGCCGACGAACGCGGCGCGGGTGCCGGCGAAGGCTTCAACATCAACTATCCGATGCCCTTCGGCACCGATTGGGATGCATGGAACGCCTCGCTCGAGGATGCCTGCGCCAGGCTCACCGCCTATGCACCGGATGTCGTCATCGTCTCGCTGGGTGTCGATACGTTCGAGAAGGACCCGATCAGCCAGTTCAAGCTGAAGACATCTGATTATCCCAAGATCGGCCGCCGCATCGCCAGGCTCGGCCTGCCGACGCTGTTCGTCATGGAAGGCGGCTATGCCGTCGAGGAGATCGGCATCAACGCGGTCGGCGTGCTGACCGGGTTCGAGGATCGGTAGATGCCTGTCGTCCAGGAGCATCCAGCGATTTTGGGACAACGACAGGCATAAGCAAAGACCACCGGGACCGGGCGGCAACTTCGCCCGGCTCCCATTATCGGGCCAAGGCACCAGCGTTCGGCACAGCAACCGGCGCGCCCGTCTATTCAATGCTCCGAGCCTGGCGAAATCGACTAGCCGCCGAGATGGCCGGCGAAGACTTTCGCGTCCCGGTCTTCTGTCCAGGGCGCGAAAACCGACCTCTGAGTCGCACGTGAGTCCACCGCATTCGATTTTGTCAAATCGCGTTTGATGTCAGATTCAACTGCGGGTAGATTAGACCCGAATCAGCCGGTCCTGGGGGGCGCGGCGACCACCCAAAGTCTCTTGTTCCGGAGCTTTTCCGGCACCAGACGCGGACGGCTTCGCGTTCCCTGAATGGATTCGGTATTTGGTTCGGCGCAGCCCTGCGCCACGCGTGTGTCTTCGTCAAAGTAATGCGTATTCGGGTTCGGCGGCTGGCTTCCAGCATCCGGACAGCAGAAACGATTCCGGCCAAAAGCAACAAGAATGAGCAGTCCCGCCGCACTTCTTCAATCCGACACATTGGGCTCGCGCCTGACGTCGCGCGGCGATCTCACCAGCTTTTTCATGCAACTGACCGCCGAGATCTGCGCCGACAGCTACATGTTGGTCGCCATCGTCCACGACCAGGACCGCAACGATGCGCGCATCGTCTCCTCCAACTGGATTTTCGATGCCATCGAGCTGATCGGCAAGCGGTTGATCGCCGGACTTGCGCAAGGCGCGCTCACCGTCGCGCCAGGCATCCGCCCACAGCCGCTGGTGGCATCCCGGGCACCAGAAGCAGACGGATTGGTCACCGGCGAGGAAGCCCGGCTTCTCGACGTGCTCGGCCATGCCGAAATCTATTCGTTGCGCCTCAATGTCGGTCGCCAGCGCCTGTTCGCCCTGTTCTCTGCGGCGACCGCCGGCAGCATCGACCAGCCGGCGCTGATGCGGGCGCAGCTGAAATGCTGCTACGCGCTCTCGCACATCCCGCAACTGATTGCCGCCGCCGCTATGCAGGATCCGTTGTCGGATCGCGAACGCGAATGCCTGTTCTGGGTTTCCGAAGGCAAGACCACCGACGAGGTCGCCGTCATCCTTGGCGTCTCCTCCAACACCGTCAACAGCTACATCACCCACGCCATCCAGAAATTCGCGGCCAGCAACCGCGCGATGGCCATCGCCACGGCGATCAGGAGCGGCATCATTTGAAACACGCCGATATCAAGGAAACGGCCGAAGCCCTTTTCAACGAGCAGCGCAACCCGTTCGGGGCCTTCACCCTTGGCTCCGAAACCCATCACGCGGTCACCATTCCCGATGCCGTGCGCCGCTGCCGCTGGATCGCCGTTGACATGAATGCCTCGGCTTTCGGCCTCTTCTTCGTAAGCCCCTCGCCCGAGCGGGCGCGGCTCGTGCCATGCTTCGATTCCGACTATCCCGGCATCGCCGTGGCGACCAAGTTCATCTCAGGCGCCAACGGCGAGGAGATCGTGCGCCACACCCGCGTCTCGACCGAACCGCGCTGGTGGACGGATGACGGCGTCGCCGCCATGGCGGAACTGTTTGGCAATCTCGCCTGGACCGAGCGGATGGCGGCGCTGGCGCCCGGAACCAGCGGCATCGCTTTTCCCGTGCACGCCGACCGCGGCCAATGCGGCCTTGTCGTGTTCCTGGGCTCGGAGATGACCTTGCAGCAGGATGTGCTCTACGAAATACACGCCCGCTGCTTTTCGCTGTTCGCCGCCGTCGCCCGCATCCGTCCGGCCGATGCCGGCCGCATGCGCGCAATCTCCAAGCGCGAACTCGAATGCCTGAAGCTGACCGCCAACGGCAACACCAGCGAGGAGATCGCGCGTCTCCTGAAACTGTCGGTGCACACCGCCAACCAGTATCTGACCCAGTCGACCCAGAAGCTCAACGCCGTCAACCGCAACCAGGCCGTTGCCAAGGCGCTGCGGCTGGGCTTGATCGAATAGGGGAATTCGACAGGCGGCTCGATAGCGACCGACGGTCAGCGATAGCCGAGCGGCTCGACCTTGCGGATACGCGCCTCTTCGATCACCGCCTCGAGCAGCGCCGTGTTGTGCTCCGGGTCTTCGCCCGGCTTCTCGAACGACACGTAGTTGACCGCCACCGAAGCGCCGAGCTCGCTCAGCGTCAGCTGGAAATAGACGGTGACGCCGGGCGGCCTCAATTCCAGATCGAGCACGATGCGCGGGCTGCCGCTCCAGTCGACATGCGCCTCACCACCATGGCCGAGCCGCAGAGTGCCCGGCATGAAGAACAACTCAACCGCTGAATCGACCAAGTCCGACAGGCATGCGAAATGCTCCAGCCGGATAAAGGCGATGTAGTCGGCGACATCGATCAGCCTGAGTTCCCCCACCACCTGCTCGATAGCGTTGGCGACGATGATCTCGCGGGATTTTGCGTGCGGTTGCCGGTTCATGAAATCTGTCTGCGCTCAGCCTTTTTCGAGTAGACGATCCGCACCAGTTCGGCGACGGCCTGGTAGAATTGTGACGGGATCACACTATCGACCGAAACTTGCTTGTACATGGAGCGGGCGAGCGCCACGTCCTCGAAGACCGGGATGTTGTGTTCCCGCGCGATCTCGCGAATTTTCAGCGCCACCAGATCCTGGCCCTTGGCCAGCACCATGGGTGCCGAGTCCTCGTCGCGCACATATTTCAGCGCAATCGAGAAGTGTGTTGGGTTGGCGATGATCAGCGTCGCGCGCGGCACCGCCGTCATCATCCGCTTGCGCGCCCGGTCGCGCGCCAACGAGCGCAGCCGCGACTTGACGATCGGGTCGCCCTCGGACTGTTTGAACTCGTCCTTGACCTCCTGCTTGCTCATGCGCAGATCCTGCTTCCAGTGGAAGCGCGACCAGACGATGTCGATTGCCGCGATCAGCCCCATGACGAAGACGATCGCCACCAGGATGTCGACGGCGATGCCGCGGATGACGAGACCGAAGGCGACCGGATTGGTGATCATCCCGGCGAGCAGCTTGCGGTGGTCTTCCGACAGGGTGAAGCTCAGCACGACGATGGCAAACCCGACCTTGCCGAGTGACTTCAGGAACTCGACCCAACCCTGGATGCCGAACAGCCTGTTCCACCCCTTGGCGATGGAAATGCGCGAGAGTTGCGGCCGGACCCGCTCACCTACGAATTGCGGCATGTTCTGGAACACCGAGGCGCCGACGCCGGCGACGGTCAGCAGCACCATCAAGCTCAGGACGGCGCGGCCAACCTCGAGGAGGACGATTTTGTAAAGCGCGATGACGTCGGCCTCCGTGTCCATCGGCCAGGCTTCCGGCTTCTCCAGGAACATCGACAGGAACATGCCGAGATCGATGATTGCATCCTTGGCGTAGAAGACGGTGAACACCAGTATGGCAACGAACGAGGCAAAGAGCGCTGTCTCCCGCGAATGGGGCAGTTTGCCCTGTTCGATGGTGTCGCGGATCTTCTTTTCCGTCGCCTCTTCGGTTTTCGAATCCTTGTCGACCGCGTCAGCCATGGCGCGGTCTTAGGCGGCGTCTTGGGTCGAGGGTAGTTCGAAGGCGCCTTCGCGCGACAGCCGGATCGTCGTCGTAACGATCGTCTTGCGGGCCGCCGCGATGTCGGCGAGAGGGACCCCGTCCGAGCCCTGCCCGAGTTCGGCTTCGATCATGCGCCGCGAGCGGGCGCCGATGGCCGACAGCACCGATTCTGCGAGTGCGGCCGAAGTGCCGCGCAGGGCCAGCGTGACCAGCTCTGTCGACAGCCCGTCGAACAGCAGCACCCGGGCTTTCTGGGTGAGCAGCGGCAAGTCGTCGAAAGCAAACAGCCGGGCCCTCACACCGTCGAGATCAGGCGTGCCGGCGGCTTCCAGATCCTGCATGACCTCCTCGAGCAGCGGCTTGTCGAGTTCGTTGAGAACGCTGGCGACACGCGCCTGCCCGGCCGAGGTGTCCTTGGTCGAGGTTTCCGCCAGCACGCTGGTGCGCAGCCGGTTTTCGACAATCCTGGCGGCAGCGTCTGGAACATTGGCCATCGTCACCATGCGCTTGATGATTTCTCCACGCATCGGCTTGGTCAGTGTCAGCAGCACGTTGGCCGCCACCTGCGGCGCCAGCTTCGACAACACCATGGCCGCCGTCTGCGGATGCTCACCGGCCAGGAAGGCACCAAGCCGCGCCGGTTCGAGTTTTTCGAGTTCGGGCCAGATCGGCGGCGGGCCTTCCGGTGCGACCTCGAACTTCTTGTCGCCCATGATCGCGCTCATCTCTTCGGGCGAGAGCGATTCGTTGAGGATGGTGTCCATCCTGTCGGCGGAATCAAGCAATCCCGCCCCTTCCGTGAACTCGGCCTCGAACTCGGCGACGATGCGCTCAAGATCACTTTGCGGAATCGTCCGCAGCAGGCGGGCGCCCTCGATCAGGGCCTTCAGTTCTTCCTGCTTGAAGAATTTCAGCAGGCGGCTGGCCGACGGCTTGCCCATCGCCACAAGTATGGCGGCCGCCTTCTGCGCGCGGGTCAAGGTCACCGGCGTCGTCATGCCACTCGCCTCCGCTGCCGCCGGCAAGCCCCGCAAACCATGTCTAGGCGCCCTTCGTGCCGGCGATGATTTCGGTCAGCCTGATGCCGAAACGCGACGGATCGCTTTCCAGCACGGTGATCTCGCCGCGCGCGATCTTGCGGCCGTTGACCACGACGTCGACAGGTTCCCCGATGCGGCGATTGAGCGCCACGGTGGACCCTTTTTGCAGCGCCATCAGATCGGAGACCGGCATCTCAGTGCTGCCGAGGATGATCTGGACATCGACGGGGATGTTCATGATCACGCTCGAATTGGCTGATGAGGCCGCCCTGAACGCCGCATCGGGGCGTTGCTCCTCTTCATGCAGGACACCGCGCAACTCTTCGATGGCACGGTCGAGCTGCTCGTCCGGCTGGTCGAGGTCGGCTTCCGCCTTGGTCTTGGCCATGATCGTCTCCAAATGCTCAGGCGCGTCCGGCGGCAGCCGGCATCAGCCCGTCGATAAAGTCCTGCCCGGCGTCGTAAGGATGCCTGATCCGGACGGTGTAATTCTGTCCCAGTTTGCCGAACTCGCATACGAACAGCGTCTTGCCCCGTGCGCTGAGACGCGCCTGGGACTGGGCCGTTTCCTCGAATTCGATGACGTCGCCGATTTCGAAACCGGCAAGGTCGCCGAGCGTTAGCCGCGCCAGCGGCATCGTGGCCTCGAGCGCCACGGTGGAGCGCATCACCTCTTCCGAGAAGCGGGCGCGCCAGCTGGGGCCGTGATCGTCGTCGCTGACAGGCACGGCTCCGTCGCGGCTGGCCAGCACGACGCGCTGCGGCATCGTCACCGTGACGGTGCCGCTGTCGGCCGGCGTCGAGATGCTAAGCACGATGCGGATTGCCGCGCCATCGCGCAGCACATACCGCTTCGCCTCGGTGCCAGACATTGCTCGCGGCGCAGGCAGGCGCAGGTCGAGCGAACGCTTTCCCGATGCGTTGAGGGCCTGCGCGACCTGCTGGAACACCATGGTCGAGACATCGATTTCAATCTGCGACAGATCGCGCTCGATCGGCGAGACCGGCAGATCCGGGTCGCCGCCGAACAGCGTGCAGATCATGATAGCGATTGCCGGAGCATCGATCACCAGGGTCATCGCATCGGAGGACGCGGACGAGCCGATCACGGTCATGGCGAACGTGTCGCCGGCACGCGAACGCGCCTCGGGAACGCGGCTGACCTCGATCGCTTTGAGATCGACGACGACCGGAACGCCAAGCTCGCTGGTCAGGCTTTTCTGCAACAGCGGTACGGCGCGTTCGGCCATGGCGCGGCCTGCGTCGATGACCTGCGTGGCCTCGCCGCTGTCGCCGACCAGACGCTCGATGATCAGCGAGCGCGCTTCCGCTGGGCTGCCCGGGCTGGTCATGACAGTGCCGGGACCGATCTGTCGCGCATCGTTCAGGCGGCCTTCTTTTCGACGGTGCCGGTATTCATCGTGCTCTGCTCGACGGCGTCGATCGTCGGCCGTTCATAGGACGAGATGGTCTTGCGGCCGAACTCGATCGCCACCTGCGGCAGCGCGCCGTTCATGTAGGCCAGCAGTGTCTGCTTGACGATGATATAGAGGCGGTTCTTCTTCTCGCGCACTGTCTTGATCTTGGTGGCGACCGGCCCGACCACCGAATAGGACAGGAAGATGCCGAGGAATGTTCCGACAAGTGCGGCACCAATCAAACCGCCGAGGATTTCCGGCGACTGGTCGAGCGCGCCCATCGCCTTGACCACCCCGAGCACGGCGGCGACGATGCCGAGCGCCGGCAGGCCATCGCCCACCGCCACCATCGCGTGATAGGCCTTCATCTTGTCGGACCTGATGGTCTGGATCTCTTCGTCCATCAGCGCCTCGATCTCGTGCGAGCGGGCATTGCCGATGATGATGATGCGGCAGTAGTCGCAGATGAAATGCGTCAGGTCATGATTGTGCAGCACGGTTGGGAACGCCTGGAAAATCGCCGACTCTTCCGGATTGTCGATATGCGCCTCGACCTCGCTGCGGGATTTCGACCGCAGCTCGCGCATCAGCGAGTGCAGCACGCCGAGCGTTTCGAGATAGTCCTGTTCCTTCGGCACCGCCTGCTTGAAGGCTTCGAGAATGGCCTTGCCGGTGTCCTTGACCGTCTTCATCGGATTGGCGACGAGGAAGGTGCCGAAAGCCGCGCCACAGATGATCACGGCCTCCCATGGCTGGATCAGCACGTGAAGATGGCCGCCCATGGCCATGAAGCCGCCAAGGACGCAGCCGAGCGTTACCACCAGTCCAATCAGAATGCCCACGACAGGTCCTTCCGCATTTCACATCAGGAGCAAGGGATAGCCCCTGTGCCTTGTGTGAGGCTTGAATCGAGGGCGTGGAAGCGATTCAGTTTCGCGCAAGGAAGTGTGGGTATTATGCCGGCATAGCTTCGGCCGGAGGCACGTTTTTGCTCAATACCTTTACCAGCTACCAGCTCATCACCAAGGACATTTCAAAATCGATCGACAGGATCGAGCAGCAGCCCGTGGTTGATCGCGACACCAAATATTATCTCGCCAACATCACCAAGGTGAAATCGATCGACGATTTCGTCAAAAACGACCGTTTGTTCAAATATGCCATGAAGGCCTACGGGCTGGAGGACATGGACTATGCCAAGGCCTTCATGGTCAAGGCACTCAAGGAAGGCGTCTCCGATCCCGACAGCTTCGCCAACAAGCTGACCGACAAGCGCTACGCCGAATTCGTCAGCGCCTTCAACTTCGCCGCCAACGGCGCCGATGCGACCATCTACAACAAGACGCAGCAGATGGTGACCAAGAACTACGCCACGCAGGCGAAAATCGGCGGCCTCGATCCGGATTCGGCCTATGTGAAGGGCGAGACGACATACTACCTTGCCAACATCACCAAGGTGAAGTCGATCGACGATCTGATGTCGAACAACCGGCTCTACACATATGCGCTGGCGTCATTCGGCCTCGATTCGGCGACGGAGGACAAGGACCTCATCAAGCGGGTGCTGCAGGGCGGCGTCCGCGATCCCGACAGCGTCGCCAACAAGATGACGGACAAGACCTATGCCGCGCTTGCCTCCGCCTTCAACTTCGAAGCCTATGGCGAAAACACCACCACCATCAATCCAGCGCAGCAGCCGACCGTCGACAAATACATGCGCCAGACCCTCGAAGAGGATGCCGGTCAGACCAACCAGGGCGTGCGGCTGGCGCTTTATTTCGATCGCAAGGCCCCAACCATCACCAACTGGTACGACGTGCTGGCCGACACCGCGCTTGCCAGTGTCGTGCGCACTGTGCTCGGCCTGCCCGATTCCTTCGCCACCGCCGATGTCGACAAGCAGGCGCAGCTGTTCGAGCAGAAACTCGACATCTCGGATTTCTCCGATCCCGAGAAACTCGGCAAATTCCTGACGCGCTTCACCAGCATGTACGAGATCAACAACCCGACTTCATCGGCCGTCTCCTCGGTCAGCGTGCTGTTTGCCCAGCCACTCACCGTCGGCATCTCCACCGACCTGATGATGGCCATGCAGAAATTGAGGTTCTGAGACCATCATGCGGGACAGCCTGTACGTCGCCCTTTCGTCGCAGATCGCGCTCGAGCGGCGCCTCGACACCATCGCCGATAACGTTGCCAACGCCTCGACGATCGGCTTCCGCGCCACCGGCGTGAAGTTCGAGGACGTCGTCTCCGGCACCGGGCAGAAATCGGTATCCTTCGCCTCCCCGGGCAAGACCTACCTTTCCGGCGCCCACGGTGCCTTGAGCGAGACCGGAAATCCCTTCGATTTCGCCATCCAGGGCGATGCCTGGTTCGCCATTGAGACGCCGGTCGGCACCGTCATGACCCGCGACGGCCGCTTTTCAATGAACGAGAACGGCGAGCTGATGTCGATCGAGGGCCACCCGGTGCTCGATGCCGGCGGCTCGCCGATCCAGCTTGACCCCCGCAACGGCCCGCCCAAGGCCGGGGCCGATGGTTCGTTGCGCCAGAACGATCAGCTTGTCGGCTCGATCGGTCTCTACAATTTCGATCCAGGCGCGAACTTCGTCCGCTACGGCAATTCCGGCATCGTTCCGGCACGCACCCCCGAGCCTGTTACCGATCGCTCGGATATCGGCGTTGCCCAGGGTTTTCTCGAAGAGTCCAATGTCAATCCGGTGCTGGAGATCACCAGGCTGATCATGGTCCAGCGCGCCTTCGAGAACACCGCCGCCCTGATGCGGCAGACTGACTCGTCCACCGACGAAGCGATCAAGACGCTCGGCTCGAAATAATCCATGTCGCTCGACCAGCCATCCCTGCGCGCACCCGAAAGACAACTCCAGCCGGCGCCGGAAGACCGGCTTGCCGCGCTGGAACGGGTCTGGCGGCGTTTCGCCGACGCCGAGGCGCTGCTCAAGCGCGGCGGCCGCGTCATCGAAGTCACGCCCACGCACTACAAGGTGCACGGCCTTTCCGGTTTCGCCAGGCTCGGCGACATCGTCGAGCAGCGCGGCCATGCCGGTGCGCGCCGCGGCGAGATCGTCAAGATTGGCCGCGACGAGGCCGTCGTGGCGCCCTTCGAACGCAGCGCCGATTCCGGCATCGGTGATGCCGTGTTCCGTCGCGGTCCGCTCGTGGTGGCGCCGCATGCCTCGTGGCGCGGCCGCACCATCGACGCGCTCACCAGGGCCATCGATGGCGGCCCGCCGCTCGCCCGGGGAGACGACACAACGCGCGGCGCCCAGACGACACCGGGAGCCATGGCGCGGCAACGCGTCGGCACTGCCTTCATGACCGGCGTCAAGGTCATCGACATCTTCACGCCGCTCTGCTTTGGCCAGCGCCTCGGCATCTTTGCCGGCTCCGGCGTCGGCAAGTCGACGCTGCTCGCCATGCTCGCCGGCGCCGACGCATTCGATACCGTCGTGGTGGCGCTCGTCGGCGAACGCGGCCGCGAAGTCCGTGAATTCCTCGAGGACACGATCGGCGACAGCATGGCCAAGACCGTCGCCGTCGTCGCCACCAGCGACGAAAGCGCCATGATGCGCCGGCGTGCGCCGGACACCGCCATGCGCGTCGCCGAGCATTTTCGCGATCAGGGGCATCGCGTTTTGCTGGTGCTGGATTCGATCACCCGCTTCGCTCACGCCCTGCGTGAGGTGGCGACGGGAACCGGCGAGCCGCCGGTCGCGCGCGGTTATCCGGCCTCGGTGTTCACCGAACTGCCCAAGCTGCTCGAACGCGCCGGGCCGGGCGGGGAAGGCAAAGGATCCATCACCGCCATCATTTCCGTGCTGGTCGACGGCGACGATCACAACGACCCGGTCGCCGATTCCGTGCGCGGCATCCTCGACGGCCATGTCGTGCTCGATCGCACGATCGCCGAACAGGGTCGCTATCCCCCCGTCAACCCGCTGTCGTCCATATCGCGGTTGGCCGGAAAGGCCTGGAGCGTCGAACAGCGCGCGCTGGTGACAAGGCTGAAGTCGATGATCTCGCGCTTCGAGGACACGCGCGATATCCGGTTGCTCGGGGCCTATCAGGGCGGCGTCGATGCCGAACTCGACATCGCCGTGCGCCAGGTGCCGCTGATCTATGAGGCGCTGACGCAAGCGCCGAAGGATCGCCCGTCGGCCGACCCGTTCTCCGATCTCGCCCGCCACCTCAAGAGCAAGCTGAACGCCGATGCCGGAGACTGAACGCGAATATACCGAGCGCATCCTGCGCGACATGATCGCCGAGGCCAATGCCGCGGAGCAAGCCGAGGCTGACGAAGCGAGAACTGCCAAGGCAAAGGCCGCCCATGCCATCGCAGCCAAAGCCGAGGCCGTTCTGGCCAGAGCCGTCAAGCCAATCCTGCCACGGGCTGGCAAAGCCGATCCTGATCCGGCCAGGCCCCTCGAACCCGCTCTGCCCCGGGCTCCCCAGGTGGTGGCTGCGGAGATGACGCAGGCCAGCCGCGACTCACTGATCGACGGGTTGTTCCCGCGCACCGAATGGCCGCAGCCACCAAAGGCACCGTTTCCCCGGCTGAAGAAGAAGTCCGACCGACGCAGCGATTTGGTCATTGCCGCGCTCGGCATCACGCTCGGCCTGATCTGCGCCCTGTTTCCCTGGTACATCTTCTTCAACCAGGACCAGTTTGGCGTCCAGGCGATGAAGTTCGGCGGCACAGGCTCCAATTCCGGGCGAGCGGGCGGCGGCGTGGTCGCCGAACGCAGCGCGCCGCTGACGGCGAAGGACATTCCCGCGGCCAATCTCGATCTTTTTGCCACGGGGACGGTGCGGGATGATGCCAGTCCCGCAGCCGCATCCGACGAGCAACCGTTTCCGGCCGACGCGGCGAAATTCCGCATGGTTCATGTCGCCAATGGCCGCGCCATGATCCAGGACGACGCTGGCCTCTGGATCGTCCAGCGCGGCTCGATACTGCCTGACTCCAGCCAGGTATCCTCCATCGAGCAGCGCAATGGCAAATGGGTCATGGTCACCAGCGCCGACCAGGTGATCGAACTCTCCAAATAACGGTCTCAGACTTCCGGCCATCCGCAAGGCCCGCGCAAGACTGGCGGCCTAGTCTCTGGGTACCTGCTCGGAGATTCCCATGGAGCCCGTTTCCCTTTTCGACCTCGCCGCCAAGCAAGCGCAATGGCTGGCAGTGCGCCAGTCGGCAGTCGCCGGCAACATCGCCAATGCCAACACGCCAGGCTATACGGCAAACGACGTCGAGCCATTCGAAAAGGTGCTCGACCGCGCCGCCGTATCGCTGCAGGCCACCCAGGCCGGCCATCTCGGCAATGCAGCGACCAATGCCGGCTTCACCATCAAGCCGCAGGAGGATGACGGCGTCGTCATGCCGTCCAAGAACTCCGTCGTGCTGGAAGACCAGTTGCTGAAAGCCGGCGAGGTGCGCCGCTCCTTCGAACTCAACACGGCGATCGTCAAGGCGTTCCATTCGATGATGATGATGGCGGTGAAGAGCTGACCATGGACGCGCTGACCGCAGCCCTCAAAGTCGCAGCATCCGGCCTCGGCGCGCAGTCGGAGCGTCTGCGCGTGGTTTCCGAAAACCTGGCCAACGCCCAGTCGACCGGCACCGCGCCCGGCTCCGATCCTTATCGCCGCAAGACCATCAGCTTCGTCTCCGAGCTTGACCGGTCCTCCGGCAGCTCAACGGTTGCAGTGAATTCGATCGATCGAGACCCCAGTGACTTTCCAGTCGAGTTCCAGCCCGGCAACGAGGCCGCCGATGAGAAGGGCTACGTCAAGATGCCCAACGTCAACGTGCTGATCGAAATGGCCGACATGACCGAGGCCAACCGCTCCTACGAGGCCAACCTTCAGGTCGTCAAGCAGGCCCGCGACCTGATTTCCATGACCATCGACCTGATGAGGAACCAGTAATGATCAGCGGTATCGGAGCCCTTCAGTTCAAGCCGTCGATCGGCGGCGATGACACGGCGACAAGCCTGCTCCAGGGCGGCGCGACACCCTCCGTCGGCGGTAACATCGGTACCTCCTTCACCGAGGCGCTGAGCCAGGCAGCCTCCAAGACCGTCAACACCCTGCAGAATGCCGAGCAGGTATCGCTGCAGGCGCTCAAGGGCGACGCCGACACCCGTCAGGTGGTCGACGCCGTGATGAGCGCGCAGCAGGCGCTTCAGACCGCCGTCGCGATCCGCGACAAGGTGGTTTCCGCCTATCTCGAAGTCAGTCGAATGGGCATCTGAGGATTTCCGCCATGAAAGCACTCGCCATCGCCGCCACCGGCATGAATGCCCAGCAGACAAATCTGGAAGTCATCGCCAACAACATCGCCAACATCAACACCACCGGCTACAAGCGCGCCCGTGCCGAATTCTCCGACCTGCTCTATCAGGTCGACCGCACGCAAGGCGTACCCAACCGCTCCAACGCCTCGCTGGTGCCGGAGGGCGTCTCGATCGGTCTCGGCGTCAAGACGACGGCCGTGCGCAACGTGCACACCCAGGGCGAACTGACCAGCACCGGCAACAGTTTCGACCTGGCGCTGACCGGCAGGGGCTGGTTTCAGATCGAGGGTGCCGACGGCGGCACGCTCTACAGCCGCGCCGGCGCTCTCAACACCAACGCCACCGGCCAGTTGGTGACGGTCGACGGTGCTGCCGTCATTCCGGCAATCAACGTCCCCGTGGATGCCGTCGAGGTCATCGTCAACAAGACCGGCCAGGTCTTCGCCCGCATCGACGGCCAGACCGACCTTCAGAACCTTGGTCAGCTTCAGATCGCCAATTTCGCCAACGAGGCCGGCCTGGCGCCGCTCGGCGACAATCTGTTCCAGGAAACCACGGCTTCGGGGCCGGCGAATGTCGGCGTGCCTGGTGATCCCGGCTTTGCCACCATCCAGCAGGGCTATCTCGAAGCCTCCAACGTCGACCCGGTCAAGGAAATCACCGAGCTGATCTCGGCGCAGCGCGCCTATGAGATGAACTCAAAGGTCATCCAGGCCGCCGACGACATGGCCTCCGTGGTCTCCAAGAACATCAGGTAACGCATGATGTCGACGCCCGGCCTCCTGTCCGCATTCCGCCGCACCGCGCTCGTCCTTGCGCTGGTGACCGGCACGATGCCGGCTTTTGCCCAGGAATCAGCCAACCAGTCGGCCACCCGGATCGCCAGCAATCAAGCTGTCGGCGAGGTGGTGCTTATTCCGAGCCGGGTTATCTATCCCGGCGAGACCATCAACCTTGCTGCCCTGAAACAGGTCACCCTTATCGTCGGCAAGCACAAGCCGGAGGCGGTCGCCACACGGGTCGAGGAACTGGATGGCAAGGTCGCCAAGCGCACGTTGCTGCCCGGCCGCTACATTCCCTCCACAGCCATCCGCGAGGCCTGGCTGGTCGAACAGGGCGCTTCCGTGCAGATCTTCTTCATCGCCGGCGGGCTGACGATCTCGGCCACCGCCGTGACGCTGCAGCCAGGAGCCGCGGGCGACCTCGTCAAGGTTCGCAACATCGACAGCGGCAAAGTCCTGTCCGGCACTGTGATGGCGGATGGAACCATCCAGGTCAGCGCTTCATGATGCGCGGGCTTACCCTGATACTGGCAGCCGTGCTTGGCCTGCAGCCGGCGCTGGCCGACGGCCTGACGCCGAAGGCCAAGCGCGAGCTCGCCGCGAAGAATGGCGGCGTCTACAACGATCCCGAATATGATCCGGCCACCACCAGCCGCATGTTCCGGGTTTCGACCGGGCCGAGTTCGCTGCCGCCGGGCCAGGTCGCCTCGCGCATCAAGGACATCGCCCAGTTGCAGAGTTCGCGCGACAATCAGCTCGTCGGCTACGGCCTGGTCATCGGCCTTGCCGGATCGGGCGACAGCCTGCGCAACTCGCCATTCACCGAACAGTCGATCCGCGCGATGCTCGAAAATCTCGGCATCGCCACCGAAGGCGGCAGTGCACGTGCCAAGAATGTCGCCGCCGTCATCGTCACCGCCAACATGCCGCCCTACGTGCAGTCGGGCGCCCGCATCGACATCGACGTCTCCTCGATGGGCGACGCGACCTCGCTTTCCGGCGGCACGCTGATCATGACGCCGCTGAAGGCGGCGGACGGCGAGATCTATGCCGTCGGCCAGGGCTCGGTCATCGTGTCCGGCTTTACCGCCCAGGGGCAGGCCGAGCAGCTGACGCAAGGCGTGCCGACCTCCGGCCGCGTGCCGAACGGCGCCATCGTCGAGCGTGCTGTCCAGGCCGAGTTCGACGATCAGGCGATCCTGACGCTGCAACTGCGCAATCCCGATTTCTCGACCGCTATCCGCATCGCGGACGCCATCAACGATTACACCGGCCAGCGCTTCGGCATGCGGGTGGCGGCCGAGCGCGATTCGCGCACCGTTCAGATCAGAAGGCCGAAGGGTGTCTCGGCGGCGCGCTTCTATGCCGAAATCGAGAATTTGGTGGTCGAATCCGACACGCCGGCTCGTGTCGTCATCGACGAGCGCACCGGCACCATCGTCATCGGCAATGACGTCAAGATCTCACGGGTCGCCATCAGCCACGGCACGCTCACCGTGCGCATCACCGAAGCGCCGCGCATCGTCCAGCCCGAGCCCTTCTCCAAGGGCGAGACCGCCGTGGAACCGTTTACCGCCATCGACGCCAGCCGGCCCGACGCCCGCGTTGCCGTGCTTGACGGACCCGATCTCCAGACCCTCGTTTCCGGCCTCAACCGGCTCGGCGTCAAGCCGGACGGCATCATCGCCATTTTGCAGGGCATCAAGTCGGCCGGGGCCCTGCAGGCCGACCTGGTTCTGCAATAGGCGATGCCGATGACGCGCTCCTTCCCACGCCATGACAGACACCGCAAAGCCGCGATCCTGCTCGCGACCGCCATCCTCGCGGCTCTGCCCTTTGCCGGCGACACCGCACGCGGCGAGGAGACGGTCCGCCAGATCCTGCCGGGAGCACCGGCGGCAGCGGCGCCGCGGCAATTGAAACGGGAAAAGGCGCCGGACCAAAGCGAGATCGAGCGCTTCTGCTCAAACATCGCCGACGCCGCCCGCGACCGCCGCTATGTCCTGCAGGCGGAGGAACTGAAACAGCTCCAGGCCGGCATTGACGAGCGCATGAAAGCTCTCGACGCAAAGAAAGCTGAATACGAGACCTGGCTGAAGCGGCGCGAGGTTTTCCTGGCCCGGGCCGAGGACGGCGTCGTCCAGATCTACGCCGGCATGAAACCCGACGCCGCCGCCGAACGGCTGGCCATCGTCAACGCCGATCTGGCTGCGGCCATATTGATGAAGCTCGATTCACGCAAGGCGAGCGTCATCCTTAACGAAATGGACCAGAAGGCGGCGGCGACGCTCACCGGCATTATGGCCAGCGCAGCCCGAAGGGTAGATCCGTCATGATCCGGAAAATGCTTGTCCTGTGCGCGGTCACCATGCTGTCCGGTTGCGGAACCAACCTCAAGGAGGTCGGCAGGGAGCCGGCCCTCTCCCCGGTCGGCTCCGGCATCGATGGCGGCAGCACCGGCTCGCTCTATCGCTACCCGCAAACGCCGCCCGCGCCGGTCAAGAAATTCTCGTTGTGGGACGACCGCCAGAGCCGGCTGTTCACCGACCCGCGGGCGCTGTCCCAAGGCGACATCCTGACGGTCAAGATCAAGATCAACGATCGGGCCAACTTCAAGAACCAGAACGACAGGAGCCGCACCGCCAATCGCAAGCTCGGTTACGACCTCAGCGCGCAGTGGGACAAGTGGAGCACCGCCGGCAAGGGCGCTGGGGCTCTCAGCTCCACCACGGACACGACGGCTGACGGCGAGATCAAGCGCTCGGAAACGCTTGAACTCAATGTCGCGGCGATCGTCACCGATGTGCTGCCCAACGGCAATCTGATGATCACCGGATCGCAGGAAGTGCGCGTCAACGCCGAGCTCAGGGTGTTGACGCTCGCCGGCATCGTGCGGCCGGCCGATATCGGCGCCGAAAACACCATCCCCTACGAACGCATCGCCGAGGCCCGCATCTCCTATGGCGGACGCGGTCGCATCACCGAGGTCCAGCAACCTGCCTACGGCCAGCAGATTCTCGACCAGGTTCTTCCGTTCTAGGATCGGGCAGGGCGCCGTGGCAAATATCGAACAGGCTCAGCCGCGCAAGGGTCCCTCCCCTGCCATTCAGGCCGGCATGCTGCTGGTTGTGACGGCGGCCGCCATTGGCATGGGCTGGATGTCCGGCGGTTATCTCAAAGGCGTCGACGCGCCGGCGTCGGTACCCGTCGCGCCCGAGAACGAAGGCAAGATCGTGCAGCCCGCTGCGGCCGATCAGCCAGGCCAGGGCCCGATGCTTGTGGTGCTGGCACCGATCACCACCAACATCGCCTCGCCTGCCGGCACCTGGATCAGGATGGAGGTATCCGTCGTCTATGACGTGCCACAGCCACAGGCAATGTCGGATGACATCCACCAGGACCTTTTGGCCCTGGTGCGCACGTTGAAGATGCATCAGATCGAGGGCGCCAGCGGCTACCAGCACCTGAAGGCCGACCTCGAAGAACGCGCCGCGATCCGCAGCAAGGGTCACGCCAAACAGGTACTCGTCAGGACATTGCTGCTCGAATGAGAAAGTTCCTTCTCGCCACGGCCATGATCGCCGCCGCCACCTCCATCGCGGCGGCCCAGCAGCTCGATCTCGGCGGCATCGGCAAGGCTGACGGCACCACCGTCGGCTACATCATCCAGATGTTCGGCCTGCTGACCGTTCTGTCGGTGGCGCCAGGCCTGCTGATCATGGTGACCAGCTTCACCCGTTTCGTCATCGCCTTCTCGATCCTGCGCGCCGGCATCGGCCTGCAGTCGACACCGGCCAACCTCATCCTGATTTCGCTGTCGCTGTTCATGACCTTCTATGTCATGGCGCCGACCTTCGATCAGGCCTGGAACACCGGCGTGAAGCCGCTGATGGACAACCAGATCACCCAGACCGAAGCCTTCGACAAGATTTCGGACCCGTTCCGCACCTTCATGCTGCACAATGTGCGTGACAAGGATTTCGACCTCTTCGCCGACCTCGCCCGAGAGCGCGGCCAGACCGTTTCGCGTGACACCGTCGACCTGCGCATCCTGGTGCCAGCCTTCATGATCTCGGAGATCCGGCGCGGTTTCGAGATCGGCTTCCTGATCGTACTGCCATTCCTGGTCATCGACCTGATCGTGGCCACCATCACCATGGCGATGGGCATGATGATGCTGCCGCCGACAGTGGTGTCGCTACCGTTCAAGATCCTGTTCTTCGTCCTGATCGACGGCTGGAACCTGCTTGTCGGCAGCTTGGTGCGCTCCTTCAACTGACCCTGCCGCGCCGGCTCGAAATCCCAGCAATATATTTTCGATTAACCGTCCGGTTTAGCCCTTTGGTAGGGACTTGCCCGCATATTCGCTCGCAGATGGCGGGTGATCGATTTCAGAGATCATTGGCATGATGCCGCACCGTCATACCGGGAGACCCGGTATGTCAAAAGAACACCTGTAAAATCAAGGTACGAGTACCATGTCGAGCATCATGACGAACTCCGCCGCGTTGACGGCTCTGCAGAGCCTTAACGCCACCAGCAAATCCCTCACCGACACCCAGGCCCGCATCTCGACCGGTTACCGCGTCTCGCAGGCCTCTGACAACGCTGCTTACTGGTCGATCGCCACCACGATGCGCTCCGACAACCAGGCAATGTCCACCGTTTCGGACGCTCTCGGCCTCGGCGCCTCGAAGGTCGACACCGCCTACACCGGCATGAACAGCGCGATCTCGACCATCAACCAGATCAAGGCCAAGCTGCTGGCATCCTACGGCCAGACGGACGCCTCGAAGGAAAAGACCCAGACCGAAATCACCGCTCTTCAGGCGCAGATGAAGTCCTACGCCGACGGCGCCACCTTCTCCGGCACCAACATGCTGTCCGTAGACAGTGGCGCAACAGCCACGGCGGCTTCCGATGTGAAGATCCTTTCGGCCTTCAACCGTGACGCGGCCGGCGCATCTTCGATCTCGACCATCGACGTCAAGGTGGAAAACATCAAGCTCTATGAAGCTGGTACCACCGCGACACTCAATAAGGGCATCCTGGACTCGCAGCGCACCGGCTCCACCGGTGTGGCCACCCTCACGGCCGTTGCCGTGACCCTGGGCGCCGCCGCAACGGCCACCGACACCTATTCGGCCGCCTCGCTCTCCATCTTCTCGGGCGGCACGGCTGCCAGCGATACGCAGATCAAGCAGATGCTGACCGTCATCGACTCCGCGCTCGCCGACATGACCAACTCGGCCACCACGCTCGGCGCCGCCAAGAGCAGTATCGATCTGCAGAAGACCTTCACCTCGGACCTGATGGACTCCATCGACCGCGGTGTCGGCCAGCTCGTCGATGCCGACATGAACAAGGAATCGACCCGTCTGCAGGCCCTGCAGGTCCAGCAGCAGCTCGGCGTCCAGGCGTTGTCGATCGCCAACGGTTCCTCGCAGTCGATCCTGTCGCTCTTCCGCGGCTGATCGCCTTCGCTCAACCACAGTTCGCATTAAAAAATCGGGCCGCGCCAAAAGCGCGGCCCGATTTGCGTTTTGCTCCAGCCCCGCGCAATCCTCGGTCCTTAACTCTCAAGAGCCAGCTTTTAACAGGCTGTTAACCATGCCGCGCTAGTTATGGTTAACCAATAGCTTACGACAGTTGGCGATTCGGTCCGACCGGCACGATGCCACCCGTTGAACAGGCCTATCCGGCATGTCTGAGCATGTCGGCTTTTGAGAAGGAGCGACTTTCTTGGCGAGCATCATGACCAACGCTTCGGCGTTAACCGCGCTTCAAAGCCTCAGCGCCACCAACAAGTCGCTCGAACAGACGCAGGCCCGCATATCGACCGGCTACCGGGTCTCGCAGGCCTCCGACAACGCCGCCTACTGGTCGATCGCCACCACGATGCGCTCGGACAACGCGGCCCTGTCGACGGTGCAGGATGCACTCGGCCTCGGTGCCTCGAAAGTCGATACCGCCTACACCGGCATGAACAATGTTCTGACAACGATTGGCCAGATCAAGACCAAGCTGCTTTCGACCGTCGGCCAGACGGACGCAGCCAAGGCAAAAACCCAGACCGAGCTCAAGGCGCTTCAGGCGCAGATGAAGTCCTTTGCCGATGCGGCCACTTTCTCCGGCTCGAATTTCCTTGCGGTGACTTCCAAGCAGGTCGCAGCCGCCAATGATGGCGTCCAGCCCGACTCGCAGATCGTATCCTCATTCAATCGCTCCTCGTCCGGCGCCATCTCGATTGGAACGATCAACATCGATGTCGAGGGCACTAAGCTTTTCGACTACGGCCTGACCACGGACGTCAAGAACTACGGCACCCTCGATCGCCAGACCTCCATCTATGCCACTGGGGCCGCCCAGACCCTGTATGACACCGCCTATTCGGCCGCGATCGCGGGCGGACTAACGGACATCGCCGCAAACTTAGCTGGCCAGACGGCGGCGGGAGCGGTGGTGGCCAAGGTCGACAATATTTCCGCCTACAACCTCGACATCACGGCGGCCGGGGTAACCGACGACATCATCACGCAGATGGTCACCAGGATCGACAAGGTCATGGCGCAGCTGACCGACTCCGCCACCATCCTCGGTTCGGCCAAGAGCAGCATCGACCTGCAGAAGACCTTCACCCAGAGCTTGATGGACTCTATCGACCGCGGCGTCGGCCAGCTCGTCGATGCCGACATGAACAAGGAATCGACCCGCCTCCAGGCACTGCAGGTGCAGCAGCAGCTCGGCATCCAATCGCTGTCGATCGCCAACAGCGCCTCGCAGTCGATCCTGTCGCTGTTCAAGAGCTGATCGCGGCCGCCACCGGCGCCCTCCTTTCCGCACTCCGATTATCGGGCCGCGCCGCAAGCGCGGCCCGATTTCATTTTCGCACAAGCTTCGAAGACTAGAGTTCCGGCGGGCAATCATGCTGGGAGTCGTTGAACCGTGCCGGAACAGATCCAGAGCATCATCTCGAATCTCCGCGGGTTTGGCGTGAAGCGCCTCGCCATGCTGGCGGGCATCGCCGTGCTGGTGATGGGCGTCATCGGCATCGCCTCGGTCTATCTCAACCGCCCCGCCTACGACACGCTCTATGTTGGACTCGACCGCGCCGACGTGAACCAGATCGGCCTGGTGCTGGGCGAAGCCGGTATCGGCTTCGATGTCGGCGCCGATGGAACCTCGGTTCTGGTGCCGGCCGGCACCACCGCTCAGGCCCGCATGCTGCTCGCCGAAAAGGGCCTGCCGACCAGCGCCAATGCCGGCTACGAATTGTTCGACAATGTCGGCTCGCTCGGCCTCACCTCCTTCATGCAGCAGATCACCCGCGTGCGCGCGCTGGAAGGCGAGATCGCCCGCACCATCCAGTCGATATCCGGCATCAAGGCTGCGCGGGTCCACATCGTCATGTCCGAACGCGCCAATTTCCGCCGCGACGAGCAGCAGCCCTCCGCCTCCGTGGTCATCCGCTACGCCGGCATCGACGCCGAGAAGAGCGCCATGTCGATCCGCCATCTCGTCGCCGCCGCCGTTCCGGGCCTGTCGGCCGACAAGGTGACTGTTCTCGATTCCAGCGGCAATCTGCTGGCCGCTGGCGACGATCCTTCCAACACCAGCGCCGCCCGCACGCTCGGCGTCGAGCAGACCGTCGAGGCGCAGATAGGAGACAACATCCGCCGTGCGCTGACGGCCTATCTCGGCCCCGACAATTTCCGCGCCAGCGTCAAGGCCGAGGTCAACACCGACACCCGCCAGACGGAAGAGACCATCTTCGATCCGAATTCCCGCGTCGAACGCTCGGTACAGTCGGTGCGCGCCAACGAGAACAACAACCAGAAGCAGGCTTCCACTCCGGCCAGCGTCGAGCAGAACCTGCCCGAGACCCAGGCAACCGCCACCGATGGTCCGCAATCCTCCTCGCAGAACGACCGCAGGGAAGAGATCACCAACTACGAGATCAATTCCAAGAAGATCGCCACCGTCTCCAACGGCTACACCGTCACCAAGATGTCGATTGCCGTGGTCGTCAACCAGCAGCGGCTGACGACCATCCTCGGCAAGGACGCCACGCCGGAGCAGATCACCAAGCGCGTCGCCGAGATCCAGAAGATGGTCACGTCCGCTACGGGCCTGGACGAAAAGCGCGGCGACATCATCGACGTCTCGGCGGTCGAGTTCATCGATGGCCTGGATGGCGAGGCGATCCCGCAGGCGGGAATGCTCGATTCCATCGGCCAGCATGCCGGCACGATGATCAATGCGGGTGCCTTCATCGTCGTGGTGTTCCTGGTCGCCTTCTTCGGCCTGAGGCCGATGGCCGCGGCGCTGACGGCAAAGGCTACTCCGGCCCTGGCAGGTCCCAGCTTCGACGACGTCCAGCGCTCGCTGCCGACCCCGGAGGCAATGGCCGCCACCGACAATGCCGCGGTTGGCGCCTTGCCAGGCACACGCCCAGGCCCCACACCGCTCGACGATCTTCGCCAGAAGATCCGGCCGGCGCCGCAGGACCGGCTTGCCAGGATGGTCGACCTCAACGAGGAGCGCACCGCGCAAATCCTGCGCAAATGGGCTTCCCAGGAAGTGGCGGTGTAATCCATGCCCTCCGCAGCCCTCTTCGACCTTCTGCCTGATTTCGCGACGCGCGCGCAACGTGCCGGCCAGCCCCGGGCAGCAGTCGATCCCGAACACAAGCCCGAGACGCGGGCGCCGCAAGCCGATATCGGCACGCTGATCGCCGAGGCTGTTGCTCAGGCGGAGGCAGCGCTGGAGGTCCGCCTGTCGGCTGCGCATGACGCCGCGCTCGAAGCCGAACGTCAGGCCAATGCCGAGGAAGCAAGGATATTTCTCGAAAGCCTCGGCGACGACGTCGGCAAGGCCGTCTCGTTGCGCATCGATGCGATGGAGGCGCGCGTGACCGGACTTGTCGCCGCCACGGTCGCCCGCATCATCGGCGGCATAGTCAGCGACGATCTACAGAAACGTTCGATCGATGCATTGGCCGGCGCCGTTCGCGAAGCGGTTGGCGATGCCGAAGCGGTCCGCATCGTCGTACGCGGCCCGCTCTCGATGTTCGAAACACTGAAGGCGTCGCTCGGACCTCGCGCCGCCAATCTCGACTTCGTCGAGGCACCAGGCTTCGACCTGACCGTCGCCATCGACGAGGCGGTGTTCGAGACGCGCATGGCCGAATGGTCGACGACCCTCTCGGAGGTTTTGGCATGAGCGTCGCCGAGGCCGGACACACGCCCCACGAAATCATCATCGTGCGTCGTGGCCATGACGACCATGACGAGGCTCATCATGGCGGCGTCTGGAAGATCGCCTTCGCCGACTTCATGACGGCCATGATGTGTTTTTTCCTGGTCATGTGGCTGATCAATGCCGCTAACGAGCAGACCAAGGCAGCCGTCGCCAGCTACTTCAACCCGGTCAAGCTGGTTGACCGCAATTCGAGCCGCAAAGGTCTTGAGGACCTCGGCGACGGTCCGCGCGCGATCGGGACGACGGCCGACAATCCGAAGAAGGCGACCAACAAGGCCGGCCAGGACGGCGATGGCTCGGCGGACCGCAAAGAAGACAAGCAAGACCTCCCGCAAGCGGAACACTCCGACGAGCACCTGTTCGCCGACCCCTACGCGGTACTTTCGGAAATCGCCACCGATACTGGCGTCATGCAGAATGTCAGCCAGAAGGGTGACGGCGGCGTGCAGGCTGCCGGCCCGGCTACCGGCGCCTCCGGTGGCGCCTCCTACCGCGATCCCTTCGAGCCGGATTTCTGGTCGCAGCAGGTCGCGGCGCCCGGCGCCGAGGCCAGCTCCGAGCGCACCAAGATCGAGGGCGATCCGGCCAAGCCCGGCGACAAGACCGCCGAAACGCAAGTGCTCAAAGTCAAAGCCGTGCCGCCTGTCGCGGCCGCACCGCTTGAGCCGCAGGCAAAGGACGTGACCGGCAAGGAGGCCGCGAACCCTGCCAGTGCAATGGCCGGCGAGACCAAACCGGGCACCAAGGCCGCCGACGCAGCCAAGGCAGAGCCTGAGGCGCAAAAGGCGCCCAAGCCCGAAATCGGTGAAAAGCTACCAACCGCGGCTGCCGTGAAGGCAGCGGCCGACGTCAAGCGGCAGTTGGCCGATGCTTTCAAGCCTGGCGACAAGCTGCACGACGGCGTCTCGGTCGAAGCCACCGACAAGGGCGTCGTCATCTCGATCACCGATCAGCTCGACTTCGGCATGTTCGAGGTCGGCTCGGCGTTGCCGAGACGCGAACTGGTGCTGGCGATGGAGAAGATCGGCCGCATCGTCAACAGCCAGAAGGGCACCATCAGCATCAACGGCCACACCGACGCCCGGCCGTTTCGCAGCGACAGCTACGACAATTGGCGGCTGTCGACGGCGCGCGCGCATTCCGCCTATTACATGCTCGTGCGCGGCGGCGTCGACGAACGCCGCATCACCGAGGTCGCCGGCTTCGCCGACCGTCAGCCGAAGGTAGCAGCCGATCCATTGGCGGCCGCAAACCGCCGCATCGAGATCCTGATGGCGACCGGCGGATGAAGCGAGCGGCCGTCACCCGCCGGTTGATTGGCCTGCTGCTGCTGGCCGGCGGACACCCGTCGGCCGGTTTCGCCCAGGACGCGCTGCAGCCGTATCAGTTGGTGCGCTCGCTGCAACTCATCCAGGACCGCATAGCCGCCGGCGATCATGCCGCCCTGCCGATGCAGGCCAAGCTGCTGGAGATGGCGGATGCGCGCCTGCGCACGGCGAATGCCGATGACTACAAGGATCCCAAGAACTTTCGGGCCCTGCTTGTCTACGGCATGAGCGGCGGCAACCCGGTGACCGTCGAAGCGGCCACGTCGCGCGCTACAACCGACCCGCAAAGCCTTGCCATCGCCAAAGGCGTGATCGACTACCTCAACGGCAGGCCCGGCGAGGCTATCGAAGCCTTGAGGCCTATCGATCCCATGGCGCTGCCTCCGGATCTCGGCGCCTTCCTCGCCCTGGTCAAAGGCTCACTGCTTGCCGGCGATCAACCGGCGACCGCACTCGGTCTGCTCGACGAGGCAAGGTTGCTCAGTCCCGGCACGCTGGTCGAGGAAGCGGCACTTCGCCGTTCGGTCGGCCTTGCAGTCGCGCAAGGCGACGCGGCACGTTTCGCCCTTGCTTCCACACAGTATGTCGAGCGCTACCTCTATTCGCCCTATGCCAGCCAGTTCGCCGACTCCTTCGTCTCGGGCGTCATCGCGCTGCACATGTCGATCAGCCAGGAGAAGCTGGGCGACATCACCTCGATGATGGATCCCGAGCGCGAGAAGGTGATCTATCTCCGCATCGCCCGCCGTGCCGCGATAGACGGCCTGAACGACCTGTCGGCCTTCGCTTCGGCCCGGGCCGAGCAGGGCCGCGACGGCAACACCAATCAGGACGATCCGCGCGCTCTGCTCTATGCCAGCCTTTCCACCGTCACCTCGGGCACAATCGAGGACGTTCGTGCAAAGCTCGGCAAGATCGACCGCACCAGGCTCTCGGAAGGCGACCGCGCCTTGCTCGACGCCGCGCAGGCTATTGCCGGCGAGGTCGTCGCGCCGCCCACCGCCCTTCCGGCGGAAAAACCTGCCCCTGTTGCGGCCGAGCAACCTCCGGCTCCCGAGATCGCCACGCCGCAAAACCCCGACGACAGTGGACTACCACCGGTCGAAGGCGCCATCTCGGAGCAACCTGCCGCCACCGCGGCCTCCGGCGGACCGGCCGCCAATGCTCCGGACTCAGCGGTAGTTGCAGCCACATCCTCCGACGCAGCGACCGTCATGCCGGCGTCGGCACCGTCGCCCGCGGCCGGTCCCGATCCGACCGACGCCGCCATGACCAGAACACGTCGACAGCTCGATCTGATCGACCAGATGCTTGGAGCCGCCCCCAAATGACCACCAGCCTCGGCTCGGCCTTGCCAGGATTTGCCTCCACGCGCGCGACGTCGGAGCAGCCGGCCGCAAACGGCAGGAACGATGACGCTGGCTTCGGCAAAATGCTGCGCGACGATGCCCGCCCGGAACGGCAGCCGTCGACAGAGGCGCGATCGCGCGACCAGCGCTGGAGCAAGCTCGCTGCGGGCCTTGCCCGGCATGACGCCAAGGCCGAACCGGCATCGGCCGAGCCCGGAAGGACCACCTCGGCCAAAGGCGCAAACGCGAAAACCGGCAAGGACGATTTGGAAGCAAAGACGCACGAGGCCGACGCCGAAGAGATGGCGTCGGATACCGCGCCGCTTCAGGACGACCTTCCGCTGCTGATCGCATTTCATGACCTGCGGCATTTCTCGACAGCGGCCAAGGCAGCCGGGAGCAATGCGGCCACTGGCGAGAATCCGCCGGACCCGGCGCTCGGCGGACAGGCGTCCCTGCCAAAGACCTACCGGTCAAAATCCTCGGGCGGACGCGAAGCACTCGAAACCATATCGAAGCCGGAGCAGGCGTCGATCGTCGACGGACCTTTGACGGCGCTTGACGGTCAGTCGCCGAGCGCTGCCTCCAGCGCGCCAAAACGCGACGTCACAGCGGCGGCCCAGAAGCTGTCGGACGCGCCGGCTGCCGATGTGCCCGGCGTGCGGTCGAAACAGGCTACGAATCCGATGAAGAGCATCGAGGACGTCCAGTCCGCGATGCGGCCCGAAGCAGGAAAACAGTCCCTGTCCACTGCACGCATCGACGTGGTGTCCGAACAGAGCTTTCCCGCCCCGCCGCAAAGTCCCATCAGCCAGGCGGCCCTCAATGTGATCAACGCCATAGCCGCAGACACTGGGCCGCAAAAGGCGCTTTCAGCCTCACCCACGCCCACCCATCTGGCAAGCTCTGTTGCCGTTCCGACACATGTGCTGAAGATCGAACTCCACCCCGCCGAACTTGGCATGGTGACGGCCAATCTTCGCCTCTCCAGGGAACAACTTTCGATTGAGCTGAAGCCTGAAACACACGACGCCTACCGTCGGTTGTCAGCCGACAGCGAGGCCATCGTCAAATCGCTGCGTGGGCTCGGCTTCGAGGTTGACCAGGTCACAATTCTGCAACCCTCGGTAGCGGTCACCGCTACAACCCGCACCGATGCAACCGCCCCCTTGCCGGCTGCGGCAGGCCGCGATCCAGCATCCTTTCAACCCGGGAATTCGGGCAGTGGCAATGGTGGAGCCGGCGGCCAGCAACCGGGCCACCAATCCTCAGGAAAACGCAACGATGACGCGCAGGACTACGGCCGCGGCACTTCGCCTTCTCGCGAGCGCGCTGGCGGCGATATCTTTATTTAGCGTGGCAAGCGCTGCCGCCGCCGCGACCAACCCTTGCGAGCCTGAGATCCTGCGCGCCGCCGATCGTTATGGCGTGCCCGCCGGCATCCTCTATGCCGTTGGCCTGACGGAGACCGGAAACAAGGGCAGCCTTCAACCCAACGCCTTGAATATAGAAGGAAAAGCAGTCTTTCCAAGGAGCCGGACCGAGGCCCTTGCCGCCTTCACCAATGCCCGGCGCGAGGGCAAGACCCTGATCGATCTGGGCTGCATGCAGATCAATCACCACTACCACGCATCGCATTTTCGCAGCGTCGAGGACATGCTCGACCCACGTCAGAACGTCGACTATGCGGCGCGCTTCCTGGCCAGCCTTCATGCCCGTCACGAAACCTGGTCGATGGCCGTTGCCCGCTATCATGCTGGTCCCGACAACGACCCGGCGCAGAAGATCTATGTCTGCCGTGTCATTGCCAACATGGTCGCCACCGGCTTTGGAAAATGGACCGCGAACGCCCGCGGCTTCTGCAACCCATAAGCGCATTTTCTGCTTCTAATTGAGCAACCATGCAACCCGGAATTGTTGGTCTGACTTGGCCGAAACTTGGCGCCGAATGGATATCTGGCCGCACCCTAATGCAACCGATACGATTCCAGACTCCCAAGAAACTAGCTACAAGAAATGACGGTTGTTCAGGATTCCCGCCAGCGGATAGGCCTCTCTTCACGGGGCAAATGATTTGATTCGGAAGGCGGGGCCGATGATTGTGATCGTTGACGAGCGCGAGCTCGTAACAGAGGGATACAATTCACTTTTCGATCGTGAGGGCATCGCCTGTGCAGGCTTTGCATCCGGCGAATTCGGTGAGTGGGTGAATTCGGCCGCCGACACCGATCTGCGCTCGGTCCGAGCCTTCCTCCTCGGCGACTGCCGCGAAGGCTCCATCTCTCCCCGCCAGATCCGCGACCGCACCGGCGCTCCGGTGATTGCGCTCAGCGAACAGCATTCCCTTGAGAACACGCTGCGGTTGTTCGAGAGCGGCGTCGACGACGTCATTCGCAAGCCCGTCCATATCCGTGAGATCCTGGCTCGCATCACCGCGATCCGCCGCCGCGCCCAGGAAGACGTCGCCTACACCGAGATCGGCGCCATGCGCATCTTCATGGACGGCCGCGATCCCGAGATCGACGGTCAGCCCCTCCCCCTGCCGCGCCGTGAGCGCCGCATCCTCGAATATCTGGCGAGCAATCGCGGGCGCCGCGTCACCAAGACCCAGGTTTTCAACGCCATCTACGGCATTTTCGACGAAGAGGTCGAGGAGAACGTGGTGGAAAGCCACATCAGCAAACTGCGCAAGAAGCTGCGCGAGAAGCTGGGCACCGATCCGATCGATTCCAAGCGTTTCCTCGGCTACCGGCTCGTCTTCTGATGCAGCGCCGCGCCAGCCTCGCGCAAGAAAACATGCGTAGCCTCGTAGCCAGCAGCATGGACACAGCGGAGACGTTTCGATGAGCCTCTACGGAATGATGCGGACCGGCGTTTCCGGTATGAACGCCCAGGCAAACCGCCTGTCGACGGTCGCTGACAACATCGCCAATTCCGACACCACCGGCTACAAGCGGTCCTCCGCCGAATTCTCGACTCTGGTCATGCCGTCGACTGGCGGCGCCTACAATTCCGGCGGCGTCACCACGACGATCCGTCAGGCGGTCAGCGATCCGGGTGTGCTTCAGTACACGACCTCGGTTTCCGACCTTGCCGTCAGCGGCGATGGCTTCTTTGTCGTTCAGGATCCGAGCGGCACCCCTTACCTGACCCGAGCCGGCGCCTTCGTTCCCGACGGTCAGGGCAGACTGGTCAACTCGGCCGGCTTCCAGCTGATGGCCTACAGCTACGACAACGGGGTACCGGCAGCGACGGTCAATGGCTTCGAGGGGTTGGTCCCGGTTGTCATCTCCGACCAGGGAATGACCGCGGCACCGAGCACCGAGGGCAGCTATGCCGGCAACCTGCCGGCCGGCGCGACACCGGTCGCCGCCGGCAATCTGCCCACCACCAATGCTGTCGGCGCGCAGTACACTTCAAAATCCTCCATGGTTGCCTACGACAATCTCGGCAACAAGAAGCTGCTCGACGTCTATTTCACCAACACCGGCGCCGGCACCTGGCAGGTCTCGGTCTTCGATCAGTCTAAGGCCACCGCCGGAACAGCATTCCCTTATACCGGCGGCGCGCTGGGCTCGGCCAACCTGACGTTCGACACCACCACCGGCAAGCTCACCGGCGCCGTCGACAGCGTCTCCCTCACCGTGCCCAACGGCGCCGCCTTTTCGCTCGATCTGTCTGCGCTGACCCAGCTTGGCGCCGGCTTCACGGTTTCCGACGCCCAGGTCAACGGCAACGCGCCGAGCACCATCGACAAGGTCCAGATCAGCAAGGACGGCACCATCTACGCCCAGTACAAGGACGGCTCCACAAAGCCGCTCTACAAGATCCCGCTCGCCGACGTACAGAGTCCGGACCAGCTCAAGGCGCTGCCTGGCAATGTTTATTCGCAGGGCACCGAGTCCGGCGCGGTTCGTGTCGGCTTTGCCAATGAAGGCAAGCTCGGCTCCATCGTCTCCGGCGCGCTCGAGAATTCCAACGTCGATATCGCCGAAGAACTGACCAACATGATCGCGGCACAGCGCAGCTACACCGCCAATTCGAAAGTCTTCCAGACCGGTTCCGATCTGATGGACGTCCTTGTCAACCTGAAGAGATAAGACGGGCGTCGCCCGCGAAAGACCCGCATGTCACTGTCTACCGCATTGAGTATCGCCCAGTCGGCGCTTATGAACACCGCGCGACAGACCAGCGTTGTCTCGCGCAACGTCGCCGACGCCTCCAACCCGGACTATTCGCGGCGCCAGGCCGTCGTCACCAGCACGGCGCCGGGCGCGCGTTCGGTCGATATCCAGCGCGCAGCCAACGAGCTTTTGTTTCGCCAGAATCTCGGCGCGCTGTCGGCCTGGAGCGGCCAGAGCGCGCTCTACAGCGGCATGGATCAACTGGGCGTTGCGGTCAATGGCGTCGACAATGCGTCCTCGCCCTCTACCGCAATCGCCGACCTGCAGAAGGCGCTGCAGCTCTACGCCACCTCGCCGTCCAACCAGAACCTCGGCGCCAGCGTCATCGACGCCGCCAAGCAGGTCGTGCGCTCGCTCAACGAGGGCTCCAAGGCAGTCCAGGATTTCCGCACCCAGACCGACGGCCAGATCGCCACGGCCGTCGATGACCTGAACTCGCTGCTCAGCCAATTCCAGGATGCCAACACGGCCGTCATGTCCGGAACCCGTTCCGGCACCGACGTTTCCGATGCGCTCGACCAGCGCGACGCGCTTTTGAAGAAGATTTCGAACTATGTCCCGGTGTCGACCTTCACAAGAGGCGACAACGACATGGTCATCACCACCGGCGACGGCACGACTTTGTTCGAGACGATACCGCGCACGGTCACCTTCGCGGCGTCGGCGGGATATACGGCGGGTACCGTCGGCAATGCCCTCTACATCGACAACGTGCCGATCTCGGCGGGTGCCGGCGGCAACACCAGCGCCAGCGGCACGCTTGCCGGCCTGCTGCAATTGCGCGACGGCGTCGCCTCGACCATGCAGAGCCAGCTCGACGAGACGGCGCGTGGCCTGATCATCGCTTTTGCCGAGACCGCACCCTCGATGGCCAATGCCGCCGGCCTGTTCACCTGGTCGGGCGCGCCGGCCGTGCCGGCCGCCGGCACGCTGGTCAACGGCCTTGCCGCGTCCATCAGCGTCAATGCAGCGATGGACCCGAGCACCGGCGGCAACCCGACGCTGCTGCGCGATGGCGGTGCCAACGGTGCGGCCTATGTCGCCAACACCGGCGGTGGCGCGTCCTATTCCACCCTTCTGATTGCCTATGGCGACCGGCTCGACCAGCCGATGACTTTCGACCCCGCCGCCGGGGTTTCGGCAACGTCCAGCGTGTCCGACTACGCCGCCAATTCGATCGGCTGGTTCGAGGGCGTGCGCCAGCAGGCGTCGACCGCCTCCGACGCCAAGGAAGCACTGGCATCGCGCAGCGCCGAGGCGCTGTCCAACGCGACCGGGGTCAATGTCGACCAGGAAATGTCGCTGCTGCTCGACCTCGAACACACCTACCAGGCATCGGCCCGGATGATGAAAACCGTCGACGACATGATGACGGCCTTGCTCAACGCGGTGGGATAATTCCATGACTTCAGTCTCCTCGGCCGCAATCTCCAATGCCATGCGCTCCCAGCAGATGCGCATGCAGGCCGAACTCGTCAAAGCCACCAAAGAATCTTCGACGGGCAGGGTCGCCGACATCGGCCTGGCTCTTGGCGGGCGCACCACCCAGGCCGTCACCTTCCAGCGCGATCTTGACCGGCTCAACGTCATCATCGATTCCAACGGCCTGGTCGGCGCCCGGCTTTCCTCGACGCAGACCTCGCTTGGCCAGCTCTCCACCGCCGCGCAGACCTTCCTGTCCGCCCTGACCACCGCTTCCTCAAGCGACTCGTCCAACAGCCTCACCCGGGACTCCGGCAAGGCGACCATCCAGCAGCTGACCTCGATCCTCAACACCAGCGTCAATGGCGAATATCTGTTTGCCGGCACCAACACAGACGTTAAGCCGATCAACAATGTCACGGCTGCCGGCTCTCCTGCCAAGGCTGCATTCGATACTGCTTTCCTCACCAATTTCGGTTTCACCCAGGACGACCCGGCAGCGGCCAACATCACGGCTGCCCAGATGGACGACTTCATCACCAATGATGTCGCGCCGCAGTTCACGGGCGCCGGTTGGCAAGGCAACTGGTCGAACGCCACCGACCAGCAGATCGTCAGTCGCATCGCACTCAACGAAACCACACCGACTTCGACCAGCGCCAACAGCGATGGCATCCAGAAGCTCGCCATGGCGGCAACCATGGTCGCCAGCCTGATGTCCAGCAACATCAGCCAAGCGGCGAAGAACACTGTCGTCAGCCGCTCCACCTTGCTCGTCGGCGAAGCGCTGAGCGGCATTGCCCAGCTTCAATCCGAGACCGGTATCGTCCAGAAGCGGGTTTCCGATGCCAACGATCGGATGAAAACGCAGGTCGACCTTTTCGAACGGCACATTCTCGATCTGGAAGCCGTCGATCCGGCCGAAGCCGCGACACGGGTCGCGGACCTGACACAGCACATCGAAACGTCTTTCGCGTTGACCGCACGCCTGCAACAGCTCAGCCTGTTGAATTACCTGACCTGACAACGCTTAACGGAACGGTAGAGCCCCAACGATGTACCAATTCTCTTACGCCGACATCCAGAGCAACTCCGTTGCCGACGCGAAGGACCGCGAGCGGGAACTTCTGACCCGCTCGATCGACATGCTGGCGGCGGCGGCGGCTGCCGGCCACGATTCGATGGAGGCGATCGAGGCGCTTCACTTCACCAACCGCGTCTGGACCGCCTTCGTCGAGGATCTTGGCTCCAGCGACAACGCCCTGCCCAAGGAGCTGCGCGCCAATCTCATTTCCATCGGCCTGTGGCTGCTGCGCGAGGCGGAGGACATCCGTCAGGGCCGCACCAATAATTTCGAAGGGTTGATCGAGGTGTCCCAGATCATCAGGGACGGCATTCAATGACCAACACGCTGAAGATATCGCTGAAGCCGAACGAAAAGATCTACATCAACGGCGCCGTCATCCGGGTCGACCGCAAGGTCACCGTCGAATTGATGAACGACGTCCAGTTCCTGCTCGAAAGCCACGTGATCCAGGCCGACGATGCCTCGACGCCGCTCAAGCAGCTTTATTTCATCCTGCAGGTCATGCTGATGAACCCGGCCGGCGCCGCCGCCGCGCGCGACATGTTCCGCCGTTCGCTGCCGCTGCTTCTGGCAAGCTTCGAGGACACCCAGATCTGCAGCGCGCTGAAACAGATCGACCGCATGGTCGGCGAGGATCATATTTACGAGGCGCTTAAGGCGATCCGCGCGCTTTATCCGCTCGAACGCCGCGCGCTGGGTGGTAATGACGATGTTTCGGGTGCCGAGCGCCCGTTGGCTGTGGGAGCACGATACTGATGAACGTGGACATGACGACGACGATTCCGACCGGCGCCAATCAGGCCACGGCGTCCACCTCGAAGACAGCGGTCGACTACCAGTCTTTCCTGAAGCTTCTGATCGCCGAGATGAAGAACCAGGATCCGACCAAGCCGATGGATTCGACGCAATATGTCGCCCAGCTCGCCACCTTCTCGCAGGTCGAGCAATCGGTGCAGACCAACACCAAGCTCAATCAGATCATGCAGTCCTCGGCGCTGTCGCAGGCCGACGCACTGATCGGGCGCTCGATCACCTCCGCCGACGGCCTGACGACGGGCACCGTGGCTTCGGTGCGCCTCGCCAGCAACGGTCTCATCGCCGTGCTGCAGAACGGCACCGAAGTCGCGGTCGGTCCGGGAGTTTCGGTCAAGGCAGCTAGCTGACGCTTTCGGCAGAGAGCCAGTCCGATGAATGAGGCCGACGCTCTCGACATCGTCCAGTACGCGGTGTGGACGGTGCTCGTCGCGTCGGCTCCGGTGGTGCTGGTCGCCATGGTGGTCGGCGTCGGCATCGCCCTCATCCAGGCGCTGACGCAGGTGCAGGAGATCACCTTGACCTTCGTGCCGAAGATCGTCGCCATCATGCTGGTGGTGGCGCTGACCGGCCCCTTCATCGGCAGCCAGATATCGGCCTTCACCAACGTGATCTTCGAGCGCATCCAGAACGGATTCTGAACCTGTTCCAGGATGGTGTGCCGCGGCATGCCGTTCGCAATTGTCCGACGACAGACGCCGCCGGTCCCCGCGGCACCTCCGGACCCACGGCGGACAGGCCTGGACCGCCTCTATCCTATTGTTGGACCATGAGCTTTTTTGCCCTTTGCGGCGCCATGCCCTACTTTCGGCAAACGGTCTGCGCAAACGGATTGTCTGACGAGCAGGCACGACATGGCGGGAACCCCAAATGATTGACGAAAAGCCGGACAGCGAGAGCGTCTCGGCGCTGGCGCCCTTCCGTCACGGCATTTTCCGAGCCGTGTGGGGCGCAAGTCTCGTCTCGAATTTCGGCGGCTTGATCCAGGGTGTCGGCGCCGCCTGGATGATGACCACGATCGCCACCTCGCCCTATCAGGTGGCCCTGGTCCAGGCTTCGACCACCTTGCCGATCATGCTGTTTGCACTCGTAGCCGGCGCCATCGCCGACAGTTTCGACCGGCGCAAGGTGATGCTGGTCGCCCAGACCTTCATGCTGGTGGTGTCGGTGCTTCTGACCCTGTTCACCTATTCAGGCCTGATCACGCCATGGACGCTGCTTGCCTTCACCTTCCTGATCGACAGCGGCACCGCGCTCAACAGCCCATCATGGCAAGCCTCGGTCGGCGATATCGTTCCCCGCAACAAGGTGCCGGCGGCCGTCGCCCTCAATTCGATGGGCTTTAACCTGACGCGCAGCGTCGGTCCGGCGATCGGCGGCATCATCGTCGCCGCGGCCGGTGCCGCGGCCGCCTTCGCGGCGAACGCGGTGAGCTATATCGGCCTGATCGTCGTGCTGGCGCGCTGGAAGCCGGACGTGCCCATATCGACCTTGCCGCGCGAGTCGCTGGGGGCCGCCATGGGCGCCGGCCTGCGCTATGTCGCCATGTCGCCCAACATCGGCAAGGTGCTGGTCAGGGGTGCTGCGTTCGGCTTCAGTGCAGGCGCTGTGCTTGCGTTGCTGCCTCTGGTGGCGCGCGATGTCGTCAAGGGCGATGCGCTGACCTACGGCATCATGCTCGGCGCCTTCGGCATCGGCGCGGTCGGCGGCGCCTTGATCAGCGTCAGGCTGCGGCAGTTGCTCTCCAGCGAGACGATGGTGCGCTGTGCTTTCGCCGGCTTCGCCGTCTGCGCCTTCAATGCCGCCGTCAGCCAGCATGCCTGGCAGACGTCGCTCGGCCTGCTTGTCGGCGGCGCCTGCTGGGTGATCGCGCTTTCGCATTTCAACGTCACGGTGCAGATGGCGACGCCGCGCTGGGTGGTCGGCCGGGTGCTGTCGGTCTACCAGACCGCGACCTTCGGCGGCATCGCGCTCGGCAGCTGGATCTGGGGCGTCGTCGCCGACGCGCACGGCGCCGAAACCGCGCTGATCGCCGCCAGCGTCGCCATGCTGGCCGGCGGCGCCATCGGTCTTTTGCTCCCGCTGCCGCAACAGCAGGTGCTCAACCTCGACCCGCTCAATCGCTTCAAGGAACCGCATTTGGCGCTTGACCTGAAGCCGCGCAGTGGTCCCATCGCCATCATGATCGAGTATGTGATCCGGCACGAGGACGAACCGGAGTTCCTCGCCATCATGGCCGAACGCGGCCGCGTCCGCCGCCGTGACGGTGCCCGCAACTGGACGCTGGCGCGCGATCTCGAAAATCCCACAGTATGGATCGAGCATTATCACACGCCGACCTGGATCGAATATATCAGGCACAATGGACGCATCACCCATGCCGACGCCATCATCGGCGAACGCGTGCGGGCGCTGCACAGCGGCGACGAACCGCCCCGCGTGCGGCGCATGATCGAGCGCCCGACCACCGCCGGCACGGCGCTTGTGATGGCCAAGGGGCCGATCGAGCACTGACATTTTGTCGCCCACAACCGCGGTGTTTTGGTGGTGGTGGGCAGAATCTGAGGCCTTGACCGCGGTTCTATTTTGCCAGCAGCGCAAGAAAATTATCGAGGCTCTGCCGCATCAGCAACTCGGCCTTTTCGGCGCCACCCCATTGCGCAAACTGGCCGTCGATCCACATGCGGGCAAGCCCGTAGACCAGGGCTCGCGCTTGCAGGGGGACGCCTTCCATATCCATTGTTCGCAGTTGGCCGGCAGCGCGCGCATCCTCCAGGATCTGCACCATCATGCCGCGAATCTCTTCGTTGAGCTGGACAAGCGTCTCGGATGCGTCGAAATCGAGCGCCCGGCGCATCGAGATGATCTCGAAATGCGTCGGGTTGTTGATGACCCAGCGCAGATAGGCGATGCCTAGCGCCCGAAAGCGCGCCAGCGGATCGACCTTTTCCGTTCTGTCCAGCTCAACCGATATCTCGGCGCGAAACCGGCGCATCGCCTCTTCAGCCACAGCAGTCATAAGCGCGGTCTTGGTTGGAAAATGCCGGAACGGCGCTCCCGACGAGACCCCGGCCCGTTTGCCGGCTTCCCGCACCGTCACCTGATCGACGCCATCCTCCTTGGCGATGGCAAGGGCCGCATCGACCAGCGCCTGCCGCAAACTGCCGTGATGGTATGTCTTGCGTTGCGTCTCCATGCCGTTGTCCGGATTCCTTTGATTTTCGGGCCGACACCCTAATGCGCCCAAAAGTGGTCCCGGCTTTGGGGAACATCATAAAAACGAGATCTGAAGCGTGTCTCTGGGCCCCTTCAAACGCGATGCGCTTTAGCAGCCATCACAATCCCGCGACCGATGCAAGCACGACTTACTTCTGGGGTTGCATTGGTCGTCAATAAATGTAAGTTGTGATTACATTTATTGCTCTGGAGGCACCATGACCGTCGTCGCACCACCCCTTGCAGCCAAGGCACCGAGCCGTTGGCGGCTGTTCTGGCTTTTGGCAGCGATCATTCTTGCGCTATCCGGGCTTGTCGCCTATCGCGGCGATTTCTCGGTCGAGGCCGTCCGCCAGGTCGTGCGGCTCACCGCGCAGATATCGCTTATGCTGTTCTGCACCGCCTTTTCGGCATCGGCGCTGGCACACCGTCTGCCGGGCCCACCGACCTTGTTCCTGCGCCGCCATCGGCGTCAGATCGGACTGGCCGTTGCATTTTCGCACGGTGTCCACGCGATCGCTCTTGTGGTCTTTTCCCGGATCGATCCGGCGCAGTTCAATGACGCCACGAATACGGCGATGTTCGTCTTCGGCGGCCTTGCCTATCTGTTCATCATCGCCATGGCCGCGACGTCCTTCGATCGCACGGCGGCATGGCTCGGATCGCGCGCATGGCGCATCCTCCACACCGTCGGCGGTTACGACATATGGCTGACCTTCGTGATCGCCGAGGGCAAGCGCGCGGTGCACGACGTCCACTACTGGCCCTACGTGGCGCTTCTCGTCGCCGTCATGGCCCTGCGCTGGTGGGGTGGAAAAGCGCGAGCGGCTGCCCGCTAGCCTTCCCGCTACCCCTCGCCCGACAGATCCCGGCGCGCCTTGTCGAGTTCCTCGGCATAGCGCCGCATCAAATGACCTTCGGTCAACAGCCCCAGCACGATATGGTCGGTGAAATCCTCGACCACGGCGAGCTCTTCGGCGCCCGCGCGCTGGAACGTTTCGGCCGCGGCCTGCACGTTCATGCTCGGCACCAGCACCGCGTCCTTGTATTTGGCAAGATCGCGCACCGGCACCTCGCCGCCGGAAGGATCGCTGTGCAGTTCGGCCACGATCAGCACGCCGACATAGTGGTCGCCCGCGTCGACGGCGATGACGCGCTGGGCAGAGCCGAGCGGCACCTCTTTGCGGAAGGCTGCGAGTGTCGTCGAGGCATAGATGGTCTTGATGTCCTTGCGCATCATCGAGCCGACTGTGAGGCTACGCATCCAGCCGACATCGTGGGCGCTGCGGATGGTCTCGCCGCGCAAATGGAAGCGCCAGGTCGAGAAGGAGTAGCCGAAGGTTTCGCGCACCAGGATGGCCGACATGATCGAGGCGGCCAGCACGACGCCGGTCAGCGTCAGGTCGCGAGTCGACTCCAGCGCCAGGAAGGTCATCGTCAGCGGACCGCCGACGACACCGACGGCGAGCGAAGTCATGCCGACGACGGCGGCGACGGCGGGGTCGATGCCGGTTGCCGGCGAGACGACGATCATCACATCCGCGAACGCCTTGCCGAGCAGCGCGCCGAGGAACAGCGAGGCGAAGAACAATCCGCCGCGAAAACCCGAGCCCAGCGAGACCGCCGACGCCGCCAGCTTGAGCACGAAGACGCTCGCCACCACGGCCAGCCCGTAATTCATCGAGAATTCGCGATGCAGCGCGCCATGGCCGCTGGACAGGACCTGCGGCGTGATCAACCCCAGCAGCCCGACGATGACGCCGCCAATGACGGGGCGCAGCGACGCATCGATCGACAGCCTGGCGAAACCGCGCTCGATCAGCGTCACCAGATGCATGATGGCGATCGAGGCGGCGCCGCCGAGCAGCCCGAGCAGCAGGAACGGCACATACTGGCTGGCAGTGAGCGCTGGCAACCCCGAAAGCTCAAGCGGAAACGGCACACCGCCAAACATTTCGGCGGTCAGCGAGGCTGAGATCGCGGCGGTCATGACAGGCGCGACATTGGCGACCGAGTAGATGCCGATGACCAGTTCGAAGCCATAGAAGGCGCCGGTCAGCGGTGCATCGAAGGCAGCGGCGATGGCGCCGGCCGCACCACAGCCGACCAGGATGCGGACGTCGTTGCGGCGCAGCCTGAAGATGCCCGCCAGCCGCGATGCCAGCCCGGAGCCAACCTGCGTATAGCCGGCTTCCAGTCCGACCGAGGCGCCAAAACCGCTGGAGATCATCGTCTGGCCGGCGATGATGAAGGTGTCGGTCAGCGACATGCGCCCGCCGTAGAGCGCATTGGCTTCGATCGGGTCGATCGGGGTGCGGAATTTCCGTATCCGGAGCCAGACCACCGTCAGCCCCAGCAGCATGCCGCCGATCGCCGGTATCAGCGCCTGCATCGGATTGGCGAGCGAGAACATGCCGGAAAGCCGGCCGCCTGGCTGAACGCCGAACAGCAGCCCGTGCAGGTCCTGCACGATCTGGCTCATCGCCGTGACCAATATGCCAGCCATGACGCCTACGACACCGGCGAGAATGACCACCACGATGCCGCGTGCCTCGAGCAGAGGCAACGACCTGATCAGCACAGCGCGCAGCCGGCGGGCGTAAACTTCGCTGTGGTTTCTGGAAAGCACCGGGGCGGCTCGCCGATATCGGAAGGCAGTGGAAAGCCAGCCTGATACGCCCGGCGGCACGGCATGGCAACCACAATGCCGACAGACACCATACTGGCGACAGCGGGCGCGATACCGATCGGCCGATGGACCGTTCAGGTCGGCATGGGCTCGCCGGCTTCATAAAGCACGAGGTTGCGCTCGCCTATGCCAAGCGCCGGCCAGCTCGCACGCCAGTCCGCAATGTGCGGCGAGGCGAAATGCGCGTCGAGCGCTGCCCTGTCACTCCAGACTTCCGTGACCCGGATGAGCCCGGCATCGAAGACATCCTGCGCGTAGGAATATTGGATGCAGCCGACCTCGGTGCGGCTGCCGGAAACCATGCGCTCCATTGCGGGTTTGGCTTCCTCCAATTTGTTTGGCGGCAAGCGGATGGTGCCGATGATCAGAAGCATGGGTTTTCCCTTCTTTACGAGGCCGGCCGACACGGCGACCTGCGCGCATGATCGTTCGAACTAGCCAGTCTCCCACCCTCGCGCAAGCTTGGCGGGCTACCCTCACAGGGCTGTCGCGCGCTCGGCAGTCTATGGGGTTTGAGAACGATATGGCGATCAGCGAAAGCATTCAGCCCGGCGCGGTGGCCAAGAACGGCCGCGACGTCTTCTTCGCCATCGGCATCGTCATCATCCTGGCCGTGCTGTTTCTGCCGATTCCGGCCTTTCTCATCGACATCGGCCTCGCCTTCTCGATCGCGCTTTCGGTGCTGATCCTGATGGTGGCGCTGTGGATCCAGCGGCCGCTCGATTTCTCGTCTTTTCCGACCGTTCTGCTCATCGCCACCATGCTGCGACTGTCGCTCAACATCGCCACCACGCGCATGATCCTGTCGCATGGCAATGAGGGCACCCACGCCGCCGGCTATGTCATCGCCGGCTTCTCCAAGCTGGTGATGGCCAGCGACTTCGTCATCGGCCTCATCGTCTTCATGATCCTGATCGTGGTGAACTTCATCGTCATCACCAAGGGCGCCACGCGTATCGCCGAAGTCGGCGCGCGCTTCACCCTCGACGCCATCCCCGGCAAGCAGATGTCGATCGACGCCGACCTCTCGGCCGGCATGATCGACGACAAGACCGCCCAACTGCGGCGCCGTGAACTGGAAGAAGAAAGCTCCTTCTTCGGCTCGATGGACGGCGCCTCGAAATTCGTCCGCGGCGACGCCATCGCCGGCCTCATAATCACCGCCATCAACATCGTCGGCGGCATCGCCATCGGCTACATCAGGCACGGCATGGGCATGGGCCAAGCCGCCGACGTGTTCATCAAGCTGTCGGTCGGCGATGGCCTCGTCACCCAGATCCCGGCCCTGATCGTGTCGCTCGCCGCCGGCCTGCTCGTCTCCAAGGGCGGCACCCGCGGCTCGACCAACCAGGCGGTGTTCGGCCAGCTCGGCGCCCATCCGCGCGCCCTCTATGTCGCGGCATCGCTGCTGGTGCTGCTCGGCCTGATGCCCGGCCTGCCGCTGTTCCCGTTCTTCACGCTCGCCGCCGGCATGGCCGGCCTCGGCTATGTCATCCCGATGCGCGCCAACCGGGTCCTCGCCGAAGCCGAGGCGATCAAGGACCAGGAAAAGGCGACCAAGGTCGAGGAGGAGAAGAACTCGGTCAAGGCCTCGCTCGCCACCGCCGAGATCGAGCTCTTGATCGGCAAGCAGCTGTCGACAAGGCTGCTGACGTCGCATCAGGAGCTGGTTTTCCGCATGGGCAAGATGCGCAAGAAATTCGCCACCCAATATGGCTTCGTGGTGCCGGAAGTGCGTGTCGCCGACGATTTCGCCATCCCGCCGAAGAGCTACCAGATCAAGGTGCACGGCACCGTGGTGGCCGAATATCAGATGCGCGTCGGCGAGATCATGGTGCTGCTCGGCAATCGCGACATCCCCGAAATACCGGGCGAGGAAATCCGCGAGCCGGCCTTCGGCATGCGCGCCTATTCGGTGGTCGAAGCCTTCGCCGAGGATCTGAAGCGCGAGAACTACACTTTCGCCGACAACATGTCGGTGCTGCTTACCCATCTCTCCGAGGTCATCCGCAACAACCTGCCGCAGCTTCTGTCCTACAAGGACATGAAGGCGCTGCTCGAGCGGCAGGACCAGGAATATCGCAAGCTCGCCGACGAGATCTGCACCACACACATCTCCTATCCCGGTCTGCAGGCGGTGCTGAAGCTGCTGCTCGCCGAGCGCGTCTCGATCCGCAACCTGCACCTGATCATCGAGGCGATCGCCGAGATCGCGCCGCATGTGCGCCGCACCGAGCAGATCGTCGAACATGTCCGCATCCGCATGGCCCAGCAGATCTGCGGCGACCTGTCCGAGGGCGGCGTGCTGAAGGTGCTTCGCCTCGGCAACCGTTGGGACCTCGCCTTCCACCAGAGCCTCAAGCGCGACGCCAAGGGTGAGGTGCGCGAGTTCGACATCGACCCGCGCCAGCTCGAGGAGTTCGGCCAGGACGCGACCAAGGCGATCAAGAAATATCTGGAAGCCGGCGAGCGTTTCGTTCTGGTCACCGCGCCCGACGCCCGCCCCTATCTGCGCATGATCATCGAGCGGCTGTTCACCACGCTGCCGGTGCTCAGCCACGTCGAAATCGCCAAGGGTGTCGAGATCAAGGTGCTCGGAACCATATCGTGAGCGTGCTGTCGCAAGGCGTCGTCATCGCGGCGTTCCTCGCCTTCTGCCGCATCGGCGCCTGTTTCATGCTGATGCCCGGCCTGTCCAGCGCCCGCGTCCCGGTCCAGGTCAGGCTGTTCGTGGCGGTCGCCGCCACCGGCGGCCTGCTTGCCTTCCTGTGGGACAAGATCTTTCCTTTCGTCGACCCGCGCCCGCAGATCCTGGTGCCGATGATCATCTCGGAACTTCTGGTCGGCGGCCTGATCGGCGCCATGACCAGGCTCTACATGGAAGCCTTGCGCTTCATGGGCTCGGCCATTGCCATGCTGGTCGGCTATGGCGGCACCGGCGGACCGGCGATCGAGGAGCCCGAACCTCAGGCAGCCCTCGCCGCCATCATCTCGTTCTCGGCACTTTTGATGCTGTTCGTCTTCGATTTCGACCACGAGATCGTGCGCGCGCTGGTGTCTTCTTATACAGTCGCGCCGGTCAACATCTTCTTCAACCCGCAGGCCGCCCTCGTCGATGTCACCGACACGGTGTCGGACACCTTCTTCCTGGTCATCCGCCTCGGCAGCCCGTTCGTCGCCTATGCCATTCTCGTCAATCTGACGATCGGCTTCGTCAACAAGCTGACGCCGCAGATCCCGATCTATTTCATCTCCCAGCCCTTCATCATCGCCGGCGGCATGATCATCTTCTATTTCGCCGTCGGCACCATGCTGTCGTTGTTCGTCGACGGCTTCGTCGACCTGACATTGGCGAGATAGAAATGAGCACGCGCAAGGACCGCCTCAAGAAGCTGGTCAAGGTGCAGGAGCAGCTGAAGGCGCTGCACGAAACCCGCCACGCCACCTTCCTCGCCGCGGCCAGTGCCGCCGAAACCGAAGCCAGGGAACTGGTCGGCCATTTCGACCAGGCCGATTCGCTCTCCGCCCTGTTTCCCGACCTCTACCATCGCCGCATCGCCCAGGCGGTCGTGCGCCAGGAGGCGAACCTGGCGAGCGCCAGGCAGGAAGCCAGCCTCATCGCCGCCGCGACCGCCCGCACCAACATGGTCGAGCGCGCTTACAAGGACGTGCGCAACCGCGACGAGCGCGAACGCTCCGACCGCGAGCGGCTGGACCTGATCGCGCAGAAGCGGAACGACGAGTAGTTGCGGAGTTCTGCTTATGGCTCGAAGTTGACTTACGGACGGCGCGACGTGAATGACCGCTTTGCGCCATTAGGCCGGCACTAAGGCCGCAAATGGGTGGTAGCAGGTTACGCCGCCGGTCACAGGTCCTGGAACGCCGCCCACGGCGTAGAGCTTCGGATTGATCTGCTGCCGGTTCGGTTGACACGAGCCAGGCCAGGTTGGCTTGCTCTTCGTATTCCACGGGGCTCAGATAGCCCAGTGTGGAGTGTCGGCGTCTCGGGTTGTAGAAGCGCTCGATATAGTCGAACACATCGACTTGGCATCGTCTCTGGTGCGATAGAACTTGCGGGCGGTGCGTTCGGTCTTGAGCGATGAGAAGAAGCTCCCCATCGCCGCGTTGTCCCAGACATTGCAGGACCGGCTAAAGGTGAGTTCGAGTTTTTCCGAGGCTTCCAGCGAGAATTGATGGGCCCGCTGGACTATCCGCCCGCGCGGTCATTGCCACCGTGCGCCGCCATGAACATGGCAACGGCCGACCGGCAATAAGATTTGATTTCGCTCTCGTCCTCTGCTCTCGCCTCATCGAAGCGTGCGATAAGCAGGAGATCGGATCCTTTGATAAGCGCAGCAAACAAACGGGCGGACTGGAGAGGATCAGGCACTTTCAGAACCGCCTTGGCATGCAGCTGACGCAACAGGGCCTCGATCTGGGCGATGACATAAGCGGGACCTGCTTCGTAATGAAGCTTGCTTAATGACTTTTCGTTTGTCTTGTCCGCCATGACCATGGCTTCGACACTGCGGACATCAGGGCTCAACAGCGAGCGAAGCAGGAATGATGCCGCCGCCATGAGCTGATCTTCGGCCGAACCGTCGATGCCTTCAAAAAGGGCCTGTGGCGCGAGCTGATGGCAGCGGGCCGTGATGGCCGCGCTGAACAGCGCCTCCTTGTTCTCGAAGTGCCGATAGATGCTGAGCTTGGATATCTTCGCCCGCTTGGCGACCTTGTCCAAGGTCGTCGCTTGAAAGCCCAATTCCCCAAAAAGTTCGCACGCGGCATCAATGATCGTTTGGCCAAGCGCCTCGTTGGCGGGCCGGCCGCGCCGGGCCTGACTAATTTCGCTCACAACAATTCCGATCCTTGACAGTATCCTTATTCCGGAATAACGATACCACGCGGTTTCATTAATATACAAGCCGAAGAATGAATTCAAAACAGGAGGGCGCCACGCGACGGCGGACACTGCTGAAGCTGGCCGCGCTTTCCACCATCGGCCTCCCTGGTGCCCAGCCGCCGCCAAGCCCATTCCAACCTCCTCTAACCGCAACTCGGAGCCCATCACCATGGATAACGTCATCATCATCGGCGGTAGCTTTGCCGGTCTAGCCGCCGCCCTTCAGCTCGGCCGTGCCCGCCGCAAGGTCACTGTTCTCGATACCGGGCTGCCGCGCAATCGCTTCGCGAGCCACTCGCATGGTGTACTCGGCCACGACCACAAGCCACCATTGGACATCCTGGCCGAGGCGCGGCAGCAACTGGCGCGTTATCCCACAGTCAAGCTGGTCAACACCCGGGCCGAGAGCCTCTCCGGCACCATCGACAATTTCTCCGTCCTCGCTGCCGACGGCAAGAGCCTTGGCGCGCGCCGCCTGATCCTGAGCTATGGTGTTGTCGACCAGATGCCTGCTGTTCCAGGCTTTGCCGAAAGCTGGGGCACATCCATCGTGCCCTGCCCCTATTGCGACGGCTTTGAAGTCGCCACTCAGCATTGGGGCCTCGTCTGGTCCGGCCCTCAGTCGCACAATTATGTCAGGCTGTACCAAGATTGGACCGACACGTTGACGGTCTTCGCCGAGGGTCACGACATTGCGCCCGATATCCGAGCCGATCTGGCGGGCCGGAGGATACCGATCGTTGATGGCCGGATCACCGAGATCGCCCGTCACAGGGGCCATAATGCCACCGTCAGGCTCGATTCCGGCTCGGATGTCGCGGTCGACATCCTGTTCGCGCATCCGCGCAACGAGCCGTCCGCAAGCCTGCATGAATCGCTAGGCCTCGCCACGGTCAATACGCCCCTCGGCCTCGCCGTCAAGGCCGACGAGCGCCGCCAAACCAGCGTACCCGGCATCTATGCTGCCGGCGATCTTGCAAACCCGGCCATGGCGTCGGTGACCACGGCAATAGCGCAAGGCGCGATGGCCGGTATCTCTGCCCAGCAGTCGATGCTGGCTTGAGAGCAAGCAGCAGCGATCAAGATTCGGGCCTTCCCGTAAACGCTTTACAGCCCGGTTTGGTAGCGCTACCGTTTCGACCTAGCGTGAGCCGGGGAGGAGCCAAGGCTGTCGCTGGCGGAAGCGTTGTTCCTTCGACGACGTTGCAGGAATTTGTTGGGAGGACCGATGGCGTCTGTCGCAATTGACGAAGTCCACAAATCATTCGGCGCTGTCGAGATCCTGCACGGGGTCAGCGTGAACATCGAGGACGGCGAGTTCGTCACTCTGGTCGGGCCATCCGGCTGCGGAAAATCAACCCTGCTCAGAATGATCGCCGGCCTGGAAAAGATTTCACGCGGCCAGATCGCGATTGGCGAACGTGTCGTCAACAACGTTGCGCCCAAGGAGCGCGACGTCGCCATGGTCTTCCAGAACTATGCGCTTTACCCACACATGACCGTTGCCGAGAACATGGCGTTCTCGCTGATGCTCAAAGGAGTTTCCAAGCCAGAGAGCGATGCAGGCGTGCGCCGCGCGGCCGAAATCCTTGGGCTGGTGCCGTTGCTGGCGCGCTATCCTCGGCAGCTTTCCGGCGGCCAACGCCAGCGCGTCGCGATGGGCCGCGCGATCGTGCGTGATCCGGCGGTCTTCCTCTTCGACGAACCGCTTTCCAATCTCGACGCCAAGCTCAGGGTGCAGATGCGCGCCGAGATCAAGGAACTTCACCAGCGCCTCAAGACCACGACAGTCTACGTCACACACGATCAGATCGAAGCCATGACCATGGCTGACAAGATCGTGGTCATGCATGACGGCATCGTCGAGCAGATAGGGCCGCCGCTGGAACTCTATGACCGGCCGAACAATCTTTTTGTCGCCAGCTTTATCGGCTCGCCGGCCATGAATTTGCTGAGGGGCGAGATCGCTACCGACGGCTCACCCTCGTTCCGCGGTGCCGGCGGGATTTCAGTCCCGTTGGCCTCGGCACTTTCCATCCCCAATGGCGAGCCTGTGGTGCTGGGAATAAGGCCCGAGCATTTGCGGCTGTCCGACGACCAGGGCATTCCGGTCATCGTCGCGGTGGTTGAACCAACCGGGTCCGAAGTGCAGCTCATCGGCCGGACAGCCGGCGGCGAAGAGATCGTCGCGAATTTCCGGGAACGACATTCCTTCACGCCGGGCGAAACCATCCGGCTTACGGCCGAGCCCAGCCTCATCCATCTCTTTCACGGAGAAACCGGACAGAGATTCCAAACACGTACCGATCAGTAGGACCACAAGGCAAGGACAACAAACAGGAGGAAACGAGCATGAAGTTCACCAGACGCGACGTGATCCGCACCACCGCCGGCGCGGCGGCGGGGGCCTTGGGAAGTCGGTTCATCAGCTCTCCGGCCCTTGCCCAGGACGGACTGAAGTACAAACCCGAGGATGGCGCCAAGCTTAGACTGCTGCGCTGGTCGCCCTTCGTCCAGGGCGACGAGGACCAATGGCTGGCCAACACCAAGCGCTTCACCGAAGCGACCGGGGTCGCGGTCCGCGTCGACAAGGAAAGTTGGGAGGACATTCGGCCCAAGGCGGCAGTCGCGGCAAATGTCGGGTCCGGCCCCGACCTGATGTTCGTCTGGTTCGATGACCCGCACCAATATCCCGACAAGCTGCACGACGTGAGTGAACTGGGCGAGTATCTCGGCTCGAAATACGGCGGCTGGCACGATGGACCAAAGCAATATGCGACCCGGGAAGGCAAATTCATCGGCCTGCCACTGGCCACGATCGGAAATGCCATCGTCTATCGGGAAAGCTGGGTGAAAGAGGCCGGCTTTTCGGAGTTTCCCAAGGACACGAAAGGCTTCCTGGAACTTTGCAAGGCCTTGCAAGCCAAGGGACATCCGGCCGGCTTCACGCATGGCCATGGTGTCGGCGACGGCAACAACTATGCTCATTGGCTGCTGTGGAGCCATGGCGGCCAGATGGTCGACGAGAGTGGCAAGGTAACGATCAACAGCCCCGAGACCCTCAAGGCGATCGAATACGCGCAGGAACTCTACAAGACCTTCATTCCAGGCACCGAAAGCTGGCTCGATGTCAACAACAACCGCGCCTTCCTGGCCGGCGAACTGGCTGTCATCGCCAACGGCATCTCGGCCTACAACACCGCCAAAATCAATAAGGACAGTGATCCGAAGCTGGCTGAAATCGCCAAGGACATACGCACGACCAACCTGCCCATCGGTCCTGTCGGCAAATCCGTCGAATTGTTCCAGGTGACCACGGCTGTCATCTTCAATTACACGCCCTACCCCAACGCGGCCAAGGCGTATTTGCAGTTCATGTTCGAGGAACCGCAAATGAAGGACTGGATCACCTCCTCGGCCGGATATTGCTGCCAGACACTGAAGGCATTCGACAACAACCCGGTATGGACTGCCGATCCCAACAACGCCGCTTACGCCAAGGCCTCGGCGACTCTGCGGCCTAACGGCTATGCCGGGCCGCTCGGCTATGCTTCGGCGGCAACCATGGCCGACTACGTGCTGGTCGATATGTTCGCCAAAGCGGTGACCGGCCAGGCGACGCCGCAAGAGGCGATGGAAGAGGCCGAGAAGCGGGCAAATCGCTATTATCGCGTTTGAGCCGGCTCAGCCGGGCAGCGTGGCTGCCCGGCTGGCCTCGGATTGCGTCGCGGCCGATCCGGCCGATCAATGAGACCTCAGCAGGAGCCAACCCATGGCCGTGCCATCAGCTGCTATCCAGCCGCGATCTTCGATCTTCGCACGGATTCTATCGCGCTGGGGCGAAAGCCGGAACGCACTTGGCTTCGGCTTCATGCTTCCGGCGGCTGCGCTGCTGCTTGTCTTCCTGACCTATCCGCTGGGGCTCGGCGTCTGGCTTGGCTTCACCGATGCCCGCATCGGCCGCCCCGGCATCTTCATCGGCATCGAAAACTATGAATATCTGTGGAGCGACGCCGTCTTCTGGCTCTCCGTCTTCAACACCTTGCTCTATACGATCAGCGCTTCGATCCTGAAATTCGCGCTCGGCCTCTGGCTAGCGCTCATCCTCAACCAGAACCTTCCCTTCAAATCGTTCTTCCGCGCGATTGTCCTGCTGCCCTGGGTGGTGCCGACGGTGCTCTCGGCCATCGCCTTCTGGTGGATCTACGATTCGCAGTTCTCCATTCTCTCCTGGGCGCTGCAGCAGATGGGACTGATCGACCACCGCATCAATTTCCTTGGCGATCCGGAGAATGCGCGCGCCTCGGTGATCGCTGCCAATGTCTGGCGCGGTATTCCTTTCGTGGCCATCACGCTGCTGGCCGGCCTGCAGACGATTCCCCAGTCGCTTTACGAGGCCGCGACGCTCGACGGCGCCAGCCGTTGGCAGTTGTTCCGCTATGTGACGCTGCCGCTGCTGACGCCGATCATCGCCATCACCATGACCTTTTCGGTCCTGTTCACCTTCACCGATTTCCAGCTGATCTATGTGCTGACTCGCGGCGGGCCGGTGAATGCCACCCATCTGATGGCGACGCTCTCGTTCCAGCGCGGCATTTCCGGCGGCCAGCTTGGCGAGGGGGCCGCGATCGCGGTGGCGATGATCCCGTTCCTGCTTGCGGCGATCCTTTTCAGCTATTTCGGGCTGCAACGTCGTAAATGGCAGCAGGGCGGTGGAGACTGACATGGCCGCGATCGAAACGAACAACCGTCCGAACACGGATGAAGGCGGCATGGGCTATCTCCAGAGCCTGCCCCGGCGCGTGGTGACCGTTTATCTGCCGCTCCTGATATTCGTCATCGTGCTGCTGTTCCCGTTCTACTGGATGACGATCACGGCGGTGAAACCCAATCTCGAGATGACGGATTATGCCAATTTCAACCCGTTCTGGGTCGTCCATCCGACGCTCGAGCATATCCGGTATCTACTCTTCGACACGTCCTATCCGGGTTGGCTTCTCAACACGATCATCATCTCGACCGCCGCAACTTTCCTGTCGCTGCTGGCGGCGGTGTTCGCTGCCTATGCGATCGAACGCTTGAGGTTTTCCGGGGCGCGGCAGGTCGGCTTGGCGGTCTTCCTGGCCTATCTCGTGCCGCCCTCGATTCTGTTCATTCCACTGTCGGTAATGGTGTTCAACCTCGGCCTTTACGATACGCCGTTCGCACTGATCCTCACCTATCCGACGTTCCTCATTCCATTCTGCACGTGGCTCTTGATGGGCTACTTCCGCTCGATACCATTCGAACTGGAAGAATGCGCGCTGATCGACGGAGCGAGCCGCTGGCAAATCCTGACCAAGATAGTTCTGCCGCTGTCGGTGCCCGGCCTGATCTCCGCCGGCATCTTCGCTTTCACCCTGTCATGGAACGAATTCATCTACGCCTTGACCTTTATCCAGTCGTCCGAAAACAAGACCGTGCCGGTCGGCGTGCTTACCGAGCTTGTACGTTCGGACGTCTATGAATGGGGAGCCCTGATGGCAGGCGCGCTGATCGGCTCCCTGCCGGTGGTGGTGCTCTACTCATTCTTTGTCGAGCACTACGTCTCCTCGATGACGGGGGCGGTCAAGGAGTGAAGCCGAGGCGGAATCCCACCCTCGGCGGATCATCGAAGCAAGCTCGTGAGCCGGCACCGGTGCCGATTTCGGACGGCCCTCGGGGTACTGCCACATAACGCTGCTCTTTCATGAGCCAGTGCCAAGCTGATCGTCAGCTTCCGGCCAAAGCGACGATGGAAAAATCTGCCCGCCAACGCATGGCGCAAAGCCGGCAGCTTCGATCCGATCCCCGCACTCCGCTCCCTCTCCTACCCGCAAGCCTGCCACAAGCTTGTTGAGGCATGGTCTGGCTAGGAAAACCGGTAAAAGGCGGACTTTCTTGGCGATTTCTCCACCCAGCGACATCGTTATGGATGTGGCCCGAGCCGTCGAGCCGGCGGATATCGAGACCGCCCGCGCCGCGCTGGCAAAGCGGGCCCGCGGCGTTGCGGGCACGTTTTCACTCGATACCGCCGCTTCGGTCGATGCCGGCTCGATCCTGTCGCGCGCCACCGCCGACAAGGCCGCCGCCGCAACCGACCCCGCCAAGAAATTCAAGAAGTTCGAGGCGATGGTTTTGCAGACCTTCATCCAGAACATGCTGCCCAAGGACACCGAGGGCGTCTACGGCAAGGGCTTGGCCGGCGACATGTGGAAATCGCAGCTTGCCGAGCGGGTGGCCGACGTGATGGCCGAACGCGGCGGCATCGGCATCGCCAAGTCGATGCTTGCCGACCACTATCTCGAAGGCAAGCGCGTGGTGCCGGTCGGTCCGGTTTCAGGCGGGTTGGAAAAGACCGAGATCGACCAGCAAAACAGCCTGTCGACCTCGCTGGTCCACCAATTGCAGCGCAAGGCTGCGGGGTCGATGACTGGTGACGAGACGACCATAAAAACAAATATCAAGATCTAAACTGGGAAACGCCATGGCCGACTTTTCGGAATCCACCCCCAACCTGCCAGCACGCACGACCGCGTCGGAAGCGCCGATCCCGTTCGCGCGGCCCGGCAACCTCGCCGCCATCATCGGCCGTATCGAGGAAGTGGTCGAGGAAGAGACGGCCGGCATCCGCAACGCGACCAACTATGATCTCAAGGCATCGAACGCCCGCAAGAGCCGCTACCTCTACGAGTTGACCCGCGCCATGAAGGGCGGCAGCGAAGCCGAATTCCTCGAACAGCACCGCGAGGGCCTGACCCGGCTGCGCCAGAAGCTGGCGAAGAACGAAGCGGCAATCCTGGCGCATCTCAGCGCGGTCAACGAAGTCGCCAGCCTGCTGCGGCACGCCATCCAGCGCGCCGAGACCGACGGCACCTACTCCGCCGGCGAGTTCGGCTGGATGAAGGCATGATGCCGAATACAAGCGACACATCGGAGATCCTGCCGAAGCAACGGCGCAGTGCCGCATTGCCATCGCAAGGGACCGACCAAAGGACTGACAGGGCCCGATGATCAAGGTCGTCGCCATCGCCGTCTGGATCTGCGCCGCAACCCTCGGCGCCGTGTTCTATTCTTTCCAGGCGGCCGGCGAGCGCGGTGTCGGCGAAACGCCGAAGCCGATGCTGGGCGGCCTCGACTACGTCAAGACCGACATCATTTCGGTGCCGCTGATCCGCGATTCCGAGATCGGCGGCTATTTCCTGACCAAGCTTGTCTACACCGTCGAACCCGAGCAGATTAAGAAACTGTCCATTCCGGCCGAAGCGCTGATCACCGACCAGGTCTATTCCTACCTCTATTCCAATCCGCAGATCGACTTCACCAACAAGGCGACGATCGATCTCGACGCCTTCCGGGCCGCGATCCGCGATACCGTCAACACGCGTGTCGGCGCGCCTTTGGTGCATGAGGTTCTGATCGACCAGGTCAATTTTCTGTCGAAGGACGAAATCCGCGACAACTGGCTGCGCCGCAAGAAAAGCGAGACGGCGAGCGAAATGACCAAGGCGTTCAAGGAACACTGAGTTTGCCCGGCTCACAGTCCCGGCCTCATCGCGGCTGCCGCGACGGCAGGAACCAACCGCCTGAATTCGCGTTGACGTAAACGTCAACCCAAAGCTATATGCGGCAGCGACCGTGATCGCGAAACCGCGGCATGGGCTTCGGCTGGATCGAAGCGCCGTTGCGAGACAGATGAACCAGACAAGGAGAACAGCGTGAGCGTTCAGGAGATTGCCGAGAAGATCAAGTCGCGCGTGGCCAGCAGCGGGTTCGATCGTTCCGTGAAATTCGACACCGGCAGCGACGGCGTCATCGTCATCGACGGCGCAACCGTCTCGAACACCGATGCACCCACCGACTGTACCATCAAGCTCTCGCTCGACGATCTGGATTCTCTGATCGCTGGCGACCTGAACCCGACGATGGCGTTCATGACCGGCAAGATAAAGGTCGAAGGCGACATGACCGTCGCCATGGCGCTCAGCCAGTTGATCGGCTGAGGGCATCCAGCCGCCCAAGGTGGCGCCCACCAATTGCGAAAAAACGCCGCCTCTTTCGGGCGGCGTTTTTGCATGAAATGCCGACGGCTTCGTGTCTCAGGCCGCCGATATCAATTGCTGCGCCTTCAGCTTGCGGCCGGCAGCCTTCAGCGTGCCGTGCACGCCGTCAAGCGCACCTTCCACCAGTTCCAGCGCCAGCAGGCGGTGCCGCTCATAGGGTCCCGGCATGGCAAGTGAACCGGTCTTCCCAGCCGAGAAGCCGAAGCGCGCGTAATAGGGCGCATCGCCGACCAAAAGGATAGCGGCATGGCCAAGACGCGCCGCCTCGGCGATGGCATGGCGCATCAGCGCCGAGCCGATGCCGGCATTCTTGAGCGACGGGTCGACGGCAAGCGGGCCAAGCAGCAGCGCGGCCGCACCGCCCTCGCCCAGCCTGACATCCCACAGCCGCACGGTGCCGGCCACGCCGCCCGAAGCATCGCGGGCGACGAAGGCCAGGCCTTCCGAGGGCCGCCGGCCTCGCCGCAACTTCTCCGACGACTTTTTCCTGCGCTTCGGCCCCATGGCCCGATCGAGCAACGCCTCGCGCGCCGCAACATCGGCTGCGGTCTCGGCGACCATCACAAAGGCCGGTGCGTGGCCCCCAATTTCAACTGGCACTTCCATTTCAACTGACATTTCCATTTCCGCAATCCCTGGCGAGCGGAGATCTGTTCCACAGGCGAGCCCGGGTGGACGACAGTCGCCCACCTGGGATGATCTGATCGGCTCTCTCAGCGCATTTTCAGGCGAAGTTGTGTCCGGTTCGCCGTCGAAAATGCGCTGAGGAAGCGCCGTCAGATCACGTAGGATCGGAGAGGCTCGAAGCCGTTGAAGGCGACCGCCGAGTAGGTGGTCGTGTAGGCGCCGGTGCCTTCGATCAGCACCTCGTCGCCGATGGTCAGCGACAAAGGCAGCGGATAGGGCGTCTTCTCGTACATCACGTCGGCCGAATCGCAGGTCGGGCCGGCGAGCACGCAAGGTGCTGTCTCCGTGCCGTCATGCGCGGTGACGATCGGGTAGCGAATCGCCTCGTCCATCGTCTCGGCCAGGCCGCCGAACTTGCCAATGTCGAGGAACACCCAGCGCACATTGTCGTTGGCCGCCTTCTTCGAGATCAGCACGACTTCCGACTTGATGACGCCGGCATTGCCGACCATGCCACGGCCCGGCTCGATGATGGTTTCCGGAATGGCATTGCCGAAATGCTTGCGCAACGCCGAGAAGATCGCCTGGCCATAGGCCTGGGCGGCCGGCACGTCACGCAGGTAGCGCGTCGGGAAACCGCCGCCCATATTGACCATCTTCAAGACGATGCCTTCCTCGGCGAGCGTCGCGAACACCACCTTGGCGTCGGCCAGCGCACGGTCCCAGGCGGTCAGGTCGGTCTGCTGCGAGCCGACATGGAACGACACGCCATAGGCGTCGAGGCCGAGCCCCTTGGCATGGCGCAGCACGTCGACGGCCATCACCGGCACGCAGCCGAACTTGCGCGACAGCGGCCACTCGGCGCCCTCGCCATCGGTCAGCACGCGGCAGAACACGCGCGCGCCTGGAGCGACGCGAGCGATCTTCTCGACCTCTTCGACGCAGTCGACGGCGAACAGACGGATGCCGAGCTGGTAGGCGCGTGCGATGTCACGCTCCTTCTTGATGGTGTTGCCGAAGGAGATGCGGTCCGCCGGCGCACCAGCGTCCATCGCCATCTCGACTTCGGCAACGGAAGCGGTGTCGAAGGACGAGCCCATCGCAGCAAGCAGGCGCAGGATTTCCGGCGCCGGGTTTGCTTTCACCGCATAGTAGATCTTGGAATCGGGCAGCGCCTTCTCGAAGGCGCGGAAATTGTCACGCACGACATCGAGGTCGACGACGAGGCAGGGGCCGGTCGGACGTCGGGTGGCGAGGAAGTCAAGGATGCGCTGGGTGGCCATCGGGGTCTCTCCATCAGCGCCTTTCGGCGCGCAATAAGGCTGCGGGACGCGGGCTGTCGGCCTCGCGAACTCGCGGTGGACAAAGGCGGGACGGAAATCCATGGAACCAGCCGGTGGAGACCCCGGAACCATGAAGCGCCGTCTCGCGGCGGTGAACCTTGGCCTTGCCCGGCCTCGGTTCGCTTTGTCTGCCTTGGCTTGGAGGGGAGACCCGTCCGCACTGCCGGCAATGAAGGTGTGCCTCTTCAGTAACCCCGGTTTTTGGACAACCGGCAGAACACCAGAAAGGCCCGCACCGTCGTTGCTTCAAGGTGTCCTCGGGCTGGCGGTTGGCCGCTAGACCGACTGGAGGGGTTAGCTCCAGTTACCTTACCGATTTCCCTCACCATTCGAGGATCGGCGGACACCCACAGGCACGTGCGACTTTGGGCAAGCGCGATATAAGGGCGAAGACTTTCACAATCAATAAAAATCGTATCGCAGGTTGTAAAATTTCTGGCGTCGAACAATGTTGCGACAACCGTATCCGGATATTGAACGATGATAGGCACGCACGGCCCTCTCAACGCCTTTCTCGATGTTCGCCAGATGCCGGTGGCACATGCCCAGCTCGGCCCGTTGGCCGGGCTGCGGCTGGCCGTCAAGGACATCTACGACGTCGCCGGCTACCGCACCGGTTGCGGCAATTTGCAAAAATTCGCTGAAAGCCACGCGGCCTCGCGCACCGCACCCGCCGTACAGATGATCCTCGATGCCGGCGCACGCTTCGTCGGCAAGACGCAGACCGACGAGCTTGCCTTCGCGCTGTTCGGACAGAATGCGCATTTCTCGTTTCCGGTGAACCCGGCGGCACCCGACCGCGTCACTGGCGGCTCCTCATCGGGGTCGGCGGCGGCGGTGGCGGGCAGGCTGGCCGATATCGCCACGGGCTCTGACACCGGCGGCTCGATCCGCGCGCCGGCGAGCTTCTGCGGACTGATCGGACTGCGCACCACGCATGGCCGCATTTCGCTCGACGGCACGATGAAGCTGGCGCCAAGCCTCGACACGTTCGGCTGGTTCGCCGACGATATCGAGACCTACGAGACCGTCGGCAAGCTGCTGCTCGGCCGCGATCCCCACCAGCACGTGCTGGACCGGCCGCTGGCGCTGGATTGGCTGGATGGATTGGTCGCCCGGCCGGCGCTGGCCGAATATGCCGGAATGAAGGGGCTGGCGGGCGCGGTCTTCGGCGCACCGGCGACGCCGGTAATCCGCTTCTCCTCATCTCCCGATGAACTCTACTGGTGTTTTCGCCGGCTGCAGGCCAGGGAGGCCTGGGCTGTGCATGGCGAGTGGATCACCAGCGGTGAGCGCGACCTTGGCCCCGGCGTCGAAGAGCGTTTCGGCTTTGGCCGCGCCGTCGACGACAAGACAGTCCAGGCCGAGAAAGTGCGCCGGCTGACCTTTCGCGGCGAACTGAGCGCCCTGCTCGGCAAGGACGGCTTCCTTGTCCTGCCGACGGTGCCTGGTCCGGCGCCTTACGTGGACAGCACGCCGGAGCAATTCCAGGCCTATCGCGAACGGGCGCTCCAACTTCTGTGCCTGGCCGGCCTGTCCGGTTTTCCACAGATCACACTGCCCGTCGGCTCGGTCGCCGGCGCCCCATTCGGCCTGTCGCTGCTTGGCCCTTCCGGCAGCGACATTGCCCTGATACGGCTCGGCCGGAAACTTCTCGACGCGGCACGAAAGGCCTGACCATGGACACACTGACGCGCATGCGTGCCTTCATCGACGTGGTCGAGGCCGAGGGCTTTTCGGCGGCGGCGCGCAAGATCGGCCGTTCCAAGGCCTTGCTGTCGAAATATGTGCGCGAGCTGGAGGACGAACTCGGCGCTTTGCTGCTCAACCGCACCACGCGCCAGTTCTCGATGACAGAGGCCGGCCACACCTATTACCGGCGCGCCTCGGAGATCGTGCGCGAGGTCGACAGCCTGGCCGACGCGGTGCGTGAATCCTCCGGCGACGTGCGCGGCCGGATCAAGCTTTCGGCGCCGCGTACCTTCGCCGATGCGCCGATCGGCCAGTCGCTGATCGACTTCGCCAAGCAGCATCCCGACATCGTGCTCGACATCCAGCTCGACGACCGCTTCGTCGATCTGGTCGAGGAAGGCTTCGACCTTGCGGTGCGCATCTCGCGGCTGGAGAACTCATCGCTGATCGCCAGGCGACTGGCGCCGTTTTCGATAAAGCTCTGCGCCTCCCCCGAACTGATCGCCAAGCATGGCATGCCGACACGGCCGCAGGATCTCAGCCGCATGCCTTGCATCGTCGACACCAATGGCCGCGGACTGAACAACTGGCCGTTCAAGGGCGACAATGGCGACCCGGTGAGCGTTTCGGTGTCTGGTCCGGTCGAGGTCAACAGCCCGATGACGGCGAGAGCCGCGGCCGTGGCGGGGCTCGGATTTACCGTCCTGCCGGATTTCATCGCCGCGCCCGACCTCGCAAGCGGCCGGCTGGTGGCGGTGATGGATGACCGTATCCTCTCAGGCGGCGGCATCTTCGCCGTCTACCCGCACCGCCGCTATCTGCCGGCGAAAGTCCGCGTCTTCGTCGACTTTTTGGTGCAGTGGTTCAGGACGCGCGAGGCTGGCTGACCGGCGTCGACAGTCTCGCGGTCCCAATTTCGCCCCCTTTCTGGTAACTCTCGGCAACTCTTCCGAGGCCTATGGAATCGCGACCGAGAATGCACCTGAAACGGCACGCAATCATGCTGGCTTCGGCCTTGGCGGCTACTTTTGCCGCCGCTGGACCGGCTTACGTGCATCCGCATGTCTTCGCCGAGGCCCGCCTCGATGTGATTCTCTCCCCGGATCACCAAAGCGTGAAGGCCCTGCGTCATCTCTGGCGCTTCGACGATCTGTTTTCCTCGACGGTGATGATGGAGTTCGACAAGAACTCCGACCTGAAGCTCGACGACAAGGAGCTGAAGGAAGTCGCCGACACCGTTCATGCCTCGCTGGCCGAGTTCAATTATTTCCAGCTCGTCACCGTTGATGGCAAGGACGTGCCGATGACGCCGCCGCCGCATCTGATGGCCAACTTCGACAACGATCAACTGATCATCCTGTTCGAGTCCGAACCGAAGGTGCCGATCAAGCTCAACGGCAAGATCGATATCGGCGTCTACGACCCGACATTCTACACGGCAATCGACTTCACCGAGGACTCCAACATCACGGTTGAAGGCCTGCCCTCGAACTGCACCAGCAAGGTGGTCCGTCCGGACCCGGACGAGGCCATCAAGGAAAACCAGAAGACCCTCACCGATGCCTTTTTCAACGATCCGACCGGCACCGACATGAGCAAGATCTTCGCCACCAAGCTCGAACTGACCTGTCAGCCAGAAGGATGAAGCCGGTGACGAAACCGTCCCTGCGTTTGGCATTCGGCCTGTTGGCCCTCACTGTCGCCATGATGCATGCCGCCGACGCCGCTCATGCCCAGAGTTCGCTCGGCATCGGCGTCAATGACGGCATGGCGCCCACCACCGGCCCGTTCGCCCATATCCTGATGTGGATCAATCTCAGGCAGCAGGAATTCTACCGCGCGCTGGCAACGGCGATGAAGGCGATGCGCCAGGACGGCAGCAAGATCTGGATACTCGTCGGCCTGTCCTTCGCCTACGGTATTTTCCATGCCGCCGGCCCCGGCCACGGCAAGGCGGTGATCTCGTCCTACATGGTGGCCAATGAGGTGGCGCTGCGGCGCGGCATCCTCTTGTCCTTCGTCTCGGCGCTGCTGCAGGGCCTGACGGCGGTCGCGGTGATGGGGGTCGCCTACTTCGTCCTGCGCGGCACCTCCGTCTCGATGACGGACGCAGCCTGGTTCATGGAGATCATGAGCTTCGTCTTCGTCACCCTGTTCGGCGCGTGGCTGCTGTGGCGCAAGCTCGGACCCGCCGTCCTGCGCCTGTTTGGCGAAGGCCCCGCCTACAGCCTGTCGGCGGCTCATGCCCGTCATTCTCATGGTGGACATTCGCATGGCGGCCACTCGCATGCGGGTCATTCGCATACCGCTCACAGCCATCCGGCGCATGCCCATTCGCACGCCCTGCACCCGCATGACGATCACGACCACGCGCACAACCATTCCCACGATCATCACGACCACGGCGCGCATGATCACGACCATGATCATGCCACACACGATCATGCCCATCACGATCACGCGGCCGGTGAGGTCTGCGACACCTGCGGCCATTCGCACGCACCCGACCCGGCACTGCTGTCGGGTGACCGCTTCGACTGGCGTACGGCGTGGACGGCGGTGGCAGCGGTCGGCATCCGCCCCTGCTCCGGCGCGCTGATCGTGCTCAGTTTCGCCCTGCTCAACGGGCTCTGGCTCGGCGGCCTGCTGTCGGTGCTGGCGATGTCGCTTGGCACCGCCATCACCGTTTCGGCACTGGCGACACTGGCGGTGACCGCCAAGAACTGGGCGGTCTATTTTGCCGGTGACGGCCGCATGGGCAACCGCATCCACTCGATCGTCGAGATCGGCGGCGCCGCCTTCGTGTTCCTGTTCGGGCTGCTGCTGCTGTCGGCGAGCCTGGCGTCGGGCGGATGATGCCCAGCGCCGGCGGACAGATCTAACCCGCGATCTTGCCGTCCAGTTCATCCTCGATATGGGCGCGGATGATCTCGTCAAAACTCTTTTCGGCGCTGAAGCCGAGCTCCCGTGACCGCTTCGCCTCGAACCTTGTCGGCCAACCCTTGACGATCGCCCAGATCGTCGCGTCCGGCTCCTCACGGATCAGTTTCACCACCTCTGACCCGGCGATGCGTTCCAGCGCGTCGATCTGCTCGCCGACGGTGACGGCGACGCCGGGCATGGTCAGGTTGCGGCGCGGCCCGACCGCGGCGCCGTCGATTTCCGCCGCATGGATCAGGAAATTGACCGCCGAGCGCGGGCTGGCGTGCGTGTGCACGACCGAGCGCGGCACCGGCAGGATCGCCTCGTGGCCGCTCAAGGGCTCGCGAATGATGCCGGAGAAGAAGCCCGAGGCCGCCTTGTTCGGCTTGCCCGGCCGCACGCAGATGGTCGGCAGCCTGATGCCGATGCCGTCGAAGAAGCCGCGCCTGGAATAGTCGGCCAGCAGCGCTTCGCTCATCTGCTTCTGGGTGCCGTAGGAGGTCAGCGGCGTCGGATGGAACTCATCGGGAATGACGTCCGGAAACGGCGCGCCGAACACCGCGATCGACGAGGTGAAGACGACGCGCGGTGCAAAGCCCGCCACCCGGATGGCATCGAACAGGGCGCGCGTACCGTCGAGATTGACGCGGTAGCCGAGATCGAAATTGGCTTCCGCCTCGCCCGATACGATGCCCGCGAGATGGAACACGACATCGGGACGCGATGCGACTAGGCGCTCAGTGGCCCCCGCTTCGGCGAGATCGCCGGTGTGCAGCGTGACGCTGACGCCATCCAGGCTCGGCGCCTGTGGTGGCACGATATCGTGTAAATCGAGCGCCGTGATCTTGCGGCCCCGCAGCGTGCCGTCCTTGGCGAGCCGGGCGATAAGCTTGCGGCCGACCATACCCGCGGCGCCAGTGATCAGAATGCGCATGTCGAAAATCCCTTGCCTATTTACCCTGGTTTTTGCGCTGGTTGCGGGCCCGCAGCCAGAACACCGAGAAGAACGCCAGCACGAAGACGATGCCAAAGGCGCCGGCGAGCACGGTCGAAAGGCTGCCGAGAGCCAGCATCACGGTCGGCAGATAGTAGGCGCCGATACCGAACAGAAGCATGATCCACACGGCAGCGATAAGAGCATTCCTGGTGTCGCGGTCCATCATGCCGCGTCCGGGCAGCGGGCGTTCGTCAAGCTGGTTTTCAAGATTTTGCAACTCCTGAGGCAGGACAATCGACATCGATCGATCCGGTCCTAGTGATGGTGGTCGTGATATGCAGCCGCTTCATGCTCGTGCCCATGCTCGTGCCCGTCGTCGTGCTCATGGTCGTCGCCATCGTCGGCGCACTGGCCGAATTCCGGTTCCACGGTGGCATGGCTGATGCCATGCTCGCTGGCAAGCCGCTTCTTGACGGCACTCACCGCCTGATGCGCATCCACGCCCTCGTCGAGACAGGCATGCAGCGTCGCCATGTTGCTGGTCCCGTCAAGCGACCAGACATGCATGTGGTGCACTTCGCGCACGCCCTGGATCGTCTTCTCGATATCCCTGGCGATCAGATCTCGGTCGAGGCTTGGCGGCACGCCCTCGAGCAGGACATGGGCGGCTTCACGCATCAGCGACCACGCCGTGTAGAGGATCAGCAGCGAGACCAGGACCGACAGGATCGGGTCGATCGGCGTCCAGCCGGTCGCCAGGATGACCAGCGCCGCCGCGATGGCCGCCGCCGAGCCGAGCAGGTCGCCAAGCACATGCAGGATGGCGCCGCGCATGTTCAGGCTCTCGCGGTCGCCGCCATGCAGCACGAAGAACGAGCCGATATTGACCAGCAGACCGAGGATCGCCACCGCCAGCATCGGCCCGCCAAGCACCGGCGCCGGCGCCTGCAGGCGCCCCCACGCTTCATAGGCGATCCATAGCGCGATGACGAAGATGGCAATGCCGTTGGTATAGGCCACCAGCGTCTTGACCCGGCCGAAGCCGTAGGTGAGGCGAACGGTCGCCGGCCGGCCGCCAAGATGAAACGCATACCAGGCAAGGCCGAGCGCGATCGAGTCGGCGAGCATGTGGCCGGCATCGGCCAGCAGCGCCAGCGACCCGGTGAGGATGCCGCCAAGTGCTTCGGCGACCATGAAGCCGCCGGTCAGGCAGGCTGCGATCAGAACGCGTTTCTTATCGGTCGAGCCATGCACACGACCAGGGCCGTGATCGTGCCCGCTGTGATCGTGGGTGTGTGCCAATGGTGAACTCCTAAGCGCCAAATTCCGCGCGACAATCCTCGAGCCGCCGCTTCTGTTGGCCGTCGCCATCGAAATTGGCCGGATCGAGCCACGCCTCATAGGCACTGCGCAGCGCCGGCCACTCCTTGTCGATGATCGAATACCACGCGGTGTCGCGGTTTTCACCCTTGACGATGAGATGCTGGCGGAAAATGCCTTCGAACTTGAAGCCGAACCGTTCGGCGGCCCGCTTCGATGGCTCGTTGCGGTTATTACACTTCCATTCGTAGCGGCGGTAGCCGAGTTCGTCGAAGATGTATTTCATGAACAGGAACTGCGCTTCGGTTGCTCCCGGCTTGCGCGAGATGAGCGGCCCCCAATAGATGTTGCCGATCTCGATGACGCCGTGCGCCGGATCGATGCGCATCAGCGTCTGGCGTCCGGCGACCTTGCCGCTGGCCTTGTCGATGACGGTGAAGAACAGCGGATCCTCGCTGGCCTCGACCTTGTCCAGCCATGGCTGGAAAGCGGCACGGGTTTCCGACGGATAGTCGGGCAACCAGGCGAAGCGGCCGTCGATGTCGGACACGGAGGACGCTTCATAGAGGCCGTCGCCGTGTTTTGCAGCACTCAGCGGCTCAAGCCGGACGTACCGGCCGTCGATAGTCTTGCGTTCGGGCCGCGGACGCGGTTGCCAATCCGTGAGATTTTCCGACACCGAACGCTCCAATCCGTTTGACTTTTGCGGCCCGAGGCTCACAAAAACGCGACCCAACAGCAAGAACCACACGGACGGGAAAAATGCTCCACACGATTTCGGCCTTCGACCGCCTTGGCGAAGAAAATGCCTTTGCCGTGCTCGCGAGGGCCACAGCACTTGCCCAAGAAGGCCGCGACATCGTCAATCTCGGCATCGGCCAGCCGGACTTCAAGACGCCGCAGCACATCGTCGAGGCGGCGATCAAGGCGCTGCGTGACGGTCACCACGGCTACACGCCGGCCAACGGCCTGCTGGCGACGCGCGAGGCGGTGGTGCGGCGCACGCTGACCACCACCGGTGTCGAAGTATCCCCCGAAACGGTGATGATCCTGCCCGGCGGCAAGCCGACCATGTTCGCGGCGATCCTGATGTTCGGCGAACCTGGCGCCGAAATTCTCTATCCCGATCCGGGCTTCCCCATCTATCGCTCGATGATCGAGTTCACCGGTGCAGCCCCTATTCCCGTGCCGATGCGCGAGGAAAACGGCTTTGCCTTCTCCGCCGAGGAGACGCTGGCCCTGATCACCTCGAAGACCAGGCTGCTGATCCTCAACTCGCCGGCCAATCCGACCGGCGGGGTCACGCCCCGTGCCGAGATCGAGAAACTGGTGAAGGGGCTGGAGGCGCATCCGCACGTCGCCATCCTCTCCGACGAGATCTACGACGTCATGACCTATGATGGCGAGACGCATTGCTCGCTGCTCGGCTTTCCCGAGATCCGCGACCGGCTGATCGTGCTCAATGGCTGGTCGAAGACCTGGGCGATGACCGGCTGGCGTATGGGCTGGTCGATCTGGCCGAATGGCGACAAGGGCGCCCATCTCTACGACAAGGTGCGCAAGCTGGCGGTCAACTGCTGGTCCTGCGTCAACGCGCCAAGCCAATTCGCCGGCATCGCCGCAATCGACGGCCCGCAGGACGACGTCGACAAGATGATGCGCGCCTTCGACCGACGCAGGAAGATCGTCGTCGAGGGACTGAACGCCCTGCCCAACATGTCCTGCATCACGCCCAAGGGCGCCTTCTACGCCTTCCCCAACGTCTCGAAGACCGGCTGGAAGGCGAAGAAGCTGGCCTCTGCGCTGCTCGACGAGGCCGGCGTGGCACTGATCGGCGGCCCCGATTTCGGCATTCTCGGCGAAGGCTATATCAGGCTCTCCTACGCCAATTCCGAGGAGAACATCTTGCTCGCGCTGGAGCGGATCGGAGCGTTCCTGGCGAAGTGAGGTTCAAAGCGGGCTGGTGCCGGGTGGTTGCGACTGAAGACAATGATGTCATGATGCGTCCGGAGACGTACGGCCAGGGCTGGGCGTGCGTGTTGGGAACAGCTACGCTCCGCTGGATCAGGATCGAAGCAGGTGCCCCGGATGTTCTATGCAATCCTTGCCTATCACGTGGAAGATGCGATCAAGGCGCTGACGCCGCAGGAAGATGCGGCGCTGATGGCCGAGCTGCTGAAGATCAACACCCGGCTTCATGAGGAAGGCACGCTTGGACCGTCCGCGCGTCTGGGCGCGACAAACGACGCTTGCACGCTGCGCGGCCCCGGCGACGGCATAATCATCGACGGCCCGTTCGCCGAAACCAAGGAACAGTTGCTCGGCCTCTATGTGGTCGACTGTACCACGAGAGACGCGGCAATCGCGATCGCCCGCGACCTGCGCCGCGTCAATCCCACCGCCGTTTACGAGATCAGGCCCATTCTGCTTTTCAAGCCCGGCGTGCCGCTGGCGGGGAAATAACTACCCTCGCCCGACAAACGGCATCTTGGTCGCCATCACCGTCATGAAGAGCACGTTGGCGTCGAGCGGCAGGCTGGCCATGTGGACGACGGCGTCGGCGACGCGCTGAACGTCCATCACCGCTTCGGCTGATATCGAGCCGTTGGCCTGCGGCACGCCGACCGTCATCGGCTGCGCCATATCGGTCAGCGCATTGCCGATGTCGATCTGGCCGCAGGCGATGTCATAGGGCCGGCCGTCGAGCGCAAGCGTCTTGGTCAGCCCGGTAATGGCATGCTTGGTCGCTGTATAGGGCACCGAGCCCGGACGCGGCGCATAGGCCGACACTGAGCCATTGTTGATGATGCGGCCACCCATCGGCTTCTGCTTGCGCATGGCGCCGAAGGCGGCGCGGGCACACAGGAACGAACCGGTGAGGTTGACGCCGACGATATCGTTCCACACTTCGACCGGTATCTCGTCGATCGGCGTCGATTTGTAGCCCATGCCGGCATTGTTGAAGAGCAGGTCGACACGGCCGAAGGCCGCCGCCACGGTCTCGAACAGATCGTCGACCTCGCCTGCCTTGCTGATATCGCAGGCAACCGCCAGGGCCTTAGCGTCGGTGGGCCCGGCCTCGGCCACGGCTGCATCCAGCACGGATTTGCGGCGTCCGCAAAACACCGTGTTCCAGCCGGCCTTGAGCAGCGCCGTGGCGACGCTCTTGCCGATGCCCGTGCCGGCCCCCGTGACGATGGCGGTTCTTTGCTCGGTCATGATTGTTGTCCTCCGGCATCGCGGTGCGTGCCCGCCTGATTTTCAGGGTTGGCGTAAGACCAAAGGCATCGCAAATGGCGGCGCCGATGGCAAGCAGAGCACAGGAGCACGATCGCGAAAAGTCGAATTCGGCTGTCGGAAAAGGTCGTAGTCGGGCGAACAGATCGGGCCGACAAAAAGGGCGGTCATTGGCGACCGCCCCTGATCTGAACCGGGCTTGGGAGGAGGAAAGCCGATCCGACTGGGTAGAATGATGCGCTTGCTGGGTTAACGAGAGGTTAAGCCGGAGAGTGCGCCCTGTGCCGTTTTGGCCTACCAGCGCGGATTGGGTGACGTCCCGGCCTTGGCCGGGACCTTGGCCGCCGAAACTGTCGCCTCGACATGGTCGACCAGCGCGTCCGGCAGGCCGAGCCGGCCGGCAAGAAGGTCGAGATAACCGCGCTCGGCGCGTGTGTCGGGATCGATGGTCAGGCGCGACGCCGTGTAGAGTTCGAGCTTCTGCGCATCGGTCTTGGCCCCAGTCACCAGCGTGTCGAGGTCGAGCGGGCTCGCCAGCTCCGCCATCAGGAACTTTTCAGCATCGGAGCCTATGCCGGCCAGGCTGAGCTTGCCGGCGATTTTCTGGCGCTCTTCATCGTCGATATGGCCATCGGCCTTCGCCGCCGAGATCATCGCCCGTATCAGGGTCAGCGTGAATTCGTCCTCACCTTGCGGCGCCTGCGACGGGTGGAAGGCGGTGTCCTTGGGCGGCGGCAGCAATTCCGGTTCGCCGGCCGCCGGCGCTTCCACGGGTGCGTTGCCGGCCTTGTAGTTCTGGTAGGCCTTGTAGGCGAGACCGCCGATGGCAGCCAGTCCGCCAAGCTTCACCGCGGCGCCCGTCACGTTACGACCAGTACCGGTTCCGAGCAGCACCGCAGCCAGCGCACCGGCGGCCAGCGGATTGTCCTTGGCCATCTGCACGGCCTGCCCTGCCTTGTCGCGAACTGTGCCGCTGGCGCCGGGGATTTGCGAGCCGAGCAGATCGTCGAGAAGCTTCTTGGGATCGAACATTCAGTGCCTCCAGGATTTGCCCGGCCGAACGGGCAGGTTTCGAACGTCGAAGACGTAGGTCCCGAAACTTGACATTGCAATGACAGGCAGCCGCTTTGCAGCACCACGACGCCTGGATCAGGAGCCGATATGCGGCCCCCTGCCCCGCGCCTGCGCAAGCTCGACCTGGCGCTGGCGCTCGGCATAACGCTGGCGGTCCTCGTCCGAACGCGCATCGAAGCAATGCGGGCACGAAACACCGGCGGCGAATTTGGGCGACGTCAGGTCGCCCGGCGTCAGCGGGTGGCGGCAGGCGCGGCACAGTTCCGCTTCGCCCTCGGCGAGGCCGTGCGACACCGAAACCCGCTCGTCGAAGACGAAGCACTCGCCTTGCCAGAGGCTCTGTTCGGCCGGAACCTCTTCGAGGTATTTGAGGATGCCGCCCTTGAGATGAAAGACATCCTCGAAGCCGAGTGATTTGACATAGGCGGTTGCCTTTTCGCAGCGTATGCCGCCGGTGCAGAACATCGCCACCTTGCGGCCTTCGAGCTCCGCCCGATGCGCTTCCACCCAGGCCGGGAACTCGCGAAAGCTTGCGGTGGCCGGATCGATCGCACCCTTGAACGTGCCGATCGACACCTCATAGGCGTTGCGCGTGTCGATGATGACAGTACCGGGCTTCGAAATCAGCGCGTTCCAGTCGGTCGGCGCGACGTAGGTGCCGGCACTTTTCGAAGGATCGATGTCATCGACACCCATGGTGACGATCTCGCGCTTCAGCCGCACCTTCATGCGGTGGAACGGCATGTCCGCGGCTGCGCTGTACTTGACCTCGAGGCCCGCCAGCCCTTCGATGGCTTCGAGATACAAGATCAGTTCGGCAATTGCCGTCTCGCTGCCGGCGACGGTGCCGTTGATGCCTTCATGCGCCAGAAGCAGCGTGCCCTTGACGCCGCGCGCGCAGCAGAAGGCGGCGAGCGGCGCGCGCAGTTCTTCGAAAGCGTCGAGCCGGGCAAACCGGTAGAGCGCTGCGACGCGGAAGGGTGGAAGTGATGTCATTGCCGAAGCAACTAAACGCTCGAGCAAGCCGATTCAAGGCAAAGCAGGCATGCTGTTCGGCTGGTCACTGGCGCAAATCTGCACCATGGGCGAATTTGTACCATAGCTGAGGTCGGGAGTCAAGAAAAAATTCCTATCCTGAAAAGCTGCCGGCACAAAAGCTGCCGACACCGCCGAGTTGGCAGCCGCCTTTGTCAAGCTAAGCATGGGCGACGCGTGACATCGCGACACGGTCGGTTTCGTGGACAGGAAAACAGCCTTCTGCTAATCGGTTGAATTGTCCCACGCCACGGAGAGACACGTGCCCAGCAAGACCGAAAAACTCCTGTCGCTCCTCAACGGCCAGCCGGTCATCCCGGTGCTGAAGATCTCTGACGTCGCCGATGCGGTGCCGCTGGCACGCGCGCTGGCACGCGGCGGCCTGCCGGCTATCGAGATCACGCTGAGGACCGCCGACGCACTGGAAGCGATCCGACGAGTGGCTGGTGAAGTCGAGGAAGCCATCGTCGGCGCCGGCACTATTCTCGATAGCAGGCAGTTCGAAGAGGCAGCCGACGCGGGCTCTCGGTTCATCGTCAGCCCCGGCATCACCCGCGAGCTTCTGGCGGCAGCCGCCGGCAGCGATGTTCCGTTGCTGCCCGGTGCCATCACGCCTGGCGAGATCATGGCGGCGCGGGAAGCCGGCTTGCGCTTTCTCAAATTCTTCCCGGCCGAGCAGTCGGGCGGCATCGCTTCGCTGAAGGCCTTCGCCTCGCCGCTCGCCGATGTGAAATTCTGCCCGACCGGCGGCATCTCCGCCAAGAACGCGCCCGACTATCTAAGCCTTCCCAACGTGGTCTGCGTCGGTGGCTCCTGGGTGGCGCCCGATGACTTGGTCAAGGCCGGCAAGTGGGACGAGATCGAAGCCCTGGCGCGCGCGGCGAGCAAGCTCGCAAAATAAGGCTTTCAATGCGGGCATGAAAAAACCCGGCCGACTTGCGTCGACCGGGTTTGCCAGATGTTTTTAAAAGAGCTGCTTTGAGCTGGGATCAGTTGCAGACCCGGATCTCCCTGACCACTTTGTGATGGTGCTTCCAGGTCGTGACCAGCTTGGTCCTGCAGTGCTTCTTCATATGCATATGATCGTTGGTCTTGACGACAATGGTTTCGGCCAGCGTAGGGGCGATGGCCGCCGAGACGGTTGCCAAAGCGATGACCGACGCCAATAGAATCTTCTTCATGGATATCCCCGGGTTTGAACGAACGGGAGAGAAACCGTTGACGGCGCAAGGCGTTCCACGATCACGGCAATGTCAGGCCGGCGTGATCGGAACCCGGCGGGCCGGGCGACCGGATCCGGCCACGCAGCAAAAAGCCGCGCTGGTTGCCCGGCGCGGCTTTGTCGATTGATTTGCCGTCATTTGGTCTGGAAGCGGGCTACCGACATGAACTTGACGGCGTTGCCGGTGAAGCGATTGGCATCGGCCATCTGGCTGCTCGGCTGGAAGCCGGCCGTGTAGACCTCGCTCGGCGGCGTGTGCACGATGCTGTAGGCGTAGCCCGGCGCCGTCGTCGCGCTTGAAACGGTGGCGACCTGCTCGCCGCTGGTCAATGCCCAGCGGGCGGCCTGCGGTGCGGCCGCAACCACCATGGCCTTGGGGCCTGGCTTCAGGTCGCGGGCGGTGGCTCTCGATTCCTTGCGGGTCGTCTTGACGCCGGCGCCGATCGCGGCGGCCGGATCGGAACCGGCCGGACGGGCAACGACAGCATCGCGCGGTGATGCGGCGTTGGTGCCCGGATCGTTGAACGCCGAACGCGGCTCGGATCCTGACAAGGAAGCAAGCTGGTAATCGGCGGCACCGACCTGGGCATTGGCCTCGTCGAGCACGGCCTTGACCGCATCCGGTCTGGCCATCTCGGGCCGCGCCGTCGGCAGCACCGAGAACGCATCGGTCGCGGTCTTGCCTTGATCAGCCGTCTCGGCCAGCGCCATCAGCACATCCTTGCTGGGCGGCTCAGCCAGAGCGGCCGGCAGCGAATTGTCGGGACGCCATGTCGGCAACGGCACGTTGTTGACCGCGACCTGGGTCGAATCAGCCGAAGCCGTTGCATCGGCCATGCCGAAAGGAACGCTCGCCGGCGCATGCGCGGTCGCCACGGCCTGCTCGGTGGTGGCTGTCGCCTCCGCCATCGCAAAAGGAACGTTCTCAGGCTGCTGTGCGCCGACATCGGCTTTCGGCCGCGGTGCGAAATCCGGCAGCGGAATGCTTCGGGCCGGCAATGCCGCGATGATCGTCTCCGGCGTGTCCTCTTCCGGCTCCGGAGCCTGCTGCTCGGTCACCTGCGGAATCTCGGCGCGCCGCGCATTCTCCGGCGCCACGATGGCGATACCCGGCAGGTTGCTGGTCTTGGCTGCCGCTGCCGGCTTCAGGTTTCTCGCCTTGGGCGGGGGGGCGGCCGAAGCGGTCTGGACATCGGCGCTGTCGTCGGCCTCGTCGTCGCCGCCGCCAAAGAAAGCCGACAGGAAGCCACCTGATTTCTTGCTGCTGCCGCCAGCACTGGCCATCTCGATGGCCGGCGAGCCTGACCCCTTGCGCGCCTTGTAGGAGGCGAGCGCCTGCTCAAAGCCGGGCAGCGGCCTGCCGTCGCTCGGCACATGCAGCGTCTTGCCATTGGGGAACAGGCCGACCAGTTCCTGCCGGCTGATACCGGGCCAATGGCGCACATTGCCGACATCCATGTGGACGAACGGCGAACCCGAGGACGGATAGTAGCCGACGCCGCCGCCCTGCATCTTGAGACCGATGTTACGCAGCTTCTTGAGCGGCACGCCGGGAATATAGAAATCCATCGCCTTGCCGAGCATGTGCTGGCTCTTCTCGGCGACGCCTCTGCTGCGGCCGCGCAGCATCGAGTTCGTCGACGGCGAGCGATAGCCGCAGACGACCTGGATGTAGTCCGTGGCACCCGCTTCCCGATACGCCTCCCAGACCAGATCCAGCAGACGCGGATCCATCTTGGTCGGCTCGTTGCGACGCCAGTCGCGCAAAATGATGTTGATTTTCCTGAGACCCTCGGGAACGTAGCGGCCGTTGCGCTTGTAGACGATCTCGGCCTTCTCATGGGTGTGGAGATGATAAAGCTTCAGCGACCGTGTTTCGGCGCTGGCTCCGCTCGCAGCCGCGGCAACAAAACCAAAAGCGACAACCAACACTGTCAGCCACTTCGGCCAGACGCTCAAATGATGGTGCCGCCTGTTTGTGAGTCGTTCGATTCTGTTCAAATCAAAAGGCCTTGCAGGCTGCCGTTTGTCCCCGGATTTGTCCAAACGGATGTGGCATTAGCACACCCGAATATCCATCCTAATGGTTAATCATCGCTTATTGAAGCCGAAATGCGGTAACACCGTGGCGATATCCCGTCAAAAATTGTTCACAAGGTTTCTTGGTAAACCGCTGGTTTAGATCAGATTTTCCCCTTCGCCCCGAACACGATCTGTTACCGTTAGCCTTAATGCGTGAACAGAGATGTCCATAAGACAGCCACAATGCCGCTGAAACGGCGATACAAGGACCGTTGTGGCATTGCAAGCTGGCGTCGACCTTGTGGCAAAGCCGGATTTCGGGCCGAAGCCCAGCCTAGCAAGAAGCCATGCGCTCCAAAGGTGTGTTAAGATTTGGACAGGCCGAGCCGAAAATGATGGTTCCCGAACCGCAGCCGAGCGGCTTTGGATACGCTATCTTTGTAGCCCGGCATCACCCTTAGGAGGCGAGCCGGTCCACGCGGCCTGTCTCCGGATCGATGCCGTGTTCCTTGAGCTTGCGATAGAGCGTCGAGCGGCCGATGCCGAGTCGGCGGGCGACTTCGCTCATCTGTCCGTTGTAGTGATCGATGGCAAGCTTGATCATCTCAAGTTCGACATCGGCAAGTGCCCGCACATTGCCGCGCTCGTCGAGCGCCCGCAACGTGCCGAAGCGAGGCTGCAGCCTTGCCAGAGGATCGAACGCGATTGCTGGGCCGCCCTCGCCGGGCAAGGCTTCGTCATCGCGGCCCTCCAAAGGCAGGGGCGGCGACGGCGCGTCGCCGTCCATATCGAGGTTGACGGTGCCTTCCACCTGCGCCCGTATCTGCGGGAAGTCCTCGACGGAAAGCACATCGCCTTCGCAAAGCACCGAGGCCCTGAAGACGGCATTTTCGAGCTGCCGGATGTTTCCGGGCCAGTCATAGGCCTGCAGCACGGCGAGCGCTGCCGCCGAAATACCTTGCAGGCGACGCTGCGGGTCGGCCGGCGCCACCTTCTCCATGAAATGGGTGACCAGATACGGGATGTCGTCGCGGCGGTCGCGCAGCGGCGGCACGAAGATCGGATAGACGTTCAGCCGATAGAACAGATCCTCGCGGAACTTGCCGTCCTTGACCTGCTGCAGGAGGTTGCGGTGCGTCGCCGAAATCAGCCTGATGTCGACCCTGACGGTCGAGCGTCCACCGACCGGGTCTACCTCGCCGTCCTGGACTGCGCGCAACAGCTTGACCTGCACGTCGAGCGGCAGGTCGCCGATCTCGTCGAGAAACAGTGTGCCCGAATGCGCTTCGACGAACTTGCCCGTGTGCTTGTCGGTGGCGCCGGTGAACGAACCCTTCTCGTGGCCGAACAGGATCGATTCGACCAGATTGTCTGGAATGGCGCCGCAATTGACGGTGACGAAGGGTTTCGTGCGGCGGTCGCCACTGCCCTGGATGGCGCGCGCCACCAGTTCCTTGCCGACGCCGGACTCGCCCTCGATCAGGATCGGGATGTTGGATGCCGCCGCTTTCTGGCCAAGACGGATCACCCTGTCCATGGCCGGGCTGTGCGTGATCATGTCCTTGAAGGTCAGGAGGCCGCCGCGACGGCGCGACGTGCGCTTGACCTCGCCCTCGACGGCTTCGACCTTGAGCGCATTGCCGATCGACGCCTGCAGCCTGTCGGGGGACGCCGGCTTGACGACGAAATCGAAGGCGCCATGACGCATCGCCGAAACCACGGTCTCGATGCCGCCCTGCGCGGTCTGCACGATGGCCGGCACGTTGATGTCGCGCTCGCGCATCGCCTTCAGCACGCCGATACCGTCGAGACCGGGCATGACCAGATCGAGGATGACCACCGACACCTCGCGGGCGCCGGGTCCATCGAGGATATCGAGAGCGGCCGCGCCACCGTCGACGACGATTGCGCTGTAGCCGAACCGCGTCACCGCCGCTTCGAGCAGCCGGCGTTGCACCGGATCGTCATCGACTATGAGTATGGAACCTGTCATGACTGGTATGGCGCCCGCCCGAGGAATTCTGCCCTGTGGACCATCTTGGCACAGGGTTCTAAATAAGGTTTCAAAAAACCCGGTGAATGAATTCCTTAGGATTTGACCGGCTTCTCGTTTCTCCTTGAACGTTGGCCACGGAAGGTGTCGGCAATGCATAAGGATTCTGGGCACATGGTTTCCACACGGCGGCTGGCGGCGCCGGCGTCCGGTCAGGGTGCGGCCGAGCTGGGCGACCTGCCGGAATGGAACCTTTCCGACCTCTATGCCGGCATAGACGCGCCGGAGCTGAAGCGCGACATCGCCAAGGCCGCCACTGATGCGACCAGCTTCGAAAGCCGCTGGAAGGGCACGCTGGCCGCTGAGGCCGAGCGCGGCAGCGCCGGCAGGCTGGGCGAGGCGCTTGTCGCCTACGAGGCGCTGGAGGAACTGATCGGCCGCATCGTCTCCTATGCGGGGCTGGTCTATGCCGGAAACACCGCCGATCCTCAGCGCGCCAAGCTCTATGGCGACATCCAGGAGAAGATGACCGACGCCAGCGCGCACCTTCTGTTCTTCGCGCTCGAACTCAACCTGATCGACGATGTGTCGATCGAAGGCGCGCTCGCCGGCGATCCCGCCTTCGGTCACTACCGGCCGTGGGTGCTCGATCTGCGCAAGGACAAGCCTTACCAGCTTGAGGACCGCGTCGAGCAGCTCTTCCACGAAAAGTCGGTCACCGGACGCGGCGCCTGGAACCGCCTGTTCGACGAGACGATGACCGGCCTTCGCTTCGACATCGACGGCGAGGAACTGACGCTGGAGCCGGCGCTGAACCGTTTGCAGGACGCCGACGGCGAGGTGCGCCGCCGGGCGTCCGAGGCGCTGGCCACGACCTTCCGCAAAAATCTGCGCACCTTCACGCTGATCACCAACACGCTGGCCAAGGACAAGGAGATATCCGACCGCTGGCGCGGCTTCGAGGACATCGCCGATTCACGCCATCTCGCCAACCGCGTCGAGCGCAGCGTGGTGGACGCCTTGGCCTCCGCCGTTCGCGATGCCTATCCGCGCCTGTCGCACCGCTATTACGCGATGAAGGCACGCTGGCTGGGCATGGAGGTGATGAACCACTGGGACCGCAACGCGCCGTTGCCGGATACGCCCCAGGCGATCATCGGCTGGGACGAGGCCAGGAACACCGTGCTGTCCGCCTATCAGCGCTTTTCGCCCGACATGGCTGAGATCGCGCGAACCTTCTTCGACCGCAACTGGATCGACGCGCCGGTGCGGCCCGGCAAGTCGCCTGGCGCCTTCGCGCATCCGACCGTGCCGTCGGCGCATCCCTATGTCCTGCTCAACTACATGGGCAAGTCGCGCGATGTGATGACGCTGGCGCACGAGCTTGGCCATGGCGTGCATCAGGTGCTGGCCGGCGGCCAGGGCGCACTGATGGCCTCGACGCCGCTGACGCTGGCCGAGACGGCATCGGTCTTCGGCGAGATGCTGACCTTCCGATCGCTGCTCGACCAGACCACCGACCGGCGCGAGCGAAAGGCCATGCTCGCCCAGAAGGTCGAGGACATGATCAACACGGTCGTACGCCAGATCGCCTTCTATGAATTCGAGCGCAAGGTGCATGCCGAACGCAAGAACGGCGAACTGACCTCCGACAGGCTCGGTCAGTTCTGGCTCGAAGTGCAGGCCGAAAGTCTGGGTCCCGCTATCAAGCTGCGCGAAGGCTACGAGGTGTTCTGGACCTACATCCCGCACTTCATCCATTCGCCCTTCTATGTCTATGCCTATGCTTTCGGTGACTGCCTGGTGAACTCGCTCTACGCGGTCTACCAGAACGCCGAGCGCGGCTTTCAGGACAAGTATTTCGAAATGCTGCGTGCCGGCGGCACCAAACATCATTCCGAGCTTCTGGCGCCCTTCGGGCTCGACGCCACCGATCCCGCCTTCTGGCAGATCGGACTTGGCGTCATCAGTGGCCTGATCGACGAGTTGGAAGCGCTCGACACTTGAAACATCCCTCAGGCGTCGCTCTGACAGTTTAGCCGGAATGCATGTTGGGGCAGCTCTACTATCGCCCTAAATATCTGTTCTTGAAGTACTCTCCACCGAAGTTTTCCGATAGCTTTCCACAAGCTCTATGATAGCCTTCGCTCCAAGCTCAGCCGGAGCGCATGCGGATCGGCGAGGAGAAATCTCAGCCGGTCGTGGCGCTCAGGCGAACGCGACAACGGCCGTTGACCATGGGCAAGCAAAAGCCGATCGCCGACAGCTCGAACCGAAGCCGGCTGTTCTGCTTACCGCGGAACCACCAAGAGTAGTCCTTCGCCGAAGGTCATGACCCCACGGCAGACGGATCTGACTGGAGAGAGACAATGGGCACTTTTTTCTATGTCGTCCTGGCGTTCCTGATAGGCGTGCTGGCGGGTTGGTTCCTTTGGGGGCGCCTGCGCGGTGAACTCGACAGCTTGCGCGGCGACCTCGACCGTACACGCAGCGAACGCGACAGGCTGCGCACCGACAGCGACCGCCTGACCGGCGAACTCGATGCATGCGGCAAGACTCGCGCCGACCTCGAGCGCCGGCTGCGCGAAGCGCCGGCCGCACCTGCCGCCGGAAGCAGCGCGGCAAAGCCGGCAAGCCAGGCGCCGGCAGCCCTGATGTCGACCTACGCGACGGCCAAATCCGCCGCCACAAAGCCGGCGCCGGTTAAACCGGCCGCTGCGAAAGCGGTCTCTGCCAAGGCGGTTCCTGCCAAGCCGGCGGCGAAACCCGCCGCCACCAAAACCTCGGCTCCAGCCAAATCCGCGACGAGCAAGCCTGCAACAGCCAAGCCAGCAGCCGGCTCAGCATCCGGCAAGCCCGACAATCTGCGCCGGCTGATCGGTATCGGTCCGGTCAACGAGAAGCTGCTCAAGGCGCAAGGCGTCACCAGCTTCGCCCAGATCGCGTCCTGGACAGCCGCCGATATCAAACGGATCGAGGACGTCATGAATTTCGACGGCCGCATCGCGCGCGAACGCTGGATCGAGCAGGCCAAGCTGCTCGCCGCCGGCAACGAGAAGGAGTTCGCCAAGCAGTTTCCAACAGCCGGAACCTCCAGCAACAGCTGATCGCCTGGCGAATACTGAAGATTGCAAGCGGCGGCGCCATATCGGCGCCGCCGCTCGCTCTTGGTTCCCGAGTTGGCCCTAAGGTCGGCTTTGAGAGGCAGCGTGCCGTTCCCTCGATTGCGCGCGGGCGGCACCCCATATAGAGCGGGTGATGGCTTCATTGATCGCAGCATTCGGTGCCCATGTCCCTGCCCGCCGCAATTTTTCGCAATGACAAAAGCGCGCGCCAGCTCGTCTTCGACCGGCCGGCCGATGTCATTGTGGCGCACGAAGCAGGGGATTTCGAGCCGGCTCTGGAAGCAGCACAAGCCGCGCATGATGCAGGCAAATGGCTTGCCGGCTATTTCTCGTATGAGGCGGGCTACCTGCTCGAACCCAAGCTCGTTCCCCTGCTGCCGGACGGGCGCCGCTCCCCACTCGTGTGCCTTGGGATTTTCGATGCGCCGGTCGAAGAGGCGGTGCCGCCGCGCAATACGGCGGCGACCAATGGCCCGATCTTCGACGCCCGTGCGACGTGGTCGCCCGAGGATTATGAAAAACGCTTCTCGCGGCTGCACCGGCACATCAGGCAAGGTGATTGCTACCAGGGCAATTTGACCTTTCCCGTGCATGCGCAATGGTCGGGCGAGCCGCTGGCCGCCTTCGATGCATTGACGGAACGTCAGCCGGTGAAATACGGCGCGCTGATCGCGCTCGGCGAACCCATCGTGCTGTCGCGCTCGCCTGAGCTGTTCTTCGAGATCGACGCCGAGGGCATGATCGAGACACATCCGATGAAGGGAACGGCGCCGCGCGGAGCCACCAAAGCCGAGGACGAACGGCAGAAGATCTTCCTGCGCAATGACGAGAAGAACCAGGCCGAAAACCGGATGATCGTCGATCTCCTGCGCAACGATATATCGCTGATCAGCGAGGTGGGCACGCTGGACGTGCCGGCGCTGTTCCGCATCGAGACTTACCCAACCGTGCATCAGATGGTGAGCGACGTCAGGGCCAAACTGCTGCCGGGTCTCTCTATCCGCCAGATCTTCGCGGCGCTGTTTCCTTGCGGTTCGATCACCGGGGCGCCTAAAATCCGTGCCATGGAGATCCTGCGCGATCTGGAAGGCACGCCCCGCGATGCCTATTGCGGTGCCATAGGCTGGATCGCGCCCGGCGGCCCGATGCGCTTTTCCGTGGCGATCCGCACCATCTCGCTCTTTTCGGGCGGCGAGGCCGTCTACAATGTCGGAGGCGGCGTCGTCTTCGATTCGACGGCGCAGGAGGAATATCAGGAGTGTCTCTTGAAAGCGCGCTTCGCGACGGGAACACCGCCGACTTTCAGCTGATCGAGACCATGCGCTGGGAACCCGGCCCGGGCTTCCTGCGCTTCGATCGCCATCTTGCGCGCCTCTATGGCTCAGCGGCGGAGCTCGGCTTCCGCTGTGATCCAGGCACGGTCGGCGAGGCGCTGAGCAGCGCGGTCAGCGGTTTCGGCGTTGCCATGCGCACGCGGCTCGTCCTGTCGCACGATGGTGAGGTGACGGCCTCGGCGCAACCTTATGAAGCGCTCGCCGCCGACAAGGTCTGGATGCTGCGGCTGGCGCGGACGAGGCTCGATTCGAACGACACGCTGCTGCGCCACAAGACCACCCGGCGGCAGCTTTACACGCGTGCCCGCGCCGAACACCTCATCACCCAGGCCGACGAGGTGCTTATGGCCAACGAACGCGGCGAAATCTGTGAGGGCACGATCACCAATGTCTTTGCCGATCTCGGCGACGGCGTGCTCGCCACGCCCCGGCTCGATTGCGGCCTGCTGCCTGGCGTATTGCGCGCGCAGCTTCTGGATGAAGGCCGCGTCCGCGAAGCGATCTACAGCTTGGACGATCTGAAATCCGCCAAATCCCTGTTCGTCGGCAATTCGCTGCGCGGACTGATCCCCGCAAGACTGACCTGAAACATGACGTCTATGCCCACTCACACACCCCCAAAGCATACGCTGCCGACCCACACGCCCTATGACGGCTCGTCGAAACTGTTCAGTATCGGGCTGAAGCCGCTCGACCCGGCGGACTGGATCGAGGTCGATGGCCATCTGCTGCCGTATCTCGCCGAAAAGCACCGGCTCTATGCCGAAATCCCCGACCGTGTTTTCGTCGAAGAGGACGGCACGCGCGATGCCCAGCAGGAAGTGCTGGACTTGCTCGCTGCGCATCTCTTGGAGAGGTTCCCCGAAACCCATCGGCGCACCGGATCAGCAGTCGAGGTGATGGGCGCCGCGAGCCGTCTGCCTGCTTCTCTCGCCGATGCTCCATTGGCCAAGGCCTCACAGCTCATCCAGGAAGACCTGATCCTGATGCGCCGCAGCGACAGCGGCTGGCGGCTGGTTGCCGGCTCGCTTTGCTTTCCCTCGTCCTGGTCGCTTCTGGAAAAATTCGGCAAGCCGCTGCAGGACATCCACGCGCCGGTGCCGGGTTTCGGCCCGGGCACGCGTCCGGCGGAACTCATCAACCGGATGTTCGATGGCCTCCAGGGGCAGGCCGTCGAGCGCTACAACTGGTCCATCCAGTCCGACAACGCGCTCTACCATCCGCTCTCCGACCTGCAGCGCATCGACCGCGCCACCAACCGTCCGTCGCGCTTTCCCGATGGCGACATCGACGCCCATGCCTTCATCCGCGTCGAGCGGCAGACCCTGCGCAAACTGCCTGTTTCGCGCGATATCCTGTTCACCATCCGCATCCATCTCGACCCGCTCGCCGTGCTGGCCAGGCACCCTGATCGGTCGAAGCTCGCGGCGTCTTTCGCCGCCCAGCTCGAGGCGCTCGATCTCGCGCAGCTCGACTACAAGGGCCTGACATCAGACCGCGATCGGCTGATGACGGTCCTTAACCACATGGCCAACACAGCGTAGCCGCTGGTTGGCGCTTTTCGCTGGTTTGTGACAATGATCTGTGATGTAGCGCATGGCCGCCGGGCAAAAATTCCCGGTTTTGCGCATGTTTTCCCAGTTTCCTGGGCTTTGAAGGAGTGTTCGATAAAATGGCGACTGAAAACTGGCCCGTTTACGGTGAGATCAGCGGCCCTGTCGTGATGATCGGCTTCGGCTCGATCGGCCGGGGAACGCTGCCGCTGATCGAACGCCATTTCAAGTTCGACAAGTCGCGCATGACGGTCATCGACCCGCGCGACACCGACCGCAAACTGCTCGACGAGCGCGGCATCACCTTCGTCCAGGAAGCTGTGACCGAGAAGAACTACAAGAAGCTCTTGACGCCGCTTCTGACCGATGGCGGGGGCCAGGGCTTTTGCATCAACCTGTCGGTCGATACCGGCTCGGTGGACCTGATGCGGCTCTGCCGCAAGCTCGGCGTGCTCTACATCGACACCGTCGTCGAGCCGTGGCTCGGCTTCTATTTCGACGCCAAGGCCGATAACGCCAGCCGCACCAACTACGCGCTGCGCGAGTCGCTGCTCAAGGAAAAGCACGAGAAGCCCGGCGGCGCCACGGCGGTCTCCACCTGCGGCGCCAATCCAGGCATGGTCTCGTGGTTCGTCAAGCAGGCGTTGGTCAATCTCGCCACCGATCTTGGCCTGGAGTTCTCGGAGCCCGCGCAGGACGACCGCGAGGGCTGGGCCAAGCTGATGAAGAAAGCCGGCGTCAAGGGCATCCACATCGCCGAACGCGACACCCAGCGCACCAAGAAGCCGAAACCGATGAATGTGTTCTGGAACACCTGGTCGGTCGAAGGCTTCATCTCCGAGGGCCTGCAGCCCGCGGAACTTGGCTGGGGCACACACGAGACATGGATTCCGAAGAACGCCAAGAAGCACAAGCACGGCTCGAAGGCCGCCATCTATCTGGAGCAGCCGGGCGCCAACACGCGCGTGCGCTCGTGGTGCCCGACGCCCGGCGCGCAATACGGCCTGCTGGTAACGCACAATGAGGCGATCTCGATCGCCGATTTCTTCACCGTGCGCTCGAAGAAGGGCAAGGTGCACTACCGCCCGACCTGCCACTATGCCTACCATCCCTGCAACGACGCGATGCTGTCGCTTGACGAGATGTTCGGCGCCGCCGGCAAGCCTCAGCCGGTGCATCACGTGCTCGACGAGAACGAGTTGATCGACGGCGTCGACGAACTCGGCGTGCTGCTCTACGGCCACGACAAGAATGCCTACTGGTACGGCTCGCAGCTGTCGCTCGCCGAGGCGCGCAAGCTGGCGCCCTACCAGAACGCCACCGGCATGCAGGTCACCTCGGCGGTGCTCTCGGGCATGGTCTGGGCGCTGGAGAATCCCGAAGCCGGCATCGTCGAAGCCGACGAGATGGACTACAGGCGCTGCCTGGAAGTGCAATCCCAGTATCTCGGACCGGTCAAGGGCTACTACACCGACTGGACGCCGCTCGATAACCGTCCCGGCCTGTTCCCGGAAGACCTCGACCGGAACGACCCGTGGCAGTTCCGCAACATCCTTGTGCGATAGCAGCCTGCCCGGCATACGCCATTGCCTTGCAATCGCCCGGAAATCGGGCGATTGAAGGGATGCGGACTGAGGAGAGGATTTTCATATGAACAACATTGCGCGCAAAGTTCTTTCGATGAGCGTAGCGGCGGCGGCCTTGGCCGGGCTTGCTGCTTGTACGACCAGTGGCCCCAATGAGCCGCCGATGGCAGCGGCGCCGAAAGGCGTCGAGGGCTCCTGGATCGACGCCAAGGGCACCGGCCTGTCGACCTTCGCCGGCGGCGCTTTCACGACGGTAGCCACCGACACCGGCCAGAAGCTTGCCGACGGCAGCTACACGATGACCGGCGCCACATCGGTGCAGATCAACGGCACCTCGCTGATCCGCCAGACCGCGGTCAGCTTCAACTGCCTGATGGTGTCGACAAGCCAGCTCAACTGCACGAGCTCCAGCGGCCAGAATTTCGTGCTGACAAGGCGCGTCTGAACCCACGACCCTTCGTTTTCCAAGGACGGCGGCCGGTTGGCCGCCGTCCTTTTTTGTGCCGGCAAAAGGTCCCGGATTCCGCTTGCGTCATCCGGAACGCGATGGGAACATGGCCGAAGCGCCGGCTGTTATGTTCCAGTCAAGCAAGAGCGCTAATGGCCTCTGATCAGCTTTCCGGGAGACGAAGATGAAGAAGCTTGCCGCCATTGCAGCCCTGTCAGCCTCAGCACTCGGTCTGTCGGCCGGCGCGTCCTTTGCCGACTACACGCTGAACATCCTGCATATCAACGACTGGCACAGCCGCATCGAAGGCAACAACAAATATGAATCGACCTGCTCGGCGGACGAGGAAACCAAGGGCGAGTGCATCGGTGGCGCGGGCCGGCTGATCACCGCGATCGCCCAGGAGCGCAAGAAGCTGGAAGGCCAGAATGTGCTGCTGCTCAGCGCCGGCGACAATTTCCAGGGATCGCTGTTCTACACGACCTACAAGGGCAAGGTCGAAGGCGAATTCCTCAACGACATGAAGTTCGACGCGATGGCGCTCGGCAACCATGAATTCGACGACGGCGAAGTGGCCTTGGCGCAGTTCCTCGACATGATCAAGTTCCCGGTGCTCGGCGCCAATGTAAAGGCCAACGCGCAATCCAAGCTCGGCGACCGCGTCAAGCCGTCTGTTGTCGTCGAGGTCGGCGGCCAGAAGATCGGCATCATCGGCGCGATCACCAACGACACGCCGGATCTCGCTTCCCCCGGACCCAACGTCGCCATCGAGGACGACGTCAAGTCGATCACCGCCGAAGTCGAGAAGCTCAAGGGCGAAGGCGTCAACAAGATCATCGCCGTGACCCATATCGGCTACAGGCGCGAACGCGACGTCATTGCCAAGATCCCGGGCATCGATGTCGTCGTCGGCGGCCACAGCCATTCCCTGCTGTCGAACACCGATCCGAAGGCGGAAGGCCCCTACCCGACAATGGTCGACAATCCGGACGGCTACAAGGTGCCGGTGGTGCAGGCGGCGTCCTACTCGAAATATCTCGGCGAGTTCAAAGTGGTGTTCGACGACAATGGCGTCGTCAAATCGGCCAGCGGCGACCCGATCTATCTCGACAAGTCGATCACGCCCGACCCGGCCGTGCTCGCCCGCATCAAGGAGCTTGGCGCGCCGATCGAGGCACTGAAGAACAAGGAAGTGGCTGAGACCACGGACGTGATCGACGGCAGCCGCGAGAGCTGCCGCACCCGCGAATGCGCGATGGGCAATCTCGTCTCCGACGCCATCCTCGACCGCGTCAAGGGACAGGGCGTCGAGATCGTCATCTCCAATGGCGGCGGCCTGCGCGCCTCGATCGACAAGGGCACCGTCACCATGGGCGAGGTGCTGACCGTGCTGCCGTTCCAGAACACGCTGGCGACCTTCCAGATTTCGGGCAAGGATCTGGTGGCCGGCCTTGAGGGCGGCCTTAGCCAGGTCGAGGACGGCGCCGGGCGCTTCCCCCAGGTCGCCGGCCTGAAATATTCCTTCGACAAATCCGTTGCGCCCAATGCCGGCCGGGTCAAATCGGTGGAGGTCATGGAAGGCGGCGCCTGGAAGCCGATCAACCCGGACAAGGACTATCTGGTCGCCACCAACAATTATGTCCGCCAGGGCGGCGACGGCTACAAGGTCTTCGCCGACAAGGCCAAGAATGCCTACGACTACGGCCCCGGCCTCGAACAGGTGGTTGCCGACTATCTCGGCGCCCACCGGCCCTACACGCCGAAGCTCGATGGCCGCATCACCGAAATCGCGGCGACCGTCGCCGCGGCGCCCGCGGCCCCGGCAACCGATCCGGCCAAGCCAGCCGAAGCAGCGCCGGCCACCCCGGCGCCCGCACCGGCTGAAGCCGCCAAGCCTGCCGAAGCGGCACCTGCAATGCCTGAATTGCCGGCCAACTCGGGCGATATCGCCAACACACCACCGGCCATATCGACGGAAGGAGCACCTCCTCCGCCAGCGCCACCGGCTGTGCCGGCAACGGCCGAGCCAGCAAAGCCCGCTGAAGCAGCTCCCGCACCTGCAGAACCGGCAAAGCCTGCCGAGGCCGCACCGGCCGAAGCCAGCCATGTCATCGTTGCCGGCGATACCTATTGGGATCTGGCCAAGAAGGCCTATGGCGACGGCACCAAGTGGAAGGTCATTTCGGACGCCAACAAGGGCTATGAGCCGCGCCGGCTTCCGGTCGGCGCAACGCTGACCATCCCGCCGAAATAGCCTGGCTTACATGCCTGAATGACACCGCCCGCCCGAAAACCGGACGAGCGTCCTGTTTTCGGGCTAAGGTGCGGCCAGACGCTGCATTGAATGCGCGCGCAAGATGGTTAGGTTCGCGTCTCCCGGAGAACCTTTATGACGCTTTCCACTCCTGCCGAACCCAAGGCCGCAAAGGCGCTCGGCCCGTTGCCCGCTGGGCATCCGCCGGTCAAGGCTGGCAAGATCGGCGTCATGCTGGTCAATCTCGGCACGCCCGATGGCACCGATTTCAAGCCGATGTGGCGGTATCTCCGTGAATTCCTGTCCGATCCGCGTGTCATCGAGCTCAACAGGGCGATCTGGTATCCGATCCTGTATGGCCTTGTGCTCACCACGCGGCCCAAGAAGTCGGGCGCCAACTACGCCCGTATCTGGAACCGGGAGAAGAACGAGTCGCCCTTGCGCACCTACACCCGCGGCCAGGCCGAAAAGCTGGCCGAAGCGCTGCGCGACCTGCCTGATGTCATCGTCGACTGGGCGATGCGCTATGGCAACCCTTCAACCGCCAGCATTGCCCAGCGTCTGGTCGACCAGGGCTGCGACCGCATTCTTTCCTTTCCGCTCTATCCGCAATATTCGGCGACGACCACGGCAACCGCCAATGACCAGCTGTTTCGCGCGCTGATGAAGATGCGCCGCGCACCGGCCATCCGCAGCGTGCCGCCCTACTATGACGAGCCGGTCTATATCGAGGCGCTGGCGCGTTCGATCGAACGGCATCTGACGACGTTGGACTTCGAGCCGGAGGTGGTCATCACCTCCTATCACGGCATTCCAAAACCGTATTTCGAGAAGGGTGATCCCTATCACTGCCATTGCCAGAAGACGACGCGGCTGCTGCGCGAACGGCTCGGCTGGGATGACAGGAAACTGATCATCACCTTCCAGTCGCGCTTCGGCGCGCAGGAATGGCTGCAGCCCTATACGGACAAGACGGTCGAGAAACTGGCGCAGGACGGCGTGAAGTCGATCGCCATCGTCAATCCGGGCTTTTCCGTCGACTGCATCGAGACGCTGGACGAGATCGGCCGCGAGGCGGCCGAGACCTTCCACCATGCCGGGGGCAAGAATTTCGCCCATATCCCTTGCCTCAACGACAGCGCGGAAGGGATGGCGGTGATCGAGGCGATGGTGCGGCGCGAACTGTCTGGCTGGGTCTAGGAGAAATTCCAGGAAAAGTGTGGAAACGGTTTTCCGTCCGGAATTTCGTCAACCAGGCGCGCCCTCCGGAGAATGCGATGTCCCGCAAACTCGACCTCAGTAGTGGCCGGCCCGTCTGGTCAGCCTATCGGGCGCCCACAGTGCCGACGGACAGTCTGACCCGGGATGTCAAGACGGATGTGCTGGTCGTCGGCATGGGCATCAGCGGCGCCATGATGGCCGAGGCGCTGACGGCCGACGGCCATCAGGTGATCTGCATCGACCGGCGCGGCCCGCTGAAGGGCTCGACGGCCGCAACCACCGCACTGGTGGCATTCGAAATAGACCAGCCTCTCTCCACGCTCTCGAAGATGGTCGGCGGGGCCTCGACGCAGCAGGCCTGGCGGCGCTCGCGGCTCGCCGTCTCCAATCTCGGCGCCCGCATCGCCGAACTCGGCATCAATTGTGGCCTGAGCCGGACGCCGTCGCTCTATCTGGCCGGCACGATGCTTGGTCCGTCGGAACTGCGCGACGAGGCCGAGGCACGTCGGCTAGCCGGCATCGGCGCGACCTATCTCACGCCGGCGCCGCTGGCCGAGACATTCGGCATCGACCGCGGTGGCGCCATCCTCAGCCATGGCAACATCGCACTCGACCCACGCAAGCTGACGGCCGGGCTGCTGCTGAAATCCCTGGAGCGCAGGGCACGCTTCTACGCCCCCGTCGAAGCCACAATCATCGAGGACAGCGCCGACGAAGCGGTCGTCGCGACCAGGGATGGGCCTACCATCACCGCACGCCATGTTGTTCTTGCCACCGGCTACGAACTGGTCGACATCGTGCCGGCGACAGCCCACCGGATCATCTCGACATGGGCGCTCGCGACACGGCCGCAATCGCGAAATATCTGGCCGCAGGCGGCGTTCATCTGGGAAGCGTCGGACCCCTACCTCTATGTCAGGGCGACCGTTGACGGCCGGGTCGTTTGCGGCGGCGAGGACGAGGATTTTGTCGACGAAGCGCGGCGCGACGAACTGATCGCCGACAAGAGCACACGCATCGCCGAGAAGCTCGGCCTGATATTTCCGCATCTCGACACCAGGCCTGAATTTGCCTGGACCGGTTCTTTCGGCACCACGACCACCGGCCTGCCCTATATCGGCGCCATTCCCCGCCACCCTCGCATCCATGCGGTGATGGGCTACGGCGGCAACGGCATCACCTTCTCGCAGATCGCTTCCGAGATTGTCCCGGCTTCGATCAACGGGCTGGATGACAGGGATGCAAGGCTGTTTGCCTTCAACCGTTGAGTGCAAACCTATAAACAATCCATCATCACCTGATTGTAACGCATCTGAAACACACTTAAGTCTTTGGTGAAGTCGGCTGCGCGAGAATGGCTTGAGCGGCCTTCGTCTGAGGGAGAGCCAAATGGATTTCAGTGGTTTCGATATTGCGGTTGGTGCACTTGCCCTTCTGGTATTGGTGCTGCTGATCAAGGGCATCAGGACAATCCCGCAAGGCTACAACTATACGGTGGAGCGCTTTGGTCGTTACACCAAGACACTGAGCCCGGGTCTCAATTTCATTTACCCGTTCATCGACCGCATCGGCGCCAAGATGAACATGATGGAGCAGGTGCTTGACGTTCCGAGCCAGGAAATCATCACCCGCGACAACGCCATCGTCGGTGTCGACGGCATCGCTTTTTTCCAGATCCTCAACGCGGCGCAGGCCGCCTACCAGGTTTCCGGCCTGCAGAACGCCATCCTCAATTTGACGATGACCAACATCCGTACAGTCATGGGTTCGATGGACCTCGATGAACTCCTGTCGAACCGCGACGCCATCAACGAACGCCTGCTGCGCGTCGTCGATGAAGCAGCCCACCCGTGGGGCATCAAGATCACCCGCGTCGAGATCAAGGACATCAACCCGCCGGCCAACCTTATCGAATCGATGGGCCGGCAGATGACCGCGGAACGCAACAAGCGCGCGCAGATCCTTGCCGCCGAAGGCCTCAAGCAGTCGCAGATCCTCGAGGCCGAGGGCCGCAAGGAAGCCGCCTTCCGCGATGCCGAAGCGCGCGAACGTTCGGCAGAGGCGGAAGCCCGCGCCACCCAGGTGGTGTCGGAAGCGATCTCCAAAGGCGATGTGCAGGCGCTGAACTACTTCGTGGCGCTGAAATACACTGAAGCGCTTGGCAGGATCGGCACGGCCACCAACAGCAAAATCGTGCTGATGCCCTTCGAGGCGTCGTCTCTGATCGGCTCGCTCGGCGGCATCGGCGAGATCGCCAAGGAAGTCTTCCGCAGCGAGGGCACGACCGGCTCGCAAAGGCAGGCCGCGCGCCCACCGGTCGTTCGCCCAACCGACAACTGAGGTCGAAACCAATGATCGACCGCATCGTTTCCGAACTCGGCCCGTGGAACTGGATGGTTCTCGGTTTCGTCCTGCTGGTGATGGAAATCATCGCACCAGGTATCTTCATGCTGTGGATCGGCATCGCCGCGCTGATCATCGGCGCCGTGTCGCTGCTGATCTGGGACGCCGGCTTCTGGACCTGGCAGGTCCAGGTCCTCGCCTTCCTGGCGCTGTCGCTGGTCTCGGCCTATGTCGGCAAGAAGCTGGTCGGCAGCCGCAATGACCCGACCGACCAGCCGCTGCTCAACCGGCGCGGCGCGCAAATGGTCGGCAGGATGGCGACACTTGCCGAACCGATCCGGGATGGACGCGGCCGCATCAAGCTGGGCGATACGCTGTGGCGCGTCTCCGGGCCGGATTTGCCGGCCGGCACGCAAGTGCGCGTGACGGGTGCAGCCGATACGGATCTGGAACTGACCGTCGAGGCGGTCTGAACGAGCGCGCAGATTCAGGTCAGGCCGGCATCTCCCGGAGATCAGCACACCTTAGGCCGCTCCGATACGCAACAGGTCGTGCAGGTGGATGAGGCCGACTGGTTTCCGGCCCTCCACCACCATAAGGCTGGTGATGGCTGAATTGTTGATCGTCTGCAGCGCCGTTGCCACCAGCGTGTCCGGCGCAGCCGTCTTCGGTCCTCTTGTCATCACCTGATCCACCGTCATCGCCAGCAGATTGCTGCCGATGTGACGGCGGATGTCGCCATCGGTGATGATGCCGACCAGCGCACCGTCGACGTCGGTGATCGCGACGCAGCCAAACCCCTTGCGCGACAGCTCCAGGATCGCGTCCTGCATGCCGGTGCCCGCAACCACCAGCGGCAGCCTGTCGCCGACATGCATGATCTCGCGGATCTGCGTCAAGTTGGCGCCGAGTTGGCCTCCCGGGTGAAAGGTGCGGAAATGGTCCGGCGTGAAGCCGCGTGCCTCGAGCAGCGCGATCGCCAGTGCGTCGCCCATCACCAATTGCAGCAGCGTCGATGTCGTTGGCGCCAGGCCGTGCGGACAGGCCTCCGGAGCACGTGGCAAAAGCAGCACCACGTCCGCCGCCCGTGCCAGCGCCGATGTCTCTCCGGCGGTGATGGCGATCAGCGGAATGGAAAAGCGCCTGGAATAGGCGACGATGCCCATCAGTTCCTTGCTTTCGCCCGACCACGACATGGCGATGATGGCATCATCCCTGGCGATCATGCCGAGATCGCCGTGGTTGGCTTCGGCGGGATGGACAAAGAAAGCCGGCGTGCCGGTCGAGGCCAGCGTCGCCGCGATCTTCGAACCTATATGGCCGCTTTTGCCGACGCCGGTGACGATGAGCCGGCCTTCAATCCGAGAGATCGTCTCGACCGCCTGCGCGAAAGGCGCGGCCAATCCGTTCTCCAAGGCCTCGGCAAGGGCTGCAACCCCAGCCTGTTCGGTTGCCACCGTCCTGAGCGCCGAAGCGATCGAGGCTTGCCTGTCCGAAGGCTTCTTATCCAGGGATCCCGCATGCATGGCTGATGCGATTAGCGCTTTGCCGGCGCGCTGTCCAACAGAAATGGCCCCAGGCATGTCGCTCGAACGTGTGCGGTGGTTTCAGACGACGGCAGGCGCGAAAACAAAAAGCTTAACGCACGCGGCATGGATCCCTTTGGAGATCAGCTTCAGGCGGCTGACAGGCCGCTGCCTCAACCCTCCGTTAACCATCCCCATTTACGGTTCGGTAAGTATGGCGCGCGTGCGCCGCGCAAGCAGTGGTGGCGATGTTCGGGGTCCAGCCAGAAAATTCGACAGGACGTGGGGGCAAGGCGGTCTGCGCCTTGCTGCTGGCAACCAGCATGTTTGCCTTGCTGCGCCCAACGGCGCTCCATGCCCAGGAAACCGAACTGCGCGGCGAAGTTTCGGAATCGGCGATCCTGTCCGACCAGCAGCGCAAGGCGAGACAGCTGGCCCTGGCAGCGCAGGGTCAACAGCCGGCCAACGCCGCGCAGGACAATGCGCCGGCCCGCACCTACCTGCCGGCCAGCGCCGGTGCCGTGCCTGACGACGCCGACACTGGCGATGCCACCGCGACCGGCAGCCTCTTCGACCCGCCGGCAGCCACTGACGACACGTCCGCCGACACTGCGGCGCCGCCCAAGCCTCGCCGCCGCTCATCGACCGCCAGGCAGAATGCGGCTGACCAGGCCAAGGACAAGGCTGCCGACAAGTCGAAAAAGAAGAAGAAATCGACGGCCGACACCTCCGACATCACCGCTTCCACGACCGCCGCCACGACGAATGCTGCCGACGGTGAAGAGACAGACGAGGACACGGCCAACCGCCGCGCCCTCACCATCGACAGTGCCGACAAGCAGAAGCTCGACCCAGGCGCGGAGCGCACGGACGCCATCGAAGGCCAGAAAAAGAAGCCGGAGGATGATCCATTTGCCGCCACCGGCGTCAAATGGGGCTCCTTCGTTATCCGGCCGACGATCGAACAGGGCCTGACCGCCACCTCGAACGGCGATTCGAGCAGTGCCGGCACGTCGGCGCTGCTGTCCGAGACGGCGCTGCGCTTTTCCGCCGCCTCCGACTGGCGCGAGAACTCAGCCACGATCGACGGCTATGGCCTGTTTCGCGAGACCGTCTCGGGTTACCCGGTTCACGACGAACAAGGGCGCATCGAAGGCCAGCTCAATGTCGACCTCGACAATGAGTTGCGCGCCATCGCCAAGCTCGGCTATGAGGCCGTGCCGGAATCAGCATCATCGCCGGACGCCATTGCGGGCGTCAGCAAGCAGCCGCTGCGGCAGACCATCGATGGCAGCCTCGCCGTCGAAAAGCATCTCGGCAAGATGCAGTACACGTTGACCGGCGCGGTCTCGCACGACTTCTACGGCGACGCCAAGCTCTCGGACGGCACTTCGCTGTCGCAGAAGGATCAGGACTCCACGCTCTACACGGCGACGTTGCGCACCGGCTACGAGATCTCCCCTGCCCTCACCCCTTTCACCGAGATCGAGGTCGGCCGCCGGACCTATGACCAACGCATCGACAATGAAGGCTTCGAGCGCTCGTCAACGCGGCTCGGCGCCCGCGCTGGCCTTGCACTCGACATGGGTGAGAAGCTGTCAGGCGAATTCTCGGCCGGCTGGCTCAGGGAAGCGATCGACGACAAAAACCTTGATGCGATCTCGGGTGCCACCGTCAACGCCGACCTCAAATGGTCACCCGAGCGCGGCACCACGATCGGCCTGACCGGGCGGACCACCGTCGAGCCCACGACCACATCGGGCGAAAGCGGCGACATCCTCTATTCCGGTCGCCTGACCGGCGAACGCCAGATTCGCGCCAATCTCACCGCCAACGCGGCTCTGGGCCTCGACTGGCGTGATTACATCGGCATCGACGGCCATGACAGGGTGTTGAGCGCGGAGGCCGGACTGACCTGGTGGCTGAACCGCTACGCCGGCCTGACCACAAGAGTGAGGACCGAGAAGCTGACCAGCAATCTGCCTGGCCGGGACTACACCGCCAACAGCATCTTCCTCGGCGTGAAGGTGCAGCGCTGAACGGCCGCACCAACGACATCCGGCGGCTCGCTGGAATCTTTTAAAACGCAGCGCCGCGGCGCTCAGACGGCTTCAGCTCGTCGAGAAGCGTGCGGATGACGCCGGCCATGTTCTCGTTCATGTCGCTGCGCCACAGCGCGAAGGCGACATTGGCCTCGACAAAACCTTCCGGCGATCCGCAGTCGAACGTGCGGCCACGATAGTGGTAGCCGTAGAAAGGCTGCTGCTTTTCCAGCTTCAGCATGGCGTCGGTGAGCTGGATCTCGTTGCCGGCACCCTTTTCCTGACCTTCGAGGATCTTGAATATCTCCGGCTGCAGGATGTAGCGGCCGTTGATGTAGAGATTGGACGGCGCGGTGCCGGCCTTCGGCTTTTCCACCATCTCGGTGATGCGGAAACCGTGATGCGTGTCTTCGCCGCGGCCGACGATGCCGTATTTGTGGGTTTCGGCGGGATCGCATTCCTGCACCGCGATGATGTTGTTGCCGGTCTCCTCGTAGAGCTCGACCATTGCCTTGGTGCAGCTCTTCTCCGACTGCATGATCATGTCGGGCAACAAAAGCGCGAAGGGCTCGTCGCCGACGAGTTCGCGGGCGCACCAGACGGCGTGACCAAGTCCCATCGGCACCTGCTGGCGTGTGAAACTGGTCTGCCCCGGCGCCGGCTGCAGCCGTTGCAGGCGGGCGAGCTGGTCGTCCTTGCCGCGCTGGGCCAGCGTGTCATAGAGTTCGAACTGGATGTCGAAATGGTCCTCGATGACGGCCTTGTTGCGGCCGGTGACGAAGATGAAATGCTCGATGCCGGCCTCGCGCGCCTCATCCACCACATACTGGATCACCGGCCGGTCGACGACGGTCAGCATTTCCTTGGGGACAGCCTTGGTGGCCGGGAGAAACCGTGTGCCGAGACCAGCGACCGGGAAGACTGCCTTGCGAACTCTCTTCATGCTTTCAATTATCCGTTTGAGGGCCAGCTCCGCAATCCCCGTTCAAGACATTTTCACGCCGGAATTGGGGACTACTGGGCAACTGAGGGGGGACGTCCACCGGTAAAGCTTCGAAGCGTCTTTTCGTTCCCGGTGGCACCTATGGTAAACTAATTCCTAACCTGGTTCGGCGATGAATGGTCTTTCCTGAGACAGAGAAGGAGGAAAAGATGTCCGTTCGCAGTGCCGCAAAAAGATTCACCAGCGTCATCGCGGCAGCCGGCCTCTCGTTCGCTCTGCTGATGCCTGGCCCCGCTTTCGCCGATGCTGGTTTCCGGCAGTGGGTCGCCGGCTTCCGCGCCACCGCCGTGCAGAGCGGCGTTTCCGGCGCCCTCTACGACCAGGCCTTCAGGAACATCAGGGATATCGATCCGGTGGTGCTGGAAAAGGCGCGTACGCAGCCTGAATTCACGGCCCCTGCCTGGGACTATTTCGACAACCGCGTCCATGACCAGTCGGTCGCCGTCGGCCAGCAGATGGCCAGGAAATGGAAGCCGTGGCTGGATCGGATCGAGGCCAGGTTCGGCGTCAACCGCTATATCCTGCTGGCCATCTGGTCGATGGAGTCGAACTATGGCGAGATTCTCAAGCGCGACGACATCATGCGCAACGTCGTGCGCTCGCTGGCGACCTTGGCTTATGCCGATCCGAAGCGGGCGAAATTCGCCCGCACCCAGCTGGTCGCCGCGCTGAAGATCCTGCAGACCGGCGACATCGACGAAAGCCATCTGAGCGGATCCTGGGCCGGCGCCATGGGCCACACCCAGTTCATCCCGACCAGCTATCTGCACTATGCCGTCGACATGGACGGCAATGGCAAGCGCGACATCTGGAATTCGATCCCCGATGCGCTGGCGACATCGGCCAATTTGTTGAAGAAGAATGGCTGGCAGGCCGGCAAGACCTGGGGCTATGAGGTCGCCCTGCCGGCCGGCAAACTTCCTGGCGGTTCCAAGACGCTGTCGCAGTGGCAGGCGCTTGGCGTCGTCAGGGCCAATGGCAAGCCGTTCAAGAACGGCTCCGACAAAGCGACTTTGAAGGTGCCGGACGGCCGCAGCGGGCCGGCCTTTCTGATGATCAAGAATTTCACGGTCATCAAGGCCTACAATAACGCCGACAAATATGCGCTTGCCGTCGGCCTTCTTGCCGACGAAATCGCCGGCTCCAGCGGTCTCGTGCAGGACTGGAAGCGGCCTTTCACCAAGCTCACTTTCGAGGAAAGGCAGGAACTGCAGCAGCGGCTTTCCCAACATGGCCTTTATGACGGCAAGTTCGACGGCAAGATAGGCGACGGCTCGAAATCAGCCATCTTGGCCTTCCAGGCCAAGGCCGGCTTGACCCAGGACGGTTACCCGAGCATGGAAGTGCTGAAGTGGCTCCGGCAGAAATAGAGCCACCTGCGGTGCCGCGCGGCCTTTCGGCCGCGCAAAGGACGCTGTAGCAATCTGGTTGGCGCGGCATTTGCCGAGAAATCGATGCGGTTTTTCGGCAGGACCACGCCAAGGGATGGAGGAAACGATTGGCTTTGGCTGCGCGCATCGCAGGGCTTGTTCGTCGCATGCCGGTTCTCATTCTGGCCGTGATCGTGCTCGCCGTCGGCGTGGCTGGCGCCTTTCATGCGCCGGCCTTGGCGCAGGAGCAGCAAAACCGCGGCTGGTCGTTGCGCGACCTTCTGTTTCCGCGCCGCAGCGAGCGCATCGAGCCACCGCAGGACATCCAGAAGGCAAGGCCCAGGCCCAAGGCAAAAAAACCCCGCGCCCCTCGCCCGCCCGCGGAACCGGAAATCCCGGTGGTCGACAAGGCACCGGACGCCCGCACCGTCCTGGTGGTCGGCGACTTCATGGCGGCGGGCCTCGCCGAAGGCCTCGACACCGCCTTTGCCGAGAATACCGGCGTCAGGATTGTCGTTCGCAGCAATGGCTCGTCCGGCTTCGTACGCGATGATTTCTACAACTGGCCCGAACAGATCAAATCGCTGATCGAGACCGAAAAACCCGCCGCAGTGATCGTCATGCTGGGTTCCAACGACCGCCAGCAGATGAAGGTGGGTGACGAGCGCGAGCAGCCCCGCTCTGAAACCTGGACCAAGGAATATGAGCGCCGGACCGAGGCGTTCGGCAAAGCTATCGCCGAGGCAAAGGTACCCTTCCTATGGGTCGGCATGCCGGCATTCCGGGTGCCGAAGATGACCTCCGACATGCTGGCCTTCAACGACATCTATCATCAGGCCGCCGAAAGCCATGGCGGTGAATTCGTCGACGTCTGGGACGGCTTCGTCGATGAGAACGGTGCTTTCGTCACCAGCGGCCCCGACATCAACGGCCAGCCGGTGCGGCTGCGCGCCGATGACGGCATCAACGTCTCGAGGGCGGGCAAGCGCAAGCTCGCCTTCTATACCGAAAAACCGCTGCTGAAGATCCTCGGCCTGACCGCACCGGGAAGCGTGGTTACACCGTCCGCTCCGGCCGGCGCCCCTGTCGAGGCGCCGGCGCCGGCCGCGGCACCCATCGTCATCGACCGCACCGCGCCGATGCTGCTCAGCGATCCAGCCCTCGACGGCGGCTCCGAGCTGCTTGGCGCGGCCCCACCGGCGAAAGCAAATCTGGACCTGCCCGGTGAAAAGCTTGTGGTCGAGGGCAAGGCACCTATTGCCTCGCCAGGCCGCGCGGACGATTTCTCATGGCCGCCGAAAGCCGCAGCCGCGACCGACACCACGACCGCGATCAATCGCTAAAGACGCTCAGCGCGGGAGAACGCTCGACCCCATCAACGCCTCATCGATCGAGCGTGCCGCCTGGCGGCCCTCGCGGATCGCCCACACGACCAGCGACTGGCCGCGACGCACGTCGCCGGCCGCATAAAGCCTGTCGACGCTGGTCCTGTAGTCGCGGTCATTGGCCTCGACATTGCGCGAGCGGCGGCTGTCGGTGGCGATCTTCATCTGCCCGTCCAGCTCCGTCGCCACCCCGGCCGCGGCCGGCCCGGCAAAGCCGATGGCGATGAAAGCGAGATCGGCACGAATGACGAATTCGGTACCGGCGATCGGCTTGCGCTTGTCGTCGACCTCGCAGCACTTGACGCCGGTCAGCTGGCCTTCCTCGCCGATGAATTCGAGCGTCGCCACCTGGAATTCGCGCTCCGCTCCTTCGGCCTGCGAAGACGAGGTGCGCATCTTGGTCGCCCAGTAGGGCCAGACCGAAAGCTTGTCTTCCTTTTCCGGCGGCTGCGGGCGGATGTCGAGCTGGGTGACACGCACCGCGCCCTGGCGGAAGGCCGTGCCGACACAATCGGACGCGGTATCGCCGCCGCCGACGACGACCACATGCTGGCCGCCGGCGATGATCGGATGCGACGGCCACGCCACCGACTGGATCGGCTCGCCGCCGACCCGCCTGTTCTGCTGCACCAGATAGGGCATCGCGTCATGCACGCCGCCGAGATCGTCGCCGGGAATGCCGGCCGCGCGCGGTGTTTCCGAGCCGCCGCAATAGAGCACGGCATCATGTTCGGCGAGCAGCTCGGCAACCGGCTTGTCGACGCCGACATTGACGCCGCAATGGAATGTCACGCCCTCACCCTGCATCTGCTCGATGCGCCGGTCGATATAGTGCTTCTCGATCTTGAAGTCGGGAATGCCGTAGCGCATCAGCCCGCCGGGCCGGCTTTCGCGCTCGTAGACATGGACATCGTGGCCGACGCGGCCAAGCTGCTGGGCAGCCGCCATACCGGCCGGACCGGAACCGATGACGGCGACGCGCTTGCCAGTCTTCTTCTCCGGCGGATAGGGCCTGATATGGCCGGTTTCATAGGCCTTGTCGGCGATCGCCTGCTCGACCGTCTTGATGGCAACGGGAATGTCCTCGAGGTTCAGCGTGCAGGCTTCCTCGCAGGGCGCGGGGCAGATGCGGCCGGTGAATTCCGGGAAATTGTTGGTCGAATGCAGGTTGCGGATCGCGTTGTCCCAGTCGCCATTGTAGACGAGGTCATTCCAGTCTGGAATCTGGTTGTGGATCGGGCAGCCGGTCGGTCCATGGCAGAACGGAATGCCGCAATCCATGCAGCGCGCGGCCTGTTTCTCGACCTCCTTGTCAGACATCGGCAGCGTGAACTCGCGGAAATGCCGGATGCGGTCGGAGGCCGGCTGGTACTTGTGCACCTGCCGGTCGATTTCGAGAAAGCCTGTTACCTTGCCCATAGTCCAGTTCCTGCTGTCCAGATGGTGCGGTTTTCGCCGCACCCGTTAACCCCTTGAGGCAGCCATGGCAACCTTGCGCCGGAGGTCAAACTGTCGATGAAGATGGGCCGGGAAGCCTGGGCTCCCCGGCAATTGCAAAAGCTTATTCCGCCGCGACGCCCATGCGCATGCGTTCCATCTCGATCAGGGCACGGCGGTATTCGACCGGCATGATCTTGCGGAACTTCGGCCGGAAAGTCGTCCAGCCGTCGAGAATCTCGCGGCCACGTACCGATCCGGTGTAATGCACATGGTTGGAGATCAGCTGGTAGAGCCGCTCCTCGTCATGGCTGGTCATGTCGCCGGAGACGTCGACGCGACCCTTGTGATCGAGGTCGCCGCCATGGTGCAGCAGCCTTTCCATCAGATCGTCTTCTTCGGGAACCGGCTCCAGCTCGACCATCGCCATGTTGCAGCGCTCGGCGAAATCACCCGCTTCGTCCAGCACATAGGCGACGCCGCCCGACATGCCGGCGGCGAAGTTGCGGCCGGTCTTGCCTATGACGACGACGATGCCGCCGGTCATGTACTCGCAGCCATGGTCGCCGACGCCTTCGACGACAGCGGCGACGCCCGAGTTGCGCACGGCGAAACGCTCGCCGGCGACGCCGGCGAAATAGGCCTCGCCCTCGGTTGCGCCATAGAGCACCGTGTTGCCGACGATGATGGATTCAGCGGCGACGATCTTGGCTTCTTCCGGCGGCCGGATGACGATACGTCCGCCCGACAGGCCTTTGCCGACATAGTCGTTGCCGGCGCCGACAAGCTCGAACGAGATGCCGCGCGCCAGGAAGGCGCCGAAGGACTGGCCGGCGGTGCCGGTCAGCTTCACCTGGATCGTATCCTCGCGCAGGCCCTTGTGCTTGAAGCGCTTGGCCACTTCACCCGACAGCATGGCGCCCGTCGAGCGGTCGACATTGCGGATATCGACTTCGATCTTGACCGGCAGCTTGCTCCCGAGCGCCGGCTTGGCCAGTTCGATCAGCTTGCGGTCGAGCACGTCGTCGATCGGGTGCTTCTGCCGCTCGGTCCAATGCACGGCCTCATGCGGCGCATCCGGCTTGAAGAACATCTTCGAGAAATCGAGCCCGCGCGCCTTCCAGTGCTCGATCAGGTCGCGCTTTTCCAGAAGATCGGTGTCGCCGATGATCTGGTCGATATGGGTGTAACCCATCTCCGCGAGCAGTTCCCTCACCTCTTCCGCGACGTAGAAGAAGAAGTTGATGACATGCTCGGGCGTGCCCTTGAAGCGCTTGCGCAGCACCGGATCCTGCGTCGCGACTCCGACCGGGCAGGTGTTGAGATGGCACTTGCGCATCATGATACAGCCTGCCGCGATCAGCGGCGCGGTCGAGAAGCCGAACTCGTCGGCGCCGAGCAGCGCGCCGATGATGACGTCGCGCCCCGTGCGCAGGCCACCATCGACCTGCAGCGCAACGCGCGACCGCAGACCGTTCAGCACCAGCGTCTGGTGCGTCTCGGCAAGGCCCATTTCCCAGGGGCTGCCGGCATGCTTGAGCGAAGTCAGCGGCGAGGCGCCGGTGCCGCCATCATAGCCCGAGATGGTGATGTGGTCGGCGCGTGCCTTGGCGACGCCCGCCGCAACCGTGCCGACACCGACTTCCGACACCAGCTTGACCGACACGTCGGCGGCCGGATTGACATTCTTGAGGTCGTAGATCAGCTGCGCCAGATCCTCGATCGAATAGATGTCGTGATGCGGCGGCGGCGAAATCAGCCCCACGCCCGGCGTCGAATGCCGGACCTTGGCGATGGTGGCGTCGACCTTGTGGCCGGGCAGCTGACCGCCCTCGCCGGGCTTGGCACCCTGCGCCACCTTGATCTGCATCATGTCGGAATTGACGAGGTATTCGGCCGTCACGCCGAAACGACCCGAGGCGATCTGCTTGATCGCCGAGCGTTCCGGGTTCTTGCCGCCGCCAGGCAGCGGCAGATAGCGGTCAGCCTCTTCGCCGCCCTCGCCGGTGTTCGACTTGCCGCCGATCTGGTTCATGGCGCGCGCCAGCGTCGTGTGCGCTTCGCGCGAGATCGAACCGAACGACATCGCCCCGGTCGAGAACCGCTTGACGATGTCGGCCGCCGACATGACGTCGTCGAGCGCCACCTTCTTGCGGCCGGTTTCCTGCGCCAGCTTGAGCCTGAACAGGCCGCGAATGGTCTGTGCGCGGGCCGTCTCGCTGTCGATCTGGGCGGAATAGTCCTTGAACGTTTCCCACGACCCCTGGCGCACGGCGTGCTGCAAGGTGGCGACCGCATCAGGCGACCAGATATGCGCCTCGCCGCGCATACGGAACATGTATTCGCCGCCGACTTCGAGGCTGTTGCGCAGCACGGGGTCGTTGCCGAAACCGTCATTGTGTCGGCTGAGCGTCTCGGTCGCGATCTCGTCCAGGCCGACGCCTTCGATCAGCGTCGCGGTGCCGGTGAAGTATTGCTGCACGAAATCGGTCTTCAGGCCGATGGCGTCGAAAATCTGCGCGCCGCAATAGGACTGGTAGGTCGAGATGCCCATCTTGGACATGACCTTGAGGATGCCCTTGCCGATCGACTTGATGTAGCGCGAAACGACTTCGTAGGCGTCCACTTCCTTCGGCAGTTCGCCACGCTTGTGCATGTCGAGCAGCGTATCGAAGGCGAGGTAGGGATTGATCGCCTCGGCGCCATAACCGGCAAGGCAGCAGAAATGATGCACTTCCCGCGGCTCGCCGGATTCGACGACGAGGCCGACCGAGGTGCGCAGCCCTTTGCGGATCAGGTGATGATGGACCGCCGCCGTCGCCAGGAGCGCCGGGATGGCGATGCGGTCCGGCCCGACCTGACGGTCGGACAGAATGATGATGTTGTAGCCGCCGGCGACCGCCGCCTCCGCCCGCTCGCACAACCGATCGATGGCGCCCTGCATGCCCGCGGCCCCTTCGGCCGAGCCATAGGTGATGTCGATCGTCTTGGTGTCGAAGCGGTCTTCGGTGTGGCCGATGGAGCGGATCTTTTCGAGATCGCCATTGGTCAGGATCGGCTGGCGCACCTCGAGCCGCTTGCGGCGCGAATTGCCGACCAGGTCGAAGATGTTCGGCCGCGGCCCGATGAAGGACACCAGGCTCATCACCAGCTCCTCGCGGATCGGGTCGATCGGCGGGTTGGTGACCTGGGCGAAGTTCTGCTTGAAATAGGTGTAGAGCAGCTTCGACTTGTCCGACATCGCCGAGATCGGCGTGTCGGTGCCCATCGAGCCAACCGCTTCCTGGCCTGTCGTCGCCATTGGCGACATCAACAGCTTGGTGTCTTCCTGGCTGTAGCCGAATGCCTGCTGGCGATCGAGCAGGCTGACATCCTTGCGCAGCGCGCGCGGTTCGACCGGCTTCAGATCTTCGAGGATCAGCTGCGTGTTGGCGAGCCACGTCTTGTAGGGATGCTTGGTCGCGATCTCCGACTTGAGCTCCTCGTCGGAAACGATACGCCCCTTCTCCAGGTCGATCAGAAGCATGCGGCCGGGCTGCAGCCGCCACTTCTTGACGATCTTCTCCTCCGGCACCGGCAGCACGCCGGCTTCGGAGGCCATGATGACGCGGTCATCGTCAGTGACGATGTAGCGCGCCGGGCGCAGGCCGTTGCGGTCGAGCGTGGCGCCGATCTGGCGGCCATCGGTGAAGACCACCGCCGCCGGCCCGTCCCACGGCTCCATCAATGCCGCATGGTATTCGTAGAAGGCCTTGCGATCGGCATCCATGAGCTTGTTGCCGGCCCAGGCTTCCGGGATCAGCATCATCATGGCATGGCTGAGGCTGTACCCGCCCTGGAACAGGAACTCGAGCGCATTGTCGAAGCAGGCGGTGTCGGACTGGCCGTCATAGGAGATCGGCCACAGCTTCGAGATGTTGTTGCCGAACAGTTCGGAATCGACCGAAGCCTGTCGCGCAGCCATCCAGTTGTTGTTGCCGCGCACGGTGTTGATCTCGCCATTGTGGGCGACCATGCGGTAGGGATGCGCCAGCTTCCATGACGGGAACGTGTTGGTCGAGAAGCGCTGGTGGACGAGGATCAGCGCCGTCTCGAAGCGCGGGTCCTTGAGGTCCTTGTAGTAAGCGCCGACCTGATAAGCCAGGAACATGCCCTTGTAGACGATGGTGCGCGCCGACAGCGACACGCAATAGGCGCCGATGTCCATGTTGTCGTTCTCGGCATAGATGCGGCCCGATATGACCTTGCGCAGCAGATAGAGCCTGGCCTCGTATTCCTCGTCATCGGTGATGTCTGGCGTGCGGCCGATGAATATCTGCCGATGGAACGGCTCGGATGCCACGATGTCAGGCGCCTTCGACAGCGACGAATTGTCGACGGGCACGTCACGGAATCCCAGCAGCGGCAGCCCCTCGGATTGTGCCGATTCGGCGATGATGTCCTCGATATGGGCGCGAAGGGCCGCGTCCTGCGGCATGAACCAGTGTCCGACGCCGTACTGGCCCGCCGGCGGTAGCTCCATGCCCCGGGCCGCCATCTCCTCGCGGAAGAAACGGTCGGGAAGCTGCACCAGCACGCCGGCGCCATCGCCGACCAGCGGATCGGCGCCGACAGCACCGCGATGCGTCAGGTTTTCGAGCACAGCCAGCCCGTCCTCGACGATCTGATGCGACTTCACGCCCTTCATGTTGACGATGAAGCCGACGCCGCAGGCGTCATGCTCGTTGCGCGGATCGTAGAGGCCCTGGGCGGAAAAGCCGTTGGCGGTTCGGCCAATATTGGATCGCAAGGTGTTTTTGACGGTTGCCGCTTTCGTCTGCGCGGCCTGGCCGTTCGTCGCAGAGTGCGTCATGTCCGTCATCTCCTGTCCTCCATTCCCAGCCATTCAGGCGCTGGTTTGCCTCGGCAAGCGCTTGGCTCACCCTGATCCTTGTGGCACGTCTTGCGAAATCCTTGTCGAACCAGGCGGCTTTCCGCATGGATCGCATCTGGTAATCGTACAGGCCAGAGTCTGGCTGTCCACCTGTCGCTCGCGGCAACAGCCGGAGAGGCCCAAATGATACGCCAATCCAGCTCGTTTTGTGCGACAAAATAAGACAGCACTACTGTCCTAAATTTTTATGGCAGAAATCCCGGACGCGCACAAGACCGATTCACAAAAAACTTGGGCTTTTTGCGACAGAAAATGTCGTGAAGTTGGGGAAAAACGTAAGCTTCAGTCGTCGGCCTGGGCTTTGCCGGTTGGCTGGCTTTACTGATTTTCCGGCGCCTGGCCCCTTGCGGTCCGCTCCCGAAACCGGTCAACTTCAGGCTGATTTCCCCAAAACCCCGATCTCCCCAAAACCCCGATCTCCCAAGACATAGGCAGATGCATGTTCTTCGCTTCCGACAATTGGGCAGGCGCCCATCCCAACATTGCCGCCGGCCTGTCGGCGAATGCCGGCGGCTTTTCCACCGCCTATGGTGACGGCGCGCTCGACCGGGCGGTCTACCAGCGCTTCAGCGAGATTTTCGAACGCGAGGTCGCGGTGTTCTTCGTTGCCACCGGCACGGCCGCCAACTCGCTGGCGCTGACCGCTTACAACAAGCCGGGCGGTATTTCCTTTGCTCACCGCGAATCGCATGTCATCGAGGACGAATGCGGCGCGCCGGTGTATTTCTCCGGCGGCTCCCGCCTGCATGAGATCGATGGCGCGCTGGGCAAGATCGATCCGCACAATCTGGAAAGGACCATCGGCCGTTTCGCACCGGAAATCGTCCATTGGGGACGGCCGATGGCCGTTTCGATCACCCAGTCGACCGAGGTCGGCACCATCTACGGTCTGGATGAGATCGAGACAATCTCGGCGATCGCCAAACGATATTCGGTGCCCCTGCACATGGATGGCGCCCGCTTTGCCAATGCGCTGGTCGCACTCGACACGACACCGGCCGAAATGACCTGGAAACGCGGCGTCGACATCCTCTCCTTCGGCGGCACCAAGAACGGCTGCTGGTGCGCCGAGGCGGTCGTGCTGTTCGATCTTGATCGTGCCAGGGAATTGGCGTTCCTGCGCAAGCGCGCCGCCCAGCTGTTTTCGAAATCCCGCTTCGTCGCAGCGCAGTTCGAAGCCTATTTCAAGGATGGACTGTGGCTGGACACCGCTCGCCACGCCAACGCCATGGCCGCACGCCTTGCCGCCGCGATCGAGGATTCGGCCACGGCCAAGCTGGCATGGCTGCCGCAGGCGAACGAGGTTTTCGCGGTCATCAAGAAAGCCGAAGTCGAAAAGCTGCAGGCAGCGGGTGCAGCGTTCTATGATTGGCACAAGCCGCACGGCTTTGACGGCCACATCGGCGAGGACGAATTGCTCTATCGCTTCGTCACCAGCTTTGCGACGACAGCCGATGAAGTCGACCGTTTTGGCCAGTTGATCGCTTGATAATCAATATTCCAGACAACAAAAAGGCGGCGCCTCTCGGCGCCGCCTTTGCCTTGGGAGGCTATTGGTTTAGTTGGCGGTTTTGGCCTCGATCTGCTTGGCCTTGGCCGAAGACGCCGTAATGGCGATCTTGCGCGGCTTCAGCTCCTCGGGGATGTTGCGCTTGAGGTCGACGAACAGCAGGCCGTTCTTCAGCGAAGCACCGACAACTTCGACGTGGTCGGCAAGCTGGAATCGGCGTTCGAAAGCCCTCGAGGCAATGCCGCGATAGAGCAGTTCAGACCCTTCGCCGGTGCCCTCGTCCTTGCGCTCACCTTTCACGGTCAGCACGTTGCGATGGGCTTCGATCGAGATTTCCTCGTCCGAGAAGCCGGCAACCGCCATCGAGATGCGGTAGGAATCCTCACCGGTGCGCTCGATGTTGTAGGGCGGATAGGTCTGCGCGCCATCCGGCTGCGCAAGCGAATCGAGCATCGTGAACAGACGATCGAAGCCGACGGTCGAGCGATAAAGCGGGGAAAAATCAACGTGACGCATGAGGTGTTCTCCTGTTGAGCAACATGGTTTGCGTATGGCCGGTGCGAAACCCTTGAGCGGCGTTTCGGGTGGGCCAGCGGCCCCGACATTGGCGACCGCACGAGACATTTGGGGAGCGCTGGAAAGCATTTCAAGATTTCACCTGGCGGCAAAAGCCACGGCGGCCCGGCTCCTTGATGAACGGCAGATGAACCGGCACTTCGGCGCGCGTTCAGGCAGCCGGCGCTAAAGTCCATACCAGGATCAAGGACTGGCGGCGCCGATGGCACAACAGGCACCGCAACGAGGCCGACCGGGTGTAACGTCCCTTCCTCCCGGATCGACAGAGGCCGGAAGCACGCTTTTCAAGCGGCTTCCGGCCTTCCCTGTTGCAGCCCAGTCACCGGGAATTCCTTGGCTTTTGGCGCATGGGCGTCTATCACCTTAGCGGAGCCGGCCAGCGCAGGCGGGCATGCGAGACGCCGAGCACGAAGTCCCGAATGACGGATCTTTTCACCGAGAACTCCCTTTTTCACGGAATCGAGGGCAATCCGCGGCCGGAAAACGCCACCGGCGGCTTCTTCACCACGCGTGACCGCAAGAATATCCGCTACGGCCTGTTCGGCGCGGTCGCTCGCCCGATGAAGGGCACCGTGGTCCTGCTCACCGGCCGCAACGAGTGCATCGAGAAATATTTCGAAACCATCCGCAACCTTGCCGATCGCGGCTTTGGCGTCGCCACGCTCGACTGGCGCGGCCAGGGCGATTCCGACCGGCTGATCCGCGATCGCCAGCGCGGCTACGTCAGCAGCTTCCGCGACTACACCGCCGACCTCGAACAGTTCTTCGAGGAGATCGTGCTGCCCGATTGCCGCGGACCGTACTACATCCTGGCCCATTCGGCGGGCGCATTGATCACCCTGCTTGCCGCGCCGTCGATGGTGAATCGCGTCCGGCGCATGGTGCTGATCGCGCCCTTCCTGACGCTGCCCGACCTGCCGGTCTCGATCTCGACGGTTCGCCGCGTCTGTTCCCTGTTCTGCGCTCTCGGCCTCGGCCGGCTCTATGCCGCCTGGGGCCCGCGGCCGAAGGTAACGGCCCCTTTCGAGACCAACAAGCTGACATCGGACCCGACGCGCTATCGGCGCAACACACGGATCTACGAAGAATACCCGCAACTGGCGCTTGGCGGGCCGACGATCCGCTGGCTGCAGGCGGCCGCGAAAGCTTCGGAAGCCGTCAGCGATCCCGACTTCATGGCTCGGATCCAGGTCCCGCTGCTGATCATCGCCGCCGGCGCCGACCAGGTTGTCTCGACCAGAACCGTGGAAGCCTACGCCAGACGTCTGCGGATCGGTTCATTGCTGATGATCGATGGCTCCCGTCACGAAATCCTGCAAGAAGCCGACATCTACCGCGAGCAATTGCTCGCCGCCTTCGACGCCTTCATTCCCGGCAGCGACGAACCGACGGCCTGACTGGCGCCGATTGCCGGCTCACTGTCCCAAAGGGGTGCCGCCAGGCAGTAAAAGGACGGCTTCAGGCGGTCGGCATCACCTGAATGGCGGTGGGCTCGCGTTTAGCCGCGCAAGGCGGCCATGGCGGCGGCATGAAGCTCCGGCGTCGCCGCGGCCAGGACGTCGCCGCCCTGTTCGGCCGGCCCGCCATCGAACGTGGTGACCACACCGCCTGCCTTCTCGATGATCGGGATCAGCGCCACGATGTCGTAGGGCTTCAAACCGGGATCGGCGACAATGTCGACGCTCCCCGAAGCGATCATGGCGAAGGCATAGCAATCGGCGCCGTAGCGGGCGAGTTGGATCTGTCTTTCGAATGCGTCGTAACGGCTGCGCGCTTCGCCCTTGAACAGCGCCGGCGTGGTGGTGAACAGCGTCGCCTGGTCCAACTTCGTCGTCTTGCGGGTCGTCAGCTTGCGAGGCCCGCCCGGCCCCTCATAGTGCGAACCCGAGGCGTTGGCGTAGAACAGCTCGCCGGTGAAGGGTTGTGCCATCATGCCGGCAACGGCGTCGCCGTCGACCGTCAGCCCAACCAGCGTGCCCCACACCGGCAGGCCCGAAATGAACGCGCGCGTGCCGTCGATCGGGTCGATCACCCAGACGTGCCGGCTCGAAATGTTCTCGCTGCCGTGCTCCTCGCCCAGAATGCCGTGGTCAGGATACTCAGCAGAGATCAGTGCGCGGATGGCGCGCTCGGCCTCGCGATCGGCCTCGGTGACCGGATCGAAACTGCCCTGTTCCTTGTTGGCGACCGCTCCTTGGGCACGAAAGCGCGGCAAGGTCTCCGCCGCTGCCGCCTGCGCGATGCGGCGCATGAAATCGACACTGATGTCCAACTGATTCTCCCGCACTGCAGCATGTCCGAGCCGTGCTCTGCCGCCAATTCGTACCAAAACAAGGATATTCGACGACTTTTCCCCGACGCCCTCTGTTGCCCGGATGTCACACAAGCGTCGTCGAAATGCAATTTCCACATCAGAGTGAATTAAAAAAGCCTGAAGGTCGCTTGACTTTTGTGCAGCGCACAATACCATCGACCTCGGACAGGGTTTTCCTGTCCATGCCCTCCTTGGGCGTTTCCTCCCTAGACTTCGACCGTATCGTGCAAACGATGCGGTCTTTTTTTACGCCGCCATTTCACTCTGCGGCCAGCGGCCGGTCGCTCACTCCGCGGCTAGCGGCAGGTCGATGAAATGATGGTCGGGCATCGACATCAGGTCGGCTGAGAACCGCGTCAGATCGTCGGCCAGCGCATCGAAGCCGGCGGCCTTCTCGAATGTCCGCTCGTTCATGTAGAGCCCGCGATTGACCTCGATCTGCAGCGCATGCAGATGGCGCGCCGGGCGGCCGTAGTGCTCGGTGATGAAGCCGCCGGCATAGGGCTTGTTGTGGGCAACCGAATAGCCCATGGCGCTGAGCAGGCCGATCGCGGTATCGGTGAGGGCGGCGGTTGCCGAGATGCCGAAGCGGTCGCCGATGATGAAGTCGGGGCGCAGACCGCTGTCGCCGACACGGATGCTCGCGGGCATCGAATGACAGTCGATCAGCACGGCAAAACCGAACCGCGCATGGGTCCGGGTCAAAAGCCGTTTCAGTGTTTCGTGATAGGGCTTGTAGACGGCTTCGATGCGGGCGACCGCTTCGGCCAGAGGCAGGCGGCCGGAATAGATGTCGAGCCCCTCGCCCACCAGCTTGGGCACTGTGCCAAGCCCGCCAGCCACCCGCGCCGAGCGGATGTTGCAGAAGGACGGCACTGGCTCGGCGAACATGCGAGGATCGAGCTCCCACGGCTCGCGATTGACGTCGAGATAGGCGCGCGGGAAATTCGCCGCCAGCAACGGCGCGCCGAGCGCGACGGCGCCGCCGAACAACTCATCGACGTAACAGTCTTCCGACCGGCGGATGGCGTTGCGGTCCAGCCTTGCCATGGCAAGGAAGCGTTCGGGATAGTAGCGGCCGCTATGCGGCGAGTTGAAGAGGAAGGGGACGCGCTGCTCGGCGCCCGACCGGATTTCGAAGGGTGGAAAGACCGAAAAATCCTCGGCTGCCGTCTTCAATTTGAGCGAACCCGAAAACACCAGTGCATCATGATGTGAAAGTGCCACCTTGCAGGCCGCGTGTCCAGCATTTCAGCGGCAGCACCCGCCCTGGCAAATATGGATCATCGCCGTCCGCGTTCACTTGATGTTTACCCTCACCTCCTCATATACAGGATGGTTAACGGGCTTGCCCAACGGCAATCTCGGGCGGGTGATTCGGACGGGATATCATGGCACGCATTCTTCTGGCGGAAGACGACGACGATATGCGTCGGTTCCTCGTCAAGGCGCTGGAGCGCGCCGGTTACCAGGTCAGCGATTTCGACAATGGCGCCAGCGCCTATGAGCGGCTGCGCGAGGAGCCGTTCTCGCTGCTGTTGACCGACATCGTCATGCCGGAGATGGACGGCATCGAACTGGCGCGGCGCGCCACAGAGATCGATCCCGACCTCAAGGTCATGTTCATCACCGGTTTTGCCGCCGTTGCGCTGAACCCGGATTCCAAGGCGCCGAAAGACGCCAAGGTGCTGTCGAAACCGTTCCATCTGCGTGACCTCGTCAACGAGGTCGAGAAGATGCTGCAGGCGGCCTGAGCCGTTTTCTAGGCGAGGCGCCGCACCTCTTCGCCACTGCGGCGAGACGACGCCTTCTTTCCTTTTTCCTGCTATTGACGCGCTGGATCAAAAATGGTGTATGCGCGGCTTCGGATGGGCGTGTAGCTCAGCGGGAGAGCACTGCATTGACATTGCAGGGGTCACAGGTTCAATCCCTGTCACGCCCACCATCCTTTCGACAACTTAGCTAAGCCGCCGTCCATTCGGTTTTCGTTGTTTTGTACGCCATTCCCTACGGCTGGGTAGCGCCTCGCCCGATGATCCGGTCGATCATGGATTGGTCTGGCTCGCCGTCGACCATCTCCTGCAACAGCCGCTTGGCGTGTTCGCCCCAATGCTCTTCAGCCATGTTCGTCTCTGCTACCGACTTTCGGAAAGCCTCTCGCGCAATGTCAAAGGCGAAGGCTGAAACGCGACCGTGTTCACGGCTCTTGTCCATGGACGAACTCCCCAAGGATGGGCGGGAGCATAGCGAACTCTCAAACACCGGCGGCCCATAGATCTAGGCCGGTGACGTTAGGGACTATATGGCTGCTAAAGAAGGCCCTTCAAGCGAATTGTTGCACGCTTTCTACAATGCTAAGAGCCCGGCCTTTCCTGCTTTCCCCATGAGAACTGCCCGCTGGCATGCGGGCTTTTTGTGCATCAGAGGAACCTTATGCCAAGGCAGGTTGGAAAAGGGGTCCGCCCCCACCCGCAAGTTGGGGCGCGGCTGCCGCAAGCAACCCGCCACGACTCGCTGGCGTAGCGGGTACTCGGACCGGATGACCGCCCATCGTTCTGTCCAGCTACACAATATCGGTCCGGCTGAGCCGATCCCACAGCTGCGGTGTTCTCTAGAAGCATGTTCATATCTGCTCTCCTGTAGGGTCTGGCCATGACGATCATCGTCCCGCATCGCCCGGCAAAGCCGCCCTGAACGTTCCCGCCTAGGCACTTAGGCCTAGTCCTTTGGGACCTAGGTCTGGCCCGACACACGCATTGGTCCTGCCAGGGACAGCGGCTGGAACGCCCGCCCCCAGCGGCTGTTGTCTTTCGAATTTGGGAGAAAGCAGATGCATGAAGTGCTGACCAAGCACGACGGTTACTCGCACCGATTTTGCGACAGCCTTCACCATCGTGATGGCACTCGTGCATGGCTGACAGTGGTGGATCGGTGCAGCAACGTTCCTTCCTATGCCGATAGCAGGGTTCGAGAGCCGCTTAGCTCTCTCGCACTTACATCTTCAACTTGGAGTAGATGACCTGATGTTGCGCGACAAAGAGAGTCGGATATTAGAGGCAGGCTTGCTGGCAGCGGTGCCTATCTGTGTGGCCATTACCGCACTGGTCGCCTTGATGGCTTTGGCCCGGATATGAACCGACTGCTTTTCGCGGCCTCCGACTTTCTATCTCGGCCGCCGGGCTTCTATGTCATGCTCATAGCAATGGTTTTGTGCACCGCCCTGGTGCCTTTTGGTCTGACAAGTGCGGTTACCTATGCCCTGTCGGTTGCCGCCATCGTGATCACCGGTGTTGTCCTTTTACAAGGCTATCGCGATACCGCCGCCATCCACGCAAAACTAGACGAGATTATCGTTTCACTGAACGAAACCAGAAACGACGTTGTCGGATTAGAGCACGCCGAGCCGGAGGAGATCAGGGAGAAGCTTGTAAAACTCGAAGCAGAAGCGTCTCAAACGATTGGGGCTGCCAGGCGCGAACTTTCGAAAGCAACAGGAGAGAGATCATGAACAGTATCACTTGGCTCGTCGTGCGGTGGTCGTCGTCTTGGTATTTTGAGTTTTAGGACGACGAGCATTTTCGCTGACAACATCAAGGATTAGCGGAACCAACTTAGCGCCGCAATTGCTTTTCATGAATGACAATCAGCCGCCCCCCGACAAGTTAATGTCCGAGCCACCGCCAAATTGGCAGGGCGTGCTTTTTGCCACCGCTGCCCTCGTCTTATCCTTATGCGCCCTGCTGCAGGCATTTTGGATGTCTGTTTGAGCGCTCTCGGAGAGGGTCCCTTGTGTCCCATAACGGATCAAAAAAGCTTGGCAGCAAACTTGCGTTGACAAAGATGGGGCGTGAGGGGCCCGTCGCTTCGCAAATGGGGCGGCGGGCTTTCATCAGTCTAATCCACCAAACGAGCAACGGCCGGTGCTTTGGCCGTTCGTCCCAAATAACCTGGCGTAGGTCGCGCATATCGACCTGCTGACCGCAAATCGGGCAGGTATAAAAGTTGTCGTCCTCGTAATGGCTATCGAACTTTCAGTTCATCAAAAATGTTCCAAGTGGGATGGTTGAGGAGCCGCTGGCTCGAAAGGTGTTGCTAATATACAGCACCCACGGCATCTCTGACCGCGCCGCGCCTGGACCACTTCCAACGGCTGCCCGTTAGCGTCAAAGTGAGAACGAACAACGCGGGGTGGCGGAGATGGACAAGGGACAAAACAGGATCGCTGAGGTGTGTTGCCTCATAGCCGTGCCGGCATCAATGGTTCTCACGATTGTACTGGCTCAAATGATCCTTGGCTGAACGAAAGCGCGCTAGCTTCGACCTGGTAGTCCCTGGCTGTTTGACGCGCCATCGCCTTCACAGCCTGGTAGATGCCGGTGAACTCCCTCAGGTGCTTTGCACATAGAGCTTTGGGTTCATTGGAACCACGGGCAAGCTCCTTGGCGCGAAACCGTCCCGGCTTGAACCGGAACGGCACAGGCGACCAGATCATTGCGGCTCTGGATCGGGCGTATTTCCCGGCCTGTCGCCGCCGCCCTTGCCGTCGCGGCAAGGCTCGATACCGCAGCATTTGCCGTTGTAGGTGACGCCAGGCTTCAGCCTGTCGCATTCCCTTGGCGCGGTTGTCTTGCAGCCGGCCAGCACCGAAACGGCGATGGCGGCCAAAAGGACGTTTCTTGAAACAGTAAACATCAGACGTTCTCCTTGATGGACCATGTTTGGACACTTCGCTTGGTCGCGCCTCGGGAGAAATTGGTTCACAAGAAAATTGGTGATGGCGGCGAAAACAACCCTTGCCGTTGTTCGACAGAGGAGACTCCTGGGCAGGCGCAGCAATCGCGTGGCGACGCGTCGGCGACGGCGAACACGCCCACGATGACGATCGAGGCCGATGCGGCGTCGTAGATGAATTGCGTGGTCATATCTGGTCTAGAATCCAGCCAAGGCGCTGGTGGATGCCGACAAGGATGGCAACGAAGATCACGGCGGCAATAAGCTGAGCACCGTGTTCCTGGCCATGGGATGGGAAATACAGCGCTGATTTGGCTTGAAGGTAAGCGCGCCTTGCTGCATGCGTTCCGGGACAGGGTGAAGTGGGGATTTTATGCGGGGCGTTGCGATTTTTACAGAGGGAAGAAGCGGTTCGAACTGGCTGGGAAGCCTGACGAACGCAACTGGGCTGATGGGACGGTCGGAGGAATGGCTTGATCCGGCCTATCTACGCTTCGATCCCCGCACCTATGATGATCTTGAAAAAGCGGTCATCAAGAAAGCGTCGACCGACAACGGACGGTTTGCGATCAAGTTGTTTCCGCGCCATTTGGCCTGGTGCAAGGAGAAATTCGGAAAAGACTTTTTATTCGAGATTCGAAGAAAACACGACCTGGAATTCATTTTGTTGGAGCGTCGCGACCGAATTCAGCAAGCTATTTCGTTCTACCGGGCCAGGATGTCTGGAGTGTGGACGAGCCGGCATGAAGGGAAAGTCAAGCCGCGCGCTGTTCCTTATAGCTTTGCCGAGATCAGCCAAGCATATTTCCAGATTGATCGAAGCTATGCGTTCTGGAGGTCCTACCTACAACTTGCGGGGCTGGATTGCCGTCAATTCGTCTATGAAGATTTGCAGCAAGACCCCCGGCCCTATCTGGAGGCTGTGGCGGATTATATGGGCGTCCAGGTTCCCGAAGACACCGCCAATTCGAAATTCACTATTCAACGGGACAGCCTCACGGAAGAGTGGATAGTGCGCTTTCGCGAGGACGCAGCGGCCAAGGGCGCCATTGAGGGCATCGGGGAGATGGCGGTGCCAAGAACGCTCGACAATATCGCCCGCTTTGCCCTGAAACGGCCCCTGATCCGAAAGCGCTTCTAGAGGCAGGTACTTTTCTCGGGGGAATTCGATGATCGTTGCAGCCGGCTCGGGTTCCAGCGCTCAATGCCCGGCTCTTCAAGCTGATTGAAACACGGATCGCGTGTGCAGGGGTTACAGGTTCAATCCTTGTCACGCCCACCATCCAACCAGACAAGCGGATCTTGTATCGGCATTTCCCGGCTGTTCGGCAGAGGTAGAGCGGTTCGCATTTAGGTTGACTTATGGCCTGCACCTGGCGCACGCCGCATGCAGTGCTTGAACTTGGCGAACGCCGACTATAGGGGGCAGGAAGAAGAGCCTTGCGAGCGGCGAGCCATCATTGCGCCGGCGCTGCAATCGCGGGCCAACGAACCTTGCGCGGGTATCCGTTTCGCAGGCCAGCCCTTTCGCGGACCTAGACACCCGCCAAAGCACCCAAGCTCTTCATCCTGGCCACCGCCAGATCCGGATCCGCCAGCAATCCTGCCTGGTCGGCAAGGCGGAACACGTCGGCATAGTGACGGACGCCGCGCGCCGACTGCATGCCGCCGACCATCGCGAAATGGTCCTGGTGGCCATTCAGCCAGGCCATGAAGACGATGCCGGCCTTGTAGTACTCGGTCGGCGCCTCGAAGATTTTTCGCGATAGCGGCACGGTCGGTGCCATCAACGCGTCATAGCCGGCGCGGTCGCCTTCCGCCAGTTTCGACAGGGCCGCGTTGGCGACCGGCGCAATCGCGTCGAAAATACCGAGCAGTGCGTGCGAGTGCTTCTTGCCGTCGCCAGCGATCAGTTCGGGATAATTGAAATCGTCGCCGGTGAACATGACGACGCCGTCCGGCAGACGGTTCCTCAGCGCAACCTCCTTGCCGGCATCGAGCAGTGAGATCTTTATCCCCTCCACCTTGCCAACGTGGCGTTCGATGATGGCAACAACTGTATCGAGAGCAGTCTCGAAATTCTCGCTGCCCCAATAGCCCCTGAGCGCCGGATCGAACATGTCGCCAAGCCAATGCAGGATGACCCTACCGGAGGACTGGGACAGGATGCGGTCGTAGACGCTGACATAGTCATCCGGCCCCTTGGCAACTGCCGCCAATGCCCGGCTGGCCATCATGATCGCCTTGCCACCCAAGCCTTCGATGAAAGCGAATTGCCGCTCATAGGCGGTGATCACATCGTTCAGCGTCCTGGCGGCGGCGGGCGCCAGATGGTCGGTGCCGGCACCCGAGGCGAGATCGGCGCCATCGACGGTGCGCGCCTCGGCGATCGAACGGCGGATCAATTCTTGTGCATTTGCCCAGTCGAAGCCCATGCCACGCTGCGACGTGTCCATCGCTTCGGCGATGCGGAAGCCCAGCCGCCACAGATGGTGACGGAACGCCATCGTCCTGTCCCAGTCGACTGCCGGCCTGGACCACGGATCGGTCATGGCGAGCGGATCGGCAACGACATGCGCGGCGGCATAGGCGATACGCGAAAATCGCGCGCCGACCATCGGCTGCACGGGTTCACCGACCAGCGTGTAGCGGGTGCTGCCGCCACCCTCACCAGGCAAGGAAATGTCCATCTATCTCTCCCTTCGCAACGCTACTAAATGGAACGTTCCAATAAATCAAGAACCTTTAAGATCTGAACTCTCTGCAGGCGGGAATGCTGCATTGCAACACAAAAAGCCTTGCAGCTCATGCCATTTGAGTACGTACAATCGAGGTCCGAGGCGGGGGAAAAATCCCGATTGACTCACCAGCGGAGCAGAGATTAGAACGTTCCAATACTTTGGACCTGCAATCGGGGAGGATGCATCTGGATGGCCAACCGGGCCAAGGCGACGATATTCGACATCGCCCGCGAAGCAGGCGTGTCCAAATCGACGGTATCGCTCGTGCTCCAGGGCAGCGGGCTGATCCGGCCCGAGACAGCAAGCAAGGTGCGCAAGGCGATCGAGGATGTCGGTTACGTCTACAACCGCGGCGCCGCCAATCTGCGCAAGGCGCACTCCAATGTCATCGGCATGGTCATCAACGATCTTACCAATCCTTTCTTCGCAGAGCTGGCGGTTGGCATGGAACGGGTCTTCCAGTCAGCCGGTATCGTGCCGTTCATCGCCAATACGGCGGAAAATCCGGTGCGCCAGGAAGAAGTGCTGAAATCGCTGATGGAGCAAGGCGTCGCCGGCCTCATCGTGTCCCCGGCTCGCGGCACGACGCCGGGCGCCTTCAGGCGGATCGAAACGGCAGGTCTGCCGGTGGTCTTCGCCATGCGCCGGCTTCCCGAGAGCCGCATTCCGGTCATCGCGCCCGACAATCATCGCGGCGCCTATCTCGCCACCGCCCATCTGATCGGCAAGGGGCATCGCCGGCTGGTCTTCTTCGGCGGCTCGTCCGATCTCGTCGTCTATCACGAGCGGCTTGGCGGATTTCGCGAAGCCTGCCAGACGCAGGGCATCGCCGACCGCGACGCACTGGTCGTCGAGGGAGAGACCAGCCGCAGAGGGGGTATCGCGTGCCTCGAAACCGCTCTCGCAATGGCTGAACCGCCGACCGCGGCACTCTGCTTCAACGACGCCGTCGCCTTTGGTGCCATGCTGGCGTTGCGCAAGCGCGGGCTTGAGCCGGGAGTTGATTTCGCCATCGTCGGTTTCGACGATGTGGCCGAGGCCGAGCATTACATGCCGGCTCTGACCAGCGTCGCGGTGGACTCGGCAGGCCTCGGCGAACGCGCCGCCCATGTCATGCTGAAAATGATCCAGTCGCGGACAACACGCGCCGAAGACCATATCGGCGCGGTCAATCTCGTGGTCAGGGAAAGCTGCGGCCCGGATCGTCGCATTCGAAACAGGGCGGTCGGTTTGGGAGGCGCTGCATGAGCGTCAAATGGAGCTTGATCGGCGCCAGCGGCGTCAGTCGAGCAGCGTCACGGTCCGCGAAATCACGCAAGGCAGTCGCAATCCACCCTGAGCTTGGGAGCATGAATTGAGCAAGGTCGTCTCCGCGGCACAGGCAGCCGGCCTGATCAAGGACGGCATGGTTGTGTCGGTGTCCTCGTCGAGCGGCCTCGGCTGTCCCGACGCGGTGCTCGCCGCGATCGGCGAACGCTTCGACGCAGAAGGCCATCCGAAGAACATCACCACGCTGCATCCGATCGCCGCCGGCGACATGTATGGCATCAAGGGAATTGACCATTTGGCCAAGCCTGGGCTGCTGACGCGTACGTTGTGCGGCTCCTATCCGTCCGGCCCCTCCTCTTCCGAACCGCCGCAGATATGGAAGATGATCGGCGACAATTCGGTCGCCGCCTACAACGTGCCGTCCGGCATCCTGTTCGATATGCACCGCGAAGCCGCCGCCAAGCGGCCGGGCGTGCTGACCAAGGTCGGCCTCGACACCTTCGCCGACCCGCGCCATCAGGGCTGCGCCATGAACGCCGCCGCCAGCGAGCCGATCGTTTCGGTGCAGCAGTTCGACGGCGAGGAATGGCTCTATTTCCGCTCCATCGTGCCGCAGGTCTCGATCATCCGCGCCACGTCAGCCGACGAGCGCGGCAACCTCACCTACGAGCATGAAGGCGCCTATCTCGGCGGCCTCGAACAGGCGCTCGCCGCCCGCAACAATGGCGGCATCGTCATCGCGCAGGTCAAGCGCGTGGTCGAGAACGGCACGCTGAAACCGCATGACGTGCGCGTGCCGGGCGTCCTGGTCGACCATATCGTCGTCGCGCCCGACCAGTTGCAGACGACGCTGACGCCCTATGACCCGGCCATCTCCGGAGAAATCTTCCGGCCGCTGTCGAGCTTCCGCACGCCAGAGATGAACGTCCAGAAGGTGATCGCGCGCCGCGTCGCCATGGAGTTGCGCGACGGCATGGCGGTCAACATCGGCTTCGGCATTTCCGCCAATGTCCCCCGCATCCTTCTCGAGGAAGGCCAGCACGGCAAGATTACCTGGGTAATCGAACAGGGCGCGGTCGGCGGCGTGCCGCTGCTCGACTTCAAATTCGGCTGCTCGTCGAACGCCGACGCCTTCATGCCCTCGCCGCACCAGTTCATCTACTTCCAGGCCGGCGGCTTCGACGCCTCGTTGCTGTCCTTCCTGCAGATCGATCGACACGGCTCTGTGAACGTTTCGAAGCTTTCGGCGCGGCCGCATGTCACCGCCGGCGCCGGCGGCTTTGTCGACATCACCGCACGGGCGAAGAAGATCGTCTTCTCCGGCTTCTTCAATGCCGGGGCCAAGCTGTCTCTGGCCGATGGCGGCATCCGCATCGAGGCGGAGGGCAAGGTCAAGAAGGTGGTCAACGAAGTCGAGCACATCTCGTTTTCAGGCAAGCGCGCGGTGGCACAGGGTCAGGACATCACCTATGTGACCGAGCGCTGCGTGATGAGGCTGACGCCGGAGGGCCTCGTCATCACAGAACTCGCACCTGGCATCGATCTGCAGCGCGATGTGCTGGCGCAGTCGGAAATCCCGTTGGGCGTTGCCAAGAACCTCAAGACGACACCGGCAGCCCTCTATCAGGAGCCGCCGATAGGCCTGTCGCTGAATGGCGGCGCCTTGCTCGGAGGGGCGCATGGCTGAGCCTCTCGTCACCTTCGAGCAGGATGGCGCCATCGGCATCGTCACGCTGCGCCGGCCGGAGAAATTCAACGCACTGGACATTCCGATGCTGCGGGCGCTGGAGACGGCGCTCGACGCAGCCGAGATGGCCGAGGGCGTCCGCGCCGTGCTGCTGCGCGGCGAAGGCAAGGGCTTCTGCGCCGGCGGCGATGTCGAGGCGTGGGCGCGGATGAGTGCCGCCGATTTCCAGGTGCAATGGGTCCGCTATGGCCACCGCGTCTTCGATCGCTTGGCGCGGCTCAGACAACCGACCATCGCCGTCCTGTCCGGCCATGCGCTGGGCGGCGGCCTGGAGTTGGCTGTGGCTTGCGACTTCCGCGTGGCGGAAACACAAGTGAAATTAGGCTTCCCGGAAACCTCGATCGGCGTGGTGCCCGGCTGGTCCGGCACGCAGCGCGCCGTGCGCCGCTTCGGCGCGCAGACGGTGCGCCGGATGGCGCTCGGCGGCGAGATCTTTCTCGCCCCCGAGGCACTCGCTCTGGGCATCGTCGACCGGGTGGTCGAGACCGGCAAGGCACATGAAGAAGCCAAGACCTGGGCCGGAAAGATAGCCGAGCGCGGGCCGCTGGCGACGGAAGCCGCCAAATTGATGATCGCGGTCGCCGAAGGCGAGGAAAGTGCCGCCGCCACCGAAGCGCTGGCCAGCGGCTTCATCGCCCTGACCGGCGATCTCAAGGCAGGGGTCGATGCCTTCAAGGCCAAGCAGAAGCCAGCCTTTTCGAGAGCCTAGAGCAAACATATGAACGCACCCCTCAAGATCGCCATGCCGGCCGAGGCGGCTGCGGCACCGAAAGCGTACAAGCTGCTGATCGACGGCGAGCATGTCGATGCCCGCGACGGCCGCACGATTGCTCGAAATAGCCCCGGCCACGGTTTCACCGTCTCGCACTATGCGCAGGCCGGCGAGGCCGAAGTGGAAGCCGCTGTGCAGGCTGCCCACAAGGCGTTCGAGACCGGTCCATGGCCGCGCATGAAGGCAGCTGAGCGTGCCGCGATCCTGCTCAAGGCGGCTGATCTGATCGAGGGCCGGCTGGAAGACATCGCCCGGCTCGACGCACTGGAATCGGGCAAACCGATCGCCCAGGCGCGCGGCGAGATCGGCGGCGCCGTCGACATCTGGCGCTACGCCGCCTCGCTGGCCCGCACGCTGCATGGCGAATCCTACGCCAATCTCGGCGACGCCATGTTGGGTGTGGTCCTGCGCGAACCGATCGGCGTCGTCTCGATCATCACCCCATGGAATTTCCCGTTCCTGATCGTCAGCCAGAAGCTTCCCTTCGCGCTTGCCGCCGGCTGCACGGCGGTGGTCAAGCCGAGCGAAATGACCTCAGCCTCGACCTTCGTGCTTGGCGACATCCTGATGCAGGCCGGCCTGCCCGCCGGCGTCGTCAACATCCTCGCCGGTCTTGGCGCCGACGTCGGTGCGCCGATGGTCAGCCATCCCCTGGTCGAGATGGTCTCGTTCACCGGCTCCACCCGCGTCGGCAAGATGACGATGGCGTCCGCCGCGCAGTCGCTGAAGAAAGTCTCGATGGAGCTCGGTGGCAAGAACGGCCAGATCGTCTTCGCCGACGCCGACCTCGAAGCGGCCGCCGATGCGGCGGTGTTCGGCGGCTTCTTCAATGCCGGCGAGTGCTGCAATGCCGGCAGCCGGCTGATCGTGCACGAGGCGATCGCCGACGATTTTCTCAGCGCCGTCAAGGCGCTTACCGCCAGGGTCACGGTCGGCGATCCGCTCGATGACCAAACCAAAGTCGGCGCGATGATTTCGGCAGACCATCTTAAGAAGGTAGCCGGCTATGTTTCTGCTGCTGAAGGCGACGGCAGCCAGGTTTACAGCGGAGGCAAGCAATTGGCCTCCAATGTCGGCCAATACCTTGATCCCACCATCATCCGCGGCGTTACCGAGGAGATGGCCATAGCGCGCGAGGAAGTGTTCGGCCCGGTGCTCTCGGTGCTGACTTTTGAATCGATTGAAAAGGCGTTGCACATCGCCAACAACACGCCCTATGGTTTGTCGGCCGGCGTGTGGAGCGCCAGCATCGACACTTGCATGTCGGTCGCGCGTGGAGTGCGTTCGGGAACCGTTTGGGTGAACACATTCATGGAAGGTTATCCCGAGCTGCCTTTCGGAGGCTACAAGCAGTCCGGTCTCGGACGCGAACTCGGCAAACGCGCCGTCGAGGACTATACCGAGGAAAAGACAATCCAGTTTCATCGCGGCCAGCGCACCGGGTGGTGGGTCGGCTGAGTTGAGAAGAACCCGGCGGCATCCGCCGGTCGTGTAATGCAACAAGGGAGGAAGTACATGTTGCGCAAACTGCTTATCGGAACGGCTCTCGCGTCGGGCCTGGCTTTCGCGGCCCACGCCGAGGACGTCAAGGAAGTCCAGATGCTGCATTGGTGGACCTCGGGCGGCGAAGCGGCTGCTCTCAACGTCCTCAAGGGTGATCTGGCCAAGGAAGGCTACGCCTGGAAGGACGTGCCGGTGGCCGGCGGCGGCGGCGACGCTGCCATGACCGCGCTGAAAGCGATGGTCGCGGCCGGCAATTATCCGACGGCCTCGCAGATGCTCGGCTACACCGTGCTCGACTATGCGGCCGCCGGCGTCATGGGCGACCTGACCGAAACGGCGAAGAAGGAAGGCTGGGACAAGTCCGTTCCGGCAGCCCTGCAGAAGTTTTCGGTCTATGACGGCAAGTGGGTCGCGGCGCCGGTCAACGTTCACTCGGTCAACTGGCTGTGGATCAACAAGGCCGTCCTGGACAAGATCGGCGGCACCGAGCCGAAGACCTTCGACGACTTCGTTGCACTGCTCGACAAGGCCAAGGCGGCAGGCGTGATCCCGCTCGCTCTCGGCGGCCAGAACTGGCAGGAAGCCACCATGTTCGACTCCGTCGTGCTGTCGACCGGCGGACCCGAGTTCTACAAGAAGGCCTTCAACGACCTCGATGACGAATCCCTGAAGTCGGACACGATGAAGAAGTCGTTCGACAATTTGGCCAAGCTCGTCACCTATGTCGACCCCAACTTCTCCGGCCGCGACTGGAACCTTGCCACCGCCATGGTCATCAAGGGCGACGCCCTGGTGCAGGTTATGGGCGACTGGGCCAAGGGCGAGTTCAACGCCGCCAAGAAAACGCCGGGCACCGACTTCCTGTGCTATCGCTTCCCAGGCACCGACGGCTCGGTGATCTACAACTCCGACATGTTCGGCATGTTCAACGTTCCGGACGACCGCAAGGCAGCCCAGGTCGCGCTGGCCACCGCCACCCTGTCGAAGAGCTTCCAGTCGGCCTTCAACGTCGTCAAGGGTTCGGTCCCGGCCCGTACCGACGTCCCGGACACCGACTTCGACGCTTGCGGCAAGAAGGGCATCGCCGACCTGAAGGCAGCCAACGAAGGCGGCACGCTGTTCGGCTCGCTGGCCCAAGGCTATGGCGCACCTCCGGCGGTCGCCAATGCCTACAAGGATGTCGTCTCGAAATTCGTCCATGGTCAGATTAAGACCTCGGACGAGGCGGTGACCGAGCTGGTCAAGGCGATCGACGACGCCAAGTAAGCGCCACACGCCAAAAACGCCTTCCCCGCTCCGGCGGGGAAGGCCCAGATCCGCGAACTAGATCGGCGAAGCTGGTTGGCCGCGAGTCGACGGGAGGAGCCCCATGAGCACGGTAGCGACAAGCCAGATCAAGCTGACGCCGGAGCATGCGCGGCCACGCGCCTCGGTGCGCTCGCGCCTGCAGGACGCATTGCCAAAGATCGTGCTGGCGCCCAGCTTCGCCATAACCATCGTCTTCGTCTACGGCTTCATCCTGTGGACGATCTATCTGTCCTTCACCAATTCCAAGACCTTTCCATCCTATGTCCTGACCGGCTCGCGCGCCTATCAGCGGCTGTGGGGCTGGACCTTCGACACCGACCCGCCGTCGAGCTGGTACACGTCGATCACCAACATGGGTATTTTCGGTTTCCTTTACATCGCAATCTGCCTGGCGCTCGGCCTGTTCCTGGCCATCCTGCTCGACCAGAAAATCCGCGGCGAAGGCGTGTTGCGGCCGATCTATCTCTACCCGATGGCGCTGTCCTTCATCGTCACCGGCGTCGCTTGGAAGTGGTTCCTCGATCCCGGCCTCGGCCTCGAGCAGACCTTGCATCAATGGGGCTGGACGAGCTTCCATTTCGACTGGATCAAGAACAAGGATTTCGTCATCTACACGGTGGTCATTGCCGGCGTCTGGCAGGCCTCCGGCTTCATCATGGCGATGTTCCTGGCCGGCCTGCGCGGCATTGACGGCGAGATCATGAAGGCGGCGCAGATCGACGGCGCCACCACCTTCCAGCTCTACCGCCGCATCGTCATTCCGCTGCTGCGGCCGATCTTCCTGTCAGCCTTCATCGTGCTCGCGCACCTCGCCATCAAGTCATACGATCTGGTCGTGGCCCTGACCAGCGGCGGCCCAGGCGGCTCGGCATGGCTGCCCTCCAACTTCATGTATGAGTACACGTTCAAGCGCAACGAGATGGCCGTCGGCTCGGCAAGCGCGGTGATCATGCTGATGACCATCGTCGCCATCATCGTGCCCTATCTCTATTCGGAACTGCGGGAGAAGCCGCGATGAGCGCTGTCGCCACTCCCGTCCGCCAAGCCTCCGGCGGTGTCAACGTCAAGCTCATGAACCGCATCGTCATCTACGGGCTGCTGGCGCTGTTTGCGCTGTTCTATTTGATGCCGCTGTTCGTCATGCTGGTGACCTCGTTCAAGACCATGGACGAGATCCAGAACGGCAACATGCTGGCATTGCCCAAGGCGCCAACCTTCAATCCGTGGCTGAAGGCCTGGGGAGAGACCTGCGTCGGCCTCACCTGCGCCGGCATCAAGGGCTATTTCTGGAACTCCATCAAGATGGTGGTTCCCGCCGTGCTGATCTCGACGATGCTCGGGGCGCTGAACGGCTATGTGCTGACCAAATGGCGCTTCCGCGGCGCGACGCTGGTGTTCGGGCTGATGCTGTTCGCCTGCTTCATCCCGTTCCAATCGGTGCTGCTGCCGATGGCAACCATCCTCGGCAGCCTCGGCCGCTTCGGCGTCACGCTGCAGAATGCGACGGGAACCAGCTTTGGCCTCGGCAACCCGACGGTCAACCTCGTCTTCGTCCACGTCGTCTACGGCATCGGCTTCACCACGCTGTTCTTCCGCAATTATTACGAGGCGTTCCCGACCGAACTGGTCAAGGCGGCGCAGGTCGACGGCGCCTCCTTCTTCCAGATCTTCCGCCGCATCATGCTGCCGAATTCGATGCCGATCTTCGTCGTCACCGTGATCTACCAGTTCACCAACATCTGGAACGACTTCCTGTTCGCCTCGGCTTACGCCGGCACCGGCGACTCGATGCCGATGACGGTGGCGCTCAACAACGTCGTCAACACCTCGACCGGCGTCGTCGAATACAACGTCAACATGGCCGCCGCGATGATCGCGGCACTGCCCACCCTTCTCGTCTATGTGCTCGCCGGCCGCTATTTCGTGCGCGGTCTCATGGCTGGCGCCGTCAAAGGATGATCTGATGGCTTTTCTGGAAATTGATGGTCTGAGAAAGCGCTTCGGCCAAGTCGAGATCCTGAAAGGGATCGATGTCGAACTCGAGAAGGGCGGCTTCCTGGTGCTGGTCGGCCCTTCCGGCTGCGGCAAGTCGACCTTGCTCAACACCATCGCCGGCCTGGAGACGATCACCTCGGGCGAAATCCGTGTCGACGGCCGCACCATCAACGATCTGCACCCCTCCAAGCGCGACATCGCCATGGTGTTCCAGAGCTATGCGCTCTACCCGAACATGACGGTGGCCGGAAACATCTCCTTCGGCATGGAGATGCGCGGCGTACCGGCGTCGGAGCGCCAGAAGGCCATCGACAAGGTGGCCAAGGTGCTGCAGATCGGTCACTTGCTGCAGCGCAAGCCGAGCCAGCTTTCGGGCGGCCAGCGCCAGCGCGTCGCCATGGGCCGTGCGCTGGTGCGCGACCCCAAACTGTTTCTTTTCGACGAGCCGCTGTCCAACCTCGACGCCAAGCTGCGCGTCGACATGCGCATCGAGATCAAGCGCCTGCATGCCACCACCGGCACCACCATCGTCTACGTCACCCACGACCAGATCGAGGCGATGACGCTGGCGACCAAGATCGCGGTCATGCGGGATGGCGAGGTGCAGCAGTTCGGCACCCCGGCCGAAATTTATAACAACCCGAGCAATCTCTTCGTCGCCGACTTCATGGGCTCGCCGGCGATGAACCTGATCCCGGCGACGATCGGCACGTCAGGCAACGCGCTGTCCGTGGTGCTGCAGCGCGAAGCACGAGAGCCGATCTCGCTGCCGATGGCCAATGCACCGGCCGGCCTGTCGGCATTCCAGGACAAGCCGATCATCTTCGGTGTCCGCCCCGAAGCCCTGACCGATCCGGAAGGTGCCGAGCGCAACGCCTCGCACATCGCTACCGCCGACTGTCACATCGAGGTCGTCGAACCGGCCGGCTCCGACACCTTCGCCGTCACCAATCTTGGCGGCAAGGGCGTGGTGGCGCGGCTGCGCGCCGACGCCAATATCCAGCCGGGCACCAACACGCCGCTCGCCTTCAACCTGACCAAGGCGGTGTTCTTCGATCCGGCGACCGAGACCCGCATTCGCTGACCGCCATGACAAATCCGGACATCGTCATCATCGGCTCCGGCATTGGCGGCGCCACGATCGCCTCCGGCCTTGCCGGCAGCGGCGCCTCGATCCTGATGCTGGAGCGCGGCGAGCCGTTGCCGGCGACACCGCACGCGCGCGACACGCGCTCGATCTTCGTCGACGGCCATTATAGGCCGAAGGAGATGTGGCTTGAGGCCGGCGGCGCCGCCTTCAACCCCGGCAACTATTACTATGTCGGCGGCAATTCGAAATTCTATGGCGCGGTGCTGATCCGCTACCGCAAGGAAGATTTCGCCGCCATGGAGCACTTTGGCGGCGTCTCGCCGGCATGGCCGTTTTCCTATGAGGAATTCGAGCCTTGGTATTCGAAAGCCGAACAGCTGTTTCGCGTGCGCGGTGCACTGGGCGAGGATCCGACCGAGCCGTTCCATTCGATCCCCTATGCCTTCAAGCCGGTGCCCGACGAGGCCCCCATCGCCCGCGCCCGCGCCGAGCTGAAAAGCCTCGGCCTGCATCCGGCCTCGCTGCCGCTCGGCGTCGACATCGACACCTGGCTGAAAGAGGGCAAGACCGGCTGGGATGCTTTTCCCAACACCGGCCAGGGCAAGGTAGACGCGCAAACCGGGCCGCTTACCGCTGCCCTGACCGACCAGAACATCAAGCTCCAGACCGGCGCCTATGTCGAATATCTCGAAGCCTCGGCCGACGGCACGACGATATCAGCCATTCACTACCGCCAGAATGGCGAGCTGAAGAAAGTATCATCGAAGCTGGTCATCCTCTCGGCCGGCGCGGTCAATTCCGCCGTCATCCTGCTGCGCTCGCCCACATCGCACGGCAAGGGCCTTGCCAACCGCTCCGACCAGGTCGGCCGTAATTTCATGAACCACAATTCCAGCGCCATGCTGGCGATCGACCCGCGCCGCCGCAACGATGCCGTCTACCAGAAGACCTTGATGCTGAACGACTATTACCTATCCGACGGCAAGGGCGGCAAGCCGCTCGGCAATGTGCAGCTTTTGGGAAAGATCGACGGCAACATGCTGCGGGCCAATGTCAAGTACACGCCGGGATTCGCGCTGGATTTCATGGCCGGCCATGCCGTCGACTGGTACCTGATGTGCGAGGATCTGCCCGACCCGGAAAGCCGCATCATGGTCGACGGCAAGGACATCGTCATGCAGTGGCGGCGCTCCAACATGCAGTCGCTCGACGGGTTGACCAAGGTGATGCGCGAGAATTTCCGCGCCTGCGGTTATCCCATCGTGCTGTCGCGCCCCTTCGACAAGCGCACGCCGTCGCACCAATGCGGCACGATAAAGATGGGTGACGATCCGGCCACCGCGCCGCTCGATCCGTTCTGCCGGTCCTTCGACCACCGGAACCTGTTCGTCGTCGACGCCGGTTTCCTGCCGAACTCGGCCGCCGTCAACCCAGCGCTATCGATTGCAGCCCAGGCGCTGCGTGTCGCCGATCACATCCGGAAGACGGACCTCGCCGCATGACCCGACCCTCCGCCATCGTCACCGGCGGCGCGCGCGGCATCGGCCTTGCCTGCGCCCAGGCACTGGCCGATGCCGGTTTCGATATTCTGGTCGCCGACCTTGCCGAAACGGCCGCTGACGGACTTGCCACCGATATCACCAAGCGTGGCGCGAAGTTCGCCTACGTCCAGTGCGACATCGCCAATCTCTTCAGCCACACCGCACTTGTCGATGCCGCGATGCGCGCCTTCGGCCGCATCGACTGCCTGGTCAACAATGCCGGCGTCGGCGCCGTGATGCGCGGTGACCTCCTGGACCTCAAGCCGGAGAATTTCGACCGCACGCTGGGCATCAATCTGCGCGGCACCGTCTTCCTCAGCCAGGCCGTGTCCAATGCGATGCTGGCTGCACCAGGCGACCACCAGAGGTCGATCATCACCATCACCTCGGTCAGCGCCGAAATGGCATCGCCGGAGCGGCCGGACTACTGCATCTCGAAAGCCGGACTTTCGATGTGGGTGAAGAACCTGGCGCTGCGGCTTGCGCCCGAAAACATCGGCGTGTTCGAGGTGCGGCCCGGCATCATCCGCACCGATATGACTTCAGGCGTCACCGCCAGATACGACGCCCTCATAGACGGTGGGCTGGTGCCGGCAAAGCGCTGGGGCGAAGCATCGGACATCGGCGCCGTGGTGGCGACGCTCGCCGGCGGAAAGCTCGGCTTTTCGACCGGCTCGATCATCAATGTCGACGGCGCGCTCTCGGTGCCACGGCTGTGAACGGATGAAAAAATGACCGATTACATCATCGTGGGCGCCGGTCCGGCCGGCTGCGTTCTGGCCAACCGGTTGAGCGAGAATCCCAGCAACTCAGTCTTGCTGCTGGAAGCCGGCGGCAAGGACTGGCATCCCTATATCCACATGCCGGCGGGCTTCGCCAAGATGACGAAGGGGATCGCCTCCTGGGGCTGGTCGACCGTGCCGCAGAGAAACATGAAGGACCGCGTCTTCTGGTACACGCAGGCCAAGGTGGTCGGCGGCGGCTCGTCCATCAACGCCCAGATCTACACGCGCGGCAATGCCCGCGACTATGATGCCTGGGAGAAGGAAGAGGGTCTCACCGGCTGGGGTTATCGCGACGTGCTGCCCTATTTCAAGCGCGCCGAAAACAACCAGCGCTACGCCAACGATTTTCACGGCGACCAGGGACCGCTCGGCGTATCGAACCCGATTGCGCCGCTGCCGATCTGCGAAGCCTATTTCCGCGCCGGCCAGGAGATGGGCATTCCCTTCAATCCGGACTTCAACGGCGCTGCCCAAGAAGGCGTCGGCTACTACCAGCTGACCCAGAAGAATGCCCGGCGCTCGTCCGCTTCCGTCGCCTATTTGAAGCCGATCCGCGCCCGCAAGAACCTGACGGTCAGGACCGACGTGCTGGTGACCCGCATCGTCGTCGAAAAGGGCCGTGCCATCGGCGTCGAGGTGGTCGACAGACCAGGCGGCGAGAAGAAAATTCTGCGCGCGGAGCGCGAGGTGATCGTCTCGTCCGGCGCCATCGGCTCGCCAAAACTCCTGATGCAGTCGGGCATCGGCCCGGCAGACCATCTGAAGTCGGTCGGCGTCACGCCGGTGCACGACCTGCCCGGCGTCGGCTCCAACATGCAGGACCATCTCGATCTGTTCGTCATCGCCGAATGTACCGGCGACCACACCTATGACAACTACGCCAAGCTGCACCGCACGGCATGGGCCGGCCTGCAATATCTGCTCCTGAAGAAGGGACCGGTGGCCTCCAGCCTGTTTGAGACCGGCGGCTTCTGGTACGCCGACCCGACAGCCGCTTCGCCCGACATCCAATTCCACCTCGGCCTCGGCTCCGGCATCGAGGCCGGCGTCGAGAAGCTGAAAAACCCCGGTGTAACCCTGAACTCGGCCTTCCTGCGACCGCGCTCGCGCGGCACGGTGCGGCTGAAGAGCGCCGACCCGGCCGATCATCCTCTGATCGACCCGAACTACTGGTCCGATCCCTATGACCGCGCCATGTCGATCAAGGGGCTGCGGCTAGCCCGCGAGATCATGCGGCAGAAGGCGCTTGCCCCCTATGTTCTGCGCGAAGTGCTGCCCGGCCCGTCACTGGCCAGCGACGACGAACTGTTCGACTATGCCTGCCGCAGTTCCAAAACCGACCACCACCCGGTCGGCACCTGCCGCATGGGCCACGACGACATGGCTGTCGTGACGCCGGATCTCAGGCTGCGCGGCATTGAGGGCCTGCGCGTTTGCGATGCCTCGGTGATGCCGCGCGTGCCCTCCTCCAACACCAATGCGCCGACCATCATGGTCGGCGAAAAGGGCGCCGACCTGGTCCTCGGCCGCGAGCCGCTGCCGCCGGCCGTGTTTTCCGGAAACCGGGCTGCTTAGCCACTGAGGAGTACGACATGATCAGGCACTGTGTTTTCATCAAATTTCGCACCGGTGTCGCCGCCACCGAGCGCACGGCGATCCATGCCGATCTCGAGGCGCTTCGACAGGTGATCGACGGCATGGACGCAGTAAAATTCAGCGCCAATGTCAGCCCGGAGCCGTTCGCACACGGCTTCACCCATGGCTTCACCATCGATTTCCGCGATGCTGCCGCCCGTGACGCCTATCTGGCGCATGAGGCGCACCAGCGCGCCGGCGCTCGGCTTGTTGCAGCTCTCGAAGGCGGTACAGACGGGCTGATGGTGTTTGATCTCGAAATCTAGAACCCGTCGACCGATGACACGTACTGTCGCACCTTCCGCCATTCCAGCGGGCCTTCGATCAAATGAGCCACGCGAAAAAGTGACCACCGATCTTCCCTGAACTGGCCGATAATTCCCCCATCGACGACGATGGAGGAGGAAGATTTGCCCCTTAATTCGCAGCAGAAGAAGACCGTCCTCGCCTCATTCCTGGGCTGGACGCTCGATGCTTTCGATTTCTTCCTTCTGACATTCCTGCTCACCGATATCGCGACCGAATTCCACGCCGATGTCCCGGCCGTCTCCAAGGCGTTGTTCCTGACGCTGGCAACGCGCTTCATCGGCGCGTTCTTCTTCGGCATGCTTGCCGACAAATACGGGCGCAAGCCGATCCTGATGCTCAACATCGTCAGCTATTCGGTAATCGGCGCGCTGGCCGCCTTCTCTCCCAATCTCGGCATCTTCCTCGCCCTGCGTGCTTTGTTCGGCATCGCCATGGGCGGCGAATGGGGGCTTGGCAGTTCGCTGGCCATGGAATCCATCCCGCCGAGCGCACGCGGCATGGTCTCCGGCATCCTGCAATGCGGCTATCCGGCCGGCTATCTGCTGGCGGCGGTGGTCTATGGCCTGCTCTATCAGCAAACGATCGGCGACTACACGATCGGCTGGCGTGCAATGTTCCTGCTCAGCTTTGTGCCGGCGCTGATTGTGCTGTTCATCCGCTCGCATGTGCCGGAATCGCCGGCCTTCGTCGAAGCGCAGAAGACCGCGAGACCGGGCATGTGGGAAACCCTTCAGAAACACTGGGGCGTCGCGCTCTATGCCGTCGTGCTGATGATGTTCTTCAATTTCTTCAGCCATGGCACGCAGGATCTTTATCCGACCTTCCTGAAGAAGCAGCACGGCTTCGATCCGCACACGGTGAGCTGGATCACCATCGTCGCCAATATCGGCGCCATCGTCGGCGGTTTGGCGTTCGGCGCGTTGTCCGAGAAGATCGGCCGCGTCAACGCCATCACGCTGGCCTGCCTGATCGCCCTGCCGTCCATCCCGCTATGGGCCTATTCGACCACCCCGTTCATGCTCGCCATCGGCGCCTTCGTCATGCAGGTCGCGGTCCAGGGCGCCTGGGGCGTCATCCCCGTGCACCTCAACGAGCTTTCGCCCGGCGCGGTGCGGGCGACCTTGCCCGGCTTTATCTATCAGGCGGGTAATCTCGCCGCGTCCTATGGCGGCCCCTATCAGGCCGGAATCGCTGAAAGCGCCGGGGGCAGCTATGGCTATGCGCTGGCGCTGTTTGCCGGCGTGGTCGCCGTCTGCATCATCGTCGTCATCCGCTTCAGTCCGGAACGACGTGGCCAGTTGATGACTGTGCTCAATTAGGGTCGAAGTCAGCCGAGCCTGAGCGCAACGACACCGGCAACGATGCTGAGCGCGGCGGCACCGCGCCACCCGGTCATTTTTTCGCCGAGCGCGAAGACCGAGATCATCATGGCAAACAGGATCGAGGTTTCACGCAGCGAGGCCACCGAGGCGATCGGCGCCTTTGTCATCGCCCACATCACGATCCAGTAGGCCGCACCGCTGAGCACGCCCGTGAACAGCCCGGCCTTCCAGTCGCGTGTCAGCACCGGCAGCGCCTTCGGCCCGCGGAAGATGAGGCACAGCACCAAGGCGCCAAAAGCATCGCAGATGAACAGCCAGGCTGCATAGCTCTGCGCGGTTGCCGCCAGCCGCGCGCCGCTGCCGTCGGACAGCGTGTAGCTGGCAATGAAGATCGAAGTCCCCAGCGCGAAGCCGACCGCGCGCAGATTGAGCTTTTCCAGATGTGCGCCGCCCCGAAACGACATCACCAGCGTGCCGGCCGACAACAGGAAGATGCCGAGCATGGCGAACGGGCCGGGAATCTCGGCAACGACGAACATGCCGCCAAAGGCCGACAGCAGAGGTGCGGTGCCCCGCGCCAGCGGATAGGTCTGGGCGAAATCGCCCGCCTTATACGCGCCGATCAGGAAGGTCCGGTAGCCCATGTGGAAAATGACCGAAGCGATGATGTAGGGCCACACTTCCGCCTTCGGCACTTCGACGAAAGGCAGCACCACCAGCGCTGCCCCGCCCATGCCGAGCGTCATCAGCGTGATCGACAGGAAGCGGTCGAGATGGACCTTGACCAGCGCATTCCAGATCGCGTGCATGGCGGCGGCTGCAAGCACTGCGAAGAAGACGAAAAGCGTCATGTGTGGCTCATGTGGCGATGCCGGGCGTTTCCAGGTCGATGTCGACCCGCAGCGGAAAATGATCCGACGCAACCTCGCCGATGTCGGCACTGATCGAACGCACCCGCCCGGCGAACATGCCGCCGACGAAGCAATGGTCGAGCCGGCGCTTTGCCAGCTTGCCGTCGATGGTCTTCACATGGGTGTGGAAGTCCGGAACCGGCTCCCCGGCAACGGCGGCGGCATCGACGAAACCGTCAAGATAGGCGGCACCCCGATGGTAGGGCGTGCTGCCGACGATACGGCGATATTCGGCGCTACCCGGTTCCATGTTGAAATCACCCATCCAGATCGCCGCCAGCGGGTTTTCCGGCTCCGCCTCGCCGCTGGTCCAGTTGCGCGTGGGCTCGTCGTCGACGCCGCTCCACGGCCCGCCATCGGACGGTGCCCGGCGATGCTCGGCCAGCAGATAGTCGATCTGCTCCAGCCGCTCCTCGGCCGCGATGTGGGCGAGATGCAGCGACAACACCCGCACCGGCCCTGCCGGCGTGCGGATCATGCATTCAAGCGCGGCGTTGCGGGTGTTGAGCGGCCGCTGCGTGCGGCGCATCGGCAGCGCATGCAGTCGCGACCAGACGATCGGCAGTTTCGACAGCACCATGGTGCCGAACTGACGGCGCCGATTGACCAGACGGCCGTCGCGCTGCTCGCTGGCATCCATGTCGAAGGCCGGGCCATAGACCCAGTGATGTTCGGGCAGCAGGCGGGAAAGCAGCTCCGGCTGGTCGTCATGATTGCTGCGCTGCCAGTGCCGCTCGACCTCTTGCAGGGCAATGATATCGGCGCCGGCAACGATCCGCGCCGCGCGCGAAAGATCGTAGCGGCCGTCGCCGCCGAACCCGTACTGGATGTTGTAGCTGACCAGCTTCATTGCTTATCCGGCTCAATTTCGTGTTGGCAGTAGCGGTTCGATGCCACGGTTGCAATGTGCAGGAGAATGGATGTGGCTTGGACCAGCCTTGCCTTCACCGGGATCATGCACCGATCCCGAAGCACTTCGGCATCTTCCGTGCGCCGGAAAACGGCGTGCGATGCCTTAAGTATTCAGCGGCTGGAACCGGCCGGGTGGCGACGCCGCCAGTTCGGTCCAGTCGATCTCTTCCTCAAGGCGATGATAGGCTTCGTCCCCGATCGTCCCGTTGCGGCGCAATTCCTCCAGCGCGTCGCGCTGGCTCTTGATCGCATAAAGACGCAAGCGGTCATATTCGGTCGCCGCCTGGGCATCGTCGGGATTTTTGGCGATCTTGCGTTGAGCGGCATATTGCTCGCGCACCGCGGCCGCCGCGTCCGATGTCTTGCCACTCAATATGTCGAGCGCGGCCTGCATGACCACAACACGCGCCTGCGCAACCTCGCGGTCGACCGTTTCGTCAGGGTCGAGGTTCAGCAGGCGCAGCAGCGGCTTCAGGCTCATGCCTTGCAGCACCAGCGTGCCGAGCACAACCGTGAAGGCAGCGAGCACGATCGGGTCGCGGGCCGGGAATTCCGCCGGCAGGGCGAATGCCGCCGCAAGCGTCACCAAACCGCGCATCCCGCACCAGCCGATCAGCACGCCGCCACGAAACGACGGAGCGTCACGCTGACGATCAGCTCCGCCGAAACGGCCAAACCACCTGATGATCGCGCCGCACCCCAGCACCCAGATGAGGCGTGAGACGATGACGATGGCAAGCACTGTCCCGGCCAGGACGAACGCATCGGTCTGCCCCTGCCCGGCAAGCCGGCCGACGATCGTCCGCGCCTGCAGGCCCATCAGCACGAAAGCCAGAACATTGAGCACGAAGACCGCCGTTTCCCAGACCGAATACGAGCTGATGCGGTTTCTGGCCGGCATGCGGCGCGGCGCGGTGCGGGCGATCGTCATGGCATAGACGACTATGGTGATGATGGCCGACAGTCCGATCCTGTCGGCCAGGATCCAGACCCCGAATGTGCCGGCAAATTGCACCACGGTGCCGCTCGCCGGGTCCTCGATCCGGCCCAGCGTCATCAGAGACACCCGGCCAAGCAGGTAGCCGGCCGCAAGACTGCCGAGCGTGGACAGCAGGATGATCGGAACGGCGCTGCTCAGCAGAATGGAACCTGCTGCCGCCGAAATCGCCATCCGGTAGATCAGCAACGCGGTGGCGTCGTTAAGCAGGCTCTCGCCTTGCAGAATGGCAGTGATGCGATGCGGCACCTTGAATTGGCCAAGCACGGCCGATGCCGCAACCGCATCGGGCGGCGCCACGATGGCGCCAAGCGCTATGGCTGCGGCGATCGGCAGACCTGCCATCGCCCAGCCGGCCAGCGCGACCGTCGCTGTCGTGAAAAGGACGGCACCAAGCGCCAGCAGCACAAGCGGGACCCTGTAGCGGTTGAGATCGCGCAGCGACGTGTCATAGGCGGCATCGAGCAGCACCGGCGCAATGAACAGGGCAAGCGCCAGTTCCGGGTCGATCTCGATGGTCGGCACGCCAGGCACGAAGGCTATGCCCACCCCAGCCAGCGCCAGCAAAGAGGGATAGGGAACCTGCACGCGCCGCGACAGCGCCGTAAGCGCAACGGCGATCAACAGCAGAACGAGTGTCAGTTCGAAAAGAACCATGGCCTCTTATAGCCGGGAAGCGAGATTCTGGCAGTGGCAAAGCGGTTGGAAAACTGTTGATTGCCCAGCAAGCTCGAGCCGGCAGGATATGCCTCGAATTGCCTTTCCGCTAATTCGACAAATCCGCCGACCCCACCGACATCGAGATCACCTGATATGGGGTTCGCTTAACACGGACTTCGCTACATTGCAGTCCATGCCACGCGGGCGGAAGCATCGTCCGTCTTCGTCGACCGGGATGCAGCCATCATTCCAAACAAGCGCAGCAGCCTAAGGCTTGTTGAGATTCAGGATTCCGCCTGAACTTGGATTGTGATTCAAGCTTTGGATGGAACGATTCGTACTGA